>NZ_BAAJNP010000009.1:0-350745 GCF_054558395.1 Pseudomonas sp. No.117
GAAAAGTTTGGCTGGGGCGCTAGGAGCGCTATGAGCGCTTGGGGGCGAAGCCGGCAGCTCAGGTGGCCGGGGTTGCCTTCACCCCAGCCCTCTCCGGGGGGAGAGGGCGCTAAGAGTGGTGCTGCGGAGGCTTGGGTGCTGCCGCTGGACCAGGTGCCGCTTTGAAGCCCGCAAGAGCAAGAGCCACAACAGCCCGGCTGCGCCGGGCTGTTGTGGCCATCGCGGACCGCCATGGCCGCATCAGATATGTAGGTTGGGCTGAGCCTGCGAAGCCCAACGCTCGAGCGCTATGTAGAATATGGGCTTAAGAGTGGAGCCCCGATGTTGGGCTTCGCTGCGCTCAGCCCAACCTACCCAAGCAAAGACATGACAAAGCCCGGCATTGCCGGGCTTTTTGCGTTCAGGGTTTGCGGGCGATCAGGGTGGCGCGGAGGGGGGCGGGGAGGCCTTCGATGGTGAGACGGGGATCGTCCGGATGGAGGAAGTCCGGTAGCGACTGGAAGCCCATCCATTCCGTGGAGCGCTGTTCATCGACCGTGGTGGGTGTGAGATCCACCAGCTGGATGTCGCGATAGCCGGCGCGGCGTAGCCAGAGTTGCAGGGCGTCAGTGGAGGGCAGGAACCAGACGTTGCGCATCTGGGCATAGCGGTCTTCGGGCACCAGGACGGTGGTGGCGTCGCCGGCCACAACCAGGGTTTCCAGGACCAGCTCACCGCCGCTATCTAAGCAGTTCCTGAGGTCCAGCAGATGATCGATGGGGGAGCGGCGATGGTAGAGCACGCCCATGGAGAAGACCGTATCGAAGCCGCCGTCCAGGGCGGGGAGTTCTTCGAGGGTGAGCGGCAGGTGCCAGGTGGGCAGGTCTGGCAGGTAATGCCGCAGGGCCTGGAACTGGCAGTGGAACAGCCAGTTGGGGTCCACGCCGATCACGGTGCTGGCACCGGCGCCGAGCATGCGCCACTGGTAGTAGCCATTGCCACTGCCCACGTCGAGGACACGCTTGCCTTGCAGGTCCAGGTGCGGGGCTACCCGATCCCACTTCCAGTCGGAACGCCATTCGGTGTCCAGGTGCAGGTCGAACAGTTGGAAGGGGCCTTTGCGCCAGGGACGCAGATGCAACAGGGCGTCGCGCAGTGCCTGGTGTTGCTCGCTGGAAAGACTGCCGTCGAGGCGCAATCCGTCGCGCAATTCCAAGTGCTCGACGACGAGATCGGGTAGGGCATTGAGGCCGGCCTGCCAGCGCTGCAGATCGCCGTGGCCGCGGGTGTACTTGGCGGCCAGGACGGATTCGAGGGACTGGGACCAGGCCGCCAGCGGCGTATCCACAAGGGCTCGTTGCAGTTCAGCGAGATAGGCCGGTTGGGTCATGGCAGGGCGATCAGGGAGGTGAAGTTAAGGCATTGGAACCAGGGCACGACGGTGGTGAAACCGGCGGCCTGCAGGCGCGCACGGTGTTCGTCCAGGGTGTCGGTGAGCATGACGTTTTCCAGGGCGGTGCGTTTCTGGGCGATTTCCAGCTCGCTGTAGCCATTGGCTCTCTTGAAGTCCAGGTGCAGGCCGTTGAGCAGGGCCTGGGTCTCGGTCTCCGGAAAACGGATCTTTTCCGACAGCAGCAGGGCGCCGCCGGGCAGCAGGCTGGCGCGCAGTCGGCTGAGCAGGCCCAGGCGCTGTTCCGGGGCGATGAATTGCAGGGTGAAGTTGAGGGCGATCACCGAAGCCGCTTCGAGCGGGACTTCGAGGATATCGGCTTCCACCACCTCTACCGGGAGCAACTCCTCATGCATGGAGTCCTGGGCGCTGAGGTATTCGCGGCAGCGGGTGACCATGGCGGTGGAGTTGTCGATGGCCACCACCCGAGCACCCTCGGCGCGGACATGACGGCGCAGCGCCTGGGTCACGGCGCCCAGGGAGCAGCCGAGGTCGTAGAGGCGGCTATGAGGCTTGGCGAAGCGCGCGGCGATGACGCCGAGATTCTCGACGATGGTGGGATAGCCCGGCACGGATCTCTTGATCATGTCGGGAAAGACGCGCACCACGTCTTCGTTGAAGGTGAAGTCGGCGGGAGGCTGCGGCGACGCGAACAGGCGGTCGGCTTCGCTCATGGGCGGTACCTGGAAAATCGAAAGGGGGCATTGTACCCCTGGCAGCTGCGGCGGGACGTGGCCTCAGCGGATTTCGATGCGGCAGTCGAAGCGGGCCTGGGGCTCGGCCGTGGCATCCCAGGGTTGCCGGGCCTGGAGTTCGAGATGGGCGCTGCCGGCAGCCTGGGCGCGGAAGCGCCAGAGCGACTGACCGGCGCTGCCGATGCCGCCCTGGTCCTGGCGCTGTTCGCGAAAGACTTCCGGGCCGAGTTGCCTGAGGTTGTCGCTGCGCTGGAGGATGGTCCAGCGATAGCCGCTGGTGGGATCGCTGGGCAGAGTCAGGGTCAGTTCCTGGCCGGCGTGCATGGCCAGCGGGGTGCAGTCGCTGTCGTCACCCAGGATAAGGTTGCCGCTCGGCTGGGTGCTGCTGCAGCCGGCCAGGAGCAGACAGCCGCAGAACAGAAGACGGTTGGACATGGAAACCTCCGGGGTATGACGGCAAAACGCAGAGCATACCCCAAGAGGTCGGACGGTCAGACTAGAAGAGCACCTTGGCCACGTCGGCGAAGCGCTTGGCGAAATGAACGGTCAGCCCCTCCTTGAGATAGGCGGGCAACTCCTCGAAATCACCGCGATTCGGCTCCGGCAGGATCAGTTCGTTGATCTTCTGCCGGCGGGCGGCGATGACCTTTTCGCGGACCCCGCCGATGGGCAGCACCTGGCCGGTGAGGGTCAGCTCACCGGTCATGGCGACGTTCTTCTTTGGTGCCTGGTTGCGCGCCAGCGACAGCAGCGCCGAGGCCATGGTGACACCGGCGCTGGGGCCGTCCTTGGGCGTGGCGCCCTCGGGGACGTGCAGGTGCACGAAGGCCTGGTCGAAGAAATTCGGATCGCCCTTGAATTCCTTCAGGTGGGCCGTGACGTAGCTGTAGGCGATCTCGGCCGATTCCTTCATGACCTCGCCCAGCTTGCCGGTGAGCTTGAAGCCCCGATTGAGGGTATGGATGCGGGTGGCCTCGACCGGCAGCGTGGCACCGCCCATGCTGGTCCAGGCCAGCCCGGTGATGATGCCGACGCCGGAGAGCAGCTGTTCCTTGCGGAAGGTGGGCTTGCCCAGGTAGTCCTCGAGATCCGCGGCACCGATCTTCAGCTTGAGCTTGGGCTCCTCGATGAGCTTGACCACCGCCTTGCGCACCAGCTTGCCCAGCTGCTTCTCCAGCTGCCGCACCCCGGCCTCGCGGGCATAGCCTTCCACCAGGGCCTTGAGGGCGCTGTCGGTCAGGGTCAGGCGCTCCTTGGGGACACCGGCCTTGTCCAGCTGCTTGGGCCAGAGGTGGCGCTTGGCGATGGCCTGCTTCTCCTCGGCGATGTAGCCGGAGAGGCGGATGACCTCCATGCGGTCCAGTAGCGGGCCGGGGATGGAGTCCAGGGTGTTGGCGGTACAGACGAACAGCACCTTGGACAGGTCCAGGCGTAGGTCCAGGTAATGGTCGAGGAAGTCGACGTTCTGCTCGGGGTCGAGGGTCTCCAGCAGTGCCGAGGCCGGGTCGCCCTGGTAGCTCTGGCCCATCTTGTCGATCTCGTCGAGCATGATCACCGGATTCATCACCTTGACGTCGCGCAGGGCTTGGACGAGCTTGCCGGGCATGGCGCCGATGTAGGTACGGCGGTGGCCCTTGATCTCGGCCTCGTCCCTCATGCCGCCGACGCTGAAGCGATAGAAGGGGCGGCCGAGGGATTCGGCGATGGACTTGCCGATGCTGGTCTTGCCCACCCCGGGCGGGCCTACCAGCAGCACGATGGAACCGGCCACCTCGCCCTTGAAGGCGCCCACGGCGAGGAATTCGAGGATGCGGTTCTTGATGTCGTCGAGCCCGGCATGGTGACGGTCGAGCACCTTGCGCGCGTGCTTGAGGTCGAGCTTGTCCTGGCCATGGACGCCCCAGGGCAGGTCGGTCGCCCAGTCCAGGTAGTTACGAGTGACGCCATACTCGGGCGAACCGGTCTCGAGAATGGAGAGCTTGTTCAGCTCGTCGTCGATGCGCTTCTGCGCGGCCTCGGGCAGGACCTTGCCATCCAGGCGCTGGCGGAAGCTCTCGATATCGCTGCTGCGATCGTCCTTGGTGATACCCAGCTCCTGCTGGATCAGCTTGAGCTGTTCCTTGAGGAAGAATTCGCGCTGGCGCTCGTTGATCTTGCGATTGACCTCGGCGGAGAGCTCCTTCTGCAGGCGCGCAACTTCCACTTCCTTGCGCAGTAGAGGCAAGACCTTTTCCATGCGCTGCAGCATGGGGACGGTGTCGAGCACCTGCTGCAGTTCGTCGCCCGGAGCAGTGGTGAGGGCGGCGGCGAAGTCGGTCAGCGGCGAGGGATCGTTGGGGCTGAAGCGGTTGAGGTAGTTCTTCAGCTCTTCGCTGTAGAGCGGGTTGAGCGGCAGGAGCTCCTTGATGGCGTTGATCAGCGCCATGCCGTAGGCCTTCACCTCGTCGCTGGGATCGGGGCTGGGGCGCAGGTGTTCGACTTCCACCAGGTAGGGCGGCCGTTGCCGGCGCAGCCAGCCGCGGATGCGTACCCGCGACAGGCCCTGGGCGACGAACTGCAGTTTGCCGTCCTGGCGACTGGCGTGGTGGATGCGTACCAGGGTGCCATGCTGGGGCAACTGGTCGGGATCGAAGCCTTCGGCATCCTCGGGTTGCTGGTCCATGTAGAACAGCGCGAGGCAGTGGTGGTCGGTCTTGGCCACCAGTTCCAGGGTTTCCGCCCAGGGCTCTTCGTTGACGATGACGGGCAGTACCTGCGCCGGGAAGAACGGCCGGTTGTGGATGGGGATGATGTAGAGCTTGTCGGGGAGATTCTGGCCGGGCAGCACCAGACCGGTCTGGCCGGCTTCCTCGCTGAGAATGTCCGCTTGATTATCCTGATCGCTCATTGGCGTACCTTGGGCTTGGATGTGAGGCCAACATGGGGCGAGCGCGCTGCTTTTTCAACGCGGGGAAACATCTGTCCTTCTTGACCGCCGGGCGCCGCTTGAAGTGCGACGGCCGGGCTGACGAGGGATGCGGGTCCCGATAAAGATTCCGCCGCGACGGCCGCTAATGCTGAGGTCACGCCGCGAAGCCGGCGATGGATCCGAACGACGCCTGGTGGAGAACAACCGGTGAACAAGCAATGGGTGGTGGCGGGACTGTTGGCCCTGGGCCTGGGGACCGCGCAGGCGGCGGAGATCGCGGTGACGGTCGTCGATAGCCAGGGCGCGGCCCTGGCGGATGCCGTGGTGATGCTGTCCGGCCAGGGGCTGGTCCCGGAGCGGCGTCCCGCGGCCATCGACCAGCAGAATCGTCGCTTCGTCCCCCATGTCCTGGCGGTGTCCACGGGCACGGCCGTGAGCTTTCCCAATACCGATGACATCCGGCACCAGGTGTATTCCTTTTCCAGCCCCAAGCATTTCGAGCTGCCGCTCTACCACGGCATTCCCAGCACGCCGGTGGTGTTCGACCAGCCCGGGGTGGTGGTGGTGGGCTGCAACATCCACGACTGGATGGTGGGCTACATCTACGTGACCACCGCTGGGCGCTCCGCGGTGACCGACAGTCAGGGCCACGCCCGGCTCGAGGCGCCGAACGGTCATTATCAGCTGACACTCTGGCATCCCGACCTCAGCGACAAGCATGAGGTGGCCCAACCCGATCTGGACGTGGCAGGGAAGCCATTGACCGTGAAGCTCCAACTGGCGGTCCAGCCGAAGCCTCAGCCGGCGGAACCGGCGAGCTCGGCGTTCGAGGATGCCTTCCACAAGGCAGCGCACGATGAAACTCATCCATAGTTTCCAGACCCGCATCGCCGGCAGTCTCTTCCTGCTGATGCTGGTGGTGATCGCGCTGGTCTACCTCACGGTCAAGGCCGCGACGGAAGCCAGCGCGGTCCGGCAATCCTACGACCAGCTCGACACCGGTGCCCGCGTCTTCCGTCAGGTACTGGATGGCCAGTGCCGCCGGCTGAACGACGCCGTGCGCGTCCTGGCCGCCGATTTCGGCTTTCGCGATGCGGTGGCCAGCGGCGACGTGCCGACCCTGAGATCGGTACTGGCCAACCATGGGGCGCGGGTGGGCGCCGGTGACACCTATCTGCTGGATATGGACGGTCGCTTGATCGCCAGCACCGTGCCGGCCCATAGTGAGGGCGAGCGGTTGCCCGCTTCGACGGCGGCCGGTGGCGATGGCAGTTGCGTGGCGGCGGGCACCGGCCTGCCGTCGCTGCGGGTGACGGTGCCGGTACGGGCGCCGGTACCGATTGCCCAGGTGGTGATGACCTTCGCCATGGATCAAGCCATGGCGCAGGAATTTCGCTCGCTGATCAACCTCGACGTGGTGTTCCTGGGCGGTGCCACCAGCATGGCCAGTACCCTGCCGGTGGCCCAGGGACAGCTGTTGGCGCAGCAACTCCAGGCTTCGCCCAAGACGGGTGATACCTGGCAGATGACGCTGGGTGACCGGCTCTATCAGGTCAAGCGACTGACACTGGGCACGCGCGAGAGTCCGGTGGACGTCTACCTGTTGCGCTCGCTGGATGTGGCCCTGGGCGAATTCGCGCCCCTGCTGCGGCAACTGGCGTTGATCGCCGGTGGCGCCCTGCTGACGGCCCTGTTGGGGGCGCTCTTGCTGGCGCGTAACCTGGCCCAGCCGCTGCGGGAGCTGGCGGTGGTGTCCTGGCGGATTGGCCAGGGCGATTACGCGGTCAAGGTGGACGTGCAGCGTCGGGACGAGTTCGGGCGGCTGGCGCGGATGCTCGAGACGATGCGCGAAGGCATCGCCGAGCGGGAGCAGCGGCTGAATCACCATGCCTTGCACGATCCCCTGACCGGCTTGCCCAACCGCATCCTGGCCGAAGAGCGGCTGCGGGTGTTCATCGCCACCCAATCCCAGGTATCGCTGCTGTACCTGGGCCTGGACGACTTCCAGGCGATCAACGAGGCCGCCGGTGTCGCGGGCGGCGATCGGATCCTCAAGCTGGTGGCCGAGCGTGCCCAGGTGCTGCTGGCCGGTCGGGGTTGCGTCTCGCGACCGGTGGGTGACGAATTCCTCGTCCAGGTGTGCCGCATGGGTCTGGAAGGGGCCGTGGGGCTGGCCGACCAGTTGCGCCTGGCGCTGGCCGAGCCGATCGAGTGGGAAGGCCAGCTGTTCCGCCTCAGTTGCCGGATCGGCGTCACCGAGTACCCGCGTCACAGCGGCGATCCGGCGCTGCTGATCGAGCGGGCGCGCAGTGCCATGCTCGACGCCGCCCAGGTGCCGGATCGCCTGCGGGTCTATGACGAAGGCCGCGACGCGGCCCAGCAGCGTCGTCTGCAACTGGTCCACGACCTGCCGCTGGCGGGCGAGCGGGGCGAGTTGATGCTGGTGTTCCAGCCCAAGGTGGCCCTGCGTGGCGCTGGGTCGCCCCAGGCGGAGGTGTTGCTGCGCTGGCGCCACGCCGAGCTGGGCATGATCTCCCCGGGCGAGTTCATCCCCCTAGCCGAGCGCAGCGGCAGCATGGCCGGGCTTACCCGCTGGGTGATCCAGGCGGCGATTCGCCAACTGGCGCTGTGGCAGACCCAGGGGCGCGAAGTGAAGGTGTCCCTGAACGTCTCCGCGGTCGACCTCACCGATACCCAGCTGCCGGAGCGGGTGATCCGCTGGCTCGACGATGCCGGTGTCTCGGCCCGGCAGCTGACCTTCGAGATCACCGAGAGCGCCATCATGGCCGATCCCGAGGCGGCCATCGCCCTGCTCAAGCGCCTTTCCATCCTGGGCATCCGGCTCTCGGTGGACGACTACGGCACCGGCCAGGCCTCGTTGGCGCACCTCAAGCGGCTGCCGGTGGACGAGCTGAAGATCGATCAATCCTTCATCAGGGAGCTGGAACCGGGCAACGACGATGCCGTCATCGTCCGCTCGACCATCGAGATGGGGCATAACCTGGGGCTGGAAGTCGTCGCCGAGGGCGTCGAGGAAGGTCGCACCCTGGCGCTGCTGCGCAGTTGGGGCTGCGACGTGATCCAGGGCTACTACATCAGCCGCCCGGTTCCGGCCGGAGAGTTCGAAGCCTGGATGGAACGCCAGGCCGAGCCGGCGGTAGAGGAGCTTTCATGACGCGGTGGTGGTGGTTGGGCCTGGCGCTGCTGGCGACGGGGGCGCAGGCCGAGGGTGGCAAGTTGCTGGCTACCGGCGGCGCCAGCAGTGTGGAGGGCGCCGCGGGAGGCGGTATCACGCCCTGGGCAGTGATCGGTGGCTATGGCGAGAGCGGGCAGCCCGGGGCGACGGCGTTCGCTACCCGGGTATGGACCGGCGATTACCGGCTCGACGTGGCCGGCGCCGCGGTGGCCTACGACAACCGGGTGGAGCTGTCCTACGCGCGGCAACGGTTGGACATGCCGACCCTTAGGCGCCAGCTGAACCTCGCCGAGGACAGTCTCAGCCAGGACATCTTCGGCGCCAAGGTGCGGCTCGCCGGTGACCTGATCTACGATCGCCTGCCCCAGGTCTCCCTGGGTATCCAGTACAAGCACCAGCGCGATTTCGCCATTCCGGCGGCCGTGGGGGCCCGGCGCGACAGCGATGTCGAGGGCTACCTCGGTGCCAGCCGGCTGTTCCTCGGCGGCGCCTTCGGCTACAACCTGCTGATCAATGCCGGGCTGCGCTACAGCCGCGCCAACGAACTGGGACTGCTCGGCTTCGGTGGCGATCGCAACGACAGCCGCCAGTGGCTCAAGGAGGGCTCCGCCGCGGTGCTCTTCACCCCGCGCTGGGCCGTGGGGATGGAATACCGGCAGAAGCCGCAGAACCTGTCCTTCACCCATGAGAGCGACTGGGTGGATACCTTCGTCGGCTACTTCCCCAACAAGCACCTGTCGGTGGTGCTGGCCTATGCCTGGCTCGGTGAGATCGCCACCCTGGACGATCAGCGGGGCCTCTACCTATCGCTGCAAGGAAGCTACTGATGAAGCTGAAGCCTCTGCTGGTGGCAGCCCTGCTGGCGAGCCTACTCGGCTGCGCGTCCCCGCCACCGGCGAACGACCGCCTCTATCAGGAGCTGGGTGGCCAGGCAGGTATCACGCGGATCGTCGAGGGCATGCTGCTCAACATCGCCCGCGATGAGCGCATTCGGCACTACTTCGCCAATGTCGACATTCGCCGCCTGCGTGGCCTGCTCATCCAGAAGTTCTGCGTCGATGCCGGCGGACCCTGCCGCTACCAGGGCGCGAGCATGGCGGAGAGTCATCGTGGCCTGAACTTGCAGCCGGCCGACTTCAATGCGCTGGTGGAGGATTTGCAGCTGGCCATGCAGCGCGAAGGAATACCGGAGCGGGTGCAGAACGGGCTGCTGGCACGTCTCGCACCGCAACGTGGCGAGGTGATCCGCCAGTAGGCCACCGGCCGTCGTCCGAGTCCCCGCGGCCGCTCGAGGTCATCCCTAGGCAAAGTGCCCTGAAGGAATGACCCTTGAGTAAGACCACTTCGGCTACCGATCTCGGCCTGACCCTCACCGCCGAGGACGAACAGGCGCTGTTCGGCTGGTTCCTGGCGAGCTATCTGTTCGGCAAGCGCATTTCCCAGGGCATCGCCGCCCAGGCCTGGACGGTGCTCTATCGCCGGTACGGTCGCGACACCCCGCGCAAGATGCTCAATCTGAGCTGGCGGCAACTGGTCGACTATCTCGGCGAAGGTCACTACCGACGCTACGACGAAAGCACGGCGACGCGGTTGCTGGATGCCTGTCGCCAGTTGCAGGAGGACTACCAGGGCAGCTTCGCCCGCCTGCGCGACGCCAGTGCCGACCGGGCGGACTTCGAGCGGCGTTTGCAGACGCTGAAAGGCGTGGGACCCAAGACCTGCGAGATCTTCATGCGCGAGGTCGGCCCCCTGCTGTTTCCCGGCTGACAGCACACCGCCGGCACGAGGCCGGCGGTGTCTTCGGGTCTGTACTCTATTCCTACTTGGCCAAGTCGGTCTTCAGGCGGCTGCCGGCATAGGCCTGGGCGTCCTTGGCCTTCTGCACCACGGCGGCGGTGCCGAAGAACTCGTGGGTGACGCCGGGATAGACCTTGCGCTCCACCGATACGCCGGCCTGGCGCAGGGCGGTCTCTAGGAAGGCGCCATCGTCACGCAGCGGGTCGATCTCGGCGTTGACGATGGTCACCGGCGGCAGGCCGGAGAGGTCGGCCTTGGTCAGGTCCAGGCGCGGATCCTTGAGGTCGGCGGGGGAACGGGTCACCTGCTCGACGAACCACAGCATCATCGGTCGATTGAGCGGCTTGGCGTCGTCGTACTGGTCATAGGACGGCGTGTGGGTGTTGGTCTGGGCGACCGGATAGACCGACAGCACGTGCTTGGGCGCGGTGAGCCCGGCCTTGCGCGCCGCCACGGCGGTCGCTACCGCCAGGTTGCCGCCAGCGCTCTCGCCGGCCAGGGCCAGACGTTGGGGGTCCCCATTGAGGGAGCCGGCGTGGGTGGTCACCCAACGGTAGGCCGCCAGGGCGTCGTCATGGGCGGCGGGAAACTTGTATTCCGGGGCTTGGCGATAGTCCACCGAGACGACGATGGCATTGGCCTGCTTGGCCAGGCCGCGGGCGCCGCCATCGTAGACGTTGCGGTCGGCGAACACCCAGCCGCCACCATGGAAATAGAGGATGACCGGGAAGGGACCCTGGCCGGCGGGGGTATAGATCCGGGCGGGGAGCACGCCCGCGGCGCCGTCCACGGCGCGGTCGACAGTGGTCACGCCGGGAACAAGGGCTTCGGGCTGGGTGGGACGACCCTCGTCCTGTAGCACACCCTTGACCGCATCAGCGATAGTAGGCTGTTGCCGGGCCTGCTGGGCGCTGAGTTTCTCGACCGCCTTGGGATCGAAGCTGGCGTACTTGTTCAGTACCCTTTGCATGTCGGCATCGGTGCGCGCCATGCTCTTGGCATTGCTGACCGCCTCGGCGCCCAGGGAGCGTTTTTCCGGGTCGCGGGCACAGCCGGCCAGGGCGATGCCAGCGCCAACCAGAGCCAGAGCGAGGAGGGTGGGTTTGCTACGCAAGACGGACAGCGGCATGGGAAAGATCCTGTGCGAATTCGGGAGGCTTACCTGCAAACCGACACGCTTAGCGCGCGAGAGGTTCCGGCGGGCGGCCGGGAGGACGCTGGCGCTCGCCCTGCTCGGGCTGCTGGCGCCGGAGGTACTCGCCGAGCCAGCCGCCTACTGGCGGTGGCGCAGCCAGCTCGACGGCAAGGAGTTCTGTGCCCAGACCTCGCCGGGCCGTGGCTGGACCCAGGTCGCCGGCCCCTTCCGTGACTTGCAGTGCCGGGAGCCGGGCAGCGTGCCCCTGCGGCGCTGGGCCGCGCCGCCGCCGCAGCGGTTTTAGTTCGACGTCTCCGCCGCCTTGAGCAGGCCGGCGCCGATCTCGCCTTCGTAGCGCTGCCACACCGGGCGCATGGCCTCGCGCCAGCGGGCGCGCTGCTCGGATGTGAGCGTCAGGATCTCGCTGCCGCCGGTGGCGGCGATGCGTGCGCGGTCGCGCTGGTTTTCCGCCTCCGATTGCTTCTTAACCTCGAAGGTCACCTGGTCGATGATCTCTTCCAGGGTGCTGCGCACGGCGAAGGGCAGGGTACGCCAACGCTCGGCCCGCACGATCAGCAGGTAGTCCAGGGCGCCGTGGTTGGTCTCGGTGAAGTAGCGCTGCTGCTGGTCGAGACGCTGGCTCCAGTAGTTGGACCAGGTGTTCTCGGTGGCATTGACGGTGCCACTGGCGAGCGCCTGCAGGGTCTGGTTGAAGGGCAGCTTGACCGCCGTGGCGCCGAGCGTTTCGAACTGGGTCTGCAGGACGTCGGAATTCTGGATGCGGAAGACCAGGCCCTTGGCATCGCCGGGCTCGCGGATCGGCTTGCGCGCCGACAACTGCTTGAGGCCGTTGGGCCAGTAGGCCAGGCCGATGATGCCGGCCGGCTCCAGACTCGTGAGCAGCTGGCGGCCGCTGGGACGCGCCTGGAAATGATCCAGGGCGGCGCGACTCTCGAACAGGAAGGGCAGGTCGAACAGCTTCAGTCGGGGGCTGAGGACGGTGAGCTTGCTGATGGCTGGCGCCAGGATGTCCACCTTGCCCTCCTGCAGGGCCTGCAGCTCATTGGCGTCGTCGAAGGCCGTCGCGTTGGGCAGCACCTCCACCCGTACCTGGCCGGCCAGCCGCTGCTCCACCAGCTGCTGCAGCAGATGGGCGCCTCGGCCCTTGGGCGTGTCCGGCGCCACCACATGGGAAAACCTCAGGGTAATGACGTCGGCGCAGGTGGCCGTCAGCGGCAGGGCGGCGGACAGCAGGGCGCAGAGGGCCAGGATCGGCGACTTCATGAAAGCTCCTTGGAGACGTTTTTATTGGTTTCCTTGTAGTCGTACTTTACCAGTGCGACGTCTGGCCGCAGGGCCTGCGGTAGGCCCCTGGCTGCCGTTGGGCGGATGGCCGGGAGAATCGACGTCGCGCTGGCGCTCCAATCCCGGACACCCACGAGAAGGATGCGTCCATGAATACCGCTCAAACCGTTCGTTTGCCCGATGGCACTACCGTTCCGGCGCTGGGACAGGGAACCTGGCACATGGGCGAGAATCCCGACCTGCATCGCCAGGAGGTCAGCGCCCTGCGCCAGGGGCTGGACCTGGGTCTGACGCTGATCGATACCGCCGAGATGTACGCCGATGGGCAGGCCGAGGAGCTGGTCGGCGAGGCCATCGCCGGGCGGCGCGACGAGGTCTTCCTGGTCAGCAAGTTCTATCCGCAGAACGCCACCGAAGCGGGCGTGCCGCTGGCCTGCGAGCGCAGCCTCAAGCGGCTGGGTACCGACGTCATCGATCTCTACCTGCTGCACTGGCGTGGCCAGGTACCGCTGATCGAGACGGTGATGGCCCTGGAGAAACTGCGTGACGAGGGCAAGATCCGCCACTGGGGCGTATCCAACCTCGACACCAGCGACATGCTCGAACTGGCGGACGACCGCTGCAGTGCCAACCAGGTGCTCTACAACCTGGAGCAACGGGGCATCGAGCACGACCTGCTGCCCTGGTGCCAGCGCCAGCAGCTGCCGGTGATGGCCTACTGCCCGCTGGGCCAGGGCGGCGCGCTGCTGCGGCATCCCACCCTGGCGACGCTGGCCGAGCGGCACCAGGCCACGCCGGCGCAGATCGCCCTGGCCTGGGTGCTGCGGCAACCCGGAGTGATCGCCATTCCCAAGGCCGGCGATGCCGGACACCTGGAAGAGAACGCCCGGGCGCTGGACCTGCGCCTGGGCGACGAGGACTTCGCCCTGCTCGACGGTGCCTTCCCTCCGCCGCAAGGCAAGACGCCGCTGGCGATCATCTAGTTGCCGCGGATCAGGCGGCGCAGGGGAAAGCGGTTGGGATGGCAGGCCTCGGCTACCCGCCGCGCCACCGGCAGGGGTTCGTCTTCCAGCCAGGACGCCAGCAATTCGGCGGCCAACGGCGTAGTGACCAGGCCACGGGAGCCATGGGCGAGGTTGAGGTAGAGGCCGGGACGCCAGGGCGCGGGGAGGTCCGGTACCTGGCGCGCATCCTGGCTGAGTACCCGATAGCGCTCGGCGAGCAACTCCTCATCCACCACCGGGCCCACCAGCGGCAGGTAATCCGGCGAGGTGCAGCGAAAGGCTACGCGCCCGTCCAGGGATTCGCTCTGGTAGCCTGCCGCCAGCTCGGGTGCCAGCTCGGCGAGCAGTTGCAGGTTGCTCAGGTGTTCCGCCTGGCTGGGTTCGAGGTCGTCGCGGTCGAAGACGAAGCTGGCACCCAGACAGTGCTGCCCTTCGCGCGCTGGGGCGATGTAGCCCTCGCCGCAGACCACGGTGCTCAGCGCCTGGCTGTCCGGGGTTTGCGGCAGCTGCGAGAGCTGCCCTCGGATCGCCTTCAGCGGTAGCCCGGGCACCAGCGCCCTGGCCTGGGCGGCGCTGGCCACGACCACCACGGTGGCCTGCAATGTCGCCTCCTGGGTAATGACCTCCCAGCCCGTCGTGGTTTCCTGCAAGGCGCTCACCTCGGTACGGGTGACCAGCTCGATATTCGGATGGGCCAGCCATAGCGCACACAGCGCGGGCGGATGGACCCAGCCACCTTTCGGAAAGAACAGGCCACCGGCCGTCAGGCCGATACCGGCACGGGCGCTGGCGGCGTCGTGCGCCAGCGGCTGCAGCAGATCGGCGGGGAAGTGCGCCGCCAGTTGCGCCTGGCGTTGGGCGTCCTTGGCGCTCAGGGCGAGTTGCAGCACCCCGCAGGGCGACCAGGCCGCTCCCGGTGGCAGGGCCTGCAATTCGCGCAGGGTGAGGCCGAAGCCGTCCAGGATCAGTCGGCTGAGCGGGGTGTCGTGGGCCGACAGCTTCAGGTAGAGCACGCCCTGGGGATTGCCGGAGGCCTCCTGGGCGGGCGCGTCATGCCGCTCTACGACCTGCACCCGCCAGCCGCGGCGGGCGAGGCTGGCGGCAGTGGCGCAGCCGGCGAGTCCTGCGCCTATCACCACCGCGGTGCGCGGGCCCTGCGGCCGCGGCGGCCGGGCGTACCAGGGCACGCTAGGGTGGCTGCCCGGGCGCTCCAGGACACCGGCCAGCATCTCCCGCTTGTGGCCGAAACCCGGCACCTTGGCCATGGCGAAGCCAGCCTCGATGAGGCCGCGGCGGACGAAGCCGGCACAGGTGAAGGTGGCCAGGGTGGTACCGGGATGACCCAGGCGCGCCAGTTCGGCGAATAGCGCGGGCGTCCACATCTCCGGGTTCTTGGCCGGGGCGAAGCCATCCAGGAACCAGGCATCGCAACAGGCATCCAGCTCCGGCAGGCGCTCCAGCACATCGCCGACCAAAAGGGTCAGGGTGACGCGGCCGTCCCTGAGGACCAGTCGCTGGAAACCGGGATGGATGGCCTGGTATTGCCGCTGCAGCGCCGCGCCGTAGGGCGCCAATTCCGGCCAGAGGGCCAGCGCCTGGGCGAGGTCCGCGGCCGTCAGCGGGAAACGCTCGACACTGACGAAATGCAGCCGCGCCCCCGCGGGCGCCACCGCGTCGAACAGCTGCCAGGCGCAGAGAAAATTCAGGCCGGTGCCGAAGCCGGTCTCGCCGATGGTGAAGACCTCGCCTGCTGCCAGCGCGGCGAAACGCTCGGGCAGGCGATTCTGCTGCAGGAAGACGTAGCGCGTCTCCTCCAGGCCGCTGGCGCGGGAGAAATAGACGTCGCCATAGGCGCGGGACAGGGGTTGCCCGGAGGCATCCCAGTCGAGCTGGGCGTGCTGGAAATCGGTCATGGGAGGCGCGGCCTGGAGATCAGGGCGCGCAGTCTAAAGGATCGAGGGCGGTCGGTCAGACGTTGCTGACGGATTGGCGCAGCAGGCCGGCGGAGGTCTGCAGGCGCTCCACGTAGCGGTCGATCTGGTTCAAGGCTTCTTCGCGGCTGAAGAAGGGACCTTCCAGGGTGCCCTCGCGGGTGGTGAAGAAGAACTGGCCGTTGACCACGCTGACGCGTTCGCTACGGAAATGGGTGCTGGAACCAGGATCGTCGTTGCGCTTGCCGAACATGAGCTTCTCCTCCTCGTCTTGCCAACAGACCATGCCGAGTGCCGCGGGTTGCCGCGGTGGGCAGATTTCCGTCCGTTGGTCTTCCCTTAGGTGTAGCACCCTAACCGCCGCTGCGCCTGGCGGGAAAAAGCCCTGCGCAACTGTGCGGTCGATCACGTTGCGGGCGGGGTCGGCCCAGGGAAATGGCCCTGGACCGGGCGGCTTTCGCGTTATAACCACAGCGCGATCCGATCTTTCCCGCCGTGCGCGGTGGGCGGCATAGTGCTTTCATCCCTACCTGTCTCAGGAGAACTGCCAATGACCATCCGTCTGGGCGACATCGCCCCCGATTTCGAACAGGATTCCAGCCTGGGCCGCATCCGCTTCCACGAGTGGCTGGGCGATAGCTGGGGTGTGCTGTTCTCCCACCCGGCCGACTTCACCCCGGTCTGCACCACCGAGCTGGGGCTCACCGCCAAGCTCAAGGACGAATTCGCCAAGCGCGACGTCAAGGTCATCGCCCTGTCGGTGGACGGCCTGGAATCCCACCAGGGCTGGATCAAGGACATCGAGGAAACCCAGGCCACCGCCGTGGGCTTCCCCATCCTGGCGGACGCCGACCGCACCGTGGCCGGCCTCTACGACATGATCCATCCCAATGCCAACGACACCCTGACCGTGCGTTCGCTGTTCGTCATCGATCCGCAGAAGAAGGTGCGCCTGTCCATCACCTATCCGGCCAGCACCGGGCGCAACTTCGACGAGATCCTGCGGGTGATCGATTCCCTGCAGCTCACCGACAACCACAAGGTGGCGACTCCGGGTAACTGGAAGGATGGCGACGACGTGGTCATCGTGCCCTCGCTCAAGGACGAGGAAGAGATCAAACGGCGCTTTCCCAAGGGCTACACTGCGGTCAAACCCTATCTGCGCCTGACGCCACAACCCAATCGCTGAAAACTGCGATTACGAACGACCCCAGCCCAGGCCGGGGTTTTGTTTTTCTGGTTATAACCAAGTGCCGAAAGGATATTTTTAGGGAATAAACACCCGCTGCTAAGGTCCGCTCATTCCTTTTCGAGCGGCGCGACACCGCTCCTTTTTATTCCGGAGGCGGCGATGCAGGTGGTGACTTTGGCGGGCAGTCCGGCAGCGCGGTCGCGCTCCAGCGGGGTGCTGGATCTGGCGGCGAACTGGCTGCAGGCGCGTGGCGTGGAGCTGTCGCGTTGGCGGATTCAGGATTTTCCCGCGGCCGATCTCATCGGTGCCCGCTTCGACAGTCCGCCGGTGGTGGAGCTGATCGCCCAGTTGCAGGCCGCCGATGGCCTGGTGATCGCCACCCCGGTGTACAAGGCCTCCCTGGCCGGCGCCCTCAAGACCCTGCTGGACCTGCTGCCCGAGCGCGCCCTGGCACTCAAGGTGGTGCTGCCCCTGGCCACCGCCGGCTCCAGCGGCCACCTCCTGGCCATCGACTATGCGCTCAAGCCCGTGCTCTCGGCGCTCAAGGCCCAGGAAATCCTCAATGGCGTCTTCGCCGACGACAGCCAGGTCAGCTACACCGAGACCGGCGTGGCCCTGGTCCCGGCGTTGGAGCAGCGCCTCTACGAGTCCCTCGAACAATTCCACGCCGCCCTGGCGCGGCGTCCCCAGCCCCTGACCCCCGAGCTGCTGGCCGATCGTATCGGCCAGGCACGCTGGGGTATCTGATCGGAGCGTTATCCATGCAGTTTTCGTTCAAGCGTTCAGTCCTCGCCGTCACCCTGCTGACCCTGGCCGCAGGCCTCGCCCAGGCGGAGGAGGTGGTGCGCATCGGCTACCAGAAGTACGGCACCCTCATCACCCTCAAGGCCCGCGGCACCCTGGAGCAGCGCCTGGCCAAGGATGGCGTCAAGGTCCAGTGGACCGAGTTTCCCGGCGGTCCGCAGCTGCTCGAAGGCCTCAACGTCGGCAGCATCGACTTCGGCGTGACCGGCGAGACGCCGCCGGTATTCGCCCAGGCTGCCGGCGCTGATCTGGTCTATGTGGCCAACGAACCGCCGGCGCCCACCAGCGAGGCTATCCTGGTGCCCAAGGATTCGTCGATCCAGTCCCTGGCAGACCTCAAGGGCAAGAAGATCGCGCTGAACAAGGGCTCCAACGTCCACTACCTGCTGGTGCAGGCACTGGCCAAGGCCGGCATCGACTACAAGGACATCCAGCCGGTCTACCTGCCACCGGCTGACGCCCGCGCCGCCTTCGAGCGCGGGGCGGTGGACGCCTGGGTGATCTGGGATCCCTACCAGGCCGCCGCCGAGACGCAGCTGCAGGCGCGCACCCTGACCGATGCCACGGGCCTGGCCGACAACCACCAGTTCTACCTGGCCACCCGCAGCTTCGCCAAGGCCCATCCCGAGCAGGTCGGCGCCATCGTCGACGAGGTGCGCTCGGTGGGTGACTGGGCCAAGGCCCACCCGGACGAGGTGGCTGCCCAGGTGGCGCCGCTGCTCAACCTGCCGCTGGCTACCGCCCTGACCGTGGTCAAGCGCCAGGGCTACGGCGCGCGCTTCATCACCCCCGAGGTGACCGCGCAGCAGCAGAAGATCGCCGACGCCTTCACCGCCCTCAAGTTGATTCCCAAGCCGCTGGTCATCCGCGACGTGGTGTGGACCCCGCCCGCCAGTCTGCAGACCGCCGCCAAACCCTGATTTCGCTTAGCTGGAGAACGCCCCATGAGTCTCGACATCTTCTGGTTCCTGCCGACCCACGGCGATGGCCATTACCTGGGCACCGCCGACGGCGCCCGCGCGGTCGATCACGGCTACCTGACCCAGATCGCCCAGGCCGCCGACCGCCTGGGCTTCGGTGGGGTGCTGATCCCCACCGGTCGCAGCTGCGAGGATTCCTGGCTGGTGGCCGCCTCGCTGATCCCCGTTACCCAGAAACTCAAGTTCCTGGTGGCCCTGCGCCCCGGGATCATCTCGCCCACCGTGGCGGCGCGCCAGGCGGCGACCCTGGATCGCCTCTCCGGTGGCCGGGCGCTGTTCAACCTGGTCACCGGTGGTGATCCGGACGAACTGGCCGGCGACGGCCTGCACCTGTCCCACAGCGAAAGATACGAAGCCTCGGTGGAATTCACCCGCATCTGGCGCCGCGTGCTGGAAGGCGAGCAGGTGGACTACGACGGCAAGCACATCCAGGTCAAGGGCGCCAAGCTGCTCTATCCGCCGCTGCAGCAGCCGCGTCCGCCGCTGTATTTCGGCGGTTCCTCCGATGCCGCCCAGGACCTCGCCGCCGAGCAGGTGGAGCTGTACCTGACCTGGGGCGAGCCGCTCGACGCGGTGCGCGAGAAGATCGAGGCGGTCAAGGCCAAGGCGGCCACCCTGGGGCGCACCGTGCGCTTCGGCATCCGTCTGCACGTGATCGTCCGCGAGACCAACGAGGAGGCCTGGAAGGCCGCCGACCGCCTGATCGCCAACCTGGACGACGCCACCATCGAGAAGGCCCAGGCTGCCTTCGCCCGCTTCGACTCGGTGGGCCAGCAACGCATGGCCGCCCTGCACAAGGGCCGCCGCGACAACCTGGAAATCGCCCCCAACCTCTGGGCCGGGGTCGGCCTGGTACGCGGCGGCGCCGGGACCGCCCTGGTTGGCGACGGCCCCACCGTGGCCGAGCGGGTCAAGGAATACGCCGCCCTGGGCATCGATACCTTCATCTTCTCCGGCTATCCGCACCTGGAAGAGTCCTACCGGGTGGCCGAGTTGCTGTTCCCGCACCTGCCAGTCAAGCGGCCGACCCAGGTGGAAGGCGCCAACTACGTGAGTCCCTTCGGCGAGATGGTGGCCAACGACATCCTGCCGCAGAAAGCGGCGCAGAGCTGAGGGAGGCCGGGATGAGCAGTACGACCGAACGCCAATTGCAGCGCCTGGCGCCCTGGGTGGTCCCGGTGGCCCTGATTCTCGCCTGGCAGCTGTCGGTGAGCAGCGGCCTGCTGTCCAGCCGCATCCTGCCGTCGCCGGCCGCGGTGCTGGAGGCGGGCTGGAGCCTGGTCAAGAGCGGCGAGCTCTGGCAACACCTGGCCATCAGCGGCTGGCGCGCCGGCATCGGCTTCGCCATCGGCGGCAGCATCGGCCTGGCGCTGGGCTTCATCACCGGGCTGTCGAAATGGGGCGAGCGCCTGCTCGACAGCACCCTGCAGATGGTCCGTAACGTGCCGCACCTGGCGTTGATCCCGCTGGTGATCCTCTGGTTCGGCATCGACGAGTCGGCCAAGCTGTTCCTGGTGGCCCTGGGGGTGTTCTTCCCCATCTACCTGAACACCTACCACGGCATCCGCAACGTCGATCCGGCGCTGGTGGAGATGGCTCGCAGCTACGGCCTCTCCGGGGCGCGGTTGTTCTGGCACGTGGTGTTGCCGGGCGCGCTGCCGTCCATCCTGGTAGGGGTGCGCTTCGCCCTTGGCCTGATGTGGCTGACGCTGATCGTCGCCGAGACCATTTCCGCCAGCTCCGGCATCGGCTACCTGGCGATGAATGCCCGGGAATTCCTGCAGACCGACGTCGTGGTGCTGGCCATCCTGCTCTACGCCGTACTCGGCAAATTGGCGGACCTCGCCGCCCGCGGCCTGGAACGCGCCTGGCTGCGCTGGCATCCGGCCTATCAGAAGGGGGCCCACGCATGACCAATCTCCAAGCCATTCCGCCCTTGGCGCGGGGCATCGCCCTCAAGCTGCAACAGGTAGTGAAGACATTCGGCGAACGCACCGTATTGCACGGGATCGACCTGGAAATCCCGGCCGGCCAGTTCGTCGCCGTGGTGGGCCGCAGTGGCTGCGGCAAGAGCACCCTGCTGCGCCTGGTGGCCGGGCTCGACAAGGCCAGCGGTGGCCAGCTGCTGGGCCAGGACGAACCCCTGGTCCAGCACCGCGAGGACACCCGGCTGATGTTCCAGGATGCGCGCCTGCTGCCCTGGAAACGCATCATCGACAACGTCGGCCTGGGCCTCAAGGGTGACTGGAAGCCCAAGGCGCTGGAGGCCCTGGAGGCGGTCGGCCTGGCCGATCGCGCCCAGGAATGGCCCTCGGCGCTCTCCGGTGGCCAGAAGCAGCGTGTAGCCCTGGCCCGTGCCCTGATCCACCAGCCGCGCCTGCTCCTGCTCGACGAGCCGCTGGGCGCCCTGGATGCCCTGACCCGCATCGAGATGCAGCAACTCATCGAGGGCCTCTGGCAGCGTCACGGCTTCACCGTGCTGCTGGTGACCCACGACGTGGGCGAGGCGGTGGCCCTGGCCGACCGCGTGGTGCTCATCGAAGACGGCCACGTCGGCCTGGATCTCGACGTCAACCTGCCGCGTCCCCGCGCCGCGGGCGACGCCAACCTGGCCCGCCTGGAGGCCGAGGTACTCGCCCGGGTGCTGCAGCAGCCGCTCAACCCCGATCTACCGGAAATCGTGCAACCCCTGCCCACGCAACTGCGCTGGGCCTATTGATCGTTCATCCGAGGAGTTCTGCCATGACCATCAAGGCCATCAACGTTCGCAACCAGTTCAAGGGCACCATCAAGGAAATCATCGAAGGCTCGGTGCTCTCCGAGATCGACGTCCAGACCGCCGCCGGCATCGTCACCTCCGTCATCACCACCCGCTCGGTCAAGGAGCTGGAGCTGGTGGTGGGCAGCGAAGTGATCGCCTTCGTCAAATCCACCGAGGTGTCCATCGCCAAGCTGTGAGGCGGCCCTGGTGCTGAGGAAACCCGCCCTGGTGGCGGGTTTTTTGTTGGGATTCGGGGTGTTGGGCTCTTGGCGGGTAGTTTGGCGCTGAGCGTAGCGAAGCCCAACGGGTTCGGGGTGCTGGAGCTTCGAGCCGGCTAGCGTTTCAACTTGGGGGAGAAGGCGGGGCAGGTTGGCATTGCCGATTCAGGCGGACGGCTGCGGAGCGTGAGAGCGCAGCCAGTCCAGTAACAGCTGTGGCGGCGTGCCCGGAGCAATCGGCTTGGCGCTGAGCAGGTGGTAATGCGAGCCGTCCTGGAGGAAGCCTTGGGGAGCGACCAACAGGCCACTGGCGATATCGTCGCCCACCAGTGCCCTGGGACCTATGGCCACCCCTAAGCCAGCGATGGCGGCCTGCAGACTGAAATAGAAGTGCTCGAAGGTGAGTTCCGGCGCCTCGGGTAGCTTCAGTCCGCTTGCCGTTGCCCAGCACTCCCAGGCGGTGGGGCGGGTGCGGGTATGCAGACGTGGCGCTACCTCAAGAGTTGCGGCAGCCTCGGCGAACCAGAGCGGCGCCCGATCAGGGCGGCAGACCGGCCCGACCCATTCGGCGAACAGCGGCTGTGCCTGGATGGCGGCAGGCCAGGTGAAGTCGTTGCGACGGATAGCCAAGTCGATTCCCTCACTGAAGGTGCAGGGGCCACCACCTGCGACCAGCAGCACCTCGAGTTCGGGGTGCCTCGCCTGGAAATCCGGCCAGCGCGGGATCAACCAACGCATCAGCAACGTGGGTTCGCAAGAGAGCACCCACTGCCGCTGCTGACGTGCCTGGGCCCTGAGTTCACTGACCGCATCACGGATCACCTCGAGGCCTTGCTGAACCGCTTGGGCCAGTTGGCGACCGGCGTCGGTCAGGAAAACCCGCCGACTACGCCGCTCGAACAAGGGCAGGCCAAGGTCGTCTTCCAGGCCGCGAACCGCTCGACTGACGGCGCCGTGGGTCAAGTGCAGCTCCCCTGCGGCCCGGGTGAAATTTTCCTGACGCGCAGCGGCCTCGAAGCAGCGCAGGGCCAGTAACGAGGGCAGGCGATTGTCAGATTTCGGTGAGTTAGACTCACGATCTCGGTCAGTAATCATCGTTATTTTTCCCGTTTTCTGCGCTCTAGCATGGGGGTCTCTCTTGGAGTGTTGGAGCGCCAGAATGACGGAAATGCTAGCTGTGATCACCATCACTCTGCTTGCGGTAATCAGCCCTGGTGCTGACTTCGCACTGGTATCGCGCAATAGCCTGTTGCTGTCGCGCCGTGCGGGGTTGTGGACTGCCGTGGGTATCGGCCTGGGAGCCTGGGTTCATCTGGGCTATGTGCTGCTCGGCCTGGGCGTGTTGCTACACCAGACGCCTTGGTTGTTCGCGACCTTGAAGTTACTGGGCGCCGGCTATCTGCTTTGGCTTGGAATAGGCATGTTGCGCGGCGCCAGCGCTGATCCAACCGGCGGCGCGGAGCTGATGTCGATGTCAGCTAGGGCTGCGCTACGTATGGGCTTTCTGAGCAATGCCCTTAATCCCAAGACCACGGTTTTTTTCGTCAGTCTGTTTCTACAGCTAATCGGGCCAACCACCTCGTGGAGCGTGCAACTGGGCTATGGACTCTTCATCTCGTTGACCCACATGGTCTGGTTCGCGCTGGTGGCTCTCGGCTTCTCCGCCAATAGGGTGCGGACTGGGCTGCTGTCGATAAGGCCTAGACTTGAGCGGGCCTGTGGTGCGCTGCTGGTGGGGTTCGGTCTGTTGTTGATGCTTGAACGTAGCCGGTGAGCCTCGAGCACTGCCACGATTCTGCAACCTGCATCGGTTCCAATGCCGCTTTTGTGCGGAGAAACAGGGGTGCGACGACAAAGGGGCGTGGCCCTGCTGATGGCGCTCTGGGCGCTGGCCTTGGTGGCGGCCTTGTTGCCGGTGCTGCTGGCCGAAGGGCGGGTCGAACTGCAGCGGGCGCGATTGCTGGAGCACGAGACTCTGGCGCGAGCGCTGGCGGCGCGCGCCGAGCAGGTGGTCACCCAGGGCCTGATAGAGGCCGGGGCCCGCCAGCGTCCCGAGTTCTGGCAGAGCCTGAGGGGCGAGGTGCTGGCCTACGAGGTGGAGGGAGCCCAAGTCCGTGCCCAGCTGCGCGATCTCCACGGCTGCTTCAACGTCAACGCCCTGGCCGGCCCGGAGCGGGACCTGGCGTTGCGGCAGCTGAAGCAGCTGCTGGCGCAGCGTCCGGGCGGCCTGGGCGAGCCCGGGCTGACCGCCGCGGGCTTTGCCGAGCGCCTCGCCGACTGGGTCGATGCCGACGGCGAGACCCATGAATTTGGTCTGGAGACCCCCGAGGCCCTGCGGCTGGCGCCGCCGCTGCTGGTGCCCAATCTGCCGCTGGTCGAGATCGGCGAGTTGGATCGGCTGGAGCCGGCGCGCCCTGGTCGGCATCTGTACTTGCGCGAACTCTGTGCCCTGCCGGAAACCTCGGGCTGGCGCCTCAATGCCAATGCCCTGGGGATGGGGCAGTTGCCGCTGCTGGAGGCGCTGTTTCTCGATGAGGTGCCGCGGGAGACGCTGCAGCTGCTGATCACCGCGCGGCCCGCCCAGGGCTATGCCACCGTCGAGAACCTGCGCCAGGCGCTACCGGGGGTGGGGGAGGAGACCTTCAGCCTGCTGACCCAGCGGCTGATCCTCAACAGCGGCGACTTCCTGCTCGGGGTCGAGGTGAGTCGCGACGGCCAGGTCTTTCGCCAGGTGCGGCAGCTGGCGGCCCAGGGCGTGAGTCGCTGGCATGCGGCGGTGCCAGCGCAACGGGTGCGCTGGCTGGCGACACGGGACACCACGCTCTGGGTACCGGGGCCGGGTGGGGCGGAGGTGTTGCAGTAGCGTTGTGGTTTATCGCGGCCATGGGCCGCTCCTACGGGCTCTAGCGTAACCGTAGGAGCGGCCTATGGCCGCGATCAGCAAAACGTCAGAGTTCGATAGGAAAGGCCGCATCGGCGGACGGCCATGGCCGTGGTCAGAGCCGTAGCGTGGAAAACGGCACAGCCTTTTCCACAGGTGACTCCGTTGCGCGGGGCATGCCCTCACCCCAGCCCTCTCCCAGGGGGAGAGGGGGTTGTCGGAGCAGACGATCCGCTTCGTCAATGCCAGAACCGTAGCGTGGAAAACGGCGCAGCCTTTTCCACAGGTGACTCCGTTGCTTAGGCATGCTTTCACCCCAACCCTTCTCCCAGGGGGAGAGGGGGTTGTCGGAGCAGGTGATCCACTCCATCAACGCCAAAGCCGTAGCGTGGAAAACGGCGCAGCCTTTTCCACAGGTGACTCCGTTGCTCAGGCATGCTCTCACCCCAACCCTCTCCCAGGGGGAGAGGGGGCTGTCGGAGCAGGTGATCCGTTCCATCAACGCCAGTTAGATCGCGATCGGCGGTTACAACCTCGTCCTTAGGACCGGCCGCGTCGGCGGATGATCGATTCGGGCAGAGGTAGAAAACGCTGCGCGCGTTTCCGCGTGACGGGACGGATTTCGAATCCGCCGGAAGGCAAAAGGCTCCCCCGGTCGTCGCCAACCGGGGGAGCCTGGCTCTCGCCGACGCGATCAGACGCCGATGGGGCCGCCGTCGAGCTTCTGGATCACCACGGTGGAGGCGCGGGGGCGCACCTTGGTGCCGGCCGGGGTGGCGTCGGTGGCGACTTCGCTGAACGGCCAGTTGTCCGGGTGCTGGACGTTGATGAACATGGTCGTCAGGTCCGGGGTCCAGGTGATGCCGGTGATCTCGCAGCCATTGGGACCG
This sequence comes from Pseudomonas sp. No.117, assembly GCF_054558395.1. Lineage (NCBI taxonomy): Bacteria > Pseudomonadati > Pseudomonadota > Gammaproteobacteria > Pseudomonadales > Pseudomonadaceae > Pseudomonas > Pseudomonas sp. No.117. Next base: position 25,127 of record NZ_BAAJNP010000009.1, read on the forward strand.
ACCAGGAAGCGGCGCAGCGCGGTCTGGTTGGTGGCGGAAATGGCGACCTGCTTGCCGCTGCCATCCACCACCTGGGCCGGGATGACCACCAGCAACTGGTCGTTGGTGTACTCGGCCACGGCGTTGTCGCTGTTGTCGGTCTCGATCCAGAGGATGCCGCGGCTGTCGAAGGCCAGGCCGTCGGGGCTGGCGAACTGGTTGAGTTCGGTCAGGCCCGAGCGGTTGATGTCGGGGGCCGCACCGGCGTCCGCGCCGAAGACGAAGATGTCCCAGCTGAAGTCGGTCTGGTTGCTGTTGTCCTTCCAGCGCACGATGTGGCCGTTGACGTTGGGTACCCGCGGGTTGGCGGCATTGGCCGAGGTGCGTGCGGAGTTGTTGGTGAGGGTGACGTAGACCTCGCCGGTGAAGGGATTGACCGTGGTCCACTCCGGGCGGTCCATCGGGGTCGCGCCCACGGCGTCGGCGGCGCCGCGGGTGTTGAGGATGATGCCGGCCAGGTCGCCGTAGAGGGCGCCGAGGGTGCGACCGTCCTTGGTCGGTGCATTGACCGTCAGCGGTAGCCACCTGCCGTTGCCACCGTCGTCGAAACGGGCGACGTAGAGGGTGCCGTTGTCCAGGTACTTGGCGCCGATGGCCAGGCGATTGGCCGAGTTGGCGTCGGCCGGATCCCAGGCGGCGGCGGAGACGAACTTGTAGATGTATTCGTTGCGCGAGTCGTCGCCCATGTAGAACGCCAGCGGCTGGCCGGCGACCGGGATGCCGTAGGCCGAGCCCTCGTGGCGGAAGCGACCCATGGCGGTGCGCTTGGTGGCCGGCGCGGCGCTGTTGTAGGGGTCGATCTCGACGATGTAGCCGTAGCCGCTGGCTTCGTTGCGGAAGTCCTGGGTCGCGCTGGCGCCGGTGGGGGTCAGGTCGAAGCGGCGGAACTCGTTGTCCACCTCGCTGGCGTCACCCGCCGGCGTCTCCCAGCCGTAATTGCTCTTGTTGGTGATGCCGATGCGCTTCTGGTCGACCGGCAGGGTGCCCTTGTTGACGAAGATGCCCGGCCAGTTCTCCTCGCAGGTGAGGTAGGTGCCCCAGGGGGTGAAGCCGTTGCCGCAGTTGTTGTTGGTGCCGCGGGTGCGGGTGCCGTCGGGGGAGTAGGGGGTGACCAGATTGGCGTTGCCGCGCAGCGGACCGGCGATTTCCATGGGCGTGGCGCTGGTGAAGCGGCGATTCAACGCGTCGTTGGTGACCACCTGCCAGATGCCGTTGACCTTGCGGATGCGGATCACCGCCGCGCCGTGGGCATTGATCTCCTTGCGCACTTCCTCGGCCGGACGCTTGCCGTTGGTGGTGGTCGGGCCGTTGGGGTGCAGCACCTTCTGGTCGATGTATTCGTAGTTGATGGCCAGCAGGCCGTCGCTGCTGGAATTGTTCAGCGGGAAGAAGTGCATGCCGTCGTGGTGCATGCCGGCCGCATTGGCCTGGTCGGTGGAGGTGTTGCTGCCGTCGCTGCGCCAGGCGTTGGCCAGGTTGTTCAGCGGGGTGCCCCAGGGCGCCAGGGTGCGGGCGCTGTAGCCAGAGGCCAGGACGATGGCGTCGAGTCGGGCGCCGCGGATGGATTCGAAGCCAAGCTTGAGCTGCGGCGCCGGGGCCGGCTGGCTGGGGGCCGGATCGTCGTGCGAGCCGCCACCGCCGTCGAAGCAGGCGGTCAGGCCACCGCCGGCGATCATGGCGATGGCGGCACCCAGACCGCCCTTCATGACGCTGCGGCGCGACAGGTAACGGTCGACGACGGCATCCAGCGGTTCGTTGCCGCTTTCGTTGCGGTTACGGTCGTCGCTCGTGAAAGTGCTCATGCGCAAAGCTTCCTTGGTTGATCACGGGAGCCGGCGACTTTAGGAAGCCTCTGTGATGGTCTGGTGACTGAAAGGTTACAGCCGGTCATTTCCCGCCAGTCGCGCTGTAACAGTTTGTAACCTGCTGTTTTGTCATGAATTTGTAGCTTTTCGCCGCCTAGGATGCCGCCCTCATTTAAGCGCGCAAGGCAGACATCGGATGGGCAACTGGGCACGACGCCAGGTCTTGGGTTGGCTCGCGGCGGGCGCCACGGCACCCCTGCTGGGTGGCTGTGCCCGGGGTTTTTCCGCCGGTCCGGCGGACACCGATCTGCAGCTGCTCTATGTCGCCGACACCCTGGATGCCCGCGAACCCGGCTGGCCGGTGGTGCCGCGGGTGCGGCTCGGGCCGGCCGGGCGGATCGGCGCCGCGCCCTGGCGTACCGGCGCCGACGCGGCTCGTCTCGCTCCCGCGCTGGCACCGCTGCTGGATGCCGGGCGTGGCGACGGCCAGCGCTATGGTGGCTATGCCGCCCTGGCCTGCCAGCTGACCCAGTTGCGCACCCGCCAGGGCGCGATCCGTAGCCTGACCCTGGAAAACGGCCAGTGCTGGAACGGCAGCGGCCTGACCCAGCTGACCCGCGGCGAGGCCGGGGTCGAGGGCAGCCAGTTGCTGGGCAGCGAGGTCCGCGTCAGCAGCGACGAACGCCTGCTCTGGCCCGAGCGCAGCGCCGCCCTCTATCGCCGTTATGGTCGCCCGGTGCTGGGCGCCACCCTTACCGAAGAACAGCGCACCACCCTGGGCGTCGCCCCCTTCACCCTGATCGAGCGCGACGGGGTGCGCATCGCCCTGGTCGGCGTGACCGATCCCTATGCCAGCGACCAGCAGGCGCCGCTGGCCGACTGGTATGCCCGGCTGCGTCCGGTGCTGGCCGAAGCCCGGGGCAAGGCCGATCTGCTGGTGGTGCTGGCCGATGTCGGCAGCGGGCCGGGCCTGTGGCTGGCCGAGCGGCTGGAGGAAGCGGACCTGCTGCTCTGCGCCCGCGGCCAGGATCTCTGGCCGGAACTGATCCCGGTGATGCGCGGCAGCGGGCGTCCGCTGCCGGTGTGCCTGCCGGGTTGCCGCGGCGTCGGTATCTTCGAGATCCGCTGCCGGGGCGGTCGCGACGGCTGGCGCCTGGACGCCGTCTTCCATCCGGTGCAGGCCGAGCGCGTCCCCGATCGAGCCCTGCTGGAACATTATCAGCGGCAACTGGCGCAGGCCCGGGCGCCCCATGCCGGCTGGCTCGACCAGCGCCTGGCACGGGCGCCGGTGGACCTCTGGCGCCGCGACCTGCTCGGCGGCAGCTGGGACGCCCTGATCGCCGCGGCCCTGGGCGGTGGCGATGCGCAGCCGGTGCTGCTGCCCGGGCTGAGATATGACCTGCCCCTGCGGCGGGGCGACTGGATCACCCGCGAGCACCTGATCGCCCTCTGTGGCGGCCACGAGGCCACGGTGCTGGATCTGCCCACCTCGGCGGACGGCCTGCGCACGCTTCTGGAAGAGGCCGCCGACAACCGCTTCGGCGAACCCCTGCTGCTGGACAACAGCCAGGATCTGCCGCGGCTACTCGGCGTTCAGTGGACCTGCCGCTACGGCGCGCCGCGCGGCCAGCGCATCGGACCGCTGCAGGCACCCCTGGGCGCCTCCTTTACCTGTCGCACCTTTGCCCTGGGGCGTGAACTCGGCACCGGCGAGGCGCTGTGGCAGCGCCTCGAAGCCTATCTGCGCGCCCGGCCCGCCGACTGGGGCCTGGTACCCCTGGCGCCGCCACGCCTGGAGTTCGTCGAGGGTCATCCGGGCTGGCATCCGCTGGCTGCTTTGCGCCGCCGTCTGGAGTCGCTGGCCTGATGGCGCGCCTGCTCATCCATCCCCTGGCGCTGCGGCTGCTGACCCTGCTGTGGCTGGGCATCGCCGCCTGGCTGGCGGCCCGGGTGGTCTGCGACCTGCGCCTGCTGTGGCTGCCGACGCCCGCGCCCAGCGCCCAGGTCGAGGCGGCACCGGCGGCCGATCTGCTTGCCGGCCATTGGCGCGCCGCCAGCCAGGCCGCACCCAGCAGCCTGCCGATCCAGTGGGTCGGGGCGATCAAGGCGGTGCCCATCGACGGCTCGGTGGTGGTGCTGCGCCACGGCGATCGCCAGCTGTCCCTGGTGCTGGGCGACAGCCTGGCGCCCGGTCTGGTGCTGACCGCCATCGACGCCCAGGGCCTGGTCTTTACCCGCGGCGATCGCGAAGAGCGGTTGCCCTGGCCGGCGCCGCGCGAACTCGTCGGGCTCGCCGCCAGCGGTACGGCCAAGCCGGCGCCGGTCAAGGCCGCGCCCCTGCCGAGCGCGGAGGAGGGTGACCTGGCCAGCCTGCTCAGGCGCATTCGCGCCACCCCGGTGCGCGAGCATGGCGAGCTGACCGGCTACCGCCTGCAACCCGGCGCCGAACCGGCCTTCTTCAGTGGCCTGGGCCTGGAGCCCGGCGACGTCCTGCGCCGGGTGGACGCCGTCCCCGTGGCCGATACCCGGGCGCTCCTGCAACGCCTGCCGCACTGGCGCGCCACCGGCGCCCTGACCCTGGAACTGGAACGTCAGGGGCGTGCCCTGGCCCTACCCGTGAGACTGTCCCTGTGAAGAAACGCAGCTATTGCGGCCTGCTCCTCGCCTTCTGGCTGCTCGGCGCCCAGGCCGAACAACGCTTCGAGGTCAACTTCGAGAACACCGAGATCGATCTGTTCATCGAAAGCGTCGGGCGCATCACTGGCACCAACTTCGTCATCGACCCTCGGGTGCGCGGCACCCTGACGGTGCGCAGCGCCCAGCCCCTGGCCGCCGACGATGTCTATGCCCTGGCCCTGGCCCAGTTGCGCGCCAACGGCTACGCCGCGGTGGAGCTGGACGACGGCAGCGTGAAGATCCTGCCCGATCAGGCGGCGCGCACCGAACCGCTGCCGGTGGAGCTGGATGACGGCGCCCCGGCCAAGGCCGGGGCCGGCGATACCGTGGCGACCCGGGTGTTCGCCGTGCGCGGTGGCAATCTCGAACAGCTGCTGGGCATCGTCCGTCCGCTGATGGACGCTCGGGTCGGGGTGGCCACGCCCTATCCGGCCAGCAACCTGCTGGTGGTGACCGACTGGCGCAGCAACCTCAGTCGCATCGGTCAGCTGCTGACGCGGCTGGACCGCGGCCGCGACGAGCCGGTGGAGATGATCACCCTGCGCCATGCCCAGGCGCGCGACACCGCGCCGCTGGTGGAGCGGCTGCTGGCCAGTCGCGGCCAGGCCGGTGGCAATGTCCAGGTGCTGGCGGACGCCCGCAGCAATGCCCTCATGGTGCGCGGCGACGAGGCCGTGCGCCGCCAGGTGCGCCGGCTGGTGGCCGAACTGGACGTCTCCCGCGATGCCGCCAGCGACACCGAGGTGGTCTATCTGCACCACGCCAAGGCCGGCGAGGTGGTCAAGGTGCTGCGCGGCCTGAGCGGCGAGGTCACCCAGGAGGCACGGGTGGAGATTCCCGTGGCGCCTGCTGCTGGTAATACCACCCCTGTGGAGGGTGGGGCGGAAGGGGAAGCCCCGCTGCCCAAGAGCGGCGGGACGCTGGCGCCGGGGGCGCCCGGTATTCGTCTGGAAGCGGACCTGGGGACCAACTCCATCGTGCTGATCGGTCCGCCACGGGAGCTCGCCGGCTACAAGCGCATCATCAGCCAGCTGGATATCCGCCGCGCCCAGGTCGTGGTGGAGGCCATCATCGCCGAGATCACCGACACCAAGGCCAACCAGCTGGGTGTCCAATGGCTGTTTCTCGACCGCAACGGCAACCTGCCGGCGGGCAGCGTCAACTTCACCAACGGCACGCCCATCAACGGCATCGCCGCCGCCGCGGCCAACCAGGACACTACCGCCCTGGGCAGTCTGCTGTCGGGCATGCAGGGCATCTCCGCCGGGGTCGGGCGCATCGGCGGCAGCGGCTTGAATTTCGTTACCCTGCTGCAGGCCATGCGCAGCGAGAGTGGTTTCAACCTGCTGTCGACGCCGACGCTGCTGACCCTGGACAACGCCGAGGCCTCGATCATGGTCGGCCAGGAGGTGCCCTTCGTCACCGGTTCGGTCACCAGCAACAACGCCAATCCCTACCAGACCATCGAGCGCCGCGAGGTGGGGGTCAAGCTGCGCCTCAAGCCGCAGATCAACGAAGGCGACACCGTGCGCATGGAGATCGTCCAGGAGGTCTCGTCGCTGGCCGACAACGTGCGCGCCAGCGACGTGGTCACCAACAAGCGCGAGATCAAGACCACGGTGATGGTCGAGGACAACGGCCTCATCGTCCTCGGCGGCCTGATCAGCAACGAGGGCAACGACAGCGACCAGCGGGTGCCGCTGCTGGGCGACGTGCCGGTGCTGGGCAATCTGTTCAAGTCGCGTACCCGCTCCAGCACCAAGCAGAATCTGGTGGTGTTCATCCGTCCGCGCATCCTGCGTGATCCGGCGCTGGTGCAGCAGATCAGCGAAGACAAGTATCGCGGCATGCGCGCCGCCGCTCCGGCCGCGGCCCTGCCGGCCACCCCGCCGGGCAGTCGCGGCGCGCCCACCCTGCAGAGTCTCTATCCCTCGGCGCGGGCGCGCCTGGACGGCCTCTGATGACAGCGACGCTGCCCTATCGCCTGGCGCGCCAGGCCGGTATCGCCCTGGCCGCCGCGCCCGACGGCTATCGGCTGCTGTGCCGCACGGATGCCGACCTGGCCCTGCTGCAGGAAGTACAGCGTCGCCATGGTCCCCCCCTGGGCTGCGACTGGCTGCCCCGCGAGGTCTTCGAGCAGCGCCTGGGACCGCTCTACGAAGCCGGCCAGGCCACGACCGAAGCCCTGGTGGAAGGCCTGGGCGAGACCGTCGACCTGGCCGGGCTGATGGAGGAACTGCCGCGGGTCGAGGACCTGCTCGACAGCGCTGGCGAGGCACCGGTGATCCGCCTGATCAACGCCCTGTTCGCCGAGGCCCTGCGCCTGGACGCCTCCGACCTGCACGTGGAGACCTTCGAGCAGGCGCTGGTGGTGCGGGTGCGGGTGGATGGCGTGTTGCGCGAATTGCTGCGCCCGCCGCGGGCCTTGTCGGCCATGCTGGTGTCGCGGATCAAGGTCATGGCGCGGCTGGACATCGCCGAGAAGCGCCAGCCCCAGGACGGCCGCATCACCCTGAGGGCCAGCGGCCGGGACGTCGACATCCGCGTCTCGACCCTGCCCGGCGTCCACGGCGAGCGGGTGGTGATGCGCATCCTCGACAAGCAGGCCAGCCTGCTGGAGCTGGCGCGCCTCGGCCTGCCGCCGGCCATAGATACTGGCCTGCGTGGTGCCCTGGCCCAGCCCAACGGCATCCTGCTGGTGACCGGGCCGACCGGCTCGGGCAAGACCACCACCCTCTATGCCAGCCTGGGCCTGCTCAACGAGGGCAGCCGCAGCATCCTCACCGTGGAAGACCCGGTGGAATACGCCTTGCCCGGCATCGGCCAGACCCCGGTCAACCCCCGTGCCGGCCTGACCTTCGCCAGCGGCCTGAGGGCCATCCTGCGCCAGGATCCGGACGTCATCATGATCGGCGAGATCCGCGACGTGGAGACTGCCGGCATCGCCGTGCAGGCCAGTCTTACCGGTCACCTGGTGCTCTCCACCCTGCACACCAACAGCGCCCTGGGCGCCATTACCCGGCTGCGCGACATGGGCGTGGAGCCCTTCCTGCTGGCCTCCAGCCTCAAGGGGGTGCTGGCCCAGCGGCTGGTACGGCGGCTCTGTGGCTGCGCTGCCTGGCGTCCGCTGCGCCCGGCCGAGCAGGCGCTCCTGCCGGGGCTGGCCGGCCTCGAACGGCTGCGCGAGCCCCAGGGCTGCGCGGCGTGCAACGGCAGTGGCTATCGCGGTCGCCTGGGGCTCTATGAATTCGTCGCCCTGGACGCCGAACTGGCCGAGCTCATCTATCGCGGCGCCGGTGAAGGCGAGATGGCGCGACTGCTGGAAGGCCGCCGCGCGACCCTGGCCGAGGGCGCCCTGGCGCGCCTGGCGGCGGGCGAGACCAGCCTGGCGGAGGTGCTGCGTGCGGTGCACCAGTAACGCCCTCGGCGGAGCGCTGCGCTGATGCCGGCCTACCGCTACCTGGCGCTGGACGGCGACGGGCGTCGCCAGCGCGATGTCATCCAGGCCGAAAGCGAGCGCCACGCCCGCCAGCTGCTGCGCGAGCGCGGCCTCTTTCCCCGCGAGGTGCAGGCGAGCGGTCCGGTGCGCGGCGCGCGCGGTCGCGGCGGACGGCTGGACGCCAACAGTCGCACCGATTTCACCCGCCAGCTGGCGACCCTGGTGGGCGCCGCCATTCCCCTGGCCGAGGCCCTGCAGATGCTCGAGCGCCAGAGTCGCCAGGCGGCGCTCAAGGCCTTGCTGCTGGATCTGCTGGGCCAGGTGCGCGAGGGCTACACCCTGGCCGACAGCCTGGGTCGCCATCCCGGCACCTTCGATCCGCTGTACCTGACCCTGGTGGCCGCCGGGGAGCGGGCCGGGCGCCTGGGCCCGGTGCTGGAACGCCTGGCCGACTATCTCGAACGGGTGCAGCGCCAGCGCCACAAGGCGCGTACCGCGCTCATCTATCCCCTGGCGCTGGCCCTGGTCTCCATCGCCGTGGTGGCCGGCCTGATGACCTTCGTGGTGCCCAAGCTCACCGAGCAATTCATCCACAGTGGCCTGCAATTGCCCTGGATCACCCGCGCCCTGGTGGCCGTCAGCGATGGCCTGCTGGTCTTTGGGCCCTGGTTGCTGGGTCTGCTGGTGCTGGCCGGTGTCGGTCTGCAGCGCCTGCTGCGCCAGGTCCTGTGGCGGCGACGCTGGCATCGCCAGCTGTTGCGCCTGCCGCGCCTGGGCGAGTTGCTGCGCACCCTCGACAGCGCCCGCCTGACCCGCAGCCTGGCGATCCTGGTCGGCAGCGGCATCCCGGTGCTCGAAGGCCTGCAGGTCAGTCGTGCCACCCTGAGCAACCAGGTCCTGGGTGACGCCCTGGACGCCGCCATCGAGCAGGTCACCGCCGGTACCGGCCTCGGCCGGGCGCTGGATCGCACCGCGGTGTTTCCGCCGCTGCTGGTGAACATGGTCGCCAGCGGCGAGGCCAGCGGCACCCTCGACGCCATGCTGGAGCGGGTTGCGGATGCTCAGGAGCGGGATTTCAACCAGCAGGTGGACCTGGCCCTGGCGCTGTTCGAACCGGTGCTGATCCTCATCCTCGGCGGCGTGGTGCTGGCCATCGTCCTCGCCATCCTGCTGCCCATCATGCAGCTCAACCAGGCGCTCAACCTCTGATGCACCCCAAGGAGACTTTCGCGATGCGCTCTCATGCCGTACCCGCCCGCCAGGCCGGCTTCACCCTCATCGAGATCATGGTGGTGATCTTCATCATCGGCCTGCTGGTGGCCATCGTCGCGCCCAATGTGCTGGACAACCAGGACAAGGCCATGCAGCAGAAGGCCCGCGCCGATCTCGCCAGCCTGGAGCAGGCGCTGGACATGTACCGCCTGGACAACCTGCGCTATCCCACCGCCGAGCAGGGCCTGGCCGCCCTGGTGAGCAAGCCAACCCAGGCCCCCGAGCCGCGCAACTACCGCGCCGACGGCTATATCCGCCGCCTGCCGGAAGACCCCTGGGGCGCCGCCTATCGCTATCGCATCCCTGGCGAACATGGCCGGGTGGATCTCTACAGCCTCGGCGCCGACGGCCGCGAAGGCGGCGAGGGCAGCGACGCCGATATCGGCAACTGGACCCTCTGAGTCACCATGCCAAGGCGCCAGGGCGGTTTCACCCTGCTGGAGCTGATGGTGGTGCTGCTGATCGTCGGCCTGCTCACCGCGGTAGGCGTGGCGCGCCTGAGCGGCGGCAGTCCGGCCGGGCAGTGGCGCCTGGAAAGTCTGGCGGGCGACTTCCAGCTGGCGCGGGACACCGCCCGCCGCAGCGGCCGCATCCTCGGCTGGCAGGCCGACGCCACCGGCTTTCGCTATCTGCAACTGGTGGCCGACACCCGCGGGCCACGCTGGCAACCCCTGGCCAGTGCCGATCTGCCGGACGGGCGCTGGCCGAGTGGTCTGCAACTGGCCGAGCCGGTGAGTGCCCAGCCGCGGCTGATCTGGTGGCCGAATGGCGATACCCAGGGCCAGCGCCTGGCCTTCGCCGAAGACGAGCGGCAGTGGCTGCTGGTGGTCGACGGGCGCGGCCGCGCCTCGGTGGAACGGCCATGAAGCAGACCGGTTTCACCCTGCTGGAGGTGCTGGTGGCCCTGGCCATCGTCGCCTTCATGGCGGTGGGCGTCAGCCAGGTGATCGGCCAGCGACTGGACATCGCCGGGGTCGCCCAGTCCCGCGAGCTGGCCCAGCTGTGCGCACGTGAACTCACTGCCCGGGCGCAGGTGGAGGGCCTGGCCACCGGCCAGGGCGAGTTGAACCAGGGTGGCGAACGCTGCTACTGGCGCCTGGAGGGCGCAAGCGGCCCCCTCGGCGGGCGGCTGACGCTCTATGCCGATGCCGCGCTCAGTCGAAGCCTGGGCGACTGGCCGATCCAGGCCGGAGTCCAGCCATGAGAAACCAGGCGGGCATGACCCTGATCGAGGTGCTGCTGGCCATCGCCCTCACGGCGCTGCTCGCCGTCTTGCTCGGCAGTCTGGTCAATCTCTGGCTCGACGCCCGCGGTCGCCTGGCCGCGCGGGAATCGACCAACGCCCGGGTGCTGGACCTCTGCGGCCTGCTGGAGCGGCGCCTGGGTGGTCTGGTCCTGCGCCCGCTGCAGGAGCGCCGGTTGCCGCTGCACAACGCCCTGCTGGACTGGCGTCCCGCCGAGAACCGCCTGGACTGGGTCGCCCTGGACGGCTTGCCGCTGAGTGCGGGGCAGGGCGCCGGTCGCCTGCGCCGCCAGCGCCTGGAATGGGATGCCGCCCAGGAACGGCTGCGACTCTGGCGCAGTGCCGAGCTGGATGCGGTGGAGGCCCCGGTCTGGCAACCGGTGTTCGATCAGCCCGGCATCGAGCGCCTGCAACTGGAATTCCACGGCGGCGGTCGTTGGCTCGCCTATCCGCCCCCGGCCGAACCCGCCAACGGGGTACGGCTGACCTTTACCCTGCAGGGTGCCGGCTATGTCTGTACCTTCGCCCTGCCTCAGACAGGTTGACCCCATGTTCGCCTCCCTCCCGCTCGGGCGCCTGCTGCCCCTGCTGCGCCGCGACCTCAGCCCCGCCCACAGCTCCACGCGGCTGCTCCTGCGTACGCGGCGACCCGGTCCGCCGGGTCCGGACAATCCGCTGGTGGCCGCGCGCCTTCAGGACGGCCAGCTGCAAGCCGCGGCAGCGCTGCCCGCGTCCGCCCAGCCGGTGACCCTGCTGCTGCATGGCGAAGACTGCAGCCTGTTCGATGTCGCCGCGCCCAAGGGGCTGCGTCCGCACGAATGGGGCCTGCTGCTGGAGGACCAGCTGCTGGCGGACGCCAGTGACCAGCACTTGGTCTGTCTGGGGCGCACCCCGGGTCGGCTGCGCCTGCTGGCGCTGGATCGGGCGCTGCTGGAGGCCTGGCGTGAGCACTGCGCCGCCTGCGGCTGGACGGTGGCGGCCTGCTGGGTCGACTTCCAGCTGCTGCCCGAGCCCACCGCCGAGAGCGGGATCGGAATGCGCCTGGGCGAAGGCCTGAGATTCAAGACCCGGATCGAAGGCCACGAGGTCTGGCTGACCTGGCCGCCTACCCTCGAAGCCAGTCTGCCGCCTGCCCTGGCCGCGCTGCTCGAAGCCGGGCCCGAGGCCACCCGCGATCCGCTCTGGCCCCAGCCCGCCGCCGGACTCGCGCCCCTGGATCTCTGGCCGCGCCAGGGCCAGCGTCGCAGTCGGCCCGCGCTGGGCCTGCCGCGTCCGCTGGTGCTGGGCATGGCCGCAGCCGCGGTGCTGGCGATCCTGCACCTGGGCCTGCAACAGGTCCAGCAGTGGCGACTGGCCCAGCTCGACCGGGCCTATGTCGCCCAACGGCTGGGTCTGGCCAGCGACCGCCTCGAGACCGGCCGCGCCGAACGCGAACTCCAGCTGGCCAGTCGCACCCGGCGGCAGCTGGAGGGCCAGTGGCGCCTCTGGCAGCGCCTCAGGGAGCCCCTTGGCGCCGCCCTGACCAGCGCACCAGGGCTGCGTCTGGTGGAATGGTCGCTCGATGAGCAGGGCATCCAGCTGGTGCTGGAAGGCCCCGCCAGTCTGGACAAGACCTTGCGCAGCCGACTCGGCGAGGAATTCGCTACCCTGCAGTGGCAACGGCAGGCCGGACGCCTGACCCTGCGCCTGGCGGTCCCGACGGAGAAGCGACCATGAGCACCCTTTTGCAGCGCTGGCAGCGGCTGCCCACTGAACGCCAGCGACTGGCCCTTGGCGGCCTGGTCATTCTGTTGCTGGCCGCCATCCTCTGGCTGCGCCCCACTCCAGGGGGCCGACCGGTCTCGGTGGACTGGGTCCGCCTCGCCGCAGAGGCCCGGGCACTGCCGGTCGCCCAGCCGCTGCAGGAGACGGACTGGCGCGCTGCGGTAGGCGGGGTGACCTTCAGCGCCCTGACCCTGGCCGAGCCGGTCTGGCACCTGCGTGGCGAGGCGGCCGATATCCTTGCGGTGGAACGGCTGCAGGCCTGGGCGCGGGCACGCGGCTGGTTGCCGCAGACCCTCAGGATTCGCAGCCAGTCAGGGGGCGTGGCCTTCGAACTGGATGTCCTGGCGGTGCTGGTGGGGCGGACGCCATGATGCGCTGGCTCGCGCGCCTGGTCGTTACCCTGTTCGTCCTGCTGATCTTCGCCCTGGGCTGCCTGCTCTATTGGCCCGCGGCGGACTGGCTGCCGAGGCTGCTACCGCCCCAGGTCACCCCGGTGGGGCTGCAGGGTTCCCTGCTGGGCGGCGGCATGCAGCGCCTCGACTGGCCGGGCGGCGGTGCCGGCCCCTGGCAATGGCAGCTGCGCTGGCCGGGCCGGTTGCAGGTCAGGATCGGCGAGCCCGAGGCTGCGCCCTGGGGCATGGTCCTCAGCGGCTGGCCCTGGCGGTGGCAGGCCGATCTCGCCGGAGGTGACCTGCGCTGGCTGCAGGCGCCGGGCAGCGCGCTGCTCGCCGGTCGGCTGGTGGGCGAGGTACGCCTGGCAGGCAGCTGGCGACGTTGCCAGGCGGCGGGTGGCGGATGGCAGGGCGATGGCCTGCAGCTCCTGGCGCCCCGGCGTCTCGCCCTGGGCGAGTCCCGGTTGCAGGTGGATTGCCAGACGGCGCCCTGGCTGCAGGGCGTCTTCGAGCGCACCGGCCAGCATCGCCTGGAACTGCGCCTGAGCCTGGCGAACTGGCGCGGGCAGGTGCAGGGCACGGCGCAGCCCGGCAGCGACATGGCGTCGGTGCTGCAGAACATCGGCTGGCTCAGGCCCGGGCAGAGCCAGGTGATGGGGCGCTTCTGAATCTGGAAGGGCAGGGATCAGGCGACGCGCAGGCCCTGGCTCGACCCCAGCTTCGCCAGGTGGAGCAAGCCTTCCTCCCACTGCCGATGCCCGGAGCGGGTGTTGATATGGCCGGCACCGGGCAGGACATCCAGTTCGCTGCCCCAGGCCTGCGCCAGGGCTTCGGCCCGCGGCAGGCTGATGGCATGGTCGTTGTCCGAGGTCACCACCCGCGAGGGGAAGGGTAACGGCTGGCGTGGCAAGGGGGCGAAACCCACCAGCTCCACGGGGCAACCCGGACGTTCGACATCGGCCGGCGCCACCAGCAAGGCCGCCAGCACCCGCTGCCGGCGGGCCACCGGGGCGCTGGCCGCCCAGCGGGCGACGGTCACGCACCCCAGGCTATGGGCGATCAGCACCACCGGCGCATTGGCCTGGGCGATGGCCGCGTCGAGGGCGGCGACCCAGCGCTGCGGATCGGGACGCTGCCAGTCGTCCTGTTCGACCCGACGGGCATCCGGCAGGCGGCGTTGCCAGTGGGTCTGCCAATGCTCGGGGCCGGAGCCTTGCCAACCGGGAAGGATGAGATAGCGGGTCATGGCGGTGCTCCGCGGGGAAGGGGAGTATCGATAGTGCCGACGGTCGATCCGCAGGAGAAAGAATAAAAGGCGCTTTGGTTATGCCTTACGCCTTGGTATGCAGTGGCGGAATCGCGATCGTGGCGGTTCGCCGATGCGACCGCTCCTACGGAAATATCTGTCTTGTGTAGGAGCGGCCGCGTCGGCGGACCGCCATGGCCGCGATCAAAAAACCCAACTACTCGTTCCGCCCCAACCGCTCCACTTCCTGCAGCCAGCGCAGCCGCTGCTCCTCGTCCGCCGCCCGCACCGGCGAATACTCGTGCACCTGCAGCACCTGGATGCCACAGGCCTCGAGGCCTTCCTGGATGCCCTGGCGATGGGGCGCCTGGTTACGCAGGCGCTGCCAGGGGGAGGGCGGGGTGTCGGAGGTGACCAGCAGCTCGGCGCTGCGGCCGGTCAGCAGCGGCTCGCCGCCCCAGGTCTGGTCGCGCTGGGCGAAGGCGAAGCCCGGTTGCAGCACGCGCTCGAGAAAGCCCGCCAGCACCGCCGGCAGGCCGTTCCACCACACCGGGTAGATGAACACCAGATGCTCGGCCCAGTGGATCTGCCGCTGGGCTTCCAGCAGATCCGGCTCCAGCGTCTGCGAGAGGTCATAGCCCTCGCGCAGCACCGGATCGAACTGGGCGTCGGCCAGCTTGAGCTGGCGCACCACCTGGCCACTGGCCTGGGCGCCCTGGACATAGGCGTCGGCCAGCGACTGGCAGAAGCTGGTCCGCTTGGGATTGCCCTGGATGACCAGCAGGCGCCGGCCATCCCCTTCCAGCGGCGTGGCGCCGCGTGCCTCAGCCACGGCCACCGGCTTCCAGCATGGTTTCCGGACGTACCCATTCGTCGAACTGCGCATCGGTCAGGTAGCCGAGCTCCAGCGCGGCGGCGCGCAGGGTCTTGTTCTCGGCATAGGCCTTCTTGGCGATCTCGGCGGCCTTGTCGTAGCCGATGTGCGGATTGAGCGCCGTCACCAGCATCAGCCCCTGTTCCAGGTGCTCGGCCATCTTGTGCTCGTCCGGTTCCATGCCGGTGACGCAATGGGTGTTGAAGTTGCGGCAGCCATCGGCCAGCAGGCGAATGGATTCCAGCACGTTGTGGGCGATCACCGGCTTGTAGACGTTGAGCTGCAGATGGCCCTGGCTCGCGGCGAAACCCACGGTGACGTCGTTGCCGATCACCTGGCAGGCTAGCATGGACAGGGCCTCGCACTGGGTCGGGTTGACCTTGCCCGGCATGATGGAGCTGCCCGGTTCGTTGGCCGGCAGCTTGACCTCGGCGAAGCCCGCGCGCGGACCGGAGCCCAGCAGGCGCAGGTCATTGGCGATCTTCATCAGCGCCACGGCCAGGGTCTTGAGACCGCCGTGCAGGGCTACCAGCGGCTCATGGCCGGCGAGGGCGGCGAACTTGTTCGGCGCGGTGACGAAGGGCAGGCCGGTGAGTTCGGCGATCTCCTTGGCGATGGCTTCGTCGAAGCCCTTGGGCGCATTGAGGCCGGTGCCCACCGCGGTACCGCCCTGGGCCAGTTCCAGGACGGCCGGCAGGGCATTGCGGATGGCGCGTTCGGCGAGGTCGAGCTGGGCGACGAAGGCCGACAGCTCCTGGCCGAAGGTCACCGGGGTGGCATCCATCATGTGGGTGCGACCGGTCTTGACCAGGTGCTGATAGCGCGCCGATTGCAGCGCCAAGCCGCCGGACAGCTCGGCGATGGCCGGCAGCAGGTCGTTCTGCACCGCCAGGGCGGTGGCGATGTGCATGGCGGTGGGGAAGCAGTCGTTGGAGCTCTGGCCGCGGTTGACGTGGTCGTTGGGGTGGACCGGCTTCTTGCCGCCCATGCCGTTGCCGGCCAGCTCGTTGCTGCGTCCGGCGATGACCTCGTTGACGTTCATGTTGCTCTGGGTACCGCTGCCGGTCTGCCAGACCACCAGGGGAAACTGGTCGTCGTGGAAGCCGTCGAGGATCTCGCTGCTGGCCTTCTCGATCAGGGTGGCGACGTCTTCCGGCAATTCGCCGAGGCGCAGATTGACCCGGGCGGCCGCCTTCTTCACCGTGGCCAGGGCATGCACCACCGCCAGCGGCATCTGCTGGTTGCCGATGGCGAAGTTTTCCAGCGACCTCTGGGTCTGGGCGCCCCAGTAGACATCGTCGGCCACTTCGATGGGGCCGATGCTATCGGTTTCGGTACGGCTCATGGCGGTCTCCGCTCGTAGGGTAAGGGTCCAGCTAGGTTGGGCAGCAGGTTAGCGCCAGGGTTCCCAAATGGGAAGTGTTCTCACTTGCCTGGTGGCGGTCGAAGGCAGTTCAGCTGGCATTCAGCCCGTCTCTGCCAGACTTCCCGTCCATTTTTCGCATCCCCAAGGACGCCCATGAAAAAGACTCTTCGTACGCTCGGTGCCCTCGTCCTGCTGTCCAGTGCGAGTGGCCTGGCCCTGGCCGACGCCAAAAGCCACGCAGCCGACGCAGAGCGCTTTCTCAAGCTGGCCAACGCCGACAAGCTGACCACCCCGGTCTATGCCCAGGTGCAGCAACTCTTCGCCCAGCACTTCGAGCAGGCCAAGGCGCCGGCTAAGAAAGCCGTGCTGGAGAGCTACACCGCCCGTGCCAACCAGGCGCTGGACAGCACCATCGGCTGGGAAAAGGTCAAGCCGGACCTGGTCAAGCTCTATACCGATACCTTCACCGAAGACGAGCTGGAAGGCCTGATCAAGTTCTACCAGTCGGACCTCGGCAAGAAGATGCTGGCGACCCTGCCGCGGCTGTCGGCGCAGTCCGCCGAGCTGACCCAGGCCAAGCTCGAGCTGGCGGTACCCAAGGTCAACGGCATCCTCGCCGAGATGGACAAGGAGCTGGGCGTCAAGCCGCCGGCCGGCGCCGGCAACGCCACGCCGCCCGCCAAGCGCTGAGCCCACGCCGCAGCCGAAGCCCGGACTCGTTCCGGGCTTCGTCGTTTCCGGGCCGACAGAGGCGATTCCGGCCGGTGGCCGCCCTCGCTAGAATGACGGCTCTCACAGTCGAGGTATCCCCATGAGCATGCGCGAACGTATCCAGTCCAGCCTGGGCCTGTTGCAACCCGAGCACCTGGAGGTGCTGGACGAAAGCCACATGCACAGCCGTGGCCAGGAGACCCACTACAAGGCGGTGGTGGTCAGCGAACACTTCGCCGGGCTCAATGCGGTGAAGCGCCACCAGAAGGTCTACGGCACCCTGGGTGAACTCATGGGCCAGTTCCATGCGCTGGCGCTGCACACCTATACCCCGGAGGAGTGGGCGAGCCAGGGCCAGGCGCCGGATTCGCCGACCTGCCGGGGTGGCAGCAAGCACGACCTGGCGGGCTGATCTCAAGACGCCATTGTTCGGCGCCTCGCTAATTGGTTAAAATTTGACCGGCGTCGGCTCCAAGAGGCCGTCCAAAGTCTGCTGTGCGTCGGCCAAACGGCGTTGAAAAAGGCGTCGGGATGCTCATTTACGCTGGGTAAACTGCGCTTCCTCCGCCCTTTTCGCGGGGCCGCCAAGGCCTTGTTTGTCTCTAGCTCGCGAGCCTTTGAACAGACTCTTGCCGGCGTTTTCGTCTAACCGGTCCGCCCTTTGCGCGGGTGACCCCTGGAAAATCGAAGATGACCGACAATATCGTCGTGGCGGCCTTGTACAAGTTCGTCACCCTGGACGACTACGTCCAATTACGTGAACCCCTGTTGCAGACCCTGCTGGCGAACGACGTCAAGGGCACCCTGCTGCTGGCCGAGGAAGGTATCAACGGCACCGTCTCCGGCAGCCGTGCAGGCATCGATGCCGTGCTCGCCTGGCTGCGCGCCGATCCGCGCCTGGTCGATATCGACCACAAGGAGTCCTACTGCGCCGAGCAGCCGTTCTACCGCACCAAGGTCAAGCTGAAGAAGGAGATCGTCACCCTGGGTGTGCCCGGCGTCGATCCCAACCAGCGCGTGGGCACCTACGTCGAGCCGCAGGACTGGAATGCCCTGGTGGACGACCCCGAGGTGCTGGTGATCGATACCCGCAACGACTATGAGGTGGGGATCGGCAGCTTCAAGGGCGCCATCGACCCCAAGACCAAGAGCTTCCGGGATTTCCCGGCCTACATCCGCGAGCACTTCGATCCGGCCCGGCACAAGAAGGTCGCCATGTTCTGCACCGGCGGCATCCGCTGCGAGAAGGCCTCCAGCTTCATGCTGCAGGAGGGCTTCCCCGAGGTGTTCCACCTCAAGGGTGGCATCCTCAAGTACCTCGAAGAGGTGCCGGCGGCCGAGTCGCGTTGGGAAGGCGAGTGCTTCGTCTTCGACAACCGGGTGACCGTCACCCATGAGCTGGCCGAGGGTGTCTACGATCAGTGCCATGCCTGCCGCAATCCGGTGTCGCCGCAGGACATGCAATCGCCGCACTACAGCCCCGGCATCAGCTGCCCGCACTGCTGGGATTTGCTGTCGGAAAAGACCCGCGCCGGGGCGCGCGAGCGACAGAAGCAGATCGAGCTCGCGCGGCTGCGCAATGAGCCCCATCCCATCGGCCGCGATCCGCGGCTGAACGCTACACCCCACCCCGAGGAGGTCTAGGATGCCCGGTCGCCTGCTCTATGTGATGGACCCCATGTGCTCCTGGTGCTGGGGCTTCGCCCCGGTGGTGGATCGCCTGGCCGAGCGGGCGGCCGCCCGGGGCATTCCCCTGCGCCTGGTGGTCGGCGGCCTGCGCCGCGAGCGGGTGGCCCAGGACACCGCCAGCCGCGTGCGCACCCTGGCCTACTGGCAGGCGGTGCAGGAAACCACTGGCCAACCCTTCGCCCTCGACCAGGGGCCGCCGGAAGGCCTGGTGTACGACACCGAGCCGGCCTGTCGCGCCCTGGTCGCTGCGCGTCAGCTCGACGAAGAGGCCGTCTGGGGCCTGGCCAAGCGGATCCAGCAGGCCTTCTATGTCGAGGCCCGCGACGTCACCCAGCCGGCGCTGCTGGTGGAACTGGCCGAGGCCAGCGGCCTGCCGCGCATCGAATTCGCCCCACTGTTCGATGGCGAATCCGCGCACCAGGCCACCCAGGCCGACTTCGACTGGGCGCTGAACCTGGGCATCGCCGGCTTCCCGACCCTGCTGGCCGAACGCGACGGCCAGTTGGCCCTGATCACCAACGGCTACCAGCCGCTGGGCGAGCTGGAGCCGCTGCTCGACGCCTGGCTGACCCGCGGCGCGCAGCCGGCGTGAGTCTGTTCATCGACGAGCGCCTGACGCTGCCCGAGCAGGAGATCCAGCTCACCGCGGTACGCGCCCAGGGCGCCGGTGGCCAGAACGTCAACAAGGTCTCCAGTGCCGTCCACCTGAGATTCGATATCCAGGCTTCCTCGCTACCGGAGGCCCTGAAGGAGCGCCTGCTGGCCCTGCGCGACCAGCGCATCAGTCGCGAGGGCGTGGTGGTGATCAAGGCGCAGCAGTACCGCACCCAGGAACAGAATCGCGCCGACGCCCTGGAACGCCTGGCCACGCTGATCGCCGCCGCCAACGTCCCGGAAAAGCCCCGGCGGCCCACCAAGCCGACCTACGGCTCCAAGCAGCGCCGCCTGGAGGGCAAGTCCCGTCGCAGCGGCCTCAAGGCCAGCCGTGGGCGGGTGGATTTCTAAGGCAACACGTCCACTACCGCTAGCGCACCACGATCAGGGCGCTGCCGGCGGTTTCCAGCATGTTGCGGGTATTGCTGCCCATGAAGAAGTGACGCAGCCGCGAATGCCCGTAGGCGCCCATGACCACCAGCTCCAGGCCGTGCTGCTTGCGATAGCGTTCCAGGCCCAGTTCGACGTCGCCATCGGTGATGGCGGTGGTGACCTGGCGGCCTCCGGCTCTCAGTTCGTCGGCAGCGCGGGCGAGGGCGGCGCGGCGTTCCTCGCGTTCGCGACCGACCGTCACCACGTGGCAGGCCAGGTCGTCGAATAGGCGGCAGTTGGCTACCCAGGTCACGGCCTTGCGCGCGCTGCTGCTGTCGTCATAGGCAAGCAGCACGCCCGAGGGCCTGACGAACAGATGACCCGCCACCAGCAAGGGGCGATGCAACAGGCGGATGGCACTTTCCAGGTGGCGACCGATCAGCCGCTTGGGCGGACTGTCCTCGCCCTGGCGGCCCAGCACGATGAGATCGAAGTCTTCCTGCAGGCTTTCCAGGGACCCCATCAGGTCACCGTGTTGCAGTACTGCTCCGGCGCAGCGAGCCTGCTGTTCTTCCACCCGTAGCTGGGCCGCATCCAACAGCAGGCGGCCCTGGTCTTCTGCCAGGCTGCCCCGTCGGGCGTCCAGGGCGGCCAGCTCGGTCAGCAGGTGTTCGCGGTTGACCAGCAGCGGCGGTGGGGTGCCGTTGCCGGGCTTGGGAAAGCGCCGCTGATCCAGGACGTGCAGGAGGGTCAGCGGGGCGTCCAGGGTGGTACCGGCCCAGGCGGCGAAGTCGCAGACGGCGGCGCTGACGGCCGAGCCGTCGAGGCAGGCGAGGATCTTGGACATGGCCGCGGGTCTCCAGGCGTAGGACATTGCTGGGAAAGACCCGGCAGCGGCGCCTGGGGTTCAATCGCCGAGGGCGAGGTCGTCGCTCACGCCGCCGCGGCGCAGCAGCTGCTTGCAGCGCGCCGACAGGTGCAGCACCCGTACCCGCTTGCCGGCCTTGGCGTAGCGCTCGTGCAGGGTGCGCAGCGCGGCCACGGCGGAGTAGTCGACGAAGCTCAGGTGGCTGCAGTCCACCACTACCTTCGGCGGATCGCCGGCCGGGTCGAACTGGTTGAGGAAGGTGGCGGTGGAGGCGAAGAACAGGGTGCCGTGCACCTGGTACCTCTTGCTGCCATCGGCGTCCAGGTGGCTGTCGGCATACAGCCGGCGGGCGTGCTGCCAGGCGAAGTTGAGCGCGGCCAGAACGATACCGCAGAGCACCGCGGTGGCGAGGTCGGCGAACACGGTGATGACGGTGACCGCCACGATCATCAGCATGTCGCTGCGCGGTACCCGGTGCAGCACCCGCAGCGAGGCCCAGGCGAAGGTCTGCTGGGCGACCACGAACATGGTGCCGACCAGCGCAGCCAATGGGATGCGCTCGATCAAGGGCGAGAGGAACAGCACGAAGAGCAGCATCAGCACCCCGGCGGCCAGCCCGGACAACCGGCCACGGCCACCGGAACTCAGGTTGATCATGGTCTGGCCGATCATGGCGCAACCGCCCATGCCGCCGAACAGCCCCGAGGCCAGGTTGGCCGCGCCGAGGGCCACGCACTCGCGGTTGGGATAGCCGCGGCTCTCGGTGATCTCGTCGGTGAGATTCAGCGTCAGCAGGGTTTCCAGCAGGCCAACCAGGGCCATCAGCACCGCATAGGGCAGGATGATCCGCAGCGTTTCCAGGTTCCAGGGGATGTCCGGCAACGCCAGCTGCGGCAGGCCGCCGGCGATATGCGCCATGTCGCCCAGGGTGCGGGTCGGCAGGTGGAGGCAGTAGACCGCCAGGCCCACGCCGAGGATGGCGGCCAGGGCCGGCGGCACGGCGCGGGTCAGCCGTGGCAGCAGCCAGATGATGGCCATGGTCGCCGCGGTGAGGCCGAGCATCAGGTACAGGGGCGCGCCGCTGAGCCAGGCGCCCCCCTGCTTGAAATGTTCCAGCTGCGCCAGGGCGATGACGATGGCCAGACCGTTGACGAAACCCAGCATCACCGGGTGCGGCACCATGCGGATCAGCTTGCCCAGGCGCAGCAGGCCGAAGGCGATCATCAGCAGCCCGCCGAGCACCACGGTGGCCAGCAGGTACTGCACGCCGTGCTGCACCACCAGGGCGACGATGACCACCGCCATGGAGCCGGCGGCGCCGGAGATCATGCCCGGGCGGCCACCGAAGAGGGCGGTGAGGGTACAGATGAAGAAGGCGCCATAGAGCCCCATCAACGGATTGAGGTGGGCGACCAGGGCGAAGGCGATGCACTCGGGCACCAGGGCGAAGGACGTGGTGAGGCCGGCCAGGATGTCGGCGCGGGGAGAAGCACTTTTCATGGCGTATCCGAAACGGGCGATGGCGCATCAGGGCGCGGTCGCGATACGGGGTTGGGCGATGGGGGCGAGCGCCGATCAGCCCTGGCGAGGGTGATTACCCGGCGCTGGAGGAGGGCGATCGGCTATGGCGGCGTCAGCAGGCGACTGGACATGGCGAAAGGGTCCGGATCATCGCTAGGAAGGTTAGCGAGCTTAGCATGACTTTCCCGCCCTGCCGAATCGCCGGGACGAGGGGCAGGTGCAGCGCGCCTGGCAAGGTCCGCCGGAGCCAGGGAGGCGCCGCGCTTTTCGCGGGAAAGCCGCTTTGGTCCTGATCGAGCGGACCAAAGGGCGACTTCCATTGATCGGCGACAAAGGCGAAGCGCTCGATAAGCGAAACGATTGAGGTACTCTTGCCCCAGGGCCCGGCTATGTATCGGGCCCAGCCTGAAACGAGGATAAGAACCGTGGATATGAACCGTCGGCAATTCTTCAAGGTCGCTGGAGTCGGCCTTGCGGGATCCAGCCTGGCGGCGTTAGGCATGGCTCCCACAGCCGCCTTTGCCGACCAGGTGCGCCATTTCAAACTGGCGCACACCGTGGAAACCCGTAACACCTGTCCCTACTGCTCGGTCGGCTGCGGCCTGATCATGTACAGCATGGGCGACCGGGCCAAGAACGTGGCCCAGAACATCATTCACATCGAGGGCGACGCCGACCATCCGGTCAACCGCGGCACCCTCTGCCCGAAAGGCGCCGGCCTGCTGGATTTCATCCACAGCCCCAATCGCCTCAAGTACCCCGAAGTCCGCAAGCCCGGCAGCAACGAGTGGACCCGCATCAGCTGGGACGAGGCGCTTGGGCGCATCGCCACCCTGATGAAGGAAGACCGCGACGCCAACTTCATCGCCACCAACGACAAGGGCCAGACGGTCAATCGCTGGTTGACCACGGGCTTTCTGGCCGCCTCGGCGTCCTCCAATGAAACCGGTTATCTGACGCACAAGATCGCACGGAGTCTGGGCCTGCTGGCCTTCGACAACCAGGCGCGCGTCTGACACGGCCCGACGGTGGCAGGTCTTGCCCCGACGTTTGGCCGTGGTGCCATGACGAACCATTGGAGTGACATCAAGAACGCCAATCTCGTCCTCATCATGGGCGGCAATGCCGCCGAAGCGCATCCGTGCGGCTTCAAGTGGGTCACCGAGGCCAAGGCGCACAACAACGCCCGGCTGATCGTGGTCGATCCGCGCTATACCCGTTCCGCCTCGGTCGCCGACTACTACGCGCCGATCCGGACCGGCAGCGACATCGCCTTCCTGGGCGGGCTGATCAACTACCTGATCACCCATGACAAGATCCAGCAGGAGTACGTCCGCAACTACACCGACGCCAGCTTCCTGGTGAAGGAAGGCTTCACCTTCGAGGACGGCCTGTACAACGGCTACGACGCGGAGAAGCGCACCTACACCGACAAGGTGAACTGGGGCTACCAGATCGGCGACGACGGCTTCGTCAAGGTCGACCCGACCCTGCAGGATCCGCGCTGCGTCTTCCAGATGATGAAGCAGCACTACAGCCGCTACACCCTGGAAGTGGCAAGCCAGACCTGTGGCACGCCGCCCGAGGCGATCCAGAAGGTCTGGGCGGAGATCGCCGAGACCTCGGCGCCCGGTCGCGTCATGACCATCCTCTATGCCCTGGGCTGGACCCAGCACTCCATCGGTGCGCAGATCATCCGCTGCGGCGCCATGGTGCAGCTACTGCTGGGCAACATCGGCATGCCCGGTGGCGGCATGAACGCCCTGCGCGGTCACTCCAACATCCAGGGCCTGACCGACCTGGGCCTGCTGTCGATCCAGCTGCCCGGCTACCTGACCATCGGCGGCGACGGCGAGCAGGACTACAACGCCTTCATCACCAAGCGCGCCAGCAAGCCGCTGCGCCCGGGTCAGCTGAGCTACTGGCAGAACTACGGCAAGTTCCACGTCAGCCTGATGAAGGCCTGGTACGGCGACAAGGCCACCAAGGACAACGACTGGTGCTACCACTGGTTGCCCAAGGTCGATGTCACCGGCGCCGGCTACGACGTGCTGCGTTACTTCGACATGATGGGCAAGGGCCAGGTCAACGGCTACGTCTGCCAGGGCTTCAACCCCATCGCCGCCTTCCCCAACAAGGGCAAGACCCTGCGCGGCCTGTCCAAGCTCAAGTGGCTGGTGATCATGGACCCGCTGGCCACCGAGACCTCGGAATTCTGGCGTAACCACGGCGATCACCACGACGTGAAGACCGCGGACATCCAGACCGAGGTGTTCCGCCTGCCCACCACCTGCTTCGCCGAGGAAGACGGTTCCCTGGTCAACTCCAGCCGCTGGCTGCAGTGGCACTTCAAGGGCGCCGAGGCACCCGGGGAAGGGCGCAGCGACATCGCCATCATGTCCGAGCTGTTCCTCAAGCTGCGCGAGGCCTATGCCAAGGACGGCGGGGCCTTCCCCGACCCGATCCTGGGGCTGTCCTGGCCCTATGCCAAGCCCGAGGAGCCGTCACCGGAAGAACTCGCCAAGGAGTTCAACGGCTACGCCGTCACCGATGTGCTGGATGCCAAGGGCGCGGTCTCGGCCAAGGCCGGCCAGCAACTCGCCGGCTTCGGCCAGCTGATGGACGACGGCAGTACCGCCTCGGGGTGCTGGATCTTCTGCGGTGCCTGGACCGAACAGGGCAACCAGATGGCGCGGCGCGACAACAGCGACCCGTTCCACATGGGGCAGACCCTGGGCTGGGCCTGGTCGTGGCCGAACAACAGACGCATCCTCTACAACCGTGCCTCCTCGGATCTCAGCGGCAAGCCATGGGACCCGAGCAAGAAGCTGGTGTGGTGGAACGACAAGGCGCAGAAGTGGGGCGGCACCGACGTGCCGGACTACAAGATCGACGCCAAGCCTGCCGACGGCATGAGTCCCTTCATCATGAACCCCGAAGGGGTGGCGCGCTTTTTCGCCCTGGACAAAATGGCCGAGGGCCCCTTCCCGGAGCACTACGAGCCATTCGAGACCCCCATCGGCGTCAACCCGCTGCACCCCAACAACCGCAAGGCCCTGAACAGCCCGGCGGCGCGGGTGCTCAAGGATGACTGGGCGGACTTCGGTGATCGCAAGGATTTCCCCTATGCGGCCACCACCTACCGCCTGACCGAGCACTTCCACTACTGGAGCAAGCACTGCCGGCTCAACGCCATCGTCCAGCCCGAGCAGTTCGTCGAGATCGGCGAGGTGCTGGCCAAGCAGAAGGGCATCGCCGCCGGCGATCTGGTACGGGTCACCTCCAAGCGCGGCCACATCGTCTGCAAGGCAGTGGTGACCAAGCGCATTCGACCGCTGCAGGTCAACGGCGAGACAGTGCACCACGTCGGCATCCCCATCCACTGGGGCTTCTCCGGCGTGGCGCGCATGGGCTATCTGGCCAACACCCTGACCCCCTTCGTGGGTGACGGGAACACCCAGACGCCCGAGTTCAAGTCGTTCCTCGTCAACGTGGAGAAAGCGTGATGGCAAGCCAAGATATCTATGCCCGCTCCGCGACCACCACGGCCTATACGTCCGTGCGCACCCAGGCGGAAGTGGCCAAGCTGATCGACGTGTCCAAGTGCATCGGCTGCAAGGCCTGCCAGGTTGCCTGCTCGGAATGGAACGAGCTGCGCGACGAGGTGGGCCACAACCACGGCACCTACGACAACCCGGCGGACCTCACCGCGGACTCCTGGACGCTCATGCGCTTCACCGAGTACGAGGACGAGGCCGGCAAGCTGGAGTGGCTGATCCGCAAGGACGGCTGCATGCACTGCGCCGAGCCGGGGTGCCTGAAGGCCTGTCCGAGTCCGGGGGCCATCGTCAAGTACGCCAACGGCATCGTCGACTTCAACCAGGACCACTGCATCGGCTGCGGCTACTGCATCGCCGGTTGCCCCTTCGATATCCCGCGGATCTCGAAGAAGGACAACAAGGCCTACAAGTGCTCGCTGTGTTCGGATCGGGTTGGCGTGGGGCTGGAACCGGCCTGCGTGAAGACCTGCCCGACCGGCGCCATCACCTTCGGCACCAAGGACGCCATGAAGGAGCACGCCGCCGAGCGCATCGTCGACTTGAAGAGTCGCGGCTACGAGAACGCCGGTCTGTACGACCCGGCCGGGGTAGGGGGTACCCACGTCATGTACGTGCTGCACCATGCCGACCAGCCGCAGCTGTACAACCACCTGCCGAAGGATCCGACCATCAGCCCCAGCGTGGGCCTGTGGAAGGGCTTCACCAAGCCCCTGGCGTTGTTCGCCATGGGTGCGGCGGTGCTGGCCGGCTTCTTCCACTACGTGCGTGTCGGCCCCAACCGGACCGATGACGACGACGAGGTGGTCGAGGCGCCGCCCTCCACCCCGGGCGATGCGCCCAAGGGTGAGGTCAAGCAGCTGAGTCCGTCCGTGCAGATCTTCGATCCGCACGACAAGCAGCCCTAGAGCCGGAGGCCCCCGGTACGGCCGGGGGCGTCTTGGGAGACTTCAGATGAAACCTGAAATCCAGCGTTACAACGCCAACGAGCGGACCAACCACTGGATCGTGGCGATCCTGTTCTTCATGGCCGGGCTGTCGGGGCTGGCGCTGTTCCACCCCGCGCTGTTCTGGCTGTCCAATCTGTTCGGCGGCGGCACCTGGACGCGCATCCTGCATCCCTTCATGGGTGTGGCGATGTTCGTGTTCTTCGCCTTCTTGGTGATCCGCTTCTGGCGGCACAACAAGATCGGTCGCGAAGACGCCCAGTGGCTCAAGCAGATCAACGACGTGCTGAACAACCGCGAGGAGAAGCTGCCGCCGATCGACAAGTACAACCCCGGGCAGAAGATCCTGTTCTGGGTGCTCTTGGCCTGCATGCTGATCCTGCTGGTCAGCGGCGTGATCATATGGCGGCAGTACTTCGCCCACCTGTTCCCCATCCCGGTGATCCGCCTGGGCGCCCTGGCCCATGCCTTCGCGGCCTTCGTGCTGGTACTGTCGATCATCGTGCACATCTATGCCGGGATCTGGATCAAGGGTTCGGTGAGCGCCATGCTGACCGGCTGGGTGAGCCGCGCCTGGGCCAAGAAGCACCACTCGCTGTGGTACGACAAGGTCACCCGCGAGAAGAAGTGAGTCTTTTTGTTGGGCTTCGCTGCGCTCAACCCAACCTACCGGATGAGGTACGCGGCATTTTGCCCCCTTTCCCTCCGGGAGAGGGTTGGGGTGAGGGCAGCGGAGCCCGACACCCCAGCCCCCGCTATCCTGAATCCTCTCTCTTTCCACCGTTTTGCTAAGGAGCCCTGCCATGGCGGGCCAGATCCTCGAGCCCGGCGAAATCGAAGCCGCGGCCGTCAATCCCGATTTCCTCTTGCTGCCCGGTGGCGAGCTGTTCGGCTACCGTGCCGACCGCTTGCGCCTGCTGGCCGCCGGCAATGCCCTCGGCGACTACCTGCTGCTGATGGCCGAGCTGTGCGAGGCCCAGCAGCGGGTCTTCGATAGCCTCGGCCCCCTGCCGCTGGACGAGGCGCGCAGCGCCCAGAGCCTGCAGCATGGCCTGCCGCCGCTGAGCTATGACACCCTGGTCCGCGAAGGCGACTGGCTACCGGCGCTGGACGCCCTGCTGGAGGCCATCGAGATCGAGCAGTCGCCCGTGCAGGCCGCCCTCGACGAGTTGCGCCACGCCGATGCCGGTCAGCGCAAGGCCTGGGCCATCGCCCTCCTGGCCGGCAGCTACGAACTGGTACCGGCCGCCGTGGTGCCCTTCCTTGGCGCCGCCCTGCAACTGGCCTGGACCCACTGGCTGCAACGCAGCGACTTCAGCGCCCTGCGCGAGCAGGGTAGCCAGACGTCCTGTCCCTGCTGTGGTGCGCCGCCCATGGCCGGGGTCATCCATCACCTGGGCAAGGCCAATGGCCTGAGGTACCTCACCTGTTCGCTGTGCGCCTGCGAGTGGCACTTCGTGCGGGTCAAGTGCAGTCACTGCGAGACCGGCAAGGGCCTGGGCTACTACTCCCTGGGCACCGACGACGCCAATGCGCAGAAGGCGCCCCTGCGCGCCGAGACCTGTGCCCATTGCAAGACCTACCTCAAGCACCTCTACCGCGACTACGATGCCCGCAGCGAACCCCTGTCCGCCGATCTCGCCAGCCTGGCGCTGGATGTGCGCCTGGCGGAAGAGGGCTACCAGCGCCACGCGCCCAACCTGCTGTTCGCGCCGGGTTGAAGCTTGACGAGGGGCCGCCGGAGCGTTGACTAGGGCAGGGCGGCCTCGTCGTCGAAGATCGCCTCGATGGGCTGGGCGAACAGTCGCGCGATCTGGAAAGCCAGCGGCAGGCTTGGGTCGTAGCGGCCATTTTCGATGGCATTCACCGTCTGGCGCGATACACCCAGGCGTTCGGCGAGGTCCTGCTGGGACCATTGGCGCTCGCCACGCAGCGCCTTGAGCCGGTTCTTCACCGGTAGCGCCGGCGGGCCATACCCAGCCCGATAATCCAGGTCAGGCCCATCAGTGGCCACACCATCAGCCACGACAGCGGCGGGGCACCTACATTCTGCAGGAAGCCGTAGCTGAAGGTGGTCAGCGCCGTGGCCGCAAAGGCGAAGGCCAGGGCTTCGAACTGGATACGCAGCTGCAGCTCGTCCAGTCGCCGCAGTTCGCGCAGCACCACCCAGCAGAGCAGGCCGCAGGGCAGCACGGGAGCCAGGCTGATCAGGGCGCGAATCACCATCGGACTCTCGTCGAACCGGTGCAGCAAGAGCAGGGACGTGGCCAGGATCAGCAGATAGAGCAGCATGGTCGCGGTGAATTCCAGGGTATAGCGCTTCATCCGAGGACGCTCCAGGTAAAGGATGCTTTCCATTATGGACACCTGGATAGGCTTGTAAAGGAAGCTTTCCATCTGCGGCGTGGTTGTTCCTGTCTGCGGCCAAAGGCGCCGGTCGCTGGTATCCGGATCGATCTTTCCGAGGCTAGCGCTCAGGGGACGCCACCGAGGCCCCTATGAAGCATTCGCTGGCAGACGTTGCGTGCGCTGAAAAGGTTGCCAGCAATGCTGTCACCCAGAGGTCATGTCCCAGAGTCAGTCTATCGACGGGCATAAAACCTTCTATCACGCCCGCCCGAGAAGCCGTCTAGTATGGTTCTTGCGCCGCTTCGTCGGCGTACCCATCTGATGAGGGGATAACAATGAACGAAACGTCCGCTTCGCCCGTGGTGGGGCTTTCCCTGGCGCCGGCTCGAACCCGGCCGCTGCGTGCGTCGAGCCGCTAGGCCGACGGCGCCGTCACCATGACTTCTGCAGGCCGTGATGTCGTCGCGGCCGACCACCGGATGAACAAGACCCTGAGGTAGCCAAGAAGATGTCGACCGAATCCAAGTGCCCGTTCAATCACGCCGCCGGCGGTGGTACCACCAACAAGGATTGGTGGCCGAACCAGCTCAATCTCAACTTCCTGCACCAGCACTCGTCGCTGTCCGACCCCATGGGCGAGGAATTCGACTACGCCAAGGAATTCAAGAGCCTCGACCTGGAAGCGGTGAAGGCCGACCTGCGCGCCGTGATGACCGACTCCCAGGAGTGGTGGCCCGCCGACTTCGGCCACTATGGCCCGCTGTTCGTGCGCATGGCCTGGCACAGCGCCGGCACCTATCGCGTCGGTGATGGCCGCGGCGGTGCAGGGCAGGGTCAGCAGCGTTTCGCCCCGCTCAACAGCTGGCCGGACAACGTCAGCCTGGACAAGGCGCGCCGGCTCATCTGGCCGATCAAGCAGAAGTATGGCCGCAAGATCTCCTGGGCCGACCTCATCGTCCTCACCGGTAACGTCGCCCTGGAATCCATGGGCTTCAAGACCTTCGGTTTCTCCGGTGGCCGCCAGGACGTCTGGGAGCCCGATGACGCGGTATTCTGGGGCTCGGAAACCGTCTGGCTGGGCGGCGACGTCCGCTACGGCGAGCACAAGAAGATGGAGCAGCCCGGCGATGGCGTGCTGACCGCGCAGCCCGAACAGCATCCGGTCGAACAGAGCCGCAACGAGGGCCCCGGCCGCGTGCTGGAGAATCCGCTGGGCGCGGTGCAGATGGGCCTGATCTACGTGAACCCCGAAGGTCCCAACGGCAACCCCGATCCGGTGGCCTCGGCCCACGACATCCGCGAAACCTTCGGCCGCATGGCCATGAACGACGAGGAAACCGTCGCCCTGATCGCCGGCGGCCACGCCTTCGGCAAGACCCACGGCGCCGGTCCGGCGACCAGCGTGGGCGCCGAACCTGAGGCCGCCGACCTCGAACAGCAGGGCTTCGGCTGGCAGAACAGCTATGGCACCGGCAAGGGCGCCGACACCATCACCAGCGGCCTCGAAGTGACCTGGACCTCCACGCCCACCCGCTGGAGCAACGAATACTTCGAGAACATGTTCAAGTTCGAGTGGGAACTGTTCAAGAGCCCGGCCGGTGCCCACCAGTGGCGGCCGAAGGACGGTGCCGGTGCCGGCGCCGTGCCCGATGCCCATGACCCGAGCAAGCGCCACCAGCCGACCATGCTCACCTCGGACCTGGCACTGCGCTTCGATCCGGCCTACGAGAAGATTTCCCGGCGCTTCCTGGAGAACCCGGACCAGCTGGCCGATGCCTTCGCCCGCGCCTGGTTCAAGCTGACCCACAGAGACATGGGCCCGCTGGCCCGCTACCTGGGCCCGGAAACCCCGGCCGAGGAACTGCTGTGGCAGGACCCGCTGCCGAAGGCCGAAGGTGCGCCCCTGGGCGACGCCGAGGTCAAGGCGCTCAAGGATAAGCTGGCCGCTTCCGGCCTGAGCGTGTCCGAACTGGTCGGTACCGCCTGGGCGGCCGCCTCTAGCTTCCGCGGTTCCGACAAGCGCGGCGGGGCCAATGGCGGCCGCCTGCGCCTGGCGCCGCAGAAGGACTGGGAAGTGAACCAGCCGGCGCAACTGGCCAAGGTGCTGGGTGTGCTGGAAGGTATCCAGCGCGATTTCCAAGGCGCGGGCAAAAAGGTCTCCATCGCCGACCTGATCGTGCTGGCTGGTAGCGTCGGGGTGGAAAAGGCTGCTCAGGCCGCCGGCCACTCGATCACCGTTCCCTTCACCCCGGGTCGCGTGGACGCCTCCCAGGAGCAGACCGACGTCCACTCCTTCGGGCATCTGGAGCCCTGGGCCGACGGCTTCCGCAACTACCTGGGCGGCGAGTTCAAGGTGAAGTCCGAGTTCCTGCTGGTGGACAAGGCACACCTGCTGAACCTGACCGCGCCGGAGCTGACGGTGCTGCTGGGCGGCCTGCGCGTGCTGGACATCAACGTGGGCGGCGCCAAGCACGGCGTCTTCACCCAGCGGCCGCAGACCCTGACCAACGACTTCTTCGTCAACCTGCTGGACATGGCGACCGAGTGGAAGGCCACCGGTCCGGACAAGGCCACCTTCGAAGGGCGCGATCGCAAGACCGGTGCCCTGAAGTGGACCGGCACCCGGGTCGACCTGGTGTTCGGCTCCCACGCCCAGCTGCGCGCCCTGAGCGAGGTCTATGGCAGTGCCGATGCCCAGGAGAAGTTCGTCAAGGACTTCGTCAAGGTCTGGACCAAGGTGATGGAGCTGGATCGCTTCGATCTGCGTTGATTGTCCCGCGCTAATTGAAAACGCCTCCTTCGGGAGGCGTTTTTTTTGGGGCCTCGCCAGCAGGCCGCCGTCCATCGTCGATCAGTGGTAAACCCCTGGAGTCCGCATTCCAGAAGGGTTTTAGTACCTGCGGCGCCACGTCCGGCCAGCCTTAAGCAAACCCTAATGCCCCCTTAAGGAGCGCGTAACCCGGGAGATACAAACTGCGCTAAACAACCAGAGGCTGTCCCCATGGAAGCACTTGCCGAACTCTCCCTCAGTCTGGTCGAAGGCGCTGCCCGTCCCGACCTCTGCCGCGATGAAGTCCTCGCCGACCTGTTCGAGGCCACCGCGGCGCGGGCGCCGGAGCGGCCGGCGCTGCTCGAAGGCGAGCGCAGCCTGAGCTACGGCGAGCTGGACGCCTGGGCCGATCGTGCCGCCTCGCGGCTGCTGGCGGCCGGTGCCGGCCCCGGTCGGGTGGTCGGCCTCTGGCTGCCGCGCGGGATCGAGCTGCTGGTGATGCAATTGGCCATCGCCAAGACCGGCGCCGCCTGGCTGCCTTGCGATGCCGAGACCCCGGCCGAGCGCGTGGCGCTCTGCCTGGAAGATGCTCGGGCGGTGGGCGTGATCACCGGGGCGCTCTTCGCCGACCTGCTGGCGCGCCCGGGCCTGCAGTGCTGGACGCCCGACGGGCTGGGCGCTCCCCTGGCGACCGGCGAGACCCTGCGCCGCCGCGGCCAGGTGTCGCCGGATAACCTCGCCTACCTGATCTACACCTCCGGCTCCACCGGCAAGCCCAAGGGCATCGGTATCCGCCAGGACAGCATCTGCCACTTCCTGCGCAGCGAGAATGCGCTGCTCGGCATCGAGGCGGGCGACCGGGTCTACCAGGGCTTCTCGGTGGCCTTCGACATGTCCTTCGAAGAGATCTGGATCAGCTACCTGGTGGGCGCCACCCTCTGGCTGGCCCCGCGGGAAATCACCGCCGACCCCGAGGCCCTGGCCCGGGCCCTGACCGCCAATCGCATCAGCGTGCTGCACGTGGTGCCGACCCTGCTGGCGCTGCTGCCGGAAGACGTGCCCAGCCTGCGCCTGATCAACCTCGGCGGCGAGATGTGCCCGGAGCCGCTGGTGGCGCGCTGGAGCCGGCCGCAGCGACGGCTGTTCAACACCTATGGGCCGAGCGAAGCCACCGTCTCGGCGAGCCTGGCGCAATTGCAGCCGGGCGAGCCGGTGACCATCGGCCGGCCGCTCCCCAACTACAGCCTGCTGGTGGTACCTGCCGATGCCAGCCAGCCGTTGGCGCTGCTGCCGCGCGACCAGGTGGGCGAACTCTGCATCACCGGTCCGGGTGTTGCCGACGGCTACCTGGGGCGCCCGGAGCTGACCGCCGAGAAATTCCTGGCCAATCCCTGGAGCAGCGGCAGTCACGACCTCAAGCTCTATCGCACCGGTGACCTGGCGCGGGTCGATGCCCATGGCCAGGTGCATTGCCTGGGCCGTGTCGACGACCAGGTGAAGATCCGCGGCTATCGCGTCGAGCTGGGCGAGATCGAAGCCACCCTGGCCCGCCAGCCCGGGGTCGGGACCGTGGCCGTGGTGCTGCGCGAAGAGGGTGGCGTGGAGCAACTGGTGGCCTTCATGGTCGGCGATGGCGGACCGCTGCCGCGCAGCGATCTCTTGCGTACCGAACTGGCCGGCTGCCTGCCGCTGTACATGATACCGAGCCGCTTCGAGTGGCTCAGCGAGATGCCGCGGCTCAATTCCGGCAAGATCGACCGCAAGCAACTGCGCGCCCGCCCGCTGGCCATCGCCGCCGTGGCCCCGGTCGCTGCGGCCAGTGGCGCGCTGGGCGCGGTGCTGGCGGCAACCGCCGAGCTGTTCCCCGGCCAGGTCCTGCAGGCCGAGCTGGATTTCTTCGATGACCTGGGTGGCCATTCGCTGTTCGCCGCCCGCCTGGTTTCGCGGCTGCGCCAGGACCCACGCTATACCAGCGCCACGGTCAAGGCGGTCTATGCCGGCCGGACCCTGGGCGCCATCGCCGAGGCCCTGGAGGCCGACGCCGCCGCGGCCGGCCAGGCCACCGCCACCGAGGCCTGGGCACCGCCCAGCCGCTGGCGGCGCTGGCGTTGCGGCCTGGCCCAGGCGGTGGCCTTGCCACCGCTCCTGACCCTGCGCCTGGGGCGCTGGCTGGCCCCCTTCCTGGCCTTCCCGCTGCTGGTCCATGCCGGTACGACGCTGCCCCTGGCCATGCTGACCGCCCTGAGTCTGTTCGTCCTGGCCATCGGCCTGGAGTTCGCCGTGGCCCTGGTCGGCAAGCGCCTGACCGGCCGCCTGGAGGCCGGCCGCTATCCGTTGTGGGGCCTGACCTACTACCGCTGGTGGCTCGGCGAGCGCTTCCTGTCCCTGGCACCGGCCTACCTGCTCAGCGGCTCGCCACTGGCGCGTGGCTGGCTGCGGTTGCTGGGCGCCCGGGTCGGTGACCGGGCCTTCGTCGGCACCTATACCCTGCGCGTGCCCGAGTTGCTCACCCTGGGCGAGGGGGCCAGCCTCGGCAACGGCGTCAACTTCGAGAACGCCCGGGTGCTGCGTGGCGAACTGCTGCTCGGCGCCGTGACGCTGGGCCGGGAGGTGCAGGTCGGTTCCTACGCCGTGCTCGAAGGCGATACCGCCATGGGTGACAGCGGTCGGCTGCAGGCCCAGTCCGCGCTCCGCGCCGGGCAGCGGGTGCCGGCGGCGCGCAACTGGGGCGGCGCCCCGGCCCACGACCAGGGCGCCGTGGCGGCCCGCTTCGCGCCGCCGGCGCCCAGCTCCGGGGCCAAGCGTACGCTGCTGAACGGACTCTATGCCGTGAGCGGCCTGGCGGTGTCCGTGCTGTTCTTCATGCCGCTGTTCCCCCTGGCGCTGCTGATCGACGAACTGGAAAGCCTCGGTGGCCTGCCCTGGTGGCATACCTCCTCGCTGGTGCTCGACGCCCTGCAGTACGGTGTGCTGGCCCTGCCGCTGGGCGTGGTCAGCGTCGCCCTGACCCTGCTCGGCTGCGCCCTGGCGCGGCGGCTGATCCTGCCGCGCCTGGACGAGGGCCAATGGTCGGTCGACAGCCTCTTCTACTGGCGCAAATGGCTGGCCAACCTGATCCAGGAGTCGGCGCTGCAAAGCCTGCAGGGGCTCTATGCGACGGTCTATTCGTCGCTCTGGTATCGCCTGCTGGGTGCCCGCGTGGGACGCGATGCGGAGATCTCCACCGCCCAGGGCCCGGTGTCCTCGCTGCTGGACCTCGGCGACGAGACCTTCATCGCCGACGCCGTGATGCTGGGTGACGAGCAGATCGCCCAGGGCTGGATCACCCTCAAGCGTACCTCCATCGCCCGCCGCAGCTTCGTCGGCAACGGCGCCTACGTGGCCGATGGCTGCCATATCCCCGAGGATGCCCTGGTCGGCGTGCTGGGACGGCTCGACGAGGGCGTGCCGCTGCGCCAGGGCGAGACCTGGCTCGGCTCGCCGGCGGTGCGGCTGCCGGCCCGGGAAACCCTTACCGGCTACCCGGAAAGCCTGACCTTCCGCCCGGCGCCCTGGCGCCGCCTGGTCCGTGGCCTGATCGAGGCGCTGCGCATCGTGCTGCCCACCGGTTTCACCGTGGCCGCCGGCTGTGCCATCGCCGAAGCCCTGGTACCGCTGTGGCAGCAGGGGGCCTGGCTGAGCCTGCTGGGCGAGACCCTGCTGGCCGGCAGCGTCTTCGCCCTGGCCAGCTTCGCGGTGGTGCTGGCGCTCAAGTGGCTGGTGGTAGGGCGCTATCGCCCGCGCTCGGCGCCCATGTGGACCTTCTTCGTCTGGCGCAGCGAGGCCATCACCAGCCTCTACGAAACCCTGGCGGTGCCCAACCTGCTCGCTACCCTGCGTGGTACGCCCTGGCTACCGCTGGCCTTGCGCCTGCTCGGCGCGCGCTTGGGCCGCGGCACCTACCTGGATACCACCGACCTCACCGAATTCGACTGCGTGCGCCTCGGCGACCACGGCGAACTCAATGCCCTGGCCGGGCCCCAGACCCATTTGTTCGAAGACCGGGTGATGAAGGTCGGCGAGGTGGACCTGGGCGCTGGGGTCAATTTGGGCCCGCGCAGCGTGGTGCTCTATGGCGCCCGCGTCGGCGACGACGTGGAGCTGGGGCCGCTGTCCCTGGTGATGAAGGGCGAAACCCTGCCATGGCGGTCGCGCTGGGAGGGTAATCCCGTTCAGCCCCGTCGCTAGGCGTCGTCCCAATCAGATACGCCCTCAGCGGCTGTCATACAACTATAAAGACAGCCCTGGATACTCCGCTCCGTACAACGGTGACGGGGCACAGGCGATGACGGCGTGGGTACGACGGATCAGGATCGGACGGAGCGGCTGGCTGCTGGGGCTGGCCCTGCTGCTGGCGCTGGGGCTCACCCAGGGCCTGCGCAGCAGCCATCTGGATAGCCAGCTGCTGTTCTGGATCGGCCAGCAATGGCAGAGCGAGCCCCGGACGTCACTGGAGCTCGGCCGCTATCGGGTGGTGGTGGAAGCCAAGCCGGTGGCCGGTGTTACCGAGAATCTCTCCGATCTGAGCTACGACCCGGTGCGCGACCGCCTCTGGGCGGTAGTCAACAATCCGCCGGAGCTGCTGGCCCTGAGTCGTGATGGCGATCTGCTGGAGCGGCATCGCCTGGAAGGCTTCGACGACGTCGAGGGCGTGACCTACCTCGGCGAGGATCGCCTACTGCTGGCGGAAGAGGGCGCAAACGCCCTGACCCTGGTAAACATCCCCGAGGGCGACGACGTGCTGCGGCGCAGCGACTATCGCAGTCTCACCCTGGATCTCTTCCCCCGCGCCAACCAGGGCTTCGAGGGGCTGGACTATGATGCCACCCGGGACCGTCTGTTCGTGGTCAAGGAGCACTCGCCGCGCAAGCTCTATGAAATCCGCGGCCTGCTCAAGAGCTTCGATGGCGACTTCGCCCTGCGCATTATCGACCGCCAGTCCTGGCTGGACCAGGCGCCCAGTACGGGCGATCTTTCCGCCATCCATGTCGACCGCCGTACGGGACACCTGCTGCTGCTCAGCGATGAATCGCGGGTACTGATCGAACTCGATGACCAGGGCCGGACCCTGGATACCCGCTCCCTGGCGGCGCCCTTTGGCGGCCTGGCGCGACGTATCCGCCAGCCCGAAGGGGTCACCCTTGATACGGCGGGCAACCTCTATATGGTCAGCGAGCCCAACCTATTCTATCGCTACCAGAAGCGCTGATCAGGCACCGCCCAGGCGCTCCAGCACGGCGGGCGTATCCTGGGCGCCCATGGCGCGGGCCACGCTCAACGCCGTGTTGCCGGCGGCATCACGGGCCTGGGGATCGGCGCCCCGGGCCACCAGCAGTTCCACCATCTGCACATGATTGAACATGGCCGCCATCATCAGCGCGGTCTTGCCATCGGGCATGGCGCCTTCCACGGCGGCGCCCTGGTCCAGCAGCAATTCGGCCATGGCCAGGTTGTTCTTGAAGGCCGCCCCGGCTAGCGGCGATTGCCCCATGTCGTTGGCCAGGTTCGGATCGGCCTGGTGCTCCAGCAGCACCCGACTGGCCTCCAGATGACCGTGATAGCTGGCCAGCATCAACAGGCTGTCGCCCTTGTGGTTGCGTAGGTTGGGCGTCAGCCCCTTGTCCAGCACCAGGCCCAGCACCTCGGCATTGCCGGTACGGGCGAGGTTGAACACCTCGGTGGCGAATTCCTGGGCTTCTTCGTCAGTCATGCGCTGGGGACCCTGGTCGGTCATGGCTCTCTCCTCGATACGGTCAGCGGGGCCTGAGGGCCCCGGGCGATAGGGAGGCAGACCCAGACGGCAGGCGGTAAGTTTCCTGGCAGCTAGCCGAAGGTGGCGTGGGTCTCGGCAAACGCCTGCAGTTCAGCGACGCTGTAGTTGCCGACCATCAGCACCGGTCCATGGGCCGTACCGATATGGGCAGGCAGGGTGTCGAGGAAGCCACCGGTGGGCGTCACCCCCAGGTTGGTGTATTCGGCGGCCGGCAGGTGGAATTCGGCGACCAGTCGCACCGCCTCGGCCAAGCCGGCTGTC
This sequence comes from Pseudomonas sp. No.117, assembly GCF_054558395.1. NCBI lineage: Bacteria > Pseudomonadati > Pseudomonadota > Gammaproteobacteria > Pseudomonadales > Pseudomonadaceae > Pseudomonas > Pseudomonas sp. No.117. The sequence goes on from NZ_BAAJNP010000009.1 coordinate 62,754, forward strand.
ACGCTGACCGGATGCAGCGCGGCATCCAGGGGATTGACCTGACCGCCGTTGTCGCCGCTGAACAGATGGCCGACCTTGGCCGCGGCCTGGGTCAGGTCGTGCTGGTCGGACTGGGCACCGATCAAGAACAGCGAGCCATAGTGCGGCAGGCTGCCACCGCCCTCGGCTTGGCTGACGAAGGTGGGGGCGAAAGGCTGCTCGCCGCGGATGTCGGAGCTGTAGTTGGCCACCGGATCACCGAGGGTGACCACATTGACGAAGTTGTCACCCTGGCCCGCCGCCTGGGCATCCCGGGGAATGCCCGAGGCCTCGAAGCTGATGCCGCCGAGGCCGGTCTGCTGGGCGACGTATTCCGCCGAGATGCCGCCGAGGGAATGGCCGGTGACGAAGATGTCCTGGGTGCCATAGCCCTGCTTGGCCGCCGCTTCTATGACCTGGTGGGCGAAGTCCAGCGATTGCCGCTGCGCGCTGGAGACCTGCTGGCCGAGGATCTGCAGGTCGCTGAGCAGGCCGCCCGCGGTGGCCAGGGGATCGATCAGCAGATTCTCGCCTCTAGTTGTGCCGGCGTAGGTGATGAGGATCTGGTTCTCGGCGGTGACCCAGGTATGAGCGACCGCGCCGTTGAGCGAGTTGTGCAAGGTCAGCGCGTGGCCATCGACCAGGAAGGGCCGCATGCCGTCCGGGGTGCCGCCCAGCACGTACTCGCTGATGGCGCCGTTGAGGAATTCGCTCACCGTCGGCGTAGCGGCCGCGGCGCTCTGGTGCACCGGTGTGGCCGCGGCGCTCTTCAACGCCTGCAGGTAGGTGAAGTTACCGAGGCTGACGAGGTCGCTGCTATCGAGGAGGCCATCGCTGGCCCAGGGGGAGGTCTTCGTGGACATGACGGCACCTTTGTTGTTGTCGTTGGCGGTGGGCCTGGTCGTCGCCAAACCTTCCGCTGCCGAAGCAGGGAAAAGGCTCGAAAACTCATCCTAGGACGGCCTTTGGCGCGCGGCAAACCGGGAACCCGAGGGTCATTTCCAGACGCTGGCGGTCTGGCGTCGGGCCGCTCCAGCCACGCCGGGTGGGCGACGGGAAGCCTGGGCGACCCGCCGCGGGTTCGGGCTACACTGGGGATCGACTCGACCCAAGGGGCTTCCATGACCGCCATTCGCCTGCCGTCCATCGACCGCCTGCTGCGCCATCCCGCTTCGCGTCCGCTGGAGGAGCGCCATGGCCGTGAGCAGGTGCTCGGTGGCTACCGCTCGCTGCTGGACGATCTGCGCGAGGCGCTGCGCGCCGGCACCCTCACCGCCGTGGAGGTGGAGGAGGGCGTGCTGGCCGGCCGCCTGGGCGAACGCCTGGCCCTGAGCAGCCGGCCGCGGGTGCGGCGGGTGTTCAACCTGACCGGCACGGTGTTGCACACCAACCTGGGGCGGGCGCTGCTGGCGGAAGAGGCCATTGCCGCGGTAAGCGAAGCGGCGCGCCAGCCGATGAATCTGGAGTTCGACCTGGCCACCGGCAAGCGCGGCGACCGGGACGACCTGGTGGCCGAGCTGGTGCGCGAACTCACCGGCGCCGAGGCGGTGACCGTGGTCAACAACAATGCCGCCGCCGTGCTATTGGCGCTGCATGCCATTGGCGCGCGCAAGGAGGGGGTGCTGTCCCGCGGCGAGCTGATCGAGATCGGCGGCGCCTTCCGCATCCCCGACATCATGGCCCGCGCCGGGGTCAAGCTGGTGGAGGTGGGCACCACCAACCGTACCCACGCCCGTGATTACGAGGCCGCCATCGGCCCGCGCACCGCGCTGCTGATGCGGGTCCACACCAGCAACTACAGCGTCCAGGGCTTTACCGCCAGCGTGGCCACGGCGGAGCTGGCCGCCATCGCCCGCGCCCATAATGTCCCCCTGCTGGAAGACCTGGGCAGCGGCACCCTGGTGGACCTGACCCGCTGGGGACTGCCCGCCGAGCCGACGGTGCAGCAGGCCCTGCGCGACGGCGCCGACCTGGTCACCTTCAGTGGCGACAAGCTGCTCGGCGGCCCCCAGTGCGGCCTCATCGTTGGCCGTCGCGACCTCATCGAGCGCATCAAGAAGAATCCGCTCAAGCGCGCCCTGCGGGTGGACAAGCTGACCCTGGCCGCCCTGGAGGCGACCCTGGCGCTCTATCGCGATCCGGATCGGCTGGCCGAGCGGCTGCCCAGCCTGCGCCTGCTGTCGCGCCCGGCCACGGACATTACCGCCCAGGCCGAGCGCCTGCTGCCGACCTTCGCCGCGGTCCTGGGCGATACCTATGCGGTCAGTGTGGAGCCGGCGCTGGGCATGATCGGCAGCGGCGCCCAGCCGGTGGCGCGGCTGCCCGGCGCGGCGCTGTGCTGTCGCCCCCAGGTCAGCAAGCGCCTGCGCGGGCGTGCCCTGCGGCAGCTGGAAGAAGGGCTGCGCCAGCTGCCCATCCCGGTGGTGGGCCGGATCGACGCCGACGCCCTCTGGCTGGACCTGCGCCAGCTCGACGACGAAGCGGCCTTCCTGGCGCAACTGCCGGAGCTGTTGCTGCCAGAGATTCGCTAAGAGCCTGTTCAAGGGCTCGCGAGCTAGAGCCAAACAAGACCTGGACGGTCCTGCGAAAAGACCCGAGGAAGCGGATCGGACTCGCGCTCGACCGGGCTCGCGCTCGAGCTTACGAGTGGTAAAGGAGCATTCCGACGGGGCCGCCCAGGATCTTTTCAACACCGTTTGGCCGACGCGCAGCAGCCTTTGAATAGGCGCTAGCGAACGACCCAGCGCTGCCGGGCCCAGTTGCTCAACAGGTCCACGCCCAGCACCAGCACCAGCATGCCGAGGATCACGGTGGCGGCCTGGGCCTGCTGGAACAGGCTGAGACTGAAATACAGCTGCTGCCCCAGGCCTCCCGCACCGACGAAACCGAGGATGCTGGCCATGCGGATGTTGTTTTCCCAGCGATAGAGCAGGTAGGCCAGCAACTGTGGCCAGACCGCCGGCAGAGTACCGTAGAGAAAGGCCGCCAGAGGTCCGCCCCCGGCCAGGCGAATGGCCTCGGCGGGTGCCTTGGGCGTGTTCTCCAAGGCTTCGGCGAACAGCCGACCCAGGACCCCGGCGGTGTGCAGCGCCAGGGCCAGGGTCCCGGCATTGGGGCCGAGACCCGCCGCCAGCACCATCAGCGCCGCCCAGACCAGTTCGGGCACGGCGCGCAGGGCATTGAGCAGCAGTCGGGCCAGGGCCAGGGCGGCGAGGCCGAGGCGACCGGCTGCCGGCAGGGCCAGCGACAGTCCGAGCAGCCCGGCGAGCAGGGTGCCCAGGGCCGACATGGCCAGGGTTTCCACCGCGCCGCGGGCCACGGCGGTCAACTGGCCGAGCGAGAAATCGGGTTTGAGGAAGTCGGCGAGAAAGCCGCCCATCTGGCCCAGGGCGCGCGCGCTCAGCAAGTTGCCGAAGGCCGTGCCCAGGTAGCTGGCGGAGGCCAGCAGGGCGATCCCCATCGCCAGCACCGTCAAGGGGCCGCGGCCACGGCCCTGACCGCGTTCCACCTGGCGCAGCAGGCGACTCAGCACATCGGCCAGCAGCACCAGTACCAGGAAGGTCAGCAGCAGGCTGGCCACCTCGCCGCCGGCGAACATGCGCAGCGACAGGTCAACCTGCTGGCCAAGACCGCCCGCGCCGACGAAGCCCATCACCACCGAGGCGCGGATGGCGCACTCCCAGCGATAGACGCTGTAGGAAATCATCTCGCCGGCGGCATTGGGCAACACGCCGTAGACGAACGCCGGCAGCCGCCCGGCGCCCTGTAGCAGAAGGGCGCGTGCCGGACGCGGATCGACCGACTCGAAGATCTCCGCATAGACCTTGCCGAGCATGCCGCCATAGGTGATGGCGATGGCCAGCACCCCGGCGGTGGGGCCCAGGCCCACGGCGCGGACGAACAGCAGCGCCCAGACGATCTCCGGCACGCTGCGCAGGACGATCAGCACGCCGCGGATCAGGCCGCGCAGCAGCTGTGGCAGCGCTCCCGGTCGCCCGGCCCGGGGCAGGGCGGAAATCGACAGGACGCGGGTGGCGAGCAGGGCGGCGGGCAGCGCGATGAGTGCGGCCAGGGCCATCCCCAGGGTGGCGATGGCCAGGGTCTCCAGGGTGGCGCGACCCAGCACCGCGAGAAAGTCGGCGTCGTGGGCCGGCGGCCAGAAGCCGGCGAGAAAATGGCCCATGGTGCGAGCGTTGTCGCCGCTGAAGAGGCCGAAGAGATCGAACTCCGCCAGGCGCAGGGTCGGCCAGGCCAGCAGCAGGGCCAGCAGGGTCAGCAGCAGCCGGGGCCAGGCGGCAGGGTCCCGATAGGGCGGATTCAGCATCGCGGCAGATCGAGGGGGGCTTCGGCGGCGGCGGGCGTCGCGGGCGGCAGGGCGGTGCTCAGCCCCTGGTTGGCATAGAGCTCGGCCAGATCGGCGGCACTCACGGTGCTGGCAGGCTTGTCCCACAGCAGGCGGCCGGCGCGCAGGCCGAGGATGCGGGGAAAGCGCTGCAACGCCAGTTCGACGTTGTGCAGGCTGGTGACCAGGGTGGTGCCCTGGCGGGTCGCGGCGTCGCTCAGTACCTCCAGGGTATGGGCGGCCAGCACCGGGTCCATGGCCGAGACGGGTTCGTCGGCGAGCAGCAGTTGCGGCTGCTGGTAGAGCGCCCGGGCGATGCCGACGCGCTGCAACTGGCCACCGGAGAGCTGATCGCAGGAAGCATAGAGGCGATCAGCCAGGTCCAGTGGCGCCAGGGCCGCGGCAGCGCCGGCACGATCCAGCGGATGCACCAGGCTGACCAGGCTGCGCGCCAGCGACCACTGGCCGAGCCGTCCCGCGAGCACCGCGGTGATGACCCTCTGGCGTGCCGGCAGGGGCGGGGCCTGGTGGATGAGACCGATGCGGGCGCGCAACAGACGCCGCGCGCCGTTGCCCAGCGCCCAGGGATCCTCGCCGAGCACCTGCAGCTGGCCCGCGGCCGGCCGCAGCCCGGTGGCCAGCAGGCGCAGCAGGCTGGTCTTGCCGGCACCGGAGGGGCCGATCAGGGCGACCTGCTCACCCTGTTCCAGGCTGAGGTCGAGATCGGCCAGGGCGGGCGAGCCGTCGGCGTGGACCAGCGTCACGCCCCTGAGGGCGAGACTCACTTGAGCAGGCCGGCCGCCAGGGCGGAAGCCTCGATGCTCTTGTAGTTGTCCGGCGAGGTCGGCACGAAGCGGCTGGCCGCCTGCAGATCGAGGATGGCCTTGTCCGCCGGCTTGGCCGGGTCGAGATCGAGGAAGGCCTGCTTGATCTTGGCCGCCAGTTGCGGATCCAGGTCGCCGCGTACCGTCCAGTTGTAGTCGTAGAAAGCCGGGGTGGTGGAGATGACCCGCACCTTGCTGGTGTCGACCTTGCCGGCGTCGACCAGCTTCTGCCACACCGAGGCGTTGAGCACGCCGGCGTCGGCCTTGCCCGCCGCGACCCAGGCGACGGTGGCATCGTGGGCGCCGGAGTAGGCCACCCGCGAGAAGAACTGCTCGGGCACGATGCCTTCCTGCTGCATGAAATAGCGTGGCATCAGGCTGCCTGAGGTGGAGGAGACCGAGCCGAAGGCGAAGGTCTTGCCCTTGAGGTCCTGCAGGGTCTTCACAGCCGGGTCGGCGGTGATGAACTTGCTGGTGAACTGCTGATCTTCCGCGCGCTGCACCAGGGGCGTCATCGGCGCCTTGCGCTGCGCCTGGACGAAGGTGAAGCCGCCGAACCAGGCCAGGTCCAGGCGATCCGAGGCCATGGCTTCCACCACGCCGGCATAGTCGGACACCGGAATGAACTTGACCGGCATGCCCAGGCGCTGCTCCAGGTATTCACCCAGCGGCTTGAACTTACGGATCAGCTCGGTGGGCGCCTCGTCGGGAATGGCCGACACGCGCAATTCGGCGGCGGCATGGGAAAGCAGGGACGTCAGGGACAGGGCCAGGCCTGCTGCCAGGGCCAGCGAACGCTTGAGCATGGGTTTCTCCGGTTCAATAGCGGAAAAAAAGGGGCTGCAGTATAGGGGCTCGCGCGGTTTTCCGCAGCTTGGGCGTCAGGCTGCGGGGTGGCGGGATGACGCGGCGGCCCGGTCGGCGCGCGCCAGTGGGCGAGGGCGCAAGCCCTGGCCCGCGCCTTGCGCAGCGGGCCCGCCAGGCCCGTCGCCTCCACGGCGAAGGGCTCCGGCGCCAGGAGAGGACGCTCAGGTCTCGTCGAAGAAACGCTCGTTCCAGTCCACCAGGGGTTGCGGCGCATTGAGCTTCTGGCCGTAGATCACCGCGTAGGCCAGCACGTTCTGTACGTATTGCCGCGTCTCGTCGAAGGGAATGGTCTCCACCCAGACATCGAAGGCCAGGTGGCGCGCGCCGGTCAGCCAGCGCTTCACCCGGCCGGGTCCGGCGTTGTAGGCCGCCGAGGCCAGCACCCGGTTGCCGTTGAACTGGGCATGGACCATGGACAGGTAGGCGGTACCCAGCTCGATGTTCTTCTCCGGCGTCAGCGCCTGCTGCGGCGAGGCAAGGGGAATGGCGAACTTACTGGCGGTATGGCTGGCGGTGGCCGGCATCAGCTGCATCAGCCCCATGGCACCCACGCCGGAGCGGGCATCGGCCATGAAGCCGCTTTCCTGGCGGGTGATGGCGAACACCCAGCTGCTGTGCAGGCCGCGGGTCTGGGCTTCGCGCACGAAGCTCTCGCGGTAGGCGATGGGGAAGCGCACGTCCAGGTCGTCCCAGTACTTGGCCAGGCTGATGGTGCGGATGGCCGGGAAGTACCACTGCATGTCGTAGGCCAGGCGCGCCTGGGCGACCAGTTCGTCGCGGTTGAAATGGCGACTAACGTAGAACCACTCGCGGCGCGCATTGATCGGCTCGCCGCGGGCGATGAATTCCAGGGCGCGCTGCACGCCGGGGGTGTTGCGTACCTTGCGCTTGAGGGCGTCGCTGAGCACCAGCGGCTTGTTGTTGAGCTGGTAGGGCGCCTTGCTGCGATCGGCGGCGAGGAAGCCATAGTAGTCGCGCTCGCGACTGACCTCGGCGTATTCGCGCAACACCGAGGGGCTCTGCGGCTGCATCAGCTCCAGGGTGCGGGCGCGCCAGTATTCCCAGCGATTAGCCTTGGCCAGGCTCGGCGGAAAGCGCTCGATCAGCGCATGGGCATCGCTCCAGCGACCCAGGCGCAGCAACAGCCGCGCGCGCCATTCGCTGACGTCGTCGTCACGCAGCTCGGGATCGTAGCGCTCCATCAGCGGCAGGGCGCGCGTATCGAAGTTCTTGGCCAGGGTCAGGCCGATCTGGCGGGCGATGGCCACCTTCTCGTCGCGGGTGAAGGGCATGCGCTGGCTGTAGACCTCGAGCAGGCCCATGGCCTGTTCCGGGTCCTGCCGCGCCAGCTTGCGCAGCCCCAGGCCGACCACGTCGGCGAGGCTCTCGCTGGCCGGCGCGAAGGCCTGCACATTGGCGATCTGCTGCGGCTTCTGCGCCACCTCGATCAGGCGCTGGGCCTGGCCGGACAGGGTCGGCAGCTGGGCGGACAGCGACCGTACCAGGCCGTACTCGCCCTTGTCGGCGGCGGTCTTGGCGCGTTCCCAGACCCGCTCCTCGGTGAGTTGCCCGCGTGCCGCCCAGGCCTGGAACAGACCGTCGCAGGTGGTCGGCTGGGGCTTGCCCGCCAGCCAGTATTTCTCCGCCAGCTTGAAGCCCTCGCTGGCATTGCCCTGGGCGATCAGGTACTGGCCGTGCAGGCAGTCCAGCTCGGTGAAGTTGAAGTCGGGCGAATAGTATTTCTCGAAGCGATTCCAGTCGCCGCGATCGGCCAGGCTGCGCAGCCAGCGCAGGCGCAGCCAGTTGGATTGCGGCAGGTCGCCGTGCTCGGCGAGAAAGGTCTCGATCTCGGCATCGCTGGCGCCGGGGACGCGCTTGATCAGCTCGTCGTAGGCCAGGTAGGGCTCCAGCGGATAGGTGCGCAATTCGCCGCGATTGGCCAGGTAGACGCTGGCGTCACCCTTGTCCAGCGCCGCCTTGGCCTGGTCGTAGAGTTGCCGCTGCTGCTCCAGGGGAGCGGCCTGCGAGGTGGTGGAGCCGATCAGGGGAGCGAGGAGCAGGGGCAGGATGACGAACAGGCGACCGCGCATGGGAATTCCGTAAAAGCTGGATGCGGAGGGGGCGGCGCGCGCTGCCCAGGGCAAGCGGCCGACCGTCACGGGGCAGTCTAGCTTACGTGCCGGCGCCAGGTGGCGAAAGCATCGGCCATGGCCTGCCGTCGGGCGGCATGGGCGTTTCGCCGGCTGGCGGCGAGCGCCGGCCAGGTGGCCGTCTCTGTTAGACTGGGCGCCATTTTTCGCGGAGAAACCCATGGCGCTGCTCAAGTTCACCAACGTATCCCTGGCCTTTGGCGTCACCCCCTTGCTGGACGGGGTGTCCTGGCAGATCGAACGGGGCGAGCGGGTATGCATCATCGGCCGCAACGGCACCGGCAAATCCAGCCTGCTGCGCATCGTCAAGGGCGAGCAGCAGGCCGACGACGGCGAGGTCTGGCGCGCCCCGGCGCTGAAGATCGGCGAACTGCCGCAGGAATTGCCGCGCGCCGACGACCGCTCGGTGTTCGACGTGGTGGCCGCGGGCCTGGCCGGCGTCGGCGAGTTGCTCGCCGAGTACCACCACCTGACCCAGGCCACCAGCGGCGAACTGGACATGAACCGCCTCATGCACGTCCAGCAGGAGCTGGAGGCCCGCGATGGCTGGCGCCTGCAGCAACTGGTGGAAAGCACCCTGAGCCGGCTGCAGCTGCCGGCCGAGAAGACCCTGGCCGAACTGTCCGGCGGCTGGCGCCGGCGGGTGCTGCTGGCCCAGGCGCTGGTGGCCGAGCCCGATCTGCTGCTGCTCGACGAGCCCACCAACCACCTGGACATCGGCGCCATCGCCTGGTTGGAAGACGCCCTGCGCGGCTATCCCGGCGCCGTGCTGTTCATCACCCATGACCGCGCCTTCCTCCAGGCCCTGGCCACCCGCATCCTCGAACTGGACCGCGGCCATCTGATCGACTGGCAGGGCGACTACGCCAGTTTCCTGGTGCACAAGGAGCAGCAACTGGCGGCGGAAGAGACCGCCAATGCCCTGTTCGACAAGCGCCTGGCCCAGGAAGAGGTATGGATCCGCCAGGGCATCAAGGCCCGGCGCACCCGCAACGAGGGTCGGGTCCGGGCGCTGAAGGCCATGCGCAACGAGCGCAGCGAGCGGCGCGAACGCCAGGGCAAGGCCAACCTCCTGCTGGAAACCGCCGACAAGTCCGGCAAGCAGGTCATCCTCGCCGAGCACATGAGCTATGCCCATCCCGGCGGTGAGCCGCTGATCCGCGACCTGACCCTGCTGATCCAGCGCGGCGATCGCATCGGCCTGCTCGGCCCCAACGGCTCGGGCAAGACCACCCTGCTCAAGTTGCTGCTGGGTGACCTGCAGCCCACCGCTGGCACGATCCAGTACGGCACCAAGCTGGAGATCGCCTACTTCGACCAGCTGCGCCTGCAACTGGAACCGGAGAAGACGGTGATCGACAACCTCGCCGAGGGTCGTGAATTCATCACCATCAACGGCCAGGATCGCCATGTGCTGAGCTACCTGGGCGACTTCCTGTTCAGCCCCCAGCGTGCCCGTACCCCGGTCAAGGCGCTGTCCGGCGGCGAGCGGGCGCGGCTGCTGCTGGCCAAGCTGTTCAGCAAGCCGGCCAACCTGCTGGTGCTGGACGAACCCACCAACGACCTCGACGTCGAGACCCTGGAGCTGCTGGAAGAGGTGCTGCTGAGTTTCGAGGGCACCGTGCTGATGGTCAGCCACGACCGGGCGTTCCTCGACAACGTGGTGACCAGCACCCTGGTGTTCGAAGGGGAAGGGCGGGTGCAGGAGTATGTCGGTGGCTACCAGGACTGGCTGCGCCAGGGCGGCTCGCCGCGCCTGCTGGGCGTGCAGACCCGCGAGGACAAGCCGGCAGCGCCGGCCGCCAAGGTCGAACCCGCCACCGTCGCGGCGCCCGTGGCCGCGGCACCGGCCAAGCGCAAGCTCAGCTACAAGGAGCAGCGTGAGCTTGATGCCATGCCGGCCGCCATCGAAACCGCGGAAATCGAGCTGGAAGCCTTGCAGACCGCCATTGCCGATCCAGGCTTCTACCAGCTGCCAAGTGAGGTCACCCAGGCCAAGCTTGCGCGTATGGACGCGCTGCAGGCTGAGCTGGATCGCCTCATCGAGCGCTGGGCCGAACTGGAGTAATCCAGCCCGGCCGCGGGCTTGGAGCCCGTTCAAAGTCTCGCGAGCTAGAGCCAAACAAGGCGAAAATGGCTGAGGAAGCTGATCGGACCCGTGCTCGGGTTTACGAATGGTAAATGAGCATTCCGACCGGGCTGGCGACCCAGGCCATTTTCAACGCCGTTTGGCCGACGCGCAGCAGACTTTGAACAGGCTCTTAGGCCTTGTCTTTCTTCAGGGCTACCGCCAGGGTATCGCAGGGCGCGCCGTGCAGCAGGTCGTTGGACGTCGAGCCCAGCAGCAGCGCCAAGCCGTGACGACCATGGCTGCCGACCACGATGAGGTCGCAACCCTGTTCCTTGGCCATGCGGTGGATTTCCTGGCGTGGTTGGCCGTAGGCCAGCACGCAGTTGCCGGCCAGCTCCGCATACTGGGTGGTGAAACCGTCCAGTCGCTCGCGGGCCTGCTCGATCTGCTGCTGCTGCAGCGACGACAGGTCCATGGGCACGTCACCGCCAAAGGCCATGGCCATGGGCTCGACCACGTGCACCAGCGACACCTTGCTGCCACAGCACTGACCCAGGGCAACCGCACGGCGGATCACCGGCTGGCAATCTTCGGTCAGGTCGACGGCGACCAATATGTGTTGGTAGGCCATACACATCTCTCCTTCATGATGGGGCGCCAGGCCGTACCGTGGCTGGCGCTCGATTCGCAGGCTTGAGGCTCTGGTCGAACGGCACCGGCATTCGCATGGTGGTTGTTCGGCCAGAAAATCGCCCACTTGTAGTTTCGACTCCAGGAGTCGGGGATAGCTCCACGGCTATCTTGCACAGAAGCGCGACAAGCTCAAGCGCCGGCCGTTGGAACCCCCGGTCGCGCTTTCCCCCTGCGTCCCAATTGACAAGCGCCCGCTTTTGCCAGAAGGTTGTGCGAGCTGTTCAAACGGTTGTATGAATTTTCGCCCCGGCCCGGCCGGTGCCCTCCACAGAACAATATCGGGGCTGGCGATCCTCGGCTTCCACTCAAGCCGCCGCCCGCTTCGCGACCAGGACTCAAGGGAGACCCGCTGATGATTTTCGAAGGCAAAGCCCTTTCGGTGCGCGACGTGGAGGACGGCATCGCCGAACTTCGCTTCGACCTCCAAGGCGAATCGGTCAACAAGTTCAGCGCCATCACCCTGCGCGAGTTCCGCCAGGCCGTGGATGCCCTGAAAGCTCACGCCGGCCTGCGTGGCGTCATCGTCACCAGCGGCAAGGACGTCTTCATCGTCGGCGCCGACATCACCGAATTCGTCGAGATGTTCGGCCGGCCTACCGAAGAGCTGCAGGCCGGCATCGCCGAGATCAACCGCATCTTCAACGACTTCGAAGACCTGCCAGTGCCCACCGTGGCCGCCGTGGGTGGCATCGCCCTGGGTGGCGGCTGCGAGATGACCCTGGCCGCCGACTACCGGGTGCTGAGCACCGCCGCGCGCATCGGCCTGCCGGAAGTCAAGCTGGGCATCTATCCGGGCTGGGGCGGTACCGTCCGCCTGCCGCGCCTGATCGGCAGCGACAACGCCATCGAGTGGATCGCCTCCGGCAAGGAAAACGACGCCGCCACCGCCCTCAAGGTTGGCGTGGCCGATGCCGTGGTCGCCCCCGATCACCTGTTCGACGCGGCCCTGGACCTGGTCCGCCGCGCCGCTGCCGGCGAGCTGGACTACAAGGCCAAGCGCAAGCCCAAGCTCGAGAAGCTGCAGCTCAACGCCATCGAAGCCATGATGGCCTTCGAATCGGCCAAGGGCTTCGTCGCAAGCCAGGCCGGCCCGCACTATCCGGCACCGCTGGAAGCCATCAAGGCCATCCAGAAGTCCGCCAACTACGGCCGCGACAAGGCCCTGGAGGTCGAGGGCGCCGGCTTCGCCAAGATGGCCCAGACCTCGGTCTCCGCCAGCCTGGTCGGCCTGTTCCTCAACGATCAGGCGCTCAAGCGCAAGGCCAAGGGGCTGGAGAAGCTGGCCGCGCCGGTCAAGCTCACGAGCGTCCTGGGCGCCGGCATCATGGGTGGCGGCATCGCCTACCAGTCCGCGCTCAAGGGCACCCCGATCCTGATGAAGGATATCCGCGACGAAGCCCTGGAACTGGGCCTGAGCGAAGCCAGTAAGCTGCTCAACAAGCGCGTCGAGAAGGGCCGCCTGGAGCCGGCGAAGATGGCCGAGGCGCTCAATCGCATCCGCCCGACGCTGTCCTATGGCGACTTCAAGAGCGTCGACCTGGTGGTCGAGGCCGTGGTGGAGAATCCCAAGGTCAAGCAGGCCGTGCTGGCCGAAGTCGAAGGCCAGGTGCGCGAGGACGCCATCCTCACCTCCAATACCTCCACCATCTCCATCAGCCTGCTGGCCCAGGCGCTCAAGCGCCCGGAAAACTTCTGCGGCATGCACTTCTTCAACCCGGTGCACATGATGCCCCTGGTGGAAGTGATTCGCGGCGAGAAGACCAGCGAGAAGGCCATCGCCACCACAGTGGCCTACGCCCGCCAGATGGGCAAGAACCCCATCGTGGTCAACGACTGCCCCGGCTTCCTGGTCAATCGCATCCTCTTCCCGTACTTCGGCGGCTTCGCCGCGCTGCTGGCCCAGGGCGCCGACTTCCAGCGCGTCGACCGGCTGATGGAGAAATTCGGCTGGCCCATGGGCCCGGCCTACCTGATGGACGTGGTCGGCATGGACACCGCCCACCACGCCCGCGACGTCATGGCCGAGGGTTTCCCCGAGCGCATGAAGGAAAGCCGCAAGACCGCGGTGGATGCCCTCTACGAAGCCCAGCGCTTCGGCCAGAAGAACGGCAAGGGCTTCTACGTCTACGAGACCGACAAGAAGGGCAAGCCGAAGAAGGTCGCCGACCCGGCCGTGGCCGAGGTGCTGGCACCGGTCACCTACGAGCAGCGTGAATTCACCGATGAAGAGATCGTCGAGCGGATGATGGTGCCGCTGTGCCTGGAAGCCGTGCGCTGCCTGGAAGACGGTATCGTCGACAGCGCCGCCGAGGCCGACATGGGCCTGATCTATGGCATCGGCTTCCCACCCTTCCGTGGGGGTGCGCTGCGCTACATCGACAGCCTAGGTGTGGCCGAATTCGTCGCCATGGCCGATATGTACGCCGATCTCGGGCCGCTGTACCACCCGACCCCCAAACTCCGCGAAATGGCCGCCGCCGGCCAACGCTTCTTCGGTTGAGCCAGGAGCCAGAACAAGATGAGCCTTAATCCGAGAGACGTCGTCATCGTCGACTTCGCCCGTACGCCCATGGGTCGTTCCAAGGGCGGCATGCACCGCAACACCCGCGCCGAGACCCTCTCCGCGCGGCTGATCGACGCGGTCCTCGACCGCAATCCCCAGGTCAATCCGGCCGAGGTGGAAGACGTGATCTGGGGCTGCGTCAACCAGACCCTGGAGCAGGGCTGGAACATCGCCCGCATGGCCTCGCTGCTGACGCGCATCCCCCACACCAGTGGTGCCCAGACGGTGAGCCGCCTGTGTGGCTCTTCCATGAGCGCCCTGCACACCGCCGCCCAGGCGATCCAGACCGGTAACGGCGACGTTTTCGTCGTCGGCGGGGTGGAGCACATGGGCCACGTCGGCATGATGCACGGCGTCGATCCCAACCCCCAGCTGTCGCTGCACGCCGCCAAGGCCTCCGGCATGATGGGCCTGACCGCCGAGATGCTGGGCAAGATGCACGGCATCACCCGCGAGGCGCAGGACCAGTTCGGCTATCGCTCGCACCAGCTGGCCTGGAAGGCCACCCAGGAAGGCAAGTTCAAGGACGAGATCATTCCCCTGGAAGGTCACGACGAGAACGGTTTCCTCAAGGTCTTCAGCCATGACGAAACCATTCGCCCGGAAACCACCGTCGAGGGCCTGGCCGCGCTCAAGCCGGCCTTCAATCCCAAGGGCGGCACCGTGACTGCCGGCACTTCCTCCCAGATCACCGACGGCGCCTCCTGCATGCTGGTCATGTCGGCCCAGCGCGCCCAGGACCTGGGTCTGCAGCCGCTGGCCAGGATCCGCTCCATGGCGGTGGCCGGTGTCGATCCGGCGATCATGGGCTACGGTCCGGTGCCGGCCTCGCAGAAGGCGCTCAAGCGCGCTGGCCTGACCATCGCCGACATCGACTTCATCGAGCTCAACGAAGCCTTCGCGGCCCAGGCCCTGCCGGTGCTCAAGGACCTCAAGGTCCTGGACAAGATGGACGAGAAGGTCAACCTGCACGGCGGCGCCATCGCCCTGGGTCACCCCTTCGGTTGCTCTGGCGCCCGGATTTCAGGCACGCTGTTAAATGTCATGAAACAGAACGACGGCACCTTCGGCCTGGCCACCATGTGCGTGGGTCTCGGCCAGGGCATCACCACGGTGTTCGAACGCCTGCGCTAAGCCGCGGCGCGCGTCATCCGACCGGGGCGCCCCCAGGGCCGCCCCGGTTTTCTTTTTTCGAGGTGGAACATGGCATTGCAGACGGGACTCTACCGCCACTACAAGGGTCAGCAGTATCAGGTACTGGGCGTGGCCCGCCATTCGGAGACCGAGGAAGAGCTGGTCATCTATCAGGCGCTGTACGGCGAATACGGACTCTGGGCCCGGCCCCTGAGCATGTTTCGCGAGAGCGTCCAGGTCGATGGCGAGCAGGTGCCGCGCTTCGCGCTGATCAGCGTCGAAGCCGATCCCTTGGGTCTGGATGCCACGCCCCAGCCTTGACCTTGCCGACATCGCCACTATATATAGCGGTGCCGCGTTGGCCGACCGCCCCCGGCGCACCAGACTGAAGACGTTCTGGTCCTCCATCCGCCGTCCCGGCGCTCGCCTTTCGCTCGCTCATCGCTTTCAAGCAGGAATCTGACTTTCCCATGGGTAAATCGCTGGTCATCGTGGAATCCCCGGCCAAGGCCAAGACCATCAACAAGTATCTGGGCAACCAGTACGTGGTGAAGTCGAGCATCGGCCACATCCGCGACCTTCCCACCAGCGGCGCCGGCACCGCCAAGGAGCCCGCCGCCAAGACGCGCAAGACCGCCGCCGAGGCGCCCGCGCTGTCACCCAAGGAAAAGGCCCGGCGCCAGCTGTTCACGCGCATGGGGGTCGACCCCGAGCACGGCTGGAAGGCGCACTACGAGATCCTGCCCGGCAAGGAAAAGGTGATCGAGGAACTGCGCCGCCTGGCCAAGGACGCCGACACCGTCTATCTCGCAACCGACTTGGACCGCGAAGGGGAGGCCATCGCCTGGCACCTGCGGGAAGCCATCGGTGGCGACGACTCGCGCTACAAGCGCGTGGTCTTCAACGAGATCACCAAGAAGGCCATCCAGGAGGCCTTCTCCCAGCCCGGCGAGCTGGACATCAACCGCGTCAACGCCCAGCAGGCGCGCCGCTTCCTCGACCGCGTGGTCGGCTACATGGTCTCGCCGCTGCTGTGGTCGAAGATCGCCCGTGGCCTGTCCGCTGGTCGGGTGCAGTCGGTGGCGGTCAAGCTGGTGGTGGAGCGCGAGCGCGAGATCCGCGCCTTCGTCCCCGAAGAATACTGGGAAATCCACGCTGACCTGGCCACGCCGAAAAAGGCCCAGGTACGCTTCGAGGTGGTGCGCGAGAAGGGCGAAGCCTTCAAGCCGCTGAACGAAGCCCAGGCCAAGGCCGCCCTGGCCAAGTTGGAAAAGGCCGCCTATCGCATCACCAAGCGCGAGGACAAGCCGACCAGCAGCCGGCCTTCGGCACCTTTCATCACCTCCACCCTGCAGCAGGCGGCGAGCAATCGCCTGGGCTTCGGGGTGAAGAAGACCATGATGATGGCCCAGCGTCTCTATGAGGCCGGCTACATCACCTATATGCGTACCGACTCGACCAACCTGTCGGGCGATGCCATCGCCATGGCCCGCGGCTACATCGAGAGCGAATTCGGCAAGCAGTACCTGCCGGAAAAGGCCAATGTCTACGGCAGCCGCGAAGGTGCTCAGGAAGCGCACGAGGCTATCCGCCCGTCCGACGTCAACGTCAAACCCAACAGCCTGTCGGGCATGGAGCGGGACGCCGAGCGCCTGTACGAACTGATCTGGCGCCAGTTCCTGGCCTGCCAGATGCCGCCGGCCGAGTACCTGTCCACCACGGTGACCGCCGCGGCAGGGGACTTCGAGCTGCGTGCCCGCGGCCGCATCCTCAAGTTCGATGGCTACACTCGCGTGCTGCCGCAGCAGAGCAAGCCGGGCGACGACGACGTCCTGCCTGAGATGAAGCAGGGCGAGGACCTCGGCCTGGTCAAGCTCGACCCGAGCCAGCACTTCACCAAGCCGCCGGCGCGCTTCTCCGAAGCCAGCCTGGTCAAGGAGCTGGAGAAGCGTGGCATCGGCCGGCCCTCCACCTATGCTGCCATCATTTCCACCATCCAGGATCGTGGCTACGTGACGGTGCACAACCGCCGTTTCTATGCCGAGAAGATGGGCGACATCGTCACCGATCGCCTCAACGAAAGCTTTGCCAACCTGATGGACTTCAGCTTCACCGCCAACATGGAAGGCAACCTGGACAACGTGGCCCAGGGCGAGCGGGACTGGAAGAACCTGCTCGACGAATTCTATGGCGACTTCAAGCAGAAGCTGGAAACCGCCGAGGCCGGCGAGAAGGGCATGCGGGCCAACCAGCCCACCCTGACCGACATTCCCTGCCAGGTCTGCGGCCGGCCGATGATGATCCGCACCGCCTCCACCGGGGTCTTCCTCGGCTGCTCGGGCTATGCCCTGCCGCCCAAGGAGCGCTGCAAGGCCACCATCAACCTGGTGCCGGGCGACGAGATCGCCGAGGACGACGAGGGCGAGTCCGAGTCCCTGGTCCTGCGCGGTAAGCACCGTTGCCCCATCTGCAGTACCGCGATGGATGCCTACCTGATCGACGAGCACCGTAAGCTGCACGTCTGCGGCAACAACCCGGATTGCCCGGGCTACGAGATCGAAGAGGGTAGCTATCGCATCAAGGGCTACGAGGGGCCGTCGCTGGAATGCGACAAGTGCGGCAGCGAGATGCAACTCAAGACCGGCCGCTTCGGCAAGTTCTTCGGCTGTACCAACCCGGCCTGCAAGAACACCCGCAAGTTGCTCAAGAACGGCGAGCCGGCCCCGCCGAAGATGGATGCCGTGCCCATGCCGGAGCTGCGTTGCGAGAAGGTCGACGATACCTATGTGCTGCGTGACGGTGCCTCGGGCCTGTTCCTCGCCGCCAGTGGTTTCCCGAAGAATCGCGAGACCCGCGCGCCGCTGGTCAGCGAATTGCTGCCCCATCGCGACGAGATCGATCCCAAGTACCATTATCTGCTCAGTGCCCCGGTGAAGGATGGCGAGGGGCGTCCGGCGGTGATCCGCTTCAGCCGCAAGACCAAGGAGCAATACGTGCAGACCGAGGTCGAGGGCAAGCCCACCGGCTGGAAGGCCTTCTATGACGGCAAGAAGTGGCAGGTGGAAGAGAAGCGCTAGGGCATAGTCGACCCTGGCGGAGAGAAGCCGACCGGTGCGCCGGTCGCAGGAGAAGGGCATGGCCAACGAGCGTTACACCCGGACCAACCAGAAGCTCTATTTCGCCGGCCTGGCGCTGGACAGCTGGCGCTCGGCCCAGGCCGCGCCCTCGGCGCATAGCCAGGGGCGTATCATGGCCGAACGCGAAGCCAGCCTGTTCCACCTCCACGGGGCCCTGCTGGGGCTCTGCCAGGAAGTGGCGGGTTTCTACCGGCATCCCACCATGGAGGCCACCTCCCTGGCAGTCTTGCTCGCCCCCGAGGCGCTGCACGAGACGCCCAGTCCGGAGATGGGTGAACTGGCGGAGCTGGCCGGTAATCCGGAAACCTGGCTCGCGCGGCTGATCGCCGAGTACCAGCGCCTGCTGCAGCCGCCCCAGGCACCCCGTCGCCCCAAGCAGGATCCGACGCTGCCGTTGATCGAAGCGGTCAGTCTCGAGCCGGCCGAGCCGGAGTTGGGACTGGACGAGGTGGAAGCTTGGCGGCAAAGCCTCAAGCAGACGGCGCTCCGGTTTCGCGGCGCCATGACCGAGTGGTAGGGCCGGCAGTTCTGGTATCCCACCCTTGGCGGCCGTCAGGACGATGGCCTTGCAGACCGTCGAAAAAGGCTCAGGCAAGTCAGCCTCTCAGACCCCACGCTGTTACACTGTCCGCTTAGCTGTGGAGATACTGAATGACTACTGCCTACCTGGAAATCGTTGAACTCTCCGATGGTCGCATCGTGTTGCGCCGTGCGGACGACGAGGAAGCCCTCGTTACCCTGGAGTTCTCCAGCGATGCCAAGGATTTCCTGCATGGACAGCAGATAGAGGTGGCCAAGGCCATGTTCAACCTGGGCGTGCAGATGGCCGGTCGACTGGCCGAAGGCGATAGCCTGCAACGCGACGATCAACCGCGCGTCCTGCACTGATCCCTCATTGAGATACCGGCATTCTGTTCTGGAATGCCGTCCTTACGCCTCGTATCGCCCGTCTTCCATCACGCGAATCTGATGTTCAGGCTCTGGCTGCTGCCCTGGGCCGCGGCGCGCGCCAGTTGCTGCTTGCCCGCGTCACTCAGGTCGTGCAGCCAGCTGATCACCGTATGGCTCTGCCCCTTGCGCAGCACCTCGCAGGCCAGTTGCAGCGTCTTGGCCGCGCTGGGCGTTTGCAGCAGGAGTACCCGCTCGGGATTCAGGTGGGTACTGCGCAGCCAGGCATTGCTCAGCAGGGAGGGCGGGGTGACCAGGGTCAGCCAGCGCGCATCGTCCTTCTCGCTGAGTTGGCGCAGGATGGGCGCGAGCAGTTGCAGGCATTGCTCCTGGCTACCGTGCAGGGACATCTCGCTGAAGGTGTCCGGCAGCGGCGCAACCGGCAGTTCCCGTACCGGCTTGCCAGGCTTGGGCAGGAAGGCGGTCAGCTCCTGCAGCAGCAGGGGGGCCAGCTCCCGCTCTTGAACGGACGAGCGCGGTGCATCGAACATCAGGGGAAATTGCATGGCGACCTCCTCGAGGCGACTTGATCAAATCCACTTGAGGTCATGTACCACCACTACATGACGTCAATGTTCTCCGGCCTGGTCTTGAGCGCTTTCTGGAGCGCAAACCGATACCCCCGATCAAGACTTCGGCGCAAGGCGAAAAGCAGTTGAATAGGGGCTGGCGATGAGGCCAGCCCTGGACGTCAGCGGCGGATGACGCCGACGCTTAACCCTTCGATGGCGAATTCCTGGGTGGAAAGATCGACTTCGATAGGGGAGAACTCGGGATTTTCCGCCAGCAGGGTGACCTGGTTGCCCGAGCGCTTGAATCTCTTCACGGTGACCTCGTCGCCCACCCGGGCCACGACGATCTGGCCGTTGTGCACCTCGCGGGTCACATGCACGGCGAGAAGGTCGCCATCTAGGATGCCGACGTCCTTCATGCTCATGCCCTTGACCTTGAGCAGGTAGTCGGCACGCGGCTGGAAGAAGGCCGGATTGATGGCGCAGTTCTCCTCGACGTTCTGCTCCGCCAGGATGGGGGCACCGGCAGCGACCCGACCGATGACCGGCAGGCTTTCGTCGGCCTTGCGCGAGGTATCCAGCCCCGGAATGCGGATGCCCCGGGAAGCGCCCGGCGTCATCTCGATGGCGCCCTTGCGCGCGAGGGCCTTCAAATGCTCCTCGGCCGCGTTCGGCGATTTGAAACCAAGCTCCTGCGCGATCTCCGCGCGGGTGGGCGGAAAGCCATTGGCTTCTAGGCAACGCTTGATGAAGGCCAGGATCTCGGCTTGTCGCGGTGTCAGTTTCAGCATGATGCACGTCGCGTCGTCTAATGATGCTGTGATTATATACAGTAACTTCGGGTGGCAGGCAAGGCCGTCGCCCAGGCTTCTGACGACAGGCTGGATTGCGCACCAGTGGCGGCCAAGGGGTGGGGAAGGCCGCTGGTTTCCGCGAGTCTCGCACCGGGCCGACATTGACTCCGATAGCGTTTGAAACATATGTTTCAAACGGAATTCATCTACCGAGGCAGATCATGGCGCAGTCGGATACCGTTGAGCGCATCCTGGATGCGGCCGAGCAGCTGTTCGCCGAGCGTGGGTTCGCCGAAACCTCGCTGCGGCTCATCACCACGCGGGCCGGGGTGAACCTGGCGGCGGTCAATTACCACTTCGGCTCCAAGAAGGCGTTGATCCAGGCGGTGTTCTCGCGCTTCCTCGATCCCTTCTTCTTCAATCTGGATCGAGATCTGGATCAGTGGCAGCCGCAGAATGGCGAGCAGATGAGCCTGGAGACGCTGCTGAATCTGCTGGTCGATCATTCGATCGCCATCAAGCCGCGGCATGGCAACGATCTCTCGGTGTTCATGCGGCTGCTGGGCCTAGCGTTCAGCCAGAGCCAGGGCCACCTGCGCAAGTATCTCGAGCAGAACTATGGCCGCGCCTTCCGGCGTTTCCTGTTGCTGATGAATCATGCGGTACCCGAGATCCCGCCGCTGGAGCTGTTCTGGCGCGCCCACTTCATGCTCGGCGCCGCGGTGTTCAGCATGTCCGGCATCAAGGCGTTGCGGGCCATCGGCGAGAACGACTTCGGCGTCGATACCCATACCGAGCAGGTGCTGCGGCTGATGGTGCCCTTTCTCGCCACCGGCATGCGCGCGCCCACCGCGATGCACGAGCCTGAGCTGGCCCGGGCGCAGTATCGGCCACGGCGGTCGACGCCCGTCGAGGCGGCCGAGACCTACTAGGCTGCGGGGGCGAGGGTGGCTGGGGTAAGCTTGCGTCCCTTTCACGGCGCCGTGCGCCGGAGCATTCGGACGAGGTACCCATGCAAGGCTCCCTGATGGTCGATATCGCTGGCACCTGGCTCACCGCCGAGGATCGGCAGTTGCTGCGCCAGCCGGAGGTGGGCGGACTGATCCTGTTCGCCCGCAACATCGAAACCCCGGGGCAGGTCCGCGAGCTGTGTCGGGCGATTCGCGCGGTGCGGCCGGAGCTGCTGCTGGCAGTGGACCAGGAGGGCGGTCGTGTCCAGCGGCTGCGGCGCGACGTGGTGCGCCTGCCGGCCATGGGCCAGTTGGCCGGACGCGCGGACAGCGTCGAGCTGGCTCGGCTCTGTGGCTGGTTAATGGCGACCGAAATCCTGGCGGTAGGACTGGACTTCAGCTTCGCCCCGGTACTCGACGTCGACCATCAACGCAGCCAGGTCATAGGGGCGCGCTCCTTCGGCAGCGCCGAGCAGGTGATCGAACTGGGCGGCGCCTTCATCGCCGGCATGAACGCGGCCGGCATGGCCGCCACTGGCAAGCACTTCCCTGGACACGGCTGGGCCGAAGCCGATTCCCACTATGCCATTCCCAGCGATGAGCGCGACCTGGAAACCCTGCAGCGTACCGACCTGCGGCCGTTCCAGGCGCTGCTGCCGAAGTTGGGCGCGGTGATGCCCGCCCATGTCATCTATCCGGCGGTGGATCCCCAGCCGGCCGGGTTCTCCCGGCGCTGGCTGCAGGACATCCTGCGCGGCGACCTGGGTTACCAGGGCGTCATCTTCAGCGATGACCTGTCGATGGCCGGCGCCCACGTCGCCGGCGATGCCGGCCAGCGCGTCGAGGCGGCGCTTACCGCCGGCTGCGACATGGGGCTGGTCTGCAATGACCGCGCCGCGGCCGAGCTGGCGCTGAGCCGGGTGCAGCAGCTGGGCGTCGCGCCCGCGCCACTGCTGGCCAGCATGAGGGCCCGGCGCCACGTGGATCTCGATTACCGGCAGCAGCCGCAGTGGAGCCAGGCTCTGCAGCGGTTACGCCAGGCTGAACTCATCTAGAGGACCTTCCCATGACCACCTACGCCATCATCGGCGGCACCGGCCTCACCGCGCTCGCCGGTCTGGAGCTGGACCAGGCCCAGACCTTCGACACCCCCTGGGGCGAACCCTCGGCGCCGATACAGCGCGGCCAGTACGCCGGTCGCCCGGTGCTGTTCCTGGCCCGCCACGGGCATCCCCATCGCATCCCCCCGCACCAGGTGAACTACCGCGCCAACCTCTGGGCGCTCAAGGAAGCCGGGGCCGAGGCCATCCTCGCGGTGAACGCCGTGGGTGGCATCCACGCCGCCATGGGCAGCGGCCACCTGTGCGTGCCCCATCAACTGGTGGACTATACCTGGGGGCGCGGCCACACCTTCTTCGAAGGCGCGGACCTCGAGCACGTCACCCATATCGACTTCAGCTTTCCCTACGACGAGCCCCTGCGTCAGCGGCTGCTCGGCGCGCTGCGTAGGCTGCAGCTGCCGCACAGTGACCATGGCGTCTATGCCGCCACCCAGGGGCCGCGGCTGGAGACGGCCGGGGAGATCGTTCGCCTGGAGCGCGATGGCTGCGACATCGTCGGCATGACCGGGATGCCGGAAGCGGCCCTGGCTCGCGAGCTGGGCCTACCTTATGCCTGCCTGGCGCTGGTGGTGAATCCGGCGGCTGGCAAGGTGCAGCGGGAGATCACCATGGCTGAGATCGAGGCCGTCCTGGCCAGCGGTATCGACCAGGTGCGCCAGGTACTGGCCGAGGTGTTGATAGCCGACTGATCGGCTCCTGCGCCGCTCCCGAGGGAATCTCGGGAGCGACGTGGGTTTCAACTGGCGGCCGGCGTCAGACGATCGAACAGGGCTTCCAGTACGTTGAAGCGCTCCTCGGCGCGTTCCATCGGCACCTGGAACTTGAACAGGGTCGCGCCTTCCAGCCGGTATTTCTTCGGCTGCGCCTGGATCATCTTCACCAGCACCAGCGGGTCTACCTGGGTATCGGCGGCGAATTCCAATCGCCCACCCTGGGGACCGGCATCCACCTTGACGATGCCCAGGCCTTCCGCACGCAATTTCAGCAGCGTCAGCCGCACCAGGTTTTTGGTCGGTTCCGGAAGCAGGCCGAAGCGGTCGATCATTTCCACCTGCAGTTCCTTGAGGGCTTCCTCGTCCGCCGCCGAGGCGATGCGCTTGTAGAGGATCAGTCGCGCATGGACATCGGGCAGGTAGTCTTCCGGGATCAGCGCGGGGACGCGTAGATTGATGTCCGGCCCACCGCCCAGGGGCTGCTCCAGATTGGGTTGCTCACCCTTGCGGATGGCCTTGACCGCGCGCTCGAGCATTTCCATGTAGAGGGTGAAGCCGACTGCCTGGATCTGGCCGCTCTGGCCTTCGCCGAGCAACTCGCCGGCACCGCGGATCTCCAGGTCGTGGGTGGCCAGGATGAAGCCGGCCCCCAGGTCCTGGGCGCCGGCGATGGCTTCCAGGCGCTTCTCGGCGTCCGGGGTCATGCCCTTGCGCGGCGGGGTGAGCAGGTAGGCGTAGGCCTGGTGGTGGCTACGGCCGACCCGGCCGCGCAACTGGTGCAGCTGGGCCAGGCCGAACTTGTCGGCACGCTCGATGATAATGGTGTTGGCGTTGGGCACGTCGATGCCGGTCTCGATGATTGTCGAGGCCACCAGTACGTTGAATCTCTTGTGGTAGAAGTCGCTCATCACCTGCTCGAGTTCGCGCTCGCGCATCTGCCCGTGGCCGATGCCGATGCGGGCCTCGGGCACCAGCTCCGCCAGCTCGCGGGCGCGCTTCTCGATGGTCTTGACCTCGTTGTGCAGGAAGTACACCTGACCGCCGCGCAGAAGCTCGCGCAGCAGGGCTTCCTTGATCACCGCGTTCTGCTCCTCCATGACGAAGGTGCGCACCGACAGGCGCCGCGCCGGCGGCGTGGCGATAATGGACAGGTCGCGCATGCCCGACACGGCCATGTTCAGGGTGCGCGGAATCGGCGTGGCGGTGAGGGTGAGGATGTCCACCTCGCTGCGCAGCGACTTGAGCTGTTCCTTCTGGCGCACCCCGAAACGGTGTTCCTCGTCGATGATGGCCAGGCCCAGGTCCTTGAACTTCACATCGCCCTGCAACAGCTTGTGGGTACCGATGATGATGTCGATCTTGCCTTCGGCCAGCTCGCGCGCCGCGGCCGCCACCTCCTGGGTCGACTTGAAGCGGCTCATCACCTCGACGCGCACCGGCCAGTCGGCGAAACGGTCGCGGAAGCTGTTGTAGTGCTGCTGGGCGAGCAGGGTGGTGGGCACCAGCACCGCCACCTGGCGTCCGCCGTGCACGGCGATGAAGGCCGCGCGCATGGCTACTTCGGTCTTGCCGAAGCCCACGTCGCCGCAGACCAGGCGGTCCATGGGCGTGCCGGCCAGCATGTCCTTGCGTACCGCCTCGATGGCGGCCTGCTGGTCCGGGGTTTCCTCGAAGGGGAAGCCGGCGGAGAAGGTGGCGTAGTCGACCGCCGGGTCCTTGAACGCATAGCCCTTGCGCGCGGCGCGGCGGGCATAGATGTCGAGCAATTCGGCGGCGACGTCGCGGACCTGCTCGGCGGCCTTGCGCTTGGCCTTCTGCCAGGCTTCCGAACCCAGCCTGTGCAGCGGCGCCAGGGCATCGTCGGTGCCCGAGTAGCGGGCGATCAGGTGCAGGCTGGCCACCGGTACATAGAGCTTGGCGTCGTCGGCGTATTCGAGCAGCAGGAATTCCTGGGGCTGGTCGTCCAGCTCCAGGGTGATCAGGCCCATGTAGCGGCCGACGCCATGGTCGATGTGCACCACTGGCGCGCCTTCGCGCAGCTCGGTGAGGTTCTTGATGACGTTGTCGCCGGCGTCGCGGCCCTTCTCGCGCCGGCGGCGCTGCATGATGCGCTGGCCGAACAGCGGATTCTCCGGGATCAGGGCGACGCCGGCGTCATCCAGTACCAGGCCTTCGTCCAGCGGCGCCAGGGCGATGGCGATGCGCTCGGCGCTCGCCTGGAAGGCCGCCCAGCCGTCGACCTGGCCGGGGCGCAGATTCAGCCGCGCCAGCAATTCCAGCAGCACCTCGCGGCGGCCCGCGCTCTCGGCGGTGAACAGCACGCGACCGGGGAAATCGGTGATGAAGTGCTCCAGCGCCGCCAGCGGCTGGCTGGCCTTGGCGTCAATGGCCAGGTCCGGCAGCGCCCGCGCGGCAAAGCGCTCGCGGCCCACGCCGGACTCCAGGTCCTCCGCGCCGATGACCACCCGTGGCCAGTTCTTCAGCCGGGCGAAGCAGTCTTCCACCGGTAGGAAGACTTCGGCCGGTGGCAGCAACGGGCGCTCCGGATCGACCCGGCGGTCCTCGTAGCGGGCACGGACGTCGGTCCAGAATTGCTCCGCCGCCTGCTCGATGCCCGGCAGGGAGAACACCTGGGTGTTGGCCGGCAGGTAGTCGAAGAGGGTGGAGGTCTCGTCGAAGAACAGCGGCAGGTAGTACTCGATGCCCGCCGGGGTGATGCCGCTGGCCAGATCCTGGTAGATGGGGCAGCGCCGGTAATCCACGTCGAAACGCTCGCGGAAGCGTGCGCGGAAGCCGGTTACGGCTTCCTTGTGCAGCGGGAATTCCCGCGCCGGCAGCAGGCGAATGCTGGCGACCTTGTCGATGGACCTCTGCGTTTCCGGATCGAAGGTGCGCAGCGTCTCGATCTCGTCGTCGAACAGGTCGATTCGGTAGGGCAGGCTGCTGCCCATGGGGAAGAGATCGATCAGGGCGCCGCGCACGGCGAATTCACCATGCTCGTACACCGTATCCACATATCTATAGCCGGCCGCTTCCAGGCGCGCGCGGGTAGCCTCCACGTCCAGCCGCTGGCCGACGTCCAGCACCAGGCTGCTGCCGAGCAGGAAACGCGTGGGCGCCAGGCGGTGTAGGGCGGTCGCCAGAGGGACTACCAAAATGCCGTGGGAGAGCTCCGGCAAGCGATAAAGGGTAGCCACCCGCTGGGAGATGATGTCCTGGTGGGGCGAGAAGACATCGTAGGGCAGCGTCTCCCAATCGGGGAAATTCAGCACCGGAAGTTCAGGGGCGAAGAAGCGCAGTTCCTGCTCCAGGCGATCGGCGGTCTGGCTGTCCTGGGTGATCAGCAGCGTGAAGCGGCGTGTCGCGGCCTTGGCGGCTTCAGCGATGGCGAGGGCTAGCGCGGCGCCGGGCAGGTTGCCCCACTGCTGGCGGCCGGCGGTTTCAGGAATTGACGGGGTACGCAAAACTGACACGCGGGCGGAACTCCGGTGGATTTCGGGAGGGTTGGGATTGTAACGACCGGGCATTCACGCTGTCAGTGCAGCAACGCGCGTTGATTGCCTGGGACAGGCTGCGCGGTCATAATGTAGTTCCTTTTTTCAGCTCCTACATAGGGAAGGATTTGTCGTGAGTCAGAAGCCTGAGCAGTGCCTTGAAGAATGGATCGATCGCGAAGCGCTCGCCGAGGCCATGATTCCCCTGATTGGTCAGCTGTACCGGAACAACAATGTTGTGACCTCGATTTACGGTCGCGGTTTGGTCAACCGTTCGGTGATCTCCATCCTCAAGGCCCATCGTTTCGCGCGCCAGATCGACAACGTCGAGCTGTCGGTGCAGGACACCTTCCCGCTGGTGAAGGCCCTGAGCGAGCTGGAACTGGGTGCCGCCTCCATCGACCTGGCCCGCCTGAGCCTGAAGTTCAAGGCCGAGGGTGCCGGTCGCGACCTCAAGGACTTCCTGCGCAGCGAGCTGTCCGCCGTGGTCGGCAAGCAGGGTGTCGAGCAGCGTAAGGGCACCGACGTCGTCCTGTACGGATTCGGTCGCATCGGTCGCCTGCTGGCCCGCATCCTCATCGAGCACCAGGGTAGCGGCGACGGCCTGCGCCTGCGCGCCATCGTCGTCCGCAAGGGCGCCGATAACGACCTGGTCAAGCGTGCCAGCCTGTTGCGTCGCGATTCGGTGCACGGCTCCTTCGACGGCACCATCACCGTCGACGAGGCCAACAGCACCCTGTGTGCCAACGGTACCCTGATCAAGGTGATCTACTCCAACGATCCCACCAGCGTCGACTACACCCAGTACGGCATCCAGGATGCCATCGTGGTCGACAACACCGGCAAGTGGCGCGATGCCGAGGGTCTGGGCCAGCACCTCAAGTGCAAGGGGGTTTCCCGCGTGGTGCTGACCGCACCGGGCAAGGGCAGCCTGAAGAACATCGTGCATGGCATCAACCATGACACCATCACCGCCGAAGACACCATCGTCACCGCGGCGTCCTGCACCACCAACGCCATCGTGCCGATCCTCAAGGCGGTCAACGACAAGTACGGCATCGTCAACGGCCATGTCGAGACGGTGCACTCGTACACCAACGACCAGAACCTGATCGACAACTTCCACAAGGGCGATCGCCGGGGCCGCAGCGCCGCGCTGAACATGGTGATCACCGAGACCGGCGCCGCCAAGGCCGTGGCCAAGGCCCTGCCGGAACTGGCCGGCAAGCTGACCGGCAACGCCATCCGCGTGCCGACGCCCAACGTCTCCATGGCGATCCTCAACCTGAACCTGGAGAACGCCACCAGCAAGGACGAGATCAACGAGTATCTGCGCACCATGGCGCTGCATTCGCCACTGCACAAGCAGATCGACTTCGTGAATTCGCCGGAAGTGGTGTCCAGCGACTTCGTCGGCTCCCGCCATGCGGGCGTGGTCGATGCCGGTGCCACCATCGTCAGCGACAACCGGGTCGTACTCTACGTCTGGTACGACAACGAGTTCGGCTACAGCTGCCAGGTCGTACGGGTGCTGGAAGAAATCGCGGGCGTCAACCCGCCGGCCTTCCCGGCCTGAGTCTTGCGCGCTAGGCAAGGCTGACTTGCGAGAAAAAACGGGAGCCCAGGCGGCTCCCGTTTTCGTTTTGTATGGGTTTTGCGCCACAATAGCCACCCGTGACAAGAGGTCGCAGCCCTGGGCTTGCGTCTCACGTCGGACGGCCTCGCGAGGCTGCCCGGCTCCAGCCGTCGCCTGCGGACGGCTAACCTTCTAAGGAGAAAGCATGGCGGTCTATAGCTACGATGTGGTGGTACTGGGTTCGGGACCGGCAGGCGAGGGCGCGGCGATGAACGCCGCCAAGAATGGTCGGCGGGTGGCGGTGGTGGACAATCGCCAGGTGGTCGGCGGCAACTGCACCCACCTGGGCACCATTCCGTCCAAGGCGCTGCGCCATTCGGTCAAGCAGATCATCCAGTTCAACACCAACGAGATGTTCCGCTCCATCGGCGAGCCGCGCTGGTTCTCCTTTCCCGATGTGCTGCGCAGCGCCGAGCGGGTGATCGCCCGCCAGGTGTCCTCGCGCACCAGCTACTACGCGCGCAACCGTGTCGACCTGTTCTTCGGTACCGCCAGCTTCGCTGACGAGAACACCATCGAGATCGTCAACCTGCGCGGCGACCTGGAGCGCCTGGTGGCCAAGCAGGTCATCATCGCCACCGGCTCGCGGCCCTATCGCCCCATGGACGTGGACTTCAGCCATCCGCGCATCTATGACAGCGACACCATCCTGTCGCTGACCCACACCCCGCGCCGGCTGATCATCTACGGCGCCGGGGTGATCGGCAGCGAATACGCATCGATCTTCAGTGGACTCGGCGTACTGGTCGACCTGATCGACAACCGCGACCAGTTGCTCAGCTTCCTCGACGACGAGATCTCCGATGCCCTGAGCTATCACCTGCAGAACAACAACGTGCTCATTCGCCACAACGAAGAGTACGAGCGTATCGAGGGCCAGGAACACGGGGTGGTGCTGCACCTGAAGTCCGGCAAGAAGCTGCGCGCCGATGCCCTGCTCTGGTGTAACGGCCGCACCGGCAACACCGATCACCTGGGGCTGCCGAACGTGGGCATCTCGGTGAACAGCCGTGGCCAGGTCAGCGTCGACGAGAACTACCGGACCTCGGTGGGCAACATCTACGCTGCGGGCGACGTCATCGGCTGGCCGAGCCTGGCCAGCGCCGCCTACGACCAGGGTCGTTCGGCCTCGGATAACATCCTGCACGACAACAACGGGCGGGTGGTCAACGACATTCCCACCGGCATCTACACCATTCCGGAGATCAGTTCGCTGGGCAAGACCGAGCGCGAGCTGACCCAGGAAAAGGTGCCCTACGAGGTGGGCAAGGCCTTCTTCAAGAGCATGGCGCGGGCACAGATCTCCGGCGAACCGGTGGGCATGCTGAAGATCCTCTTCCACCGCGAGACGCTGCAGGTGCTCGGCGTGCACTGCTTCGGCGACCAGGCCTCGGAGATCCTGCACATCGGCCAGGCGATCATGAACCAGCAGGGCGAGGCGAACAGCATCCGCTACTTCGTCAATACCACCTTCAACTACCCGACCATGGCCGAGGCCTACCGGGTGGCGGCCTTCGATGGCTTGAATCGGTTGTTCTGAGTCGGCTCACATCGTGGCCATGGGCCGCTCCTACAGGATCCGTAGGAGCGGCCCATGGCCGCGATCATCTGTGATCAAGACTGCGTAGGAGCGACCGCGTCGGCGGACCGCCATGGCCGCGATGATAGGTAGGTTGGGCTGAGCGTAGCGAAGCCCAACAGTGCCACGTTCGAGATGGGCTGTTGGACTTCGACGGTGGAGCTGCCTCAGCCCAACCTACGAAAGCTCAACTTACCGGCTATCGCGGCCATGGGCCGCTCCTACCGGCACGGACGTCACCGTCGGAGCGGCCGCATCGGCGGATCGCCATGGCCGCGAGGGGAGCCGATCCAGAACCGTAGCGTGGAAAACGGCGGCGCCTTTTCCACTGCAAGTTCGCTACGGGGAGCACCCTCACCCCAACCCTCTCCCATGGGGAGAGGGGGCTAGTCGAGCAGCACCGTCAGCCCAGGCAGCTCGTAGGTTGGGTTGAGCGCAGCGAAGCCCAACACGCCCCAGGCTTCGACCCGCGCCAGCTGCTACCCCAACGTTCGCCGCGCCAGGCTCGGAAAATCGGTGATCAGGCTGTCTGCACCGAAATCAGCCAGGCGGCGCATCAGGCTGGCGTCGTTCACCGTCCAGACCGAGACATGCAGGCCCTGGCGCTGGGCCTTGAGCAGGCGTTCCGGGGTACACAGCGTCCAGTTCAGCGCCAGCAGGTGGCACCCGTAGTGGGCCGCGACCTTGAGCGGATCCAGCCAGGCGTATTCCGCCACCAGGCCGCGCGCCAGGTGTGGCGTATCGCGCTGCAGGGCGCGCAGGACCTCGCGCGAGGAGCTGGTCACAGTCACCCTGTCCTGCAGGCCGAACTCCGCAACCAGCTGAGCGATGGCCTTGACGGTCTGCGCCGCGCGCACCCGCGAGGCGCTCTTCACTTCCAGTTGCCAGTGCTCGAAGTGGCATTGCTCGAACAGCTCGCGCAGGGTCGGGATGGGGCTGGGACGTTGCCAGACCGGTCCGCCCTGGCGGGCATCCAGGGCCACCAGGTCGGCGACGAGCTTCTCGCTGACCTTGCCGCCACGGCCGGTGGTGCGTTTCAGGGTCGGATCATGGATCACCACCAGCTCGCCGTCCCGGGAGAGGTGCAGATCCAGCTCGCAGCGCCTGACGCCCAGCTCCAGGCACAGCTCGAAGCCGGCCAGGGTGTTTTCCGGGGCTTCGCCGCGGGCGCCGCGGTGTCCGTAAATAAGGGTCATGAAGGCTCCTTGGCGCTAGGGTGAGGGGACCGGGCGCCGCGGTTCGCGGACCGCATCCAGCACCCGGTCGTTTTCGAAGTAGACACTGAACTCGCGATAGTCCCAGCGGCGAATGGGCGGCCGGCCGACGGGGGCGTGCTCTTGGTCGGGCAGGCCGAAGCGCTCCAGCACCTGGCTACGACTGTCACCGCGTGCCGGCAGAGGGGTGCCGGGATCGCCCTGCTGGCCGAGTGCAATCTGCAGGGTCTCGGCGCCGCCGGGGAGGGCGGCGCCCAGCAGCAGGAGCGCCAGCCAGGTGCGATTCACGCCTCGTCTCCGCGGTCGGCGCGGCGGACCCGGGCCTGCTGGCGCAGGACATGGCGGGCCAGCAACTGGCGCTGGGCGTCTTCCAGCGCGATGAAGCTGGTGCCGATTTCGTAACCGCCGGCTACCGCCTGGCAACCGGTCACCTCGGCCAGCACCTGCAGGCCCAGGCCCTGGGGCGGCAGGGCCATGCGCAGGTCGAGCCGGGTGCCCAGGGCATAGGGTTCGGCGTCGACGAAGGCCAGGCCGCCCTCGGACAGCACCACGTCGCGGGTGGCGCCGCTGTCGTGCAGGAGGTTCCAGGTGAAGGCCTGGCCGAGCAGGTCGAGGCGCTTGTGCACCAGCCGCAGGCAGGCGGTGACGGCGCGGTCGCGCTCGTCCAGGTTGCGCAGCAGGTGACGGGATTCGAATTCCAGCTGATGCAGTTCACTCAGGAGTGCGAACAGCGGCGCGGTCTCGCCGGGGACCCCGTCGGCAGGGCTGATTTGCAGTGCGATACGGTCGGTGATGCGATAGTATTCCCGCCGTTCACGCGCGTCTGGGGTGGTCATGTCGGGCCGCTCCGTGGGTGATGGCCCCGAGTGTAGCCGGCGAGCCGGCACGGTGTCGCCGTCCAACCCGCCGGGCGCCTACGTCTTTCCGCCGTGCAAGCGAGCCTATGTTCAGACCCCTGCCGATCTACCTTGGCCTGCGTTACGTCCGCGCCAAGCGCCGCAATCATTTCGTCTCCTTCATCTCGCTCACCTCCATGATCGGCCTGGCCCTCGGCGTCGTCGTCATGATCGTGGTGCTGTCGGTCATGAACGGCTTCGACCGCGAGATGCGCGACCGCGTCCTCGGCATGATTCCCCACGCGACGGTGGAGTCCTACCAGCCCGTGCTCGACTGGCGCAGCGTGCGCGAACGGGCGCTGCAGAACAGCCAGGTGGCCGCGGTGGCGCCCTTCACCCAGTTGCAGGGCATGCTGGCCAATGGCAAGGCGGTGCAGACGGTGCTGCTCAACGCCATAGCGCCGGCCGAGGAGCCCAAGGTCTCGATCATCGCCAGCTTCATGCGCCAGGGTAAGCTCGACGACCTCAAACCGGGCGAGTTCGGCATCATCATCGGCTCGCTGGCCGCCGAGAAACTGGGCGTCAAGGTCGGCGACAAGGTCACCTACATCGCCCCCGAAGTGGCCGTGACCCCGGCGGGCATGTTCCCGCGCATGAAGAGATTCACCGTGGTGGGCATCTTCAGCGTCGGCGCCGGCGAGCTGGATGGCTCGGTGGGCCTGATCGACATCGAGGACGCCGCGCGGCTGCAGCGCTGGCCGGCGGAAGCGGTACAGGGCGTGCGCCTGAAGCTGCACGACCTGTTCCAGGCGCCGGATGTGTCCTGGAACATCGCCCGCCAACTGCCCGGCAACGACTGGTACGCCCGTGACTGGACTCGCACCCACGGCAACCTCTACCAGGCCATCGGCATGGAAAAGACCATGATCGGCCTGCTGCTCCTGCTGATCGTCGCCGTGGCCGCCTTCAACATCGTCTCCACCCTGGTGATGGTGGTGACCGACAAGAAATCCGACATCGCCATCCTGCGTACCCTGGGCGCCACGCCGCGGCAGATCATGGCGGTGTTCATGGTCCAGGGGACCTTCATCGGCGTCATCGGCACCGCCATCGGCTGCGTGCTGGGGGTGCTCGCCGCGCTCAACGTCAGCGCTGCCCTGGCCTGGGTGCAGCAGGTGACCGGCCACCAGTTCCTCAATGCCGAGGTGTATTTCATCGACTACCTGCCGGCGCAGCTGCAGCTGCACGACGTCCTGCTGGTCTGCGGCGCGTCCTTCGCCCTGAGCTTCCTGGCCACGCTCTATCCCTCCTGGAGCGCCGCCCGTACCCAACCCGCCGAGGCCCTGCGTTATGAATGATCGAGCCGTTTTGCGTTGCCAGGACCTGGGCAAGCGCTACGAGGAAGGCCCCCAGACCGTCGAGGTGCTGAGCAACGTCCAGCTGACCCTGCAGCCGGGCGAGCGCGTCTCCATCGTCGGCAGCTCGGGGTCCGGCAAGACCACCCTGCTGAACCTGCTCGGCGGCCTGGATACCCCCAGCAGCGGCAGCGTCTGGCTCGACGGCGAGGAGCTGTCGGCGCTGAACGAGAAGGCCCGCGGTCTGTTGCGCAACCGCGCCATGGGCTTCGTCTACCAGTTCCACCACCTGCTGCCCGAATTCAGCGCCCTGGAAAACGTCTGCATGCCGCTGCTGATCGGCAAGGCCTCCATCGGCGAGGCCCGCGAACGGTCCGCCAAGCTGCTGGAGCGGGTCGGCCTCGGTCATCGCCTGGGGCACAAGCCGGCCGAGCTGTCCGGTGGTGAACGCCAGCGCGTGGCCATCGCCCGCGCCCTGGTCAACCAGCCCAAGCTGGTATTGCTCGACGAGCCCACCGGCAATCTCGACCAGCACACCGCCCACGGCATCCAGGACCTGATGCTGGAGCTGTCCACCTCGCTGCGCACGGCCTTCCTGGTGGTGACCCACGACCAGGCGCTGGCCGGCCAGATGGACCGGATGCTGCGCCTGGACGAAGGCCATCTGGTCGACGCCACGCCGGCGCGGCAGGGCTGAGGTCGTCATGTTCAGACCGCTTTCGCTGTTCATCGGCCTGAGATACACCCGCGCCAAGCGGCGCAGGTCCTTCATCTCCTTCTTCTCGCTGGTCTCCATGTTCGGCCTGGCCCTGGGCGTGCTGGCCATGATCCTGGTGCTGTCGGTGATGAACGGCTTCCAGGAAGAAATGCGCGGCCGCATCCTCGGCATGGTGCCCCATGCCTTCATCAGCGCGGCTCAGCCGCTGGACGACTGGCGCCCGCTGGCGGCCAAGGCCGAACAGCAGCCCCATGTGCTGGCGGCGGTGCCCTATACCCAGCTGCAGGGCATGCTCTCGGTGCGCGGTCGCATGCAGCCGCTGCTGGTGGACGGCATAGATCCGAGCCAGGAGAAACGCGTCTCCATCGTCGGCGAGCGGATGACCCAGGGCAGCCTCGACGCCCTCAAGCCCGGCGAATTCGGCATCGTGCTGGGTGAGATCGCCGCCCGGCGCTTCCAGCTCGAGGTGGGCAGCCAGGTCACGGTGATCATCCCCGAGGTGGGTGCCACCGGCAGCATCACCCCGCGCCTGCGCCGCTTCACCGTGGTCGGCACCTTCAAGGTCGGGGCCGAGCTGGATGCCTCCCTGGCCCTGGTCAACGTGGCCGACGCCGCGCCGCTCAAGGGCTGGCAGCCGGGCCAGGTGGAGAGCATCCGCCTGGCGCTGGACGACCTGTTCCAGGCGCCGCGCATCTCCCGTGACGTGGCCAAGGCCCTGGGCGACGGCTACCAGGCCCGTGACTGGACCAGCACCCAGGGCAGCCTGTTCCAGGCCATGCAGATGGAAAAGACCATGATCGGCCTGCTGCTGCTGCTGATCGTGGCGGTGGCCGCCTTCAACATCATCGCCACCCTGATCATGGTGGTGGCCGACAAGAAGGCGGACATCGCCATCCTGCGTACCCTGGGCGCCACGCCCGGCCAGATCATGGCGGTGTTCATGGTCCAGGGCACGGTGATCGGTCTGGTCGGCACCCTCATCGGCGGCATCCTGGGCGTCATAGCGGCGCTCAACGTCAGCCAGTGGATCGCGGCACTGGAGCGGTTGCTCGGCCACAAGCTGTTCGGCGGCGACATGTACTTCATCAGCAACCTGCCGTCGCGGCTGGAGCTGGAAGACGTGGTGCTGATCGCCGTGGCGGCCCTGAGCATGAGCTTCCTGGCCACCCTCTATCCCGCCTGGCGCGCCTCGCGCACCTCGCCGGCCGAAGCCCTGCGCTACGACTGATCACCGCGCCGGGCCAGGTGGCTGTACGCCCCTGGCCCTCCGGCCGCCGAACTGCTCTAATCCGCGCATCTGAAGCCTTGCTGGTTCTCCACGGATGGAGTCCTGATGCGCGCCGCTCTGCTCGCGTTCGCCCTGGGTGTGCTGGTCCTGCGCGCCTTGCCGGCTCTGCCCGCGTTCCCCGCGCTGGCCGCCCTCGTCGCGGTAGCCACCGTGCTGCTGGGGACGCGGCTGGTGGTCCTGGGCGCCTTCGGCCTCGGCCTGGCCTGGGCAGTGCTCAATGCCCACTGGGCCCTGGATGATCGCCTGGATCCGGCACTCGAGCAGCGGGTGCTCTGGATCGAAGGCCAGGTCAGTGGCCTGCCGGCGGTGGAGGCCGACTCGGTCGGCTTCATGCTGAGCCAGCCGAGCA
Source organism: Pseudomonas sp. No.117 (assembly GCF_054558395.1). Lineage (NCBI taxonomy): Bacteria > Pseudomonadati > Pseudomonadota > Gammaproteobacteria > Pseudomonadales > Pseudomonadaceae > Pseudomonas > Pseudomonas sp. No.117. The sequence continues at coordinate 98,060 of NZ_BAAJNP010000009.1, forward strand.
GCCGTCGTGAGCTGCGGCTACCGGCGCGGATACGCCTCAACTGGCACGGCGGACCCCGGCCCCTGGCCGGCGAGCGCTGGCGACTGGCCGTGGAGTTGCGCAGTCCGGCCAGCTTGAGCAATGCCTTGGGGCAGGATCGCGAAGCCTGGCTGCTGGCCCAGGGCATCGGCGCCACCGGCAGCGTCAAGGACGGCCAGCGACTCAGCGCTGCCAGTGGCCTGGCGACCTGGCGCGACGGCATTCGGCAATACCTGCACACCCGCGATCCGGCCGGGCAGGGCGGTTTGCTCGCGGCCCTGGTGGTAGGTGATGCCTCGGGCATCACCGATGCCCAATGGCAGCTGTTCCAAGACACCGGCACCGTACACCTGATGGTGATTTCCGGTCAGCACATCGGCCTGATCGCCCTCGGTGTCTATGCCGGGGTGGTCAGCCTGGCGCGCCGTGGCTACTGGCCGCGGCGCCTACCCTGGCGGCTGTCCGCGGCGGTGCTGACCATCGCCACCGCCCTGGGCTACGGCCTGCTGGCCGGCTTCGAGGTGCCGGTCCAACGCGCCTGCGTCATGGTCACCCTCGGGCTGCTCTGGCAACTCGGTCGCCAGCAGGTACGCCTCGGCGACGCACTCCTGGCAGCCCTGGTGCTGGTGCTGGCGGCCAATCCACTGGTGGTGCTCCTGTCGGGCTTCTGGCTGTCCTTCGGCGCCGTGCTGGTGTTGCTGTGGAGTTTCGCCGGGCGCCTGGGACGCCTGCCCTGGTGGATCAGCCTGGGACGCGCCCAGGGGTGCATGACCCTGGGCCTGGCGCCGCTGTTGCTGGCGCTGGGCCTGCCGCTCAGCCTGAGCGGCCCTCTGGCCAATGTGGTCGCTGTACCCCTGATGGATATCTTCATCGTGCCCCTGGCGCTGGTGGGGACGGCGCTGTCCGTGGTGTGGTCGCCACTGGGCGATCCCGCGCTGCTGCTGGCAGGCGGTCTCCTGCACATCCTGCTCTGGCTGCTGGAGTGGCTGGCGCAGCTGGCCACGGCCTGGCAGCCGGCGCTCGCTCCCGCCTGGGCACTCGGGCTGGCCGGCCTGGGTGCCTTGCTCGCCCTCTTGCCGGCGGGTTTGCCGCTGCGCGGCTTTGGCGTGCTGCTCATGCTGCCGGCGCTGTTTCCGCCAATCCCGCTACCGGCGACGGGCCAGGCGCGAATCACCGTGCTGGACGTGGGGCAGGGCCTGGCGGTGCTGGTGCGCACCCGGGATCATGCCCTGCTCTACGACGCCGGGCCACGGCTGGGCAGCTACGACAGCGGGGCCCGCGTGGTCTTGCCCAATCTGCGCGGCGCCGGCCTGGACAGTCTGGATGTGTTGCTGCTCAGCCATGCCGATGCCGACCACGCCGGCGGCGCGCCGGCCGTGGCCCAGGGCTTGCCCCCGGGGCGGGTGCTCAGCGGCGAGGCCGGGCGTCTCGAGCCGCGCTTGCAGGCGCGGGACTGTGAGGACGGCGCCAGCTGGATCTGGAACGAGGTCAGCTTCACCACCTGGTGGCGCGCCAACGCGGACTCCAATGCCGCCTCCTGCGTGCTGAGGGTCGAGGCCAGCGGCGAGCGCCTGTTGCTGACCGGCGACATCGACGAGCGCCGCGAAGGCGAACTGGTGGCCAGCGGCCTGCCGCTTGCAGCGGAATGGCTCAGCGCCCCGCACCATGGCAGTCGCAGCGGCTCCAGTGCGGCCTTCATCGCCGCCGTGGCGCCCCGCGGCGTGTTGATCTCGCGCGGCCGCCACAACCGCTACGGCCATCCTCATCCGCAGGTCCTGGAACGCTATCGCGAGCGCGGCGTATTGCCCTATGACACCGCCGAGCTTGGCGCCCTGACGTGGACCCTCGGGCGTTGGCAGGCACCGCGTGGGCAGCGCCAGGAGCGTCGCTGGTGGCGGACGCCCCCGGCGACGCCCTGAGAGCCTGGTCAACGGCTGCTGCGCGTCGGCCAGACGGCGGTGCAACGCCCCTGTGTCGCTGGGCGGCCCGGTCGGACGGCCCATCGACCCTGCGTAAACCCGCGCGCGGGCCCGATCCGCTTCCCCGGCGCTTTCGCCTGCTCTCGCTCATGAGCCCTTGGACCGGCCCTCCGGCGTTCGTGCTAGAGTGGCCGCATTTTGCGGCGGGGGTAACGGTCTCGTGTTCGAAATGGTCAAAGCGGGCGGCTGGATGATGCTGCCGATCATCCTCAGTTCCATCCTGGCCACGGCCATCATCGCCGAGCGGCTGTGGACCCTGAGGCGCAGCCGGGTCGCGCCGCCCAACCTGCTCGCCCAGGTCTGGCGCTGGATCCAGGACAAGCAGCTCAACGCCGAACGCTTGCGTGAGTTGCGCGCCGGCTCGCCGCTGGGCGACATCCTCGCGGCGGGCCTGACCAATTCCCGCCATGGCCGCGACATCATGAAGGAGGCCATCGAGGAAGCCGGCAGCCGCGTGGTGCACGATCTCGAACGCTATCTCAACACCCTCGGCAGCATCGCCGCCCTGGCCCCGCTGATGGGGCTGCTCGGCACGGTGTTCGGCATGATCGATATCTTCAGTGCCTTCATGAGCGACGGCATGGCCAATGCGCCCATCCTCGCCGGCGGTATCTCCAAGGCCCTGGTGACCACCGCCGCCGGCCTGCTGGTAGCGATTCCCGCCGTGTTCTTCCATCGCTACCTGCTGCGCCGGGTGGACGAGCTGGTGGTCGGCATGGAGCAGGAAGCGGTCAAGCTGGTCGACATCCTCCATGGTGATCGCGAGGTGGACGTCCGCGAAGGAGCCGCCGCGTGAAATTCCGTCGCCGCGCCGGGGGCGCCGCTCGCGAAGAGGTCTATATCAACCTGGCGTCCTTCATCGACGTCATCTTCGTCCTGCTGCTGTTCTTCGTGGTGACCGCCACCTTCAGCCGGCCCAGCCAGCTGAAGATCGAGCTGCCCGAGGCCGACAGCGCCGCCGCCGCGGCCAACCAGGGCAAAACCCTAGAAATCAGCATCACCGCTGAAGGCCAGATGGCGCTGAACGGCCAGACCCTGGCGCGCAACGACCTGACCGGACTGACCACTGCCCTGCAGCGCGAGTCCGGCGGCGACAATAGCCTGCCGCTGGTGATCACCGCCGATGGCCGCGCCACCCACCAGTCGGTGGTCATGGCCATGGACGCCGCCGGCAAGCTGGGCTTCAGCCAGCTGCGCATCACCACCCTCGAGGCCCAGGCGAAACGCCCGTGAGCCTGAGCGATCGCCTGGTCCGCGCCTGGTACCAGGGCCATCCCGCCCTGGGCCTGCTGGCGCCGCTGGAAGCCCTCTATCGCCGGGTCGCCCGGCGCAAGCGCCAACGCTTCCTGGCCGGGCAGGGCAGCATCCATCGCGCGCCGGTCCCGGTCATCGTGGTGGGCAATCTCACCGTCGGCGGCACCGGCAAGACACCCATAATCCTCTGGCTGATCGGCCACCTGCGCACCCGTGGCCTCAGGGTCGGCGTGGTCAGCCGCGGCTATGGCGCCCAGCCGCCACGCCTGCCCTGGCGGGTGCAGGCGACCGACAGCGCGGCCTGTGCCGGGGACGAGCCCCTGCTCATCGTGCAGCGCACCGGCATCCCCCTGGTGATAGATCCCGACCGGGGTCGCGCCGTCGAGCAGCTGCTCGCCGAGGAAGCGCTCGATGTCATCCTCAGCGACGACGGCCTGCAGCACTATCGCCTGGCGCGCGACCTGGAGCTGGTGATGGTCGATGCCGCGCGGGGCTTCGGCAACGGTCGCTGCCTGCCGGCCGGGCCCCTGCGTGAACCCCTGGAGCGCCTGGCCGAGGTGGACGCCGTGATCCACAACGGTGCCGTACAAGATCCCGCCGCGGGCTACGGCCTGGTCCTGCAACCCAGCGCCCTGGTCAATTTGCGCAGCGGCGAGCGGCGCCCGCTGGATTTCTTCCCGCCCGGGCAGCGCCTGCATGCCCTGGCCGGCATCGGCAACCCCGGGCGTTTCTTCGCCACCCTCGAAGGACTACACTGGCAGCCGTTGCCCCATGCCTTCGCCGATCATGCCGCCTACAGCGCCGCGGACCTGGCCTTCACGCCCGAGCTGCCGCTGGTGATGACCGAGAAGGACGCGGTCAAGTGCCGGCCCTTCGCCGCCGCCGACTGGTGGTACCTGGCGGTGGACGCCCAGCCCTCGGCCGCCTTCGTCGCCTGGCTGGATGGGCGCCTCGACCGCCTCCTGCCCGAACACTCTCTCTGACGGAACTATCGCCCATGGACCTCAAGCTGCTCGACATCCTCGCCTGCCCCCTGACCAAGAGCCCGCTGATCCTGAGCGACGACAAGACCGAGCTCATCAGCAAGGCCGCCGGCCTGGCCTTCCCGATCCGCGACGGCATCCCGGTGATGCTGGAAAGCGAGGCGCGCGTCATCACCACGGACGAGCGCCTGGACAAATGAGCACCGCCTTCACCGTCGTCATCCCGGCCCGGCTCGCCAGTACCCGGCTGCCCAACAAGCCGCTGCTCGACATCGCCGGCAAGCCGATGATCCAGCACGTCTGGGAGCAGGCCCGGCGCAGTGGCGCCGAGCGGGTGGTGGTGGCGACCGACCACGACGACATCCTGCGCGCCTGCGAAGGCTTCGGCGCCCAGGTGCTGCTGACCCGCGCCGATCATGCCTCGGGCACCGATCGGCTGGCCGAGGTGGCCGAGCTGCTGGGGCTGGCCGACGACGCCCGGGTGGTCAATGTCCAGGGCGACGAGCCGCTGATTCCGCCGGCGGTGATCGACCAGGTGGCGAACAATCTCGCCGCTCACCCCGAGGCCGGCGTGGCCACCCTGGCCGAGCCCATCCACGAGGTCGACAGCCTGTTCAATCCCAACGTGGTCAAGGTGAGCACCGACGTGAACGGCCTGGCGCTGACCTTCAGCCGCGCGCCGCTGCCCTGGGCGCGCAACGCCTTCGCCAATGATCGCGCGCAGCTGCCCCCGGGCTTTCCCTATCGTCGCCACATTGGCATCTACGCCTATCGCGCTGGCTTCCTCGCCGATTTCGTCAGCTGGGGCCCCTGTGCCCTGGAAGAGACCGAAGCCCTGGAACAGTTGCGCGCGCTCTGGCACGGCGTCCGCATCCATGTCGCCGATGCCCTGGAAGCGCCCCAGGCCGGGGTGGATACCGCGGAAGATCTCGAGCGCGTGCGGCGCCTGCTGGGAGCCTAGATGACCCTGCGCATCCTCTTCGTCTGCATGGGCAACATCTGTCGTTCACCGACCGCCGAAGGCATCCTCAGGGCCAAGCTGGACGCCGCCGGCCTGGCCGCGGCGGTAGTGCTGGATTCGGCCGGCACCGGCGATTGGCATGTCGGCAAGGCGCCGGATACCCGCGCCATCCAGGCCGCCGCCGGGCGCGGCTATGACCTCACCAGCCTGCGCGCCCGCCAGGTCACCGTTGAAGACTTCCAGCGCTTCGACCTGATCCTGGCCATGGACCACGACAACCTCGCCTGGCTGGAGCAGTTGCGGCCGGCGGACGCCAAGGGCGCGGTGCCCGAACTCTTCCTGGCGCGCCAGGGCCTGGCGGTGGACGAGGTGCCCGATCCCTATTACGGCGGCGCAGCCGGCTTCGAACGGGTCCTCGACCTGCTCGAAAGCGCCTGCGATGGCCTGGTCGCCGAGGTGGCTGCCCGTCATGGTCGCTGACGTCCAGCAACGGGTCCCCTTGCAGGGACTCAACACCTTCGGCCTGGTCGCCGAGGCCGACCGCTACCTGGAAGCCGCCAGCGATACCGAGGTCCGGGAGGCCCTGGCGCTGGCCCGTGACCTGGGCGTACCGCTGCGGGTGCTCGGTGGTGGCAGCAACCTGGTCCTGCCCGAGCGGGTCGAGGGCCTGGTGCTGCGCCTGACCTCGCGCGGCATCCGCCTGCTGGCGGAGGAGGGCGATGCCCTGCTGGTGGAAGCCGAAGCCGGCGAACCCTGGCATCCCTTCGTCATGACCACCCTGGCCAACGGCTGGTACGGCCTGGAAAATCTCAGCCTGATTCCGGGCACCGTGGGCGCCTCGCCGATCCAGAACATCGGTGCCTATGGCGTCGAGGTGAGGGACAGGTGCGCCCGGGTCACGGCGCTCGACCGCCACAGCGGCGAAATCCATGAGCTGGCGCCTGAGGACTGCGCCTTCGCCTATCGCGAGAGCCGCTTCAAGGCCGAGGCCGGCCGCTGGATCGTGCTGCGCGTACGCTTCCATCTCAGTCGCCAGCCGCAACTGGTACTGGACTATGGTCCGGTACGCCAGGCCCTGGCCGAGGCGGGCGTCGAGCAGGTGACACCCGGGGCGGTCAGCGCGGCGATCTGCGCCATCCGTCGCAGCAAACTGCCCGACCCGGCGGTGCTGGGCAACGCCGGCAGCTTCTTCAAGAATCCGGTGGTGACGGCGGCCGCGGCTGCCGCACTCAAGGACGATTATCCGGCCCTGCCGACCTATCCCCAGGTCGATGGCTCGGTCAAGCTGGCCGCTGGCTGGCTGATCGACCAGGCCGGTTGGCGCGGCCATCGAGACGGCGCCGTGGGGGTGCATGCCGCCCAGGCGCTGGTGCTGGTCAACTTCGGCGGCGCCCGCAGTCGCGATGTCCTGGCACTGGCGGAACGCATCCGCACCTCGGTGCGGGAGCGCTTCGGCGTGACGCTGGAAATGGAGCCGGGAAGCCTGACGTGACCGACGATGCGCCCGATGCCCAGCGCCGCCGCCTGCTGATCGCCACCACCTCCGCCGTGGGCGGTCTGGGCCTGGCGGCCGGTAGCGTGCCCTTCGTCTGTGCCCTGCGGCCCAGTCGCTCGGCGGAAGTCGCAGCGGAGCCGGTGCAGGTCGATATCTCCGCCTTGCGCGAAGGCGAGCAGCTCACCGTACAGTGGCGCGGCCAGCCGGTCTGCGTGCTGCGCCGCAGCGCGGCGGACCAGGCCCGGCTGCTGGCCGACGCCGCCGAACTCGCCGATCCGGATTCCCGGGAGTCCAGCCAGCCGCCCTATGTCGATCCACGGTTGCGCTCGCGGCGGCCGGACCTCTTCGTGGTCACCGCCATCTGCACCCACCTGGGGTGCATCCCCTCCCTGGCCACGGCCGCCGCGGCGGACAGGGGCTATCTTTGCCCCTGCCATGGCTCCCACTTCGATCTCGCCGGACGGGTCTATCGCGACCAGCCGGCACCGCTCAACCTTGCCGTGCCGCCCCATCATTTTCAGGGCGAGAACCTACTGATCATCGGCAGCGATGGCGAGGGGGTCGCATGAAGAACGACCGGCACGACTGGCTCGAACGACGGCTGCCACTGCGCGCCTTCTGGCGGCGGCACGTCAGCGAGTACCGGGTACCACGCAACCTCAACGTCTTCTATCTGTTCGGCTCGCTGCTGGTCTTCATCCTGGCGCTGCAGGTACTGTCCGGCCTTTGGCTGCTGCTGGGCTACGAGCCCAGCGTGAAGGGCGCCTTCGCCTCGGTGCAGCTGTTCATGCGCGAGGTGCCCTTCGGCTGGCTGATCCGCTACCTGCATGCCGTGGGCGCCTCGGCGCTGTTCGTCTGTCTCTATCTGCACATGCTGCGCGGCCTGCTGTACGGCTCCTATCGGGCCCCGCGCGAGCTGGTCTGGAGCTTTGGCGTGCTGCTCTATCTGCTGCTGCTGGCCCAGGCCTTCTTCGGCTATCTGCTGCCCTGGGGCCAGCTCTCCTACTGGGGCGCCCAGGTATCCCTGAGCGCGGTCGAGGCGCTGCCCGTGGTGGGCCCGATCCTGGCCGATCTGCTGCGCGGTGGCGTTGTGCTGTCCGATGCGACCCTGCGCCGCTTCCAGGCCCTGCACGTGGTGGGCTTGCCCCTGGTGATTATGCTGCTGGTGACCTTGCACGTCGTCGCCCTGCGCCAGACCGGCTCGAACAATCCCGAAGGCGACGATCGCGATGTCAGCGGTGCCGCCGGGGTGCCTTTCCACCCCTACCTGACCCTCAAGGACCTCTGCGGGCTGGCCATCTTCCTGCTGGTCTTCCTCGCCGTAGTGCTGCTGGCGCCGGACCTGGGCGGCCTGGTGCTGGAGCCGGCCAACCAGCAGGCCGCCAACCCCCTGGTCACCCCCGCGCACATCGCCCCGCCCTGGTACCTGGCGCCCTTCTATGCCCTGTTGCGCGCGGTGCCGAGCAAGGCGGGCGGCCTGGGGCTGGCGGCCCTGGCTCTGGCGCTGCTGTTCGTGCTGCCCTGGCTGGATCGCAGCGCCGCCCGTTCGGTACGTCACAAGGCCTGGCCGGCACGGCTCGGCCTCTATGCCGCTTGCCTGGCCTTCGCCGCCCTCGGGGTGCTGGGGGTGGTGGCGCTCACCGACGCACGCCTGTGGCTGGCGCGGCTCGCCGCGGGCGTCTACTTCGCCAGCCTGCTGGGCATGCCCTGGTACAGCAGGCTGGGCCAGCCGCGGCCGCTGCCGGAGCCCGGGCCGTGAGGCGCGCTCTGCTACTGGGCCTGCTGCTGCTCGGCACCGGTCTGGCTGCCGCTGCCGAGCCGGGCGATCCGCGGGCGGGCGCCATCACCTTCGGCCGCTACTGCCTGGCCTGCCATGGCCAGGAGTACCAGCGCTTCGAACGGGTCGCCAGGGATCTGCACCTGGACCTCGCCAGTTGGGCGCCTGGTCGTACCGCCAACGCGCCCATGCTCAGTCTGCTCAAGCCCGACGACGCCCGGCGTGCCTTCGGCAGCGTGCCGCCCGACCTCAGCCTCATCGCCGCGGTACGCGGCGAGGCCTGGCTGCGCGCCTTCCTGCAGGAATTCTATGTGGCGCCGGGTCGTCCCCTGGGCGTCGACAACCTCGCGGCACCCGGTACCCGCATGCCGGACGTCCTCGCCGCCCTGCGCGGTCGGCAGTCGCGCGACTGCGGCGCGGATCGCTGCGTGTTGCGGCTAGAGCCGGGCAGTGGTGCCCAGACGCCCGAACAATTCGCCCGTACCGTCGACGACCTGGTCGCCTACCTGGGCTACTCGGCTGCGCCCGAGCGCAGCCTGGCCCGCCGCCTCGCGCCCTGGGTGCTGGGCTACCTGGGCCTGTTCGCCGTGCTCGCCTGCTGGCTCAAGCGTGAATTCTGGCGACGATTGCCCGACGATGAGCGATGAGACTAGGTCGAAAGCGGCAAGGTGCGAGATAATCCCCCCTTTGCAGCTTCGCCCCCGCTGGGGGAGGGACCCATGGGCGCCATAACCCGCCTGACCTGTTTCCATGATCCCGAGGATCACTACAGCCACCGGATCCGTCTGATCCTGGCGGAAAAGAACGTCGAGTGCGAGCTGGTCGCCGTGCGCCGTGGCGAGTGCCCCCGGCAGCTGGCCGAGCACAATCCCTATGGCACCGTGCCGACGCTGATGGATCGCGACCTGGTGCTCTATGGCACCGAGGTGCTCATGGAGTACCTGGAGGAGCGTTATCCGCACCCGCCGTTGTTGCCCGCCTATCCGGTCACCCGTGGCCAGTCACGGCTGCTGATGCACCGCATCGGGCGTGACTGGTGCACCCTGGCGGACGCCATCCTGCAGGCGGCGCCCGGTACCGACCTGGCCACCGCGCGCAAGGAGTTGCGGGAAAGCCTGACCGGGGTGGCGCCGATCTTCGCCGAGAAAGCCTTTTTCCTGAGCGACGACTTTTCCCTGGTGGACTGTTGCCTGCTCCCCCTCCTGTGGCGACTGCCGCGCCTGGGCATCGAATTGCCCCGGGCGGCCAAGCCGCTGCAGGACTACATGGATCGTATGTTCGCGCGCGACAGTTTCCGATCCAGTCTTTCGGTCACCGAGCGTGAGATGCGCTAGAGGAGAACCCCATGAATTCCAGTCGCCCCTATCTGGTCCGCGCACTCTATGAGTGGATCGTGGACAACGACTGTACGCCCCACCTGCTGGTCAATGCCGACTATGCCGAGGTGCGCGTGCCGCCGGGCTATGCCAACGATGGCCAGATCGTGCTGAACGCCTCGCCCAGCGCCGTGCGCGACCTGCACATGGACAACGAAGCCGTCAGCTTCAACGGCCGCTTCGGTGGCGTGGCCTACAACCTCTATGTCCCGGTGGGCGCCATCCTCGCCATCTATGCCCGGGAGAACGGGCAGGGCATGGTCTTCGACAGCGAGCCCAGCCCGCCGGATGACCAGGGTCCCGATACCGGTGGCAGCAAGCCCGAGGCGCCCAAGCCGGCACCGGCGCGGCCGAGTCTGAAAGTGGTCAAGTGATCCCTGCCGACCTGCCGCTGAATTTCTTTGCGGCAGGCAAGCAAAAGCCCCTGTCGGCATGGCCGGCAGGGGCTTTTGCGTAAGCCAGGCAGACTCAGCGCTTGAGCGAGGCCGGCAGGTGCGGCTGGATCTGGGTCAGCAGGCCACGGAAGCACTTGGGGTTGCCGGCGACGATGTGGCCCTTCTCAAGGAAGTCGTGGCCACCGTTGAAGTCGCCGATCAGACCACCGGCTTCCTGCACCAGCAGGGCGCCGGCGGCCATGTCCCACTCCGACAGGCCCATTTCCCAGAAGGCGTCGAAACGACCAGCGGCGACATAGGCCAGATCCAGGGCGGCGGAGCCGGCGCGGCGGATGCCGGCGGTCTGGCCGATCAGACTGCGGAACATGCCCAGGTAGTTGTCCAGGTGGTCGACATCGTTGGCGCGGAAGGGGAAGCCGGTACCCAGCAGGGCGCCTTCCAGGCTGCGCCGATTGGTGACGCGGATGCGCCGGCCGTTGAGGGCGGCACCGCGGCCACGGCTGGCGGTGAATTCTTCCTGGCGCACCGGGTCCAGGACCACGGCGTGCTCCAGGCGGCCCTTGTACTTGCAGGCGATGCTCACGGAGAAGTGCGGGACTCCGCGGACGAAGTTGGTGGTGCCGTCCAGCGGATCGACGATCCAGACGTAATCGGCGCCTTCGCCTTCACCGGCCAGGTACCCGGATTCCTCACCATAGAAGCCGTGGGTCGGATAGGCCTTGCGCAGGGTGGCGAGGATGGTCTGCTCGGCGGCGCGATCCACTTCGGAAACGAAGTCGTTGGCGCCTTTCTCGTCGACGGCGATCACGTCCAGGCGCTCAATCGAACGGAAAATCAGTTCACCGGCGCTGCGGGCCGCGCGCAGGGCGATGTTCAGCATGGGCTGCATGGATAGATCACCTGGGTTGTATAAGGAAAGCCGGCAATGATAGCAGACTTCGCGGCGCTGGAAGGGGTATTCGTGGCAAGCGGGCGCGGGTGGGCGTAGTATACGGCGCCGATTTCCCGCGTCCGCTCGAGGATAGCCACGTGCTGAATAACATCCGCGTCGTTCTGGTCAATACCAGCCATCCCGGCAACATCGGCGGTGCCGCCCGGGCCATGAAGAACATGGGCCTGTCGCGCCTCTACCTGGTCGAGCCCGAGGACTTCCCCAGCGGGGAGGCCAATGCTCGCGCCTCCGGTGCCAACGACGTGCTTGAGGCCGCCATCGTCGTCGATACCCTGGAAGAAGCCCTGACCGGCTGCAGCCTGGTGCTGGGCACCAGCGCCCGCGACCGGCGCATCCCCTGGCCGCTGCTCGATCCGCGCGAGTGCGCCACCACCTCGCTGGCCCAGGTGGAGCAGGGCGGCGAAGTGGCCCTGGTGTTCGGCCGCGAATACGCCGGCCTCACCAACGAAGAGCTGCAGCGCTGCCACTACCACGTGCACATCCCCTCGGATCCCGCCTTCGGTTCGCTCAACCTCGCCGCCGCGGTCCAGGTGCTGGTGTACGAGGTGCGCATGGCCTGGCTCGCCGCCCAGAACCAGCCGACCAAGATGAACAAGGTCGAGGCCACCGCCATGCTCAACACCCAGCCGGTGACGGTGGAGGAGCTGGAGCTCTACTACCAGCACCTGGAGGAGACCCTGGTGGAAATCGGCTTCCTCGATCCGGCCAAGCCGCGCCATCTGATGAGTCGCCTCCGCCGCCTCTACGGCCGCGCCGGCATCAGCAAGCTGGAGATGAACATCCTGCGCGGCATCCTCACCGAAACCCAGAAGGCCGCCCGCGGCGAATCCCATCCGCGGACTATCCCCCCGATAGATAATGCCTGAGTGATTTGCTCGGTTTTAAAGTTGACCTTTTTTGTCGGGAATCCGATAATCAGGGTCATCCGCTGCAACCCGCCCGAGTTCGTCATGAGACTGACCACCAAAGGCCGCTATGCCGTAACCGCCATGCTCGACCTGGCGCTGCATGCCCAGCGGGGCCCGGTGTCGCTGGCCGATATTTCCGAGCGGCAGGGCATCTCGCTGTCCTACCTGGAACAGCTGTTCGCCCGGCTGCGTCGTGGCTCGCTGGTTAACAGCGTGCGCGGCCCCGGCGGCGGCTATCAGCTGGCGCGAGACATGGGTGGTATCCATGTGGCCCAGGTGATAGATGCCGTTAACGAATCCGTGGACGCCACCCGTTGCCAGGGCAGCGGCGGCTGTCACCAGGGTGATACCTGCCTGACCCACCATCTCTGGTGCGATCTGAGCGATCAGATCCATACCTTTCTCAGTGGCATCACCCTGGCCGATCTGGTCGCCCGCAACGAGATCCAGCAGGTTGCCAAGCGTCAGGACAACAAGGTCTGTGCCAGCAAGCAATCGCCCCTGGCGGTCGAAAAAATCGAAGCGTCCACCATCGACTGAGCAGAGACGCCCGTCTGATTAGGAGTAACCGATGAAATTGCCGATCTACCTAGACTATTCCGCCACCACGCCCGTCGATCCGCGCGTCGCTCAGAAGATGAGCGAGTGCCTGCTGGTGGATGGCAACTTTGGCAACCCCGCATCGCGCTCCCACCTGTTCGGCTGGAAAGCCGAGGAAGCCGTGGAAAACGCCCGTCGTCAGGTGGCCGAGCTGGTCAACGCCGACCCACGCGAGATCGTCTGGACCTCCGGTGCCACCGAGTCCGACAACCTGGCCATCAAGGGCGCCGCGCACTTCTACCAGAACAAGGGCAAGCACCTGATCACCTCCAAGATCGAGCACAAGGCGGTGTTGGACACCACCCGCCAGCTCGAGCGCGAAGGCTTCGAGGTGACCTACCTGGAGCCGGGCGAAGACGGCCTGATCACGCCCGAGATGGTCGAGGCGGCCCTGCGTGAAGACACCACTCTGGTGTCCATCATGCACGTCAACAACGAGATCGGTACCGTCAACGACATCGCCGCCATCGGCGAGCTGACCCGCTCCCGTGGCGTGCTCTTCCACGTCGATGCCGCCCAGTCCACCGGCAAGGTCGAGATCGATCTGGAAAAGCTCAAGGTCGACATGATGTCCTTCTCGGCGCACAAGACCTATGGGCCCAAGGGTATCGGTGCCCTCTACGTCCGCCGCAAGCCGCGCGTGCGTATCGAGGCCCAGACCCATGGTGGCGGTCATGAGCGCGGCATGCGTTCCGGCACCCTGGCGACCCACCAGATCGTCGGCATGGGCGAGGCCTTCCGCATCGCCAAGGAAGAGATGGTCCAGGAAAATGCCCGCATCAAGGCCCTGAGCGATCGCTTCTACCGTCAGTTCGAAGGCCTGGAAGAGGTCTACCTGAACGGCAGCCTGGTGCACCGCGTACCGCACAACCTGAACCTGAGCTTCAACTACGTCGAAGGCGAGTCGCTGATCATGGCGCTCAAGGACCTGGCGGTTTCCTCCGGTTCGGCCTGTACCTCGGCCTCCCTGGAGCCGTCCTATGTCCTGCGCGCCCTGGGCCGCAACGATGAACTGGCGCACAGCTCGATCCGTTTCACCTTCGGCCGCTTCACCACCGAAGAAGACGTCGACTATGCCGCGAGCAAGGTGGCCGAGGCCGTCACCAAGCTGCGCGAGCTGTCTCCGCTGTGGGATATGTTCAAAGAAGGCGTAGACCTGAGTCAGGTCGAGTGGCAAGCCCACTGACCAACCCCTGATGAGTGAGGATTGAACCATGGCATACAGTGAAAAGGTCATCGACCACTACGAAAACCCGCGCAACGTCGGCAAGTTCGACGCGGCCGATCCCGATGTCGGCACCGGCATGGTCGGCGCCCCGGCCTGCGGCGACGTGATGCGCCTGCAGATCAAGGTCAACGAGCAGGGCATCATCGAAGACGCCAAGTTCAAGACCTACGGCTGCGGTTCCGCCATCGCCTCCAGCTCCCTGGCCACCGAGTGGATGAAGGGCAAGAGCATCGAGGAAGCGGCGTCGATCAAGAACAGCATGATCGCCGAAGAACTGGCCCTGCCGCCGGTGAAGATCCACTGCTCGGTACTCGCCGAAGACGCCATCAAGGCGGCCGTCAGCGACTACAAGCAGAAGAAAGGCCTGCTCTAAGGAGGAACCATGGCGATCAGCATGACCGAGTCCGCCGCCCGTCACGTGCAGCGCTCCCTGGATGGGCGCGGCAAGGGTGAGGGCATCCGCCTGGGCGTTCGTACCACGGGTTGCTCGGGACTGGCCTACGTACTCGAGTTCGTCGACGAATTCGCGGCCGAGGATCAGGTGTTCGAAAGCCATGGCGTCAAGGTCATCATCGACCCCAAGAGCCTGGTCTACCTGGACGGCACCGAGCTGGATTTCGTGCGTGAAGGCCTCAACGAGGGCTTCAAGTTCAACAATCCCAACGTGCGTGGCGAGTGTGGCTGCGGCGAAAGCTTCAACATCTGAGGCCTGCCATGGGTAAGCCCTGCCACTTCGCCCTGTTCGAGATCAAGCCCGCCTTCGAGATCGATCAGGCGGGCCTGGCTTCGCGCTATCGCGACCTGGCCCGCACCGTCCATCCGGATCGCTTCGCCGATGCGCCCGAGCGTGAGCGTCGCCAGGCACTGGAGCGGTCGGCCGAGCTCAACGAGGCCTATCACGTGCTGCGGGCGCCCTCGCGGCGTGCGCGCTACCTGCTGGAACTCGAGGGGCACGAGATGCCGCTGGAGGCGACCATCCAGGACACCGATTTCCTCATGCAGCAGCTGCAGTGGCGCGAGGAGTTGGAAGACCTGCAGGACGCCGGCGATAGTGCGGGCATTCCCGCCTTCCGCCAGCGCCTCAAGGATGCGCAGCGGGATATCGAGCAGGCCTTCGCGGCGATCTGGAAGGATCCCGCCCAGCGCGAGTCCGCCGAGCGCCTGGTCCGTCGCATGCAGTTCCTGGACAAGCTGGCCAGCGAGATCCGCCAGCTCGAAGAGCGTCTGGACGATTAATCACAGGTGTCGCTCAGGCACCGATAACCATAAGCCGACTAGCCAATGGCTCTATTGCAGATAGCCGAACCCGGAATGGCGCCCAAGCCGCACCAGCGCAAGCTGGCGGTGGGCATCGACCTGGGTACCACCAATTCCCTCGTGGCCGCCGTGCGCAGTGGCGTGGCCGAGACCCTGCCCGACCTTCAGGGCGAGGTGATCCTGCCGTCCGCCGTGCGCTATGCCGCCGCTGGCGTGGAAGTGGGGGCGGGGGCCAAGGCCGCCGCCGCCCAGGATCCGTTCAATACCATCCTCTCCGTCAAGCGCCTCATGGGGCGTGGCATCGCCGACGTCAAGCAGCTGGGCGAGCAGTTGCCCTATCGCTTCGTGGCCGGCGAATCGGAAATGCCCTTCATCGATACCGCTGCCGGGCGCAAGAGTCCGGTAGAAGTCTCCGCCGACATCCTGCGGGTGCTGCGCGAGCGCGCCGAAGCCACCCTGGGCGGCGAACTGGTCGGCGCCGTCATCACCGTGCCGGCCTATTTCGACGATGCCCAGCGTCAGGCCACCAAGGACGCGGCCCGCTTCGCCGGCCTGAATGTCCTGCGCCTGCTCAATGAACCTACCGCGGCGGCCGTGGCCTATGGCCTGGACCGGGGCGAGGAGGGCGTGGTCGCCATCTACGACCTGGGTGGCGGCACCTTCGATATTTCCATCCTGCGCCTGACCCGCGGCGTCTTCGAGGTCATGGCCACCGGCGGCGACAGTGCCCTGGGCGGTGACGACTTCGATCACGCCATCGCCGGCTGGATCGTCCAGCAGGCCGGGTTGTCCAGCGATCTGGATCCGGGCACCCAGCGGCGCCTGCTGCAGACCGCCTGTGCCGCCAAGGAAGCCCTGTCGGCCGCCGAGCGCGTCGAGGTTGGCCATGGCGACTGGTCGGGCGTGCTGGAGCGCAGCACCTTCCAGGAACTTATCGCCCCGCTGGTCGCACGCAGCCTCAAGGCCTGCCGCCGTGCCCTGCGCGATGCCGAGGTCGAACCGACCGACATCTCCGCCGTGGTCATGGTTGGCGGCTCCACCCGGGTGCCCTATGTGCGTGAGGCCGTGGGCGAACTCTTCGAGTGCAACCCGCTCACCGACATCGACCCGGATCGCGTGGTCGCCATCGGCGCCGCTCTGCAGGCCGACTCCCTGGCCGGCAACCGGGCTGGCGAAGAGCTGCTGCTGCTTGACGTCATCCCGCTGTCCCTGGGACTGGAGACCATGGGCGGCCTGATGGAAAAGATCATTCCGCGCAACACCACCATCCCGGTGGCGCGCGGCCAGGACTTCACCACCTACCGTGACGGCCAGACCGCCATGCTGGTGCACGTGCTGCAGGGTGAGCGCGAACTGGTCAAGGATGCGCGTTCCCTGGCCCGCTTCGAATTGCGCGGCTTCCCGCCCATGGTCGCCGGCGCCGCCAAGATCCGCGTCACCTTCCAGGTCGATGCCGATGGCTTGCTCGGCGTCAGCGCCCGCGAGCTGTCCAGCGGTGTGGAAGCCAGTGTCCAGGTCAAGCCGTCCTATGGCCTGACCGATGGCGAGATCGCCAACATGCTGCAGGATTCCTTCCGCCATGCCGGCGACGACATGCAGGCCCGCGCGCTGCGCGAGCAGCAGGTCGAGGCCCGGCGACTGATCGAGGCGGTCAGCGCCGCGGTCGCGGCCGATGGCGAGCGCCTGCTGGACGCCGAGGAGCGTCAGGTGATCGAGCTGGAAATCGGCCGGCTGGCCGAGCTGCTGGAAGCCACTGACGTCCAGGCGCTCGAAGAGCAGACCAAGCGTCTTTCCCAGGTGACCGATGCCTTCGCCGCCCGGCGGATGAACGCCTCGGTCAAGGCGGCCCTGGCGGGTCGCCGTCTCAACGATATCGAGGAGTAGTTCCATCATGCCGCAGATCACCCTGCTGCCCCACGCCGAGCACTGCCCTGAAGGTGCGGTCTTCGAAGCCAGCGAAGGCGAAACCATCATCGCCGCGGCCATGCGCAACGGCATCGACATCGAGCACGCCTGCGAGATGTCCTGTGCCTGCACCACCTGCCACGTGGTCGTCCAGGAAGGCTTCGATTCCCTCGAACCCTCCGATGAACTCGAGGACGACATGCTGGACAAGGCCTGGGGCCTGGAAATGCGTTCGCGCCTGTCCTGCCAGGCGGTAGTAGGCAGCGAAGACCTGGTAGTGGAGATTCCGCGCTACACCATCAACCAGGTCTCCGAAGGCCACTGAGGATAGCTGTCATGGCACTGAAATGGACCGATGTGCTGGATATCGCCATCGAACTCAACGACGCCCATCCCGACGTCGATCCGCGCTACGTGAATTTCGTTAATCTGCGGAACTGGGTCGTGGCCCTGCCGGAGTTCGACGACGATCCCCAGCGCGGCGGCGAGAAGGTGCTGGAGGCCATCCAGGCCGCCTGGATCGAAGAGTCCGCCTGACGCATCGCCCGTACCGCGCTACGCTTTTCACCGGGACCCGCGTATAATCCGCGGGTTTCGTTTTTGCTCTATACCCACATCCGGAGTTCACATGTCTGTTCAACGTACCCTGTCGATCATCAAGCCCGATGCCGTATCCAAGAATGTCGTCGGTGAGATCGTCACCCGCTTCGAGAAAGCTGGCCTGCGCGTCGTCGCTGCCAAGATGGTCCAGCTGTCCGAGCGCGAAGCCGGTGGCTTCTACGCCGAACACAAAGAGCGTCCCTTCTTCAAGGACCTGGTTTCCTTCATGACCTCCGGTCCGGTCGTGGTCCAGGTGCTGGAAGGCGACAACGCTATCGCCAAGAACCGTGAGCTGATGGGCGCCACCGATCCCAAGAAGGCCGACGCCGGTACCATCCGCGCCGACTTCGCCGTGTCCATCGACGAGAACGCCGTCCACGGTTCGGATTCCGAAGCGTCCGCCGCTCGCGAGATCTCCTACTTCTTCGCAGCCACCGAAGTCTGCGAGCGCATCCGCTAAGGATGAGCGCCGGCCAGGGAAGCGGCCAGCCCGCCTTCCTGGCACCGCCCGCGCGCCGCGCGGGCTTCAAACAGATTTCGTCGAGGTGATCCCATGACCACAGCCACCGATAAGGTCAATCTGCTGGGCCTGACCCAGCCGCAACTCGAGTCGTTCTTCGAGTCGATCGGGGAGAAGCGCTTCCGCGCCGGCCAGGTCATGAAGTGGATCCATCACTTCGGCATCGACGACTTCGACGCCATGAGCAACCTGGGCAAGGCGCTCAAGGAAAAGCTCAAGGCCGCCGCGGAAATCCGTGGGCCCGAAATCGTCAGCGAAGACATCTCCCGCGACGGCACCCGCAAGTGGGTCATCCGCGTCGCCTCCGGCAGCTGCGTCGAGACCGTCTACATCCCGCAGAATGGCCGGGGCACCCTGTGCGTGTCCTCCCAGGCCGGTTGCGCCCTGGACTGCAGCTTCTGCTCCACCGGCAAGCAGGGCTTCAACAGCAACCTCACCGCCGCCGAAGTGATCGGCCAGGTGTGGATCGCCAACAAGTCCTTTGGCAGCGTGCCGGCCAAGATCGACCGTGCCATCACCAACGTGGTGATGATGGGCATGGGCGAGCCGTTGCTGAACTTCGACAACGTCGTCTCCGCCATGCGCATCATGATGGACGACCTGGGCTACGGTATCTCCAAGCGCAAGGTCACCCTGTCCACCTCGGGCGTGGTGCCGATGATCGAGGAGCTGGCCAAGCACGTCGACGTCTCCCTGGCGCTGTCGCTGCACGCGCCCAACGACGAGCTGCGCAACGAACTGGTGCCGATCAACCGCAAGTATCCGCTGGCCATGCTGCTCGACGCCTGCCAGAGATACATCGGGCAACTGGGCGAGAAGCGCGTCCTGACCATCGAGTACACCCTGCTCAAGGACGTCAACGACCTGCCCGAGCACGCGCTGCAGATGATCGAGCTGCTGCGCAACGTGCCCTGCAAGATCAACCTGATCCCCTTCAACCCCTTCCCGCACTCCGGCTACGAGCGGCCGAGCAAGAACGCCACCCGCCGTTTCCAGGAGCTGCTGCAGCAGGCCGGCTTCAACGTCACCGTGCGCACCACCCGCGGTGACGACATCGACGCCGCCTGCGGCCAGCTGGTGGGGCAGGTCATGGACCGCACCCGCCGCAGCCAGCGCTACATCGCCGTTCGCCAGCTCGACGGTGCCGAAACCGTATCGCCGCTCCAGGGCTGAGGGCGCGACCATGGCGATCACGCGCTGTGCGGCCCTCGCGCTCGCCCTGTTGGTCGGCGGCCTGGCCGGCTGCGTGACCGAGGGTGATCGCAACCCCATGGATACCCGCCAGGGACGGATGCAGGCCCGTGACGCCTACATCCAGCTCGGCCTCGGCTATGTCCAGCAGGGCAACACCGAGCAGGCCAAGGTGCCGCTGAAGAAGGCCCTGGAACTGGATTCGTCCAGTGCCGATGCCCATGCCGCCCTCGGGCTGGTGTTCCAGGCCCAGGGCGAGACCGACCTGGCCGACCAGGAATACCGCCTGGCCCTGCGCGAACGGCCCCGCGATGCCCGCATCCTCAATAACTATGGCAGCTTCCTCTATGAGCAGGGGCGCTACAAGGATGCCTACGAACGCTTCACCCAGGCCGCCGAAGACAGCCTCTATCCCGAACGCGCCCGGGTGTTCGAGAACCTCGGCCTGACCGCCCTGCGACTCAATCAGGTCGACTTGGGCAAGGAAAATCTGGAAAAATCCCTGCGGCTGGATCGTAACCAGCCCAGGGCCCTGTTCGAATTGGCTCAACTGGCCTACCAGACGCGCGATTACGTGCCTTCTCGTAGCTATTACCAGGCCTTCAGCCAGCTCAGTCCCCAGGATGCCCGCAGCCTGTTGCTCGGGATCCGCCTCGCCGAAGTGTTCAACGATCGCAACACCGCCGCGAGCTATGCCCTGCAGCTGAAGCGCCTGTACCCGAACTCACCTGAATATCGTCAACTTCAGTCGGAGCAGAAATGACCGCAGTGCAATCCGAAGCGGTACACGCCGGACGGGGCAATCCCGGTGAGATCTTGCGGCAGAAGCGTCTGGCGCTTGGCTGGAGCCAGGCCCAGGTCGCGCAGAATCTCAACCTCAGCGAGCGCATCATCGAGCAGCTCGAATCCGGCAACTATCAGCAGATGCCGGGGCACACCTTCGCCCGCGGCTATACCAAGGCCTATGGCAAGCTGCTTGGCCTGGACCAGGTCGAGTTGGTGCGCACCTTCGACGGCTACACCGGTACCGATGCCAAAGGCAGCACCGTGCACAGCCTTGGCCGGCTCGACGAGCCGGTACGGCTGTCACGCAACGTCCTTAGATTCGTCAGCTTCATCCTGGTGGTGCTGATCATCGCCATGGGCCTGTTCTGGTGGCAGGAACGCAGTCGCCAGGCCTCCAGCAGCAGCGCCGTGAGCATGGAGCACGTCGAGGTCGAGGGTGCCGACGGCAAGACCGAGATCCATCCCATCGACGAGCCGGAAGAGCAGCCCTCGGTCGCTGCCCAGCAGCCGTCCGCCAGCCTCCCGTCGCCGGTGGGCACGCCCACTCCCGATGCCAATGCCGTCGCCGCCATGACCGCGCCCACCGCCGCGCCCACCCCGGCCCCGGTGACCGGCACCAGCGCCCCGGCGACCACGACGCCCGCCGCCGCGGCCCCTGTCAGTCCGGCACCCGCCGCCACGGCGGCCTCTGCCGCGGGCAGCGACAGCCTGAACATCCGCTTCACCGCAAACTGCTGGATGCAGGTCAGCGACGGTAGCGGCAAGATCCTCTTCAGTGGCTTGAAGAAAGGCGGCGAGACCCTCGACTACGCCTCGATCAAGCCGCCGGTCAATATCCGTCTTGGCTACGCCCGCGGAGCCCAGATCACCTACAACGGCCAGGTCGTCGACCTCGCACCGTTCACCAAGGGCGAGACCGCCCGCATCAAACTCGGTCAGGCCGGACAATGACGTCCGGCGACCTCATGGGATACCAGCATGCATAGCGAATCGCCCATCAAACGTCGGTTGTCCCGCAAGATCTGGGTCGGCTCGGTGCCGGTCGGCGGCGATGCCCCCATCGCCGTGCAGAGCATGACCAACACCGAAACCTGCGACGTCGATGCCACCGTGGCGCAGATCCAGCGCCTGCAGGACGCCGGTGCCGATATCGTGCGCGTCTCGGTGCCCGACATGGACGCGGCCGAGGCCTTCGGTCGCATCAAGCAGCGAGTCAGCCTGCCGCTGGTGGCCGATATCCACTTCGACTACAAGATCGCCTTGCGCGTGGCCGAGCTGGGCGTGGATTGCCTGCGCATCAACCCCGGCAACATCGGCCGCGAGGACCGCGTCAAGGCGGTGGTCGACGCGGCGCGCGAGCGCGGCATCCCGATCCGCATCGGCGTCAACGCCGGCTCCCTGGAAAAGGACCTGCAGAAGAAATACGGCGAGCCCACCCCGGAAGCCCTGGTGGAATCGGCCATGCGTCACGTCGATCACCTGGAGAAGCTGGACTATCCGGACTTCAAGGTCAGCGTGAAGGCCAGCGACGTCTTCATGGCCGTGGCCGCCTACCGCCAGTTGGCGACCCGCATCGAGCAGCCGCTGCACCTGGGTATCACCGAAGCCGGCGGCCTGCGCTCGGGTACGGTGAAGTCCGCGGTCGGCCTGGGCATGCTGCTGGCCGAAGGCATCGGCGACACCATCCGCATCTCCCTGGCGGCCGATCCGGTCGAGGAGATCAAGGTCGGCTTCGATATCCTCAAGTCGCTGCGCCTGAGATCCCGCGGCATTAACTTCATCGCCTGCCCGAGCTGCTCGCGGCAGAACTTCGACGTGGTCAAGACCATGAACGAGCTGGAAGGACGCCTGGAGGACCTGCTGGTGCCCCTGGACGTCGCGGTGATCGGCTGTGTGGTCAACGGCCCTGGCGAAGCCAAGGAAGCCCACGTCGGCCTGACCGGGGGTACGCCCAACAACCTGGTGTACATCGACGGCAAGCCGGCGTCCAAGCTGAACAACGACAATCTGGTGGACGAGCTGGAAGGGCTCATCCGCCGCAAGGCGGCCGAAAAGGCCGAAGCGGATGCCGCACTCATCGCGCGCAGCTGAAAGATCAAGGAATAAGGCCCTTTCGTGAGCAAGTCCCTGCAAGCCATCCGTGGCATGAACGATATCCTGCCGGAGCAGACTCCGGCCTGGCGCTACCTGGAACGTACCTTCGCCACGCTGCTCGACGGCTATGGCTACCACGAGATCCGCCTGCCCATCATGGAGTTCACCGAACTCTTCGCCCGCGGCATCGGCGAGGGCACCGACGTAGTGGACAAGGAGATGTACACCTTCCTCGACCGCAACGAAGAATCCCTGACCCTGCGTCCGGAAGGTACCGCGGGTTGCGTGCGGGCGGTGCTCGAGCACGGCCTCACCGGCGGTGGCCAGGTGCAGAAGCTCTGGTACGCCGGCCCGATGTTCCGCTACGAGAAGCCGCAGAAGGGCCGCTATCGCCAGTTCCACCAGATCGGCGTGGAGGTGTTCAACCTGCCCGGACCGGACATCGACGCCGAGCTGATCGTGCTCACCGCGCGCCTCTGGCAGCGCCTTGGGCTGACCGACGCCGTCACCCTGCAGCTCAACAGCCTGGGCTCCAGCGCCGATCGCGCCCGTTACCGTGAGGCCCTGGTGGCCTATCTGCAGGAGCGCTTCGAGCAGCTCGACGAAGACAGCCAGCGCCGTCTGACCACCAATCCGCTGCGCATCCTCGACAGCAAGAACGCCCAGACCCAGGCGCTGCTGCAGCAAGCTCCGAACCTGGCCGATTACCTGGACGACGAGTCGCGCGCCCATTTCGACGGCCTCAAGGCCCGCTTGGACGCGGTTGGCATCCGCTACGAGATCAATCCCAAGCTGGTACGTGGCCTGGATTACTATGGCCGTACCGTGTTCGAGTGGGTCACCGACAAGCTCGGTGCCCAGGGCACCGTCTGCGCCGGTGGCCGCTACGATGGCCTGATCACCCAGTTCGGCGGCAAGCCCACCCCGGGTGTCGGCTTCGCCATGGGCGTCGAGCGCCTGGTCCTGCTGCTGGAAACCCTGGACCGCCTGCCGAGCGACCTGCAGCGTCCGGCCGACCTCTACCTCTGCGCCTTCGGCGAGGCGGCCGAGCTGGCCGGCCTGGGCCTGGCCGAGAAGCTGCGCGATGCCCGCCCTGACCTGCGCCTGCTGGTCAACGCCGGCGCTGGCAGCTTCAAGAGCCAGTTCAAGAAGGCCGACAAGAGCGGCGCGCTCTGGGCCATGATCCTGGGCGAGGACGAACTGGCCGCGCAACAGGTGGCACTCAAGCCACTGCGTGGCGATGCGCCCCAGGAAAAGGTCGATTTCGCGGCCCTGGCCGCCCGTCTGGACGAGATTTTGCCCCCGGCCGGTTCCGGCCGCGGGAATTGAGGAGAACGGATTTGAGTTCCATCGACGACGACAATCTGGTGGTCGCCAAGGCCTGGTGGCAGCGTAACGGCAAGCCGCTGGTGGCCGGTGGCGTCATCGCCCTGGTGGCGGTGCTCGGCTGGCAGGGCTGGCAGCGCTATCAGAATAGCCAGGCGCAGGGCGCCTCGGTGCTCTACCAACAGCTGGTGGAAGCGGCCCTGGCCCCCGGTGGCAAGGTCGACACCGCACGGGTGACCGACACCTACGGCAAGCTCAAGCAGGATTATTCCGGCACCGCCTACGCCCAGTACGGTAGTCTCTTCGTCGCCAAGGTGGCGGTGGAGAGCAATCGTCTCGACGACGCGGCGAACGAGCTCAAGGCGGTGGTGGACAAGCCCCACGACGCCGAACTCGGCGAGCTGGCGCGCGAGCGTCTGGCCCGGGTACTGGCGGCCCAGGGCAAGGCCGAAGAAGGCCTGAAACTGCTCGACGGCGAGGCGCCCAAGGCCTATGTCGCCAACCGCGAAGAATTGCGTGGCGACCTGCTGGTCGCGCTGAAGAAGCCGGCCGAGGCCCGCGCCGCCTATGAAAAAGCCCGCGCGGCGCTGCCCAACGATGCAGCCGAAGGCGTGCTGCAGATGAAACTCGATGATCTCGCCAAAGGAGACGCCTGATGTTGCGCTGGAAGCCTATCGCGGTACTGGGTCTCGCCCTTGCGGTCGTCGGGTGCAGCAGCACCGGCAAGAAGGAATTGCCCCCGGCCGAGCTGAAGGACATCAAGGCGGAAGTCCGGCTGGATGAAGTCTGGAGTCGCTCGGTGGGCGATGGCCAGGGCAAGGAATACAACCGCCTGGTACCGGCCGTCGATGGCCAGACCATCTTCGCCGCCGATGCCGATGGCCGGATCATGGCGATGAATCGCGAGACCGGCGCGGTGCTTTGGAAGAAGGACCTGGACCTGCCGGTTTCCGGCGGTGTCGGGGTCGGCTCCGGCTTGGTAGTGGTTGGGACCCTGCGCGGCCAGGTGATCGCCCTCGACGCCGGCAGTGGTGACGAGAAGTGGCGCGCCCAGGCTTCCAGCGAGGTGCTGTCCGCACCGGTGGTCAACAACGACGTGGTGGTGGTGCAGTCCCAGGACGACAAGCTGCAGGCCTTCGAGCTGGGCAGCGGTACCCGTCGCTGGATCTACGAGGACACCCAGCCGGTGCTGAGCCTACGTGGCACCGGTGCCCCCTTGGTCACCAACCAGCTGGTCATGGCCGGTTTCGCCAGCGGCAAGGTCGTCGCCCTGGACGTGCAGCGTGGCCTGCCGCTGTGGGAACAGCAGATCGCCGTGCCCAAGGGTCGTTCCGAACTGGAGCGCATCGTCGACGTCGACGGTGGCCTGTCGCTGGCGGGCGACACCCTCTATGTGGTCAGCTACAACGGCCGCGTGGCGGCGCTCAACCCGGCCAATGGCCAGATCCTCTGGCAGCGTGACGCCTCCAGCTACGACGGCGTCGCCGAAGGCTTCGGCAACGTCTACCTGAGCCTGGACAACGGTACCGTCGAGGCGGTCGAGGAGTCCTCGACGTCCGCGCTCTGGACCAACGCCGACCTGGCCCGTCGCCAGCTCACCGGGCCGGTGGTCTGGTCGAGCAACGTGGTGGTGGGCGACTACGCCGGCTACATCCATCTGCTGAGCCAGGTCGATGGCCGTTTCGTCGGCCGGACCAAGGTCGATGGTGACGGCGTCCGGGTACGGCCACTGGTCGTCGGCGACATGCTCTACGTCTACGGCAATGGCGGTACACTCGCCGCCTATCGTCTGCGCTAGAATTTTTATCCTCAACCGATGGCCGCTACCGTGAAGTTCGGTAGCGGCCATCGTGTTTTCTGCTCTGGGAGAGCCGCATGGTTCCCGTAATTGCCCTGGTGGGGCGGCCGAACGTCGGCAAATCCACGCTTTTCAACCGTCTGACCAAGACCCGCGACGCTATCGTCGCCGACTTCGCCGGCCTGACTCGCGATCGCAAGTACGGCGAAGCCAAGTGGCAGGGACGGACCTACATCGTGGTCGACACCGGCGGTATCTCCGGTGACGAGGAAGGCATCGACCTGAAGATGGCCGAGCAGTCGCTGCAGGCCATCGAGGAATCCGATGCGGTGCTCTTCCTGGTGGACTCCCGCGACGGCCTCACCGTCGCCGACCAGATGATCGCCGAGCACCTGCGCAAGAGAAACAAGCGCACCTTCCTGGTGGCCAACAAGGTCGACACCGTCGATCCGGACATCGCCCGGGCGGAGTTCAGCCCGCTGGCCATCGGCGACGCCTATCCCATCGCGGCGGCCCACGGCCGTGGCGTGAACAACCTGCTGGAAGCCGCCCTGGGCGTCTTTCCCAAGGACGAGGTGCAGGTCGAGGAGCTCTCCGAGGAAGAGGTGAAGGCCGCCGCGGAAGAGGGCGGGGACGTCTTCCGCCGGGTCCAGGGCATCGACGAGACCACCGGCATCAAGATCGCCGTGATCGGCCGGCCCAACGTCGGCAAGTCGACCCTGGTCAACCGCATGCTCGGTGAAGAGCGGGTGATCGTCTATGACCAGGCCGGCACCACGCGCGACAGCATCTACATCCCCTTCGAACGCAACGAAGAGCGCTATACCCTGATCGACACCGCCGGCGTGCGCCGCCGCGGCAAGATCTTCGAGGCGGTCGAGAAGTTCTCGGTGGTCAAGACGCTGCAGGCGATCCAGGACGCCAACGTGGTGATCTTCGTCATGGACGCCCGCGAGGGGGTGGTCGAGCACGACCTCAACCTGCTCGGCTTCGTGCTGGAGACCGGTCGCGCCCTGGTGATCGCCCTGAACAAGTGGGACGGCATGGAGTCCGGCGAGCGTGACTACGTCAAGACCGAACTGGAACGCCGCCTGCTGTTCGTCGACTTCGCCGACATCCACTTCATCTCGGCGCTGCACGGCACCGGCGTGGGCCATCTGTACAAGTCGGTACAGCAATCCTTCGCCTCGGCCACCACCCGCTGGCCGACCAGCCGCCTGACCCAGATCCTCGAGGACGCGGTACAGGAGCACCAGCCGCCGATGGTCAGTGGCCGCCGCATCAAGCTGAGATACGCCCACCTGGGCGGTGCCAACCCGCCGCTGATCGTGATCCACGGCAACCAGACGGAAGCGGTGCCCAAGTCCTATACCCGCTACCTGGAAAAGACCTATCGCCGGGTGCTCAAGCTGGTGGGCACGCCGATTCGCATCGAATACCGCGGTGGCGAGAACCCCTTCGAGGGCAAGAAGAACACCCTCACCGAGCGCCAGGTGAACAAGAAGCGCCGGTTGATGAGCCACCACAAGAAGGCCGAGAAGAAGCGCAAGGACAAGCGGCGGTAGGCTGGCAGGACGTTGCTGCGAAGGGAAGGGGGCTGATAGCCCCCTTTTTCTTTGGTAGAGGATAGAGCGAGGGGGTTCCTCCGCCGCACCGAATTGCCCCCTCTCCCTTTGGGAAAGGGTTGGGGTGAGGGCATCCCGTGCGACGTCTGTCCCAGTGGAAAAGGCTGCGCCGTTTTCCACGCTACGGTGGTTGCTTGATCGCGGTAGTGGTGGTGCGCCGATTCGGCCGGGTGCACGAGACAACCCCCTCTCCCTTTGGGAGAGGGTTGGGGTGAGGGCATCCCGTGCGACGTCTGTTTCAGTGGAAAAGGCTGCGCCGTTTTCCACGCTACGGTGGTTCCTCATCGCGGCAGCGGCGGTGCGTCGATGCGGCCGGGCGCACTGAACTACCCCCTCTCCCTCTGGGAGAGGGCTGGGGTGAGGGCCTGCCCCGTGATGAGCTTTCAATGAAACAGGTCGTAAGCCGTTCCCCGTTACGTCGCCAATGGTAACCCGACCACCTGCGGTTGCCCTCATCCTGGCCCTCTCCCGGAGGGAGAGGGGATGTTTGGATCAGGTCCCTGGCGCTAGCCCTAGCCCTAGCCCTAGCCTTAGCTAGGCCAAGGCCGTTGCCTGGCCGATCGGCATGGCAAGACTTGCCCTTCGCCGCAAAAGATCGCAGGCTGCCGGTCTCCTCCCAGCCAGACCTGTGCCCGCGCGATGATCCAGAGCAAGCTTCCCGACCTCGCCGTCACCATCTTCACCCGCATGTCCCAGCTCGCCGCCGAAACCGGGGCGCTGAATCTCTCCCAGGGTTTCCCCGACTTCGACGGTCCCGCCGAGTTGCTGGCAGCGGTCGGTCGCCATGTCGCGGCCGGCCATAACCAGTACGCACCCATGACCGGCCTGCCGGCGTTGCGCCAGCAGGTGGCGGCCAAGGTCGCGGCCTTCTATGGCCGGCAGGTGAGTACCGACACCGAGGTCACCATCGTGCCCGGCGCCACCCAGGGCCTGTTCTGCGCGATCCAGACGCTGGTGCGGCCGGGTGACGAGGTGATCGTCTTCGATCCCTGCTACGACAGCTACGAGCCATCGGTGCAACTGGCCGGTGGGCGTTGCGTGCACGTGCCCCTGGCCCTGCCGGGCTTCGGCATCGACTGGCCGGCTCTGGAAGCCGCGCTCAGCCCGCGCACCCGGGCCATCGTACTCAATACCCCGCACAACCCCAGCGGTGCCCTGATCGGTGCCGCCGAGCTGGATCGCCTGGCCGCCTTGATCCGCGGGCGCGATCTCTATCTGGTCAGCGACGAGGTCTATGAGCATCTGGTCTACGACGACCAGCGTCATGCCAGCGTCATCGCCCATGACGAACTCTATCCCCGCGCCTTCGTGGTGAGCTCCTTCGGCAAGACCTATCACGTCACCGGCTGGAAGACCGGCTACGTGGTGGCCCCGCCGGCGCTCAGTGCCGAATTGCGCAAGGTGCACCAGTACGTGAGCTTCTGCGGGGTGACGCCGATCCAGTGCGCCCTGGCCGATTTCATGGCTGCCCATCCCGAGCATCTGAGTGAGTTGCCGGCCTTCTACCAGGCCAAGCGCGATCTCTTCTGCGATCTGCTGGGTCGCTCGCGCTTCACCTTCCAGCGCGCTGCCGGCACCTATTTCCAGGTGGTGGACTACTCCGCCATCCGCCCTGACCTGGATGACGTGGCCATGGCCGAATGGCTGACCCGTGAGCATGGCGTCGCCGCCATCCCGCTGTCGGTGTTCTACCAGACGCCACCCACGGACCTGCGCCTGGTGCGCTTCTGCTTCGCTAAGCGCGAAGAAACCCTGCGCCAGGCAGCGGAGCGGCTATGCGCGATCTGACTCCGACCCAGGACCTGCGCCTGGCGCTGCTGCAGAGCGAATTGGCCTGGCATGACCCGGCGGCCAACCGGGCCCACTTCGAGGGCCTGTTGGCGGAGGTAGGGGCGGTCGACCTGATCATCCTGCCGGAGATGTTCACCACCGGCTTCTCCATGGACTCGGCAACCCTGGCCGAGCCCGTGGAGGGACCCACCTCGGCCTGGATGCGCGCCCAGGCGCAGCGCCTGGGCGCCGTGGTGACCGGCAGCCTGATCGTGCAGGACGAGCACGGCCAGTATCGCAATCGTCTGCTGTGGGCGACCCCGGACGGTGGATTGCTGCACTACGACAAGCGCCATCTCTTTCGCATGGCCGGCGAGCACGAGCATTATGCGCCCGGCGCGGAGCGGCAGCGGATCATCCTCAAGGGTTGGCGCATCCGCCCGCTGGTCTGCTACGACCTGAGATTCCCGGTATGGAGCCGCGCCCAGGACGATACCGATCTGCTGCTCTATGTGGCCAACTGGCCGGCACCCCGGCGGCATCACTGGAACCGCCTGCTGCCGGCGCGGGCCATCGAGAATCTCTGCTACGTCGCCGCGGTGAATCGGCTCGGCAGCGACGGCAATGGCCATCCCTATGCGGGTGACAGCCAGGTGCTGGACTTCCAGGGCGAAGCCCTGGTCGAGGCGGGCGCGGCGGCTGGTATCTTCCGTGCCACTCTGTCGGCGGCCGCCCTGGCCGCCTATCGTCAGCGCTTCCCGGCGCAGCGCGACGCCGACGCCTTCAGCCTTGACTGATCAGGCCCAGAAGGGCTTGGGCGGGGCGGCATGGGCGTGGATCAGGGCGACGGCCTGGTCCACGTCCGCTTCGCTGGTGTAGCGACCCAGGCTGAATCTGTAGCTGCGTGCCGCCTGCTCCGCCTCCAGGCCCAGCCCCAGCAGGACATGGGAAGGTGCGGCCTTGGCCGAACTGCAGGCTGAGGTGGTGGAGAAGGCCAGCCGGCGCTGCAGCGCTGCGGTATCCAGCGGCGTGGCGAAGGTCAGGTTGAGGGTGTGGGGGATGCGCTGC
The DNA here is from genome assembly GCF_054558395.1 of Pseudomonas sp. No.117. Lineage (NCBI taxonomy): Bacteria > Pseudomonadati > Pseudomonadota > Gammaproteobacteria > Pseudomonadales > Pseudomonadaceae > Pseudomonas > Pseudomonas sp. No.117. The sequence continues at coordinate 127,926 of NZ_BAAJNP010000009.1, forward strand.
CGGGCGCAGCCATTGAGCTGCATGCCGTTCAGGGTCTGCACCCCAGCCAGGAACCGCTCGCGTAACTGGCCGAGACGCTCGCTCTCGCGCGCCATGGCCTGCCCGGCGAGGGCGAAGGCCGTACCCATGCCGACGATCTGGTGGGTGGCCAGGGTACCCGAGCGCAGCCCACGCTCATGACCGCCGCCATGGATCTGTGCCTGGAGGGCCCCTTCCGCGCGCGGGCCGACATAGAGAGCGCCGATGCCCTTGGGGCCATAGGTCTTGTGGGCGGAGAAGGACATGAGATCGACCTCCAGCCGCGCGAGGTCGATGGCGACCTTGCCGGTGGCCTGGGCGGCGTCGACGTGGAACAGCGCCCCGCGGGCGCGAACCTGGGTGCCGATGTGGGCGATGTCGGTCAGGGTGCCGAGTTCGTTGTTCACCCGCATCAGCGAAACCAGGAAGGTATCGTCGCGCCAGGCACCCTCGACGGCTTCCGCGGTGATGAGGCCCTGCTCGTCGGGCGTCAGGTAGGTGACGGCGAAGCCCTCGGCCTCCAGCTGGGCGGCGGTATCGAGGATCGCGCGGTGCTCCAGGCAACTGGTGATGAGGTGACCCTGGCCGCGGCGGCGCGCCACGCCGAGCAAGGCGAGGTTGTTGGATTCGGTGGCTCCGGAGGTCCAGATCAGCTGCTCGGGCCGGGCACCGAGCAGCTCGGCGACCTGCTGGCGGGCGGTGTCCACGGCGCGCTGGGCATCGTTGCCGAAGGCATGGCCGCGCGAGGCGGGATTGCCGAATACCCCTTGCCGACCCAGGCAGCCGAGCATGGCTTCGATGACGGCGTCATCGACCGGCGTGGTGGCGGCGTAGTCGAAATACAGCGGAAGAGCGTCCATGGCGGGGCCTCAGGCGTTTGGATGGCATCAGGTTAACGCCGTCGCCGGTGAAGGAATTTGCTTTTTCCTCGCTAGGCTGAGATTGAATTCGAATATGATTCTGCCAATAGGAAATTAAAGAGAAAATTTTTCCTTGGATCGTTTCGACCGCGCCATTCTTGACCTCTTGCAGCAGGACAGCACCCAGCCGGTGGCCGAGATCGCCGAGCGCATTGGCCTGGGTACCACCGCCTGCTGGCGACGCATCCAGAAGCTGGAGGAGCAGGGCGTCATCCGCGCGCGGGTGGCCCTGCTCGATCCCCGTGCGCTCAACGTGGGGGTGACGGTATTCGTGTCGGTCCGCACCAGCCAGCATGCGCAGGATTGGCTACAGCGCTTCCATGGGGCGGTAGCGGCCATCCCGGAAGTGGTGGAGCTCTATCGCATGGCCGGCAACACCGATTACCTGATGCGCATCGTGGTCCCGGACATCGCGGCCTACGATGGCGTCTACAAGCGACTGATCCAGGTGCCGGGGCTGCTGGACGTCAGCTCCAGTTTCGCCATGGAGCAGATCAAGTACAGCACGGCCCTGCCGCTGGATTATGTGCGGTGAGGGAGCGGCCTCGGATCCGTAGCGTGGAAAACGGCGCAGCCTTTTCCACTTGGTGGAAATCCGCGGCAAGGTGCGCCCTCACCCCAACCCTCTCCCGGAGGGAGAAAGAGCTATCCGAGCGGGCGCTCGACATTTCGCTGTGAGGCGTGCCCTCACCCCAACCCTCTCCCGGAGGGAGAGGGGGCTGTCCGAGCGGGCGCTCGGCATTTCGCTGTGAGGCGTGCCCTCACCCCAGCCCTCTCTCAGAGGGAGAGGAGGGTTGTCCAAGCACGGGGCGTTTCCACAAGCTCAGGCCAGATCGCGACCATGGCCCGCTCCTGCGGGCCGCCGTAGGTTGGGTTGAGCGTAGCAGAGCCCGACATCGCCTCGGGGCTGGCAATGTTGGGCTTCGACGATAGAGCCGTCTCAGCCCAACCTACAGTAATGCCTGCGGCCTATGGCCGCTATGCTTCAGTGGTAGGCGCTGACCTGATTCAGCAGGGTGATGTCGTCGGCCGGTAGCTGCAGCCGGGTGGCGGCGACCAGTTCGTCGAGCTGGGTCTGGGAGGTGGCGCTGACGATGGGGGCGGTGATGCTCGGCCGGGCGATCAGCCAGGCGAGGGCGACCTGGCCCGAGGTGGCGCCGTGCTTTTCGGCGATCTCGTCGAGACCGGCGAGGATGGCCATGCCGCGTTCGTCCATGTAGCGCTTGGCCATTTCCGCCCGCGAGCCCTGGAGGTCGTCCTTGGTGCGGTACTTGCCGGTGAGGAAGCCACTGGCCAGGGAGAAATAGCTGATCACGCCCAGCCCGAGTTCCTCGACCACGGGTTCCAGCTCGGTCTCGTATTCCTGCCGCGCATGCAGGTTGTAGTGGGGCTGCAGGCTCTGGTAGGCCGGTACGCCCAGGCGTGCGGCCACCTGGGTCGCTTCGCGCAGACGCTGGCCGCCATAGTTGGAGGCGCCTATGACCCGCACCTTGCCCTGTTCCACCAGCTTGGCGAAGGCACCCAGGGTTTCTTCCAGGGGCGTGTCCTCGTCGTCGCAGTGGGCCTGGTAGAGATCGATACGATCGGTCTGCAGGCGCTTGAGGGAGGCTTCCACCGCCTGCTGCACGTAGCTCGCCTTGAGGCCCTTGCGGCCCTGACCCATGTCCATGCCCAGCTTGGTGGCGAGGATCACCTGGTCGCGCTTGCCGCTCTGGGCGAACCACTTGCCGAGCAGGGTCTCGGACTCACCGCCCTGGTTGCCGGGCGCCCAGCGAGAATAGACGTCGGCGGTGTCGATGAAGTCGAGGCCGGCGTCGAGCAGGGCGTCCAGCATGCGGAAGGACTGGGCTTCGTCGAGGGTCCAGCCGAAGACGTTGCCGCCGAAGCAGAGCGGCGGGACCTGCAGGTCGGAATGGCCGAGGGTACGTTTTTGCATGGGATCCTCATCCAGATAGGTGGAGATACCCAGGTTACGACCGGTGGCCAGGGCTCAAGGTTCGAGGCGGGGCGGCTCCTGCCAGTCCTTCAGCGGGATCGGCTTGCCGAGGGCGTAGCCCTGGGCGTAGTCCACGCCGATGGTGCCGAGCAGTTCGAAGGTGGCGCGGGATTCGACGAATTCGGCGATGGTCGCGGCGCCCAGGTGGTGGGCGACCTGGTTGATGGACTCGACGATGGCCCGATCCAGGGGATCCTGGTCGAGGTTGCGGACGAAGCTGCCGTCGATCTTCACGAAGTCGACGCGGAAGTTCTTCAGGTAGGTGAAGGAGCTGAGGCCGGCGCCGAAGTCGTCCAGGGCGATGCGACAACCGCGCTCGCGGACCTGGCTGATGAGCGCGGAGGCCACCGACAGCTTGTTGATCACCGCGGTCTCGGTCAGCTCGAAGAGCAGGCGTTGTGGATCCAGCGGCGAGGCGGCGATCAGTTCCAGCAATTCGGGCAGGAAGTCGGGGTCGCTCAGGCTGTTGCCGGAGAGGTTGATACCGACGTGCAACTGGGGTCTTTCCTGCAACCAGGGCACCAGCTCGACCAGCACCTGGCGCACTACCCAGCGGTCGATGCTGCTCATCAGGCCGAATCGTTCCGCGGCCGGGATGAAGGTGGCCGGCGAGATCAGCTGGCCCTGGACGTCGCGCAGGCGCAGCAGCAACTCCACGTGCTGTTCCTCGCGACCGTTAGCGCGGGTGGCGACGATGGGTTGCGCATGCAGTTCGAAGCGATGTTGCTCCAGGGCCTCGCGCAGGCCGCTGGCCATGAGGATCTCCCGGTACTGGCGCTCCACGTCTTCGCTGCCGGCCCGGTAGAGGGCGGCGCGATTGCGGCCGGCGTGCTTGGCGGTGTAACAGGCCACGTCGGCCTGGCTCATCAGCTCGGCCGGGCTGCGGGTCTCGGCGGTGATGGCGACGATGCCGGCGCTGGCGCCGACGTCATAGACCCGGTCCTGCCAATTGAAGCGCACGGCGCCGATGCTGGCGATGAGCTTTTCGGCCACGGCCTCGGCCTGTACCAGGTCGCAATCGCGCAGCAGCAGGGCGAATTCGTCGCCGCCGATCCGGGCCACGGCGTCGGAGCCGCGCACGGTGTCGCGCAGCAGGGTGCCCAGCTCGCGCAGCAGCAGGTCGCCGGCGGCATGGCCGGCGGAGTCGTTGACCACCTTGAAACGGTCGAGGTCGATGAAGCACAGGGCGTGCTGGGTGGTGCCCGCCTGGGCCTGCTGCCAGGCGGCGTCCAGTTCCTGTTCGAACTTCAGGCGGTTGTAGAGTCCGGTCAGGGCGTCGTGGGAGGCGTTGTAGCTCAGTTCGCGCTGCAGGTTGCGCGCATGGGTGACGTTTTGGAACACCAGTACCGCGCCGATGATACGGCCATCGACTGTGCGCACCGGGGCGGCGGAATCCTGGACCTCGTGTCTTTCGCCATGGCGACTGAGCAGGACGGCTCCCTCGTCCAGCGAGGTGATGGTCTGTTCGCGCAGGCAGCGAGTCACCGGGCTGGGCAGGATCGCCTCGCTCTGGTTGTCCAGGATGCGGAAGATCTCTTCGTGGGGACGCCCCTGGGCATCCGCGAGCGACCAGCCGGTGAGCTGCTCGGCGACCGGATTGAGGAAGAGGATGCGGCCGTCCACGTCGGTGGTCAGCACGGCGTCGGCGATGGAGGCCAGGGTGACCTGCAGCCGTTCCTTTTCCTCGTAGAGCGCCGTGGTCAGGCGGTGGTGCTCGGTGACGTCCCTGTTGCTGCCGACGATGCGGCATTGGCCATCGCTGCTCTCGATGGCGATGACTTCGGTGCGGATCCGCCGCACCCCCCCGTCCGGGCGAACGATGCGGAATTCATGTTCGTAGGAGGACAGGGTGCGGATCGCCTCGCGGAAGATGGTCATGGAGGCGTCGCGATCGTCCGGATGCAGGGCCGCGATCCAGATCGTCAGGTCGTGATGGCCTTCGATCACCGGCAGTCCGTAGAGCTCGTGGACCTTGGCATCGGCGATGAACAGCCGATTGCGGCTGTCCCACTCCCAGATCCCGACATTGCTGGCGCGAATGGCCAGTTGCAGGCGTTCGCGCAAATGAGCGTTGGTGTCATCGGCGCGCCGCTCCGCATCGATGTCGCGAAGCTGGACGAGATAGCCCGACAGCAAATCCTGGTCGTCGTGATCGGGGGAGCAGGCCAGTGCGACCCAGAGGGCATGACCCTGATGGTGACGCAGCTGCAGCGTCTGCTCGTCTTCGCCGAGGTCCGGTTCGAGGTCGGGGGTGGCGAGCAGGTCGCGCAGCTGCAGGCCGTCGAGGGTGCCGCGTGGATAGCCGAGCATGGCTTCCAGGGCGGGATTGACGTTCGACAGGCGGCCCGCGGTGGACAGCAGTGCCATGCCATAGGGGGCGGAGTGCATGGCATGCCGGTAGCGAGCCTCGTTGCGCTGCAGGCGCTGGTGCTGATGGCGGCTCTGCTGCACGGCGGCGGCGAGCAGTAGCGGGGGAATCTGCATCAGCGCCACGGGAATGTAGGTCAGGGCCTGGATGGCCAGCGAGACCTGGGTCAGGTCGATGACGTGATCGTAGGCGATGAGGGTGCCCAGGATGAGGATGTGGAGACCGCCGATGAGCGCCGTGCCGGCCACGGTCAGGCGCATGGTCAATACCAGCAGGAGCGTCGCCAGGTAGACGAAGGGGTAGGGCAGATAGTCCAGGATGCCGATCGCCAGCAGCGGGCTCAGCACCAGCAGGGCGAGGAATTCCTTGGGACCATGTCGGGTGAAGGCAGACAGCCTGACCGGCCAGGGCAGGAAGGCCAGCGGCAGCACCACCAACAGACCCAGGGCGTCGCCGATGTACCAGTGCACGGCGATGGTCAGCAGCCCGGTTTCCCCATTGAGGCCGAAGACCAGGGTGCCCAGGGCGGCGCCGAGCAGTGGCGGCAGCAAGACGCCCTGGACCAGCAGCCGGCCCATGGCGGCGATATTGCGATCGAACGCCAGGCTATGGCGGCGTAGCAGCGTGGCACCGAGCAGGATCTCCGCCAGGCTGCTCAGCCCGAAGCCCAGCCCAAGCAGGAGCCGGCCGCCGCTCAGGAGGTCGGTCAGGCTGGCGGCCACCAGTACCGCGGCGGCCAGCAGGGGCCATTGCCGCCGCTGGCTGCGTAGCAACCACGCCAGTGCCAGGCCATTGGGCAACCAGAGCGTGGGGACCGAGCTGGCATCCTGGCGGGCGAGCGCTATGCACACCAGGGATGCGGTCAGGAACACGCCACAGAGCGCCAGGGCGCTGAACAGGGCGGGTAAAACGCGAAGTGAAGATACCTTCATTGATCGTCCGTACTGGAACGGTCCCTTCGCCAGACCGCGCGGCGGGAGCGGAAAGTCCTTAAGGCGATCAGTATCGACGCAGCGGTGACATAAAAAAAGGGAACGCCGACGGGCATTCCCTTTGCTTTGACCAGCGTCAGACTCAGGCGGCCTTGGCCTGTGCCTGGGTGACCGCGCGGTTCAGGGCACTGAGCAGCGCCCGGAAGCTGGCGGTGGTGATGTTCTCGTCGATGCCGATGCCGTGCAGCGGACGCTGGCCTTCCAGGCGGATCTCGATGTAGGACGCGGCCTTGGCGCTGGTACCGGCGCCAATGGAGTGCTCATGGTAGTCCATGATCTCCACCGCCTCGGGCAGGCTGGCCACCAGGGCTTCCAGCGGGCCCTTGCCGGTGCCGTGCCAGTGCTCGGTACGGCCTTCGACGGCTACCTGGATGTCGACGGTAGAGGTGCCGTCTTCCTCGCGCAGCTTGTGGCTGACCAGGGCATAGGGGCTCTTGGCCTGCAGGTATTCCTGTTCGAGCAGCCCGTGGATCTGGGCGGCGGTCATCTCCAGGCCCAGGCGGTCGGTCTCGCGCTGGACCACCTGGCTGAATTCGATCTGCATGCGGCGCGGCAGGCTGATGCCGTATTCCTGCTCCAGCAGGAAGGTGATGCCGCCCTTGCCCGACTGGCTGTTGACGCGGATGACCGCCTCGTAGTCGCGACCGATGTCGGCCGGGTCGATGGGCAGGTAGGGCACTTCCCAGAGGGCGTCCGGCTGCTGCTGGGCGAAGCCCTTGCGGATGGCGTCCTGGTGGGAGCCGGAGAAGGCGGTGTGGACCAGGTCGCCGACATAGGGGTGGCGCGGGTGTACCGGCAACTGGTTGCATTCCTCGACGGTCTTGCGCACGGCATCGATGTCGGAGAAATCCAGCTCGGGGTCGACGCCCTGGGTGTAGAGGTTGAGTGCCAGGGTCACCAGGCAGACGTTGCCGGTGCGCTCGCCGTTGCCGAACAGGCAGCCTTCGACACGATCGGCGCCGGCCATGACCGCCAGCTCCGAGGCAGCCACGCCGGTGCCGCGGTCGTTGTGGGTGTGGACGCTGATCAGCACGCTGTCGCGGCGGTCGATGTGGCGGCCGAACCACTCGATCTGGTCGGCATAGTTGTTCGGCGTGGCGCACTCGATGGTGGCTGGCAGGTTGAGGATCAGCTTGTTGGCCGGGGTCGGCTGGAACACGCCGATCACGGCGTTGCACACCTCGACGGCGAAGTCGGTCTCGGTGGAGCTGAACACCTCGGGGGAGTACTCGAAGCCCCACTGGGTCTCTGGGCGCTCGGCGGCCAGGCGCACGATGGTCTGGCCAGCGGCCACGGCGATGGCCTTGACCCCGGCCTGGTCCTGGTTGAAGACGATGCGGCGGAAACTCGGCGCGCAGGCGTTGTAGTAGTGGACGATGGCGCGCTTGGCACCCTTGAGTGATTCGAAGGTGCGTTCGATGAGGTCGTCACGGGCCTGGGTCAGCACCTGGATGGTGACGTCGTCGGGGATATGGCCACCCTCGATCAGCTCGCGGACGAAGTCGAAGTCCGTCTGGGAGGCGGAGGGGAAGCCCACCTCGATCTCCTTCAGGCCCACGGCAACCAGGCACTTGAAGAAGGCCATCTTCTTCTCGGCGTCCATCGGCTCGATCAGCGACTGGTTGCCATCGCGCAGGTCGGTGGACAGCCAGATCGGCGCCTTGTCGATGAGCTTGTCCGGCCAGGTACGGTCGGGCAGGGCGACGGGGGTGAAGGGACGGTATTTCTTCGAGGGATCTTTGAGCATGGTCATGGTGGGTCTTTCCTTGGGCGTGGTCGGGACTTACGAAGCGAGCGCGGTTGAGCTTCGCAGTCGTGGACTGACCAATCGCAGGCAGCGGTGCTGCCGGAGGAGGATGAGGGTATGGGCGTTGTGCATGGCGCCTACGTTAGTCCGCCCAGGGTACGGCTCGCAATGTTCTTTTTAAAATTGGCAGGTTTGAACATCCTTGCCTGCTTGTTGGTGATTTATTGCGCGTTCAAAGAAGATTTTGGTGATTCCTGAAAAGCTGGACGATCTTCTTTCTGTAACGGGACGTCGCTGGGGCGATCCGTATCGCTTGCCTGAGGTCAAGGCTAGAGAGTTGGAGTCCAAGAGGTCGGAGGAAAGCATCCATGAAGATCCTGTCCCTGGTCGGGGTGGCGACCACCTTGCTCGCCGGTCTGGTAGCCACGGCCCAGGCTGCTGACAACCCCCTCGCCGCTGAGCGTTGGCAGACGCGGCCGTTGATCCTAGTGGCGCCCACGGCGAACGATCCCCAGGTGACGCAGCTACGTGCCGAACTGGCGCAACCGGCCAATCGCGAAGCCTTCGTCGAGCGTGAGATGGTGCTCTATACGGTGGTGGACGGCGCCGGCAGCCGTAACGACCGGCCGTTGCGCCCCGAGCAGACCCAGGCGCTGCTCAAGGCACTCGATGCCCGCGCCGGGCAGCCGGCCACCCTCTATCTGGTCGGCAAGGATGGTGGGGTCAAGGTGCGTGAGCAGCAGGACTGGTCGCTCAAGGCGCTGTTCGGCACCATCGACCGGATGCCGATGCGGCGGTAGTCGTGGCTCCCTCACCCCAACCTTCTCCCAGGGGGAGAGGGGGTTCTCCGAGGCCATCCGGACGCCGTGTAGGATGGACAACGGCGCAGCCTTGTCTACGTGGGTAAGGTGGCGTGCCGTCAGTGGAAAACCCTGGCGCGGTTTTCCACGCTACGGGGGTGGGGTTTTCCTTCACCCCAGCTCTCTCCCCGAGGGAGAGGGGCGCAGGCACCGTAGGTTGGGTTGAGCGTCCAGCGAAGCCCAACGAGCCCAGTCCTCAGGCGTAGACGTAGGGCCCACCCTGCTCCAATGCCCGCTGGTAGGCCGGGCGGGCGTGGATGCGTTGGAGGAAGTCCACCAGCTTGGGTCGCTTGCCGTTGTTCAAGCCGGCGCGGGCATTGGCGGCTTCGAGGGGGAAGCTGAGCTGGATGTCGGCGGCGGTGAAGCTGTCGCCGACGAACCAGCCGCTGGCGCCCAGCTGGCTTTCCAGGTAGTCCAGGTGCAGGTCCAGTTGCGGCTGGATGAAGCTGGCCGTGGCTTTGGCGGCTATGCCCTTGGCGATGGGCTTGGCGAAGAAGGGCATCGGCGAGGTGGCGATGCGGTCGAACACCAGCTTGAGCAGCAGTGGCGTCATGGCCGAGCCTTCGGCGTAGTGCAGCCAGTAGGTGTAGCGGACGAACTCGGGACTGTCCTGGGCCGGCAGCAGTTGCTGGCCGTAGCGTCGCGCCAGGTAGTCGACGATGGCGCCGGATTCGGCCAGGGTCAGGTCGCCATCGACGATCACCGGCGACTTGCCCAGCGGATGCACCTTGCGCAATTCCGGCGGGGCGAACAGGCCGCCGGCGGCGCGCTCGTAGCGCTGCACCCGATAGTCGATGCCAAGCTCTTCGAGCAGCCAGAGCACCCGCTGGGAGCGGGAGTTGTTCAGGTGGTGGACGACGATCATGGTCTTTCCTTGAGCATGGGGCTGGAGATCAGGGCGCCGGGGTGCCTGGTTCACCGAGGGAGGTCATGGCCTCGCGGGGCTCCAGCCGCCCGCGGAAGTCGCGTCCGCTCGGGTGCTGGAATACATGGAGGCCGAATTCCGGGAGGATGGCCAGCAGGTGATCGAAGATGTCCCCCTGGATGCCTTCATATTGCGCCCACACCGTGGTGTTGGTGAAGCAGTAGATCTCCACCGGCAAACCCTCGGCGGAGAGCGGCATCTGCCGCACCAGCAGGGTCATGTCCTGGCGCACCCCGGGGTGGGCGCGCAGGTAGCGCTCCACATAGGCGCGGAAGGTGCCCAGGTTGGTCACCCGCCGGGTGTTGACCGGCTCCTGGCCACGCTTCTCCAGCTTGAGATTCCAGTTGGCCAGTTCCTCTTCCTTGGCGGTGAGGTAGTCGTCCAGCAGGTTGAAGCGGTGCAGGTGCTCGCGCTCGGCGTCGCTGAGGAAGTGCACGCTGTGCTGGTCGATGTTGAGGGCGCGCTTGATGCGTCGACCGCCGGCTTCCTGCATGCCGCGGTAGTTGCGGAAGGAGTCGGTGATGAATCTCTTGGTGGGGATGGTGGTGATGGTCTTGTCGAAGTTCTGCACCTTCACCGTGTGCAGGGCGATGTCGATGACGTCGCCGTCGGCGTTGAGCTGGGGCATCTCGATCCAGTCGCCGACGCGGATGATGTCATTGCTGGAGATCTGCACGCTGGCCACCAGGGAGAGCAGAGTGTCCTGGAAGATCAACAGCAGCACCGCCGCCATGGCGCCGAGGCCGGAGAGCAGGATCAGCGGCGAGCGATCGATCAGGGTGGCGATCATCAGGATGACTGCGATGGCGTAGATGACGATCTTGCTGACCTGGACGTAGCCCTTGATCGGCTTGAGCCGCGCCGAGGGCCGCCGCGAGTAGAGCACGTTGATGACGTTGAGGGCGCTGCCCAGGGCCAGGGCGATGGTCAGCACGATGAAGGCGCTGCAGACGTTCTGCACCACGGTGACCAGGGCCGCGGGGCGATCGGGCACCAGTTCGATGCCGCCCGCCAGCACCAAGGCGGGGACGATGTTGGCCAGGCGGCCGATGACCCGGTGGTGGTTGAGTTCTTGGTCCTGGCCGAAGGAGGTGCTGCGCAGCAGGCGATAGAAGCCGCGCACCAGGATGCGCTTGACGACCCAGTTGAGCAGCCAGGCGGCCAGCAGCAGGCCGAGGCAGGCGACCAGGGTGAGCAGGTGTGGATGGCGTTCGAGGTCGGCAAGCAGGGAGGTCAGGGCCGGGGGCATCGGGTGCTCTCTTGTAGGGTACGGCGGCAGAGGCGTTGGCGAGCCCGTCTGGGCCGGCCAAGGTCTCGAGGGCGCAGGAGGGTACACTGAGCCATTGTGGACCGGGTAGGCTGCAGCTTCTGCCTGGGCTGCCGTATTCGGCGTCGTCGACCGGTCCAAGTTTCAGTTTCTCGTGGAAAAATCCTATGGCCGTGGCTTTGCGACTCTTTGCGCTCCTGGGGCTGGTGCTGCTCGCCGGCTGTGCGGTGCGCCCCTTCGGCCCGCCGACCCTGGACGACCGCCTGGCCGAGCTGGGCTATCGCCAGGGCGCCCCGGTGGCGACCATCCTCGGCTTCGATCTGTCCGGCTGGCGCTATCTGGACAGTCGCCACCTGGCCTTGGGGACCGGCCTGGGCCGCGCCTACCTGGTGGACTTCGCCGTGCCCTGTCGTAATCTCGCGGCGGGCAATCGCCTGGGCTATCGCTCCCGCGCCGCGGGGTTGCAGGCCGGTGATGCCCTGGTCTCCACCGATGCCCGTGGCAGTCGGCTGGAATGTCCCATCGCCGGGCTGTCCCGCCTCGATCCCTTGCGTTGAGCCGCCATGATCCTGACCCTCGGGCACTCCAATCATCCGCTGGTGCGCTATGTGGAACTGCTGCAGGCCCAGGGCGTGACTGCCGTGGCCGACGTGCGCTCCCAGCCCTATAGCCGCCATGTGCCGCAGTTTTGCCTGGAGGCCTTGCGCGAGGGCCTGGCGACCGCGGGGATCGCCTATGTCTTCCTCGGCGCGGAGCTGGGCGCGCGCAGCCCCGATCCGGCGCACTACCAGGACGGTCGGCTGCGCTACGACCGCCTGGCCGCCAGCGAGTTGTTCCAGCAGGGACTGCTGCGCCTGGAGCAGGGCCAGGCGCGTTGGCGTATCGCCCTGCTCTGCGCCGAGCGCGATCCCCTGACCTGCCATCGTGGCCTGCTGGTGGCGCCCTGCCTGGTGCAGCGGGGCTTGGCGGTGATGCACATCCACCCGGACGGGCGGCTGGAAAGCCAGGCCGAACTGGAAGATCGACTGCTGGCCGCGGGTGGCCTGGCGGAGGGCGATCTGTTCAGTTCGCGGGAGGAGCGGCTGGTGCGGGCCTATGCCCGCCACGGCTGGGGTTGAACGCTCAGCGCTCGACCGGCTCGCGCTTCTTCCACCAGCCGGCGAACAGGCCGACCGGATAGACCGTCACCAGCACGGCATAGACCACCCAGGTGCGCCAGGACCAGGCCGACAGCACGAAGCCCTGGGAGAAGCCCACCAGCAGATAGCAGGCGGCGGCGACCAGCAGGATGCTGCCGAGGGCGCTGCCGAGGCGGGGTTTTGCGGTCATGGTGGGTCATTCCGGGGCCGGGCGGATGGGGCGTCCCTTTTAATCCGAAGCGCGATGCCTGGCAATGCCCCGGATTGCAACCAAGTATGAGGCGCCCGCTCAGGGCTTGAAGGCGCCGATGAAGATGCTCGGATCGACCCGCACGTCGTTGAGGCTGACGTTCCAGTGCAGGTGCGGCCCGGTGGCGCGCCCGGTACTGCCAACGCGGCCGACCACGCCGCCGCGAGGGACCTGCTGGCCGACCTGGACGTCGATCCGCGAGAGGTGGCAGAACATGCTGATGAACCCCTGGCCGTGGTCGACGAACACCGTCTTGCCATTAAAGAAGTAGTCGCCCACCAGTACCACCTTGCCGGCGGCGGGCGCCTTGACCGGGGTGCCGGCGGGCACGGCGAAGTCGAGGCCCGAATGGGGATTGCGTTCCTGGCCGTTGAAGAAGCGGCGCAGGCCGAAGGGGCTGGAGAGCGGGCCCTCCACGGGCTTATCCAGCAACAGGTTGCTTGGCTGGTTCGGCGAGAACAGCCGGTAGGCGGCCTGCTGCTCGGCCAGTTCGCGTTCGAATCTCTTGAGGTCCTCGGGGTTGGGCGTGACTTGGCGCTGGTTCTTCAGAGTGATGCGCTGCTCTGCATAGTGGCGGTTGCCCACCGTGAAGGAGAGCGACGCGGCGCCGGCGACCTCCAACGGCTGGCGCCCCACCGCGGTACCCAGGGGGATGCCGACGATGGCCACCCAGCCGTTGCCATCCTTGACCACCAGCACCGGCTTGCCCTGGTAGCGCACCCGCGGCGCCTGTTCGCCGGGGACCGGCACCACGGCCACGCCACCGGGCACGGGCTTGTCCAGCAGGCGTTGCAGATAGGTGCCGGCATGGGCGGGCAGGGTCAGCAGCAGGCAGCAGAGCAGGGCGAGCAGACGGGACATGGGCGCTTCCGGTGGCGAAAGCGCCCATGCTGGCGCAGGCGAAGGCCGCAGGGCAAGGCGCTGGCGGCCCGCTTCGTCAGTTGGGCACGATCTTGTAGAGCACGGTTTCCAGGGCGGGCTTCTGCTTGGGATCGAAGAAACTCATCTCGGGGATACGCGAATCCGTGACGTAGACGGTGCCGTCCGGACCGCGGCCGAAGGTATCGGGCCAGCTCAGCTTCTTGTCCTGGACCAGGGTGGTGAGCTGGCCGTTCTCGCGGATCTTGACCGCATGCTCTTCCACCGCGCTGACATAGAGGCGCCCTTGCGGGTCCATCAGCAGGCCATCGGCCGGGCCGTTCTCGCCGACCTTTTCCACCTTGGCCGGCAGGCTTCCGAGGTCGTCGTGCTGCAGGGCAGCGGTGGGGATGCGGTAGAGGGTGTTGCCCTTGACCGCCTGCCAGTAGAGATAGTCGCCGGTCGGAGAGAGGGCGATGCCGTCGGCGGCGAATTCCACGCCCCGGCCGTCGGGACGCATCAGCGGCTTGCCATCGGCCTTGACCTTGACGCCCTTCTCGGCCTGGGTGGTGGGGTCGCCATCCAGGGCCCGGCGGGCCTTGCCGCTCTCGAGATCCAGCACCACCAGGGCGCCCCGGGCACCCGAATCGGTGATGTAGGCATGGCGGCCGTCGGGGCTGAATCTCACGTCGTTGAGGTAGCTGCCCTGGGGCGCCACGCTCTCGTCCAGCGCATAGACCTTGCTGACCTGGTTGCTGGCCAGGTCGATCTTCACCAGCTTGGGCGCGCCGGGCACCACCAGCGCCTGGGCGGGGGCACCCGGGTCGATCACCCAGAGGCTGCCGCGACCGTCGGCCACCACGGATTGCACGCAGACCCAGCGATCGCCCGGCGTCAGCGCGTCGCGCTGGGCATTGCGCCAGCCGTTCCAGGCGGCGTCGGGATAGGGCACCAAGCTGCCATCGGGCTTGAGCTCGGCGACCGAGACCTCGCTGTCTTCGGTCCAGCGCGGGAAGTTGACGAAGATCCGCCCGCTCTCGCTGACAGTGACGCCGGTCACCTGGTGATCGAAGCTGGCGACCTTTTCCAGCGTGGCGCTGGCGTCGGCGGCGAAGGCAGCGGGGGCGAGTGGCAGCGTGGCCAGCAGGGTGGCCAGGGCGAGGCGATTGAGGGCGAGGCTGGGCATGGCGGTGTCCTTGTAGGCGGTGACCGGAAGCTCCGGTGCTACAGGTACGACTGCGCCGCTCGCGGCGAAGGTCGCCAGGGCCGACGATCGGCCGGGCGGGCCCTGGCGGGGGAACGCCACTGAGCGTTCGGGAGTCATCCTTGAAACCTCAGAGGAGAAGACCATGCCCCGTTTCGTCACCAGCAGCCTGGCCCTGCTGACCCTGAGCGCCCTGCTCGCCGGCTGCGACAAGCCACCGGAAACGCCGCCACCCCAGCGCAGCGAGGTGGTGCAGAAGAGCGCCCCGGGCAGCGATCCCGCCACCCAATCCCCGGGGCGGACGGTGGAGCAGACCAACAAGGACCTGCTGGCACCGCGGTCGCCGGACACCGCCAATCCGTCCCAGGCGACACCGCAGGGGACGGAGCGGGCGCAGTAGCTCTTAGAGCCTGTTCATAAGCTCGAGAGCTAGGGCCAAACAAGAAGAAAAGGCCTGAGGAAGCGGATCGGACCTGCGTTCGGGTTTACCCAGGGTAAATGAGCATTCCGAAGGGCTTTTCGACGTAGTTTGGCTGACGCGTAGCAAGTGATGAGCAGGCTCTTAGCTCGCGGGAACGCCCTTCTGCCAGGTGTCCCAGTGCTCGACGATCTCCTGCACCAAGGGATTGCCGGTGCGATAGAGATTCTCCAGCGCCGGGGCGAAGCCGCCCTGCTTGGCGTAGTCGAGCAGGTTGTCCACCTCGGAGGCGCCCTTGGCAGGACGGTCGAAGTCCGAACCGGCGCGGACCACCGCCAGGCGTTGCAGGTCGACCTTGCCCAGGCGGCTGGCGCGCAGTAGCGCCTCGTAGGTAGCGTTGTCTTCCTGCTGGGTGGTGCAGTAGCGACCCTCGCCATTGGTCAGCAGGCGCGTCCATTCCTCGGCCCGCTCGGAAAGGCGGGTACCGGAATACCAGGTGTCGCCGGCCAGGGTGTCGCAACGGGTCACCACCGGCGGCTGGTTGGCCGGAGCGTAGTCGTAGCGTTGGCGCCAGGCCTTGGATTCCGCGCTCTCGGTCAGCTCGGCCTGACGCGACAGGGCATAGGCCTTGTCTCTTAGCTGCACATTGAGTTCGAACACCTCGGTCTTGTAGTCCAGCGGCGGCTTCTCGCCAGGACCGCGGGTATTGATGCCCAGGTAGCCGGTCGGCCAGTCCTTGGGTACGTCACGCGAGTCCAGTTCCCACTGGATACCGAAGTCCACTAGGTAGCGCGCCCAGGCGGTGGTGCCCAGGGTGCCTTCCTTGGGGCTGATCCCGGCAATGCCGGCGACCAGGAAATAGGTCTTGCGCAAGTCGAGCTTGGGCGACAGGGTCAATGCCAGGGTCGAGGCGGCGGCGTTGGTATGCCCCATTCCGGTGGTCATCAGGCACACCCGTGCCTCATTGCAGAGCACATTGGGATAGTCGGCGGAGAGGCCGTCGACGGCGATCTTGCGGGTGAGCTTGAGGCGATCGATCCAGGTCTGGGCCTCGGGGGCGAACATCGCCACGATCATGACCTTGGGTTGCACCGGTGCAGGCGCGGTGGCGGCGTGGGCGGCACCGGCCAGCAGGGTGGCGGCGAGGGGCAACAGGGAGGAACGCAGAAGGACGTGCATGGAGAGCCTCGGTAGGGAAAATCCTGACCGAGGGTTCAAGATGCGTGCCACCATCGGTCCGGGTTGGACCGATTAGTCCAACAGAGACAGAGTGGTCGGTTCCTGATGATTGTCCAGTACCCGCACCGCCAATTCGCCCTGGGCGAGTCTGGCGGTGAGCCTTTGCCCATTGGCGACCTCAGCGGCGGACCGCACCGCCTGGCCACGTTCGTCGAGCAGGATGCTGTAGCCGCGACCCAGGGTCGCCAGGGGGCTGACGATCTGCAGGGTCTGCACCGCAACGGCCAGGCGCTGCTGGCGCTCTTTCAATTGCCGCTGCATGACCCGTGGCAATTGCTCGGCTAGTAGCTCCAGGCGTTGGCGCAGCTGGGCCAGCTGGCGCCCGGGGTGTTGGCCGGCGAGACGGGTCTCCAGATGCGCCAGGCGATCGCGGCGGCGATTCTGGGCGATGACGTAGGCACGCCGCAGACGCAGGTCCAGGTCATCCAGGCGCTGGGCCTGCTGGCGCAGCCGCTCGCCGGGGTGGCGCAGGCGGCGGCTGCAGGCTTCCAGGCGCAGGCGCTCGCGGGCCAGGCGTTCGCGCATGCGCAAGAGCAACTGGCGCTGCAGGCCGTCCAGCCGCTGGCGCAGGTCGGCGCTATGGGGCGCCAGCAGTTCCGCCGCCGCCGACGGGGTCGGGGCGCGGACATCGGCGACGAAATCGGCGATGGAGACGTCGGTCTCGTGGCCCACGGCGCTCACCACCGGGGTCTGGCAGGCGACCAGGGCGCGGGCCACGGGTTCTTCGTTGAAGCACCAGAGGTCTTCCAGGGAGCCGCCGCCGCGCGCCAGGATCAGCGCATCGAAGCCCTGGCGATCGGCCAGCTGCAGGGCGCGGACGATCTGGGCGGTGGCCTCGCGACCCTGGACGGCGGTGGGGATCAGGGTCAGCTCCACCTGGGGCGCGCGTCTCTTGAACACGCTGATGATGTCGCGGATCACCGCGCCGGTCGGCGAGGAGACGATGCCGATGCGTTGCGGATGGGCGGGCAGCGCGCGCTTGCGTTCGGCGGCGAACAGGCCCTCGGCGGCCAGGCGCTCCTTGAGCGCTTCGAAGGCCAGGCGCAGGGCGCCATCGCCGGCTGGTTCGACGCTGTCGAGGATCAGCTGGTAGTCGCCACGGCCTTCGAACAGCGAGACCTTGCCGCGCACCTTGACCGCCAGGCCGTCACGCAGCGCCTGGCGCACCCGGCTGGCGTGCTGGCGGAACAGCGCGCAACGCACCTGGGCCTGGCCGTCCTTGAGGGTGAAATAGAGATGGCCCGAGGCGGGCTTGGCCAGGTTGGAGATCTCGCCCTCGACCCAGACCTGGGCGAAGACGTCCTCCAGCAGCACCCGGGCGCGGCTGTTGAGCTGGCTGACGCTGAGCACCTCGCGGTCGAGACCGAGGCGGGCGAAGGGGTCCTTGAACATGGGGCGCTTTCTGTGGCTTTCGTCGGCCTCACCTTAGCAGCTCTGGGCGCGGGGCGAGCAGGGGATTAAGCTGCGCGCCCCTGCCTTCGAGACCCACGCTCCATGACCTTGCGCCAGACCATCCTCGCTCCCCGCATCTCCAGCCATCCGCGGGTGGAACGCACGGCGGTGGAAATCCTTGGCTGGCTCGCCGCCTCCGGCGTGGTCGCAGCCGAGGCTTCGCCCTGCCTGCCCAGCCGTGGCCGCCGTGGCCATGCGCCGGGGCCGCGGCTGACCGAGGTGCTGCGCCTGACGCCAGGCATGGACGATCCGCGCGACTATGCCGACGGCGGTCTGGAGATCGTCACCGAGCGCTGCATCTTCACCCCGCTGGACGGCTTCGAGGGGCGGGCGCGGTGCCCTGCCTGCCGTCGCGAGATCGGCGAGGCGCTGTTCGAGCATTTGGAAGTCTGGATGCCGGCGGAAAGCGACAACTTCGCCTGTCCGGAATGCGATCACGAAGACGACATCAATGGCTTCGACTTCCCCCAGCCCTGCGCCTTTTCCGACCTGGGCTTCATCTTCAACCACTGGCCGGCCCGGGCTTTCGCTCCGGCGTTCCTGGAGGAGTTTCGCCGGCGGCTGGGGCAGCCGTTGGCGGTGGTGGAGGTGTAGGCGTTTTTAGCGCGGCCATGGCCGTCCACGATAGATACGTAGCGTGGAAAACCGCGCAGCGTTTTCCACTGGGCCCAGGTGCCTGGCGGTGGACAAGGCTACGCCGTTGTCCACCCTACAAGTCCGATCGTAGGTTGGGTTGAGACAGCTCTTTTGTCGAAGCCCAGCGGGGGCGCAGGCAGTGCAGAATGTCGGGCTCAGATCCGTAGCGTGGAAAACCGCGTAGCGTTTTCCACCGGGCACGGTGCATGAAGGTGGACAAGGCTGCGCCGTTGTCCGCCCTGCAAGCTGGAAGGGTGAGCTGTTGGACTTCGCGTTGCTCAGCCCAACCTATGGGAGGGTAGGTTGGGTTGAGACGGTTCTTTCGTCGCAGCTCAACGGGGGTGCAGGCAGCGTGGGAGGTCGGCTTACGCCCTGAGCTTGCGCAACCACTCCAAACCCGCCGAGGTATCGCCGCGGGGGCGGTACTCGCAGCCGATCCAGCCGTCGTAGCCGAGGGCGTCGAAGCGCTCGAACAGGTAGGGGTAATGGAGCTCGCCCAGGTCCGGTTCGTGGCGGTCGGGGACGCCGGCGATCTGCACATGGCCGATGCCGGCGAAGTCGCGCTCGAAGGTCTTGCTGATGTCACCCTCGACGATCTGGCAGTGGTAGCAGTCGAACTGCACCTTGAGATTGTCAGCGCCTATGGCCTGGCGGATGGCCTGGGCGTCGTCCTGGCGATTGAGGAAGTAGCCGGGCATGTCGCGCGGGTTGATCGGCTCGATGAGGATCGTCACCCCGGCCTTGGCCGCTTGTTCGGCGGCGTGGGCCAGGTTGCCCAGGTAGGTGTCACGGGCGCGGGCCCGGTCGACCCCGGCCGGCAGCAGGCCGGCCATGACGTGGACCAGGCGATTGCCCAGCACCGCGGCGTAGTCCAGGGCGCGGTCGATGCCGGCGCGGCATTCGGCCTCGCGGCCGGGCAGGGCGGCCAGGCCGCGTTCGCCGGCCGCCCAGTCACCGGGTGGCGCGTTGAACAGCACCTGGGTCAGGCCGGCACCGTCCAGGCGCGTCTTGATCTCGGCGGCGGCGTGCTCGTAGGGAAAGAGGTATTCCACGGCCTGGAAGCCATCCGCCGCGGCAGCGGCGAAGCGGTCGAGGAAGGCCTGCTCGGGGTAGAGCATGCTGAGGTTGGCGGCGAAACGGGGCATGGCGATTTCCTAAGTCAGACGAAGGGCCAGAGCAGCAGGGTGATGGCGAAGCCCAGGACACCCAACAGCGTGGTCAAGACGGTCCAGGTACGCAAGCCGTCGGCGACGCTCAGGCCGACCAGCTTGGTGAAGATCCAGTAGCCGGCGTCGTTGATGTGCGACACGGCCAGGCCGCCGGCGCCCATGGCCAGGCACAGCAGGGCCATGTGGTTGGCCGAGAGGTCCAGGGTGGCGATCAGCGGGCCGAGGATGCCGGCGGTGGTGACCAGGGCCACGGTGGTGGAGCCCTGGACCGCGCGCAGCAGCAGGGTCAGCACGAAGCCCAGCGCCAGCACCGGCAGGCCGGTGGCGCGCAGCAGCTCCGAGACCACCGCGCCGATGCCGGTGTCCACCAGCACCTTGCCGAAGACGCCGCCGGCACCGGCGATGAGGATGACCATGGCTACGCCGGGCAGCGCCGAGCCGATGACGTCCGAGACCTGCTCGCGCGACCAGCCGCGGCGGAAGCCCAGCACATAGGCGCACAGCAGGGTGTCGATCAGCAGGGCTACCAGGGGCGCGCCGACCACGGTGAGGATGTCGCGCAGCAGGTTGCCGGCGGGCAGCCAGCTGGTGGCCAGGGTACCCAGCAGGATCAGCACGATGGGCAGCAGGATCAGGGTCACTACCAGACCGAAGCCGGGCGCCGGGGCGGGCGGCAGACCGGCGGCGAGGCCGGCCGGGGTCTCGTCGACCTTGACCGCAGCGGCGCCGAGGCTGGGCAGGCCGGGGGCCATGTCCTGGCCGCGGCCCCACTGCTGCAGGTGGGTGTCGGTGATCTGCGGACCATAGACGTCGCTACGGATATCGTCGGTCATGGGGTAGTGACGACGGGTCATGCGCCCGGCCACCCACCAGCCGATCAGGGCCAGCACGGCGGTGATCGGCAGGCCGAACAGCAGCACCCGACCCAGGTCGGCGCCCAACTGGCCGGCGGCGGCCACGGCGCCCGGGTGGGGCGGCAGCATGGCGTGCACGGTGAGCATGGTGGCGCACATCGGCAGGGCGAAGATGATCAGCGGCTTGCGCGCAGTGCGGGCGATGCCATAGGCCAGCGGCATCAGCACGATCACACCGACCTCGAAGAACACCGGGATGCCGACCAGGAAGCCGGCCAGGGTCAGCGCCAGCGGCGTGCGTCGGTTGCCGAAGCGCTCGATCAGCGTCTTGGCCAGGGCCTCGGCGCCACCGGAGAGTTCGATGATGCGACCGATCATGGCGCCCAAGGCGATGATGATGGCGATGTGGCCGAGGATCTTGCCCATGCCGCCTTCGATGGTCGCCACCAGCTTGGACGGCTCGACCCCAGCGGCCAGGGCCACCAGGATGCTCACCAGCATCAGCGCCACGAAGGGCTGGAATTTGTACTTGAGAACCAGGAACAGCAGCAGGGCGATGCCCGCCGCGGCGATGAGGACCAGCAGCAACGGACTCATGAACGGGACTCCGGGCGGATGGGGCTGACGACGTGGGACATGGCACTTTCCTCGCTATTGTTGTTTTTCCAGGGCAAGCCGATCCCGCGACGGCCAACGAGGGCCATCGTGGGGGTATTGCGGTAACGCGGGCTTCAGGTCACCAGACGGCGCCGAAGGTCTCCGCCAGTTCGGCCAGCGCGGCGGCATCCAGCGGCGCCGGGCGCGGCTCGGTCAGCAGCCACAGCCGCGCGGTTTCTTCCAGCTCCTCCAGGGCGAAGCTGGCCTTGCTCACGCTGCTTTCCCAGACCACCGGACCGAGGCGTTCGAGCATCACGCCGCGGACCCGGTTGGCCAGTTGCGCCACCTGCTCGGCGACGCTGGCGGCGCCGGGGCGGGCGTAGGGAATCAGCGGGATATGACCGACCTTCATTACCTGGTAGGGGGTGATGGGCGGCAGGATGTCGTCCGGGCGCCAGACGCCGGCCAGGGTCAGGGCTACCAGATGGGTGGAGTGGGTATGCACCACGCCGCCCACGCCGGGATTGCGGTCATAGACCTGGCGATGCAGGGCCAGGGTCTTGGACGGCTTGTCGCCGGAGACCCAGTCGCCGTTCAGGCCGACCTTGGCGATGGCGGCCGGATCCAGGCGACCCAGGCAGGCATCGGTGGGGGTGATCAGCCAGCCGTCTTCCAGGCGGGCGCTGATGTTGCCGGCGCTGCCCACGGTGTAGCCGCGGGCATAGAGGCTGGCGCCGACGGTGCAGATCTCTTCGCGTAGCCGGGCTTCGACGCTCATGGCTGTTCTCCCGCCAGCTGGCGCAGGGCCTTGGCGAAGAAGTCGCGGCTGCCGAAGTTGCCGGACTTGAGCGCCAGGGCCAGGGGTTCGCCCTGTACCTGGCCGAGGGTGGCCGGCACGCCCGGATCGATCTGGGCGCCGATGCGCAGGGCCTGTACGCCCAGGGCCTGGACCACGGCGCCGGAGGTCTCGCCACCGGCCACCACCAGACGGCGTACGCCGCTGTCGAACAGGCCGCGGGCGATCAGGCCGAGGGCGCGTTCCACCAGTTCTCCGGCGCGCGCCACGCCCAGCTCGCGCTGGATGGCCTTGACCTCGTCGGCGGGGCTGGTGGCATAGATCAGCACGGCATGGGCCTGCTCGCGCGCCCAGGCGAGGGCGGCGTCGATGGTGTCGTCACCTTGGGCAAGGGCCAGGGGGTCGAGGCGCAGGGCTGGGCGACCGGCTTCCAGCCAGGCGGCGACCTGGCCATTGGTGGCCTGGGAGGCGCTGCCGGCCAGTACGGCTTCGCCACCGGCGGGCAGCTCCAGGGCGGCGGCGTCATGCGCCTGCAGCAGGCCGGCGCGGCGGAAATTCTCCGGCAGGCCCTGGGCGATGCCCGAACCACCGGTGACCAGGGGCAGCTCGGCACAGGCCGCGCCCAGGGTGTGCAGATCGGCATCGGACAGGGCATCGGCGATGGCCAGACGATGACCCGAAGTTCGGAGCTCGGCGATGGCGGCGCGCACGGCCTCGGGACCCTGGGCAACCTGGTCGTAGCGCAGCAGCCCTACCTTGCCGCGACTCTGGGCCTGCAGCACCCGCACCAGGTTGGCATCGCTCATGGGCGTCAGCGGGTGGTGCTGCATGCCGGATTCGCTGAGCAGCTGGTCCTGCACGAACAGGTGGCCACGGAACAGGGTGCGGCCAGTCTCCGGGAAGGCCGGGCAGGCCAGGGTGAAGTCGCAGTCCAGCGCCTCCTGCAGGGCCTCGGCCACCGGGCCGATGTTGCCTTCCGCGGTGCAGTCGAAGGTGGAGCAGTACTTGAAGAAGAACTGCCGGCAGCCACGCTGGCGCAGCCAGGCGAGGGCGGCCAGGGATTCGCTCACCGCCTCGGCCGCCGGCGTGGTGCGGGATTTCAGCGCCACTACCACGGCGTCGGCGGCTTCCAGTTCGGCGTCGGCAGCGGGCACGCCGATCACCTGCACGGTGCGCATGCCGCCGCGCACCAGCATGTTGGCGAGATCGGTGGCGCCGGTGAAGTCGTCGGCGATGCAGCCCAGCAGCGGGCGGGTCTCGGTCGCGCTCATCGGGATCACTCCGCGGCCTTGGGCAGCTCGATGCCCGGGAAGATCTTGATCACCGCCGAGTCGTCTTCACGACCGAAGCCGGCGGTGGAGGCCTGCATGAACATCTGGTGGGCGGTGGCCGACAGCGGCAGCGGGAATTTCGAGGTGCGCGCGGTATCCAGCACCAGGCCCAGGTCCTTGACGAAGATGTCCACGGCGGACAGCGGGGTGTAGTCGGCCTTGAGGATGTGCGGCACGCGATTCTCGAACATCCAGGAATTGCCGGCGCTGTGGGTGATGACCTCGTAGAGGGCCTCCGGATCGACGCCTTCGCGCAGGCCCAGGGCCATGGCCTCGGCGGAGGCGGCGATGTGCACCCCGGCCAGGAGCTGGTTGATGATCTTGACCTTGGAACCCTGGCCGGGCGCGTCGCCCAGGCGATAGACCTTGCCGGCCATGGCGGCCAGGACCGCTTCGCCCTTGGCATAGGCTTCCGCGGTGCCGGAGGTCATCATGGTCATCTCGCCACTGGCGGCCTTGGCGGCGCCCCCGGACAGCGGGGCGTCCAGCAGCAGGATGCCGCGCTCGGCCAGGCGCTCGCCCAGCTCGACGGCGTAGGCCGGGGCCACGGTGGCGCAGGCGATCACCAGGCTGCCCGGACGCAGGGCAGAGGCGGCGCCGCCTTCACCGAACAGCACGGCTTCGGTCTGCTCGGCGTTGACCACCACGGTGATGAGGATGTCGCAGCTGTCGGCCAGGCCCGCAGGCGAGGTGCAGGCCACGCCGCCTTCGCTGGCGAAGGCTTCCAGCACGCTGGCGCGCACGTCGCAGGCATGCACGGCGAAGCCGGCCCGCAGCAGCGAACGGGCGACGCCCAGACCCATGGCCCCGAGGCCGATGACACCGACGTTGTCTTGCATCTTGTTGTTCTCCGTAAAAAGGTCAGGCGAAGCCGGCCTGCCGCAGGCGGCGGGCGGCGTTGTAGATGTGCTGGCGGGCGGCGTTGGCGGCGGCCAGGGGATCGCCGAGGCGAATGGCGGCGACGATGGCCTGGTGTTCTTCGTGCACCTGACGGGAGAAGTCCTCGCGCCGCGCCTCGTTGGTGCGGGTGATGCGGGTGGCCGTCTCCAGGTACTGGCTGACGAATTCCAGGGTCCTGATGAAGTAGGGATTGCCGGTGGCCTGGGCGATGGTGCGATGGAAGGCCACGTCGGCGCGTACGCCGTCATGGCCGTCGGCCACCTCTTCGTCGATGGCGGCCAGGGCCTCGTCGATGGCGACCAGATCGGTCTCGCTGCGGTTGATGGCGGCTTCGGAGGCGATTTCGGCCTCGATGGCACGACGCAGGTCCAGCAGGTGGAAGACGCTGCCGGGCAGGCTGGCTTCGTCGGCGTCGATACGCAGCGGACGGATGCTGGCGTGAGCGGTGACGAAGATGCCGCGACCCTGCTGGGGCTGCAGCACGCCTTCGTTCTTCAGGCGGGAGATGGCCTCGCGCACCACGGTACGGCTGACGCCGAAGGCTTCGGAGAGCAGGGCTTCGCTGGGGATCTTGCTGCCGGGGGCGAAGACGCCGGCTTCGATCTTGTCCAGCAGCTGCTGAGCGACATTGTCGCTCAGGACATTGGCGGGAACCTTGGCGAACATGGAGACCTGCTCTTGTGGTTGTAAGGTTGTCATACAGGTTGTGGCGCTACTTTCGCACAGGCTTTTGCCTTTGTGTAGTGGTTTGGGCTGAGGCACTACGGAATTTTTGTGATGGATTCTACGGCTGGCAGGGGCGGGCTAGAGCCGCTAACAAGTGTTATACTATAACATTTGTGGATGGAGGGCTGGTCGATGACCCCTGAAGAACTGCTGGCGCAACCTGCTGCGGACTACATGAACGAGGTCCAGCGCGCATTCTTTCGCCAGTTGCTGCTGACCCAGCGTGGCGATCTGCAGCGCCTGATCGACGAGCAGGTGGAAGACCTGCGCGGCCTGGACACCCACGGCGATCCGGCTGACATCGGCAATGCCGAGCAGGAACGCCAGTGGCAACTGCGCCAGCTGGAACGGGAGAAGAAGCTGCTGGACAAGATCGACGAGGCTCTGGAGCGCCTGGCGCGTGAGGACTACGGCTGGTGCGCGGAGACCGGCGAGCCCATAGGCCTGGCTCGCCTGCTGCTAAGGCCCACCGCGACCCTGAGCGTGGAGGCCAAGGAGCGCCAGGAACTGCGAGAGCGGCATATGCAGTCGTCGTGAGGGTTCGAGGTTGGGGTTTCCCTCACCCCAGCCCTCTCCCAGGGGGAGAGGGGGCGGAGCAGCCGTAGGTTGGGCTGAGACGGCTCCATCGTCGAAGCCCAACAGGGCGGGGTCGAGGCCGCCATCGTTGGGCTTCGCTGCGCTCAACCCAACCTACGCAAGCTCCCCTTTGCCTCTAGGTGGATTCGTAGGTTGGGCTGAGACGGCTCTATCGTCGAAGCCCAACAGGATGGGGTCGAGGCCGGCATCGTTGGGCTTCGCTGCGCTCAACCCAACCTACGCAAGCCTCCTTCACCTCTAGGCGGACTCGTAGGTTGGGCTGAGACGGCTCCATCGTCGAAGCCCAACAAGGCGGGGTCGAGGCCGGTATCGTTGGGCTTCGCTGCGCTCAACCCAACCTACGCAAGCCTCCTTCACCTATAGGCGGACTCGTAGGTTGGGCTGGGACGGCTCCATCGTCGAAGCCCAACAGAGCGGGACACCCTTGGGCTTCGCTAACGCTCAACCCGACCTACGCCAGCCGTTGGGCCTCGAACAGCTCGCCCGGCCGTACGATCTGCTCGCGTGCGGCGATCAGCGGCAGGTCGCGGCTGCCGGGGGCGGTGCGGGCGACCAGGGCGTAGAGGGCGCTGACCGCATGGGACGCGGCGGCGGGCGTGGACTGGCCGTTGAGCAACTGGCCCAGCAGCACCGCGGAGAAGACATCGCCCATGCCGTTGGGCAGCGGCTGCAGATCCAGGTAGGGCGTCTGCACCAGCCAGGCGTCCGCGGCCTCCACCACCAGGGTGCTGAGGACGTCGGTCGGCAGATCCGGGGTGCGCAGGCTGGTGATGACGATGGTCTTGGGGCCCGGTTGACCGGGGCGGCCGAGCAGCAAGCGGGCAGCGGCCACGGCGGCGGCGGTGTCGGCCAACGGCTGGCCGTGCAGCAACTCGAATTCGTACTGGTTGGGGGTGATCAGGCTGGCCTGTTCGATGGCGCGACGGCGCAGGAAGTCGGGGATGCCGGGGCGCACGAAGATGCCGCGGCCGACGTCGCCCATCACCGGATCGCAGAGATACTGCAGGTCGCCGCGCTGACGGCGGATCTCCTGCACCACGCCGAGGATCACCTCGCCGATGGCGGCGTCGCCCAGGTAGCCGGACAGCACCGCGACGCAGCGCTCCAGCACGCCGCGGGCGCGCAGGCCGTCGAGTACGTCGTGGATGTGTTCGGGGGGAAAGACCTGGCCCTTGAATTCACCGTAACCCGTGTGATTGGAGAATTGCACCGTATTGACCACCACCGGCTGCAGGCCGAGCAGTTGCAGCGGCAGGGTGGCGGCGGCATTGCCGACGTGGCCGTAGGCGACATGGGACTGGATGGACAGCACCAGCGGCGGCTGGGCGGGCAGGGCGGCGGGCATGGCGGTCTCTCGGGCGGCGGGCTCGGGGGCGGGAGCCGGAAGGGTGGAGACCTGCAGCTTACCCCAGCCCTCCCGGCGAACCCTAACCCGCCTGCGGCGGTCTGCATCGGCAGTGCAGATCGCTCCCGGCGCTGGCTACACTGGAGCGGCTGTCATCCACCTCTGGCCCCAAGGAGAAACGGGGAATGTCCGAGCTTCGCTTCGCACGTCTGGTGTTGGGTCTGCAGGCCCTGGTCTGGTTTGGACTCGCCCTGGCGCACTGGTTCTATCCCTACGAGATGGCCAACGCCCGCGGCATGGTGCTGATGGATTCGGCGTCGGTCGCCGAGGCGCGGGTCTGGTATGGCGGTATGCAATTCGCCCTGGCGCTGTTCGCCGTGCTGGCGTTCCGTCGCGCGGAATGGCTGTCGGCCGGGCTGCTGCTGGTGGCTTTCGTGCAGCTGACGCTGTTCGTGGTGCGGTTGATCAGCGGCATGCTGGGCGAGTCGGCCACCGCCGAGCTGGACCTCTATTCCCAGGGCTATCGCCTGGTCATCGGCGTGCTCGCCCTGCTGGCGCTCCGCGCCCACCGCCGCCACGAGCAGCGAGAGCTGGAGAATCGACGGATCTACCAGGGCCAGTGATCAGCCTGGGGTGCGGGGCCGCGCAGTGTCGATCTGGTCGCTGCGACTGAGGCCCAAGGTCAGCTGGCGACAGAGGTCGAGGAATTCGACCATGGCCCCGGTCTGGTACTTCTGCTTGTGCCAGATGAAGCAGAATTGCCGGCGCAGGTCCAGGGTCGGGGTGTCGATGGGCACCAGGGTGCCGCGGGCGAAGGCGTCGCGCAGGGCCAGCCGTGACAGGCAGCCGATGCCCAGCCCCGATTCCACTGCCCGCAGGATGGCCTCGGTGTGCTCCAGTTCCAGGCGCACGTCCAGCGGCTGGGCGTGATGTCGCATGGCCTGGTCGAAGGTCAGCCGGGTGCCGGAGCCCTGCTCGCGCAGGATCCAGGCCTGGGACTCCAGTTCAGCCTGGGTGGCCCGTTTGCCCGCCAGGCTATGCCCAGGCGCGCAGAACACCACCAGTTCGTCTTCGATCCAGGGCTGCACCTCCAGGTCCGGATGCTGGCAGTCGCCTTCGATCAGGCCGAGGTCGATGTCATGGTTGGCGATGCGCTGCACCACGCTGGCGGTGTTGTGCACGTGCAGGCGCACCCGGCAGTCGGGATGACGCTGCATGAAGTCGCCCAGCAGCAGGGTGGCCAGGTAGTTGCCGATGGTGAGGGTGGCGCCCACTTCCAGGGAGCCGAAACCGGTCTTGCCGCGTAGCAGGTTTTCCACCTCGGCGCTGCGGTCGAGGAGGGCCACCGCCTTGGGCAGCAGTTGCCGACCCAGGGCGTTGAGCGTCAAACGCTTTCCGGCGCGGTCGAATACCCGGCAATCGAATTGCCGCTCCAGTTCGCCCAGGGCGGTACTGGTGGCGGACTGCGACAGATTGAGCGCCTCGGCTGCCCGGGAAACGCTTTCCTGGCGCGCCACGGCGACGAAGACCTCGAGTTGACGCAACGTGAATCTCATATCTGCCTTTTGGATAACCGATATTCGAATTATTCATTTCACGGATATTTTCCCCCTCTATAAACTGTCGCGCAATTTCTATCCAGCCCCGGGCTGTACCGATTTTTCCTGGAGTCATCGATGAGCAACCTGTACACCGAGCGCGTCCTGAGCGTTCATCACTGGAACGACACCCTGTTCAGCTTCAAGACCACCCGTAATCCGGGCCTGCGTTTCGAGAACGGTCAGTTCGTGATGATCGGCCTGGAAACCGAGGGCGGTCGCCCGCTGATGCGTGCCTACAGCATCGCCAGCCCGAACTACGAAGAGCACCTGGAGTTCTTCAGCATCAAGGTGCCGGACGGCCCCCTGACCTCGCGCCTGCAGCACCTCAAGGAAGGCGACAACCTGATGGTCAGCCGCAAGCCCACCGGCACGCTGATCCTCAGTGACCTCAAGCCCGCCAAGCATCTCTACCTGCTGAGCACCGGCACTGGCATGGCGCCCTTCCTGAGCACCATCCAGGACCCGGAGACCTACGAGCGCTTCGAGAAGGTCATCCTGGTCCACGGCGTGCGCTACGTGAACGAGCTGGCCTATGCCGACTTCATCACCAAGACCCTGCCCGAGCACGAGTTCATCGGCGACCTGGTCCGCGAGAAGCTGATCTACTATCCCCTGGTCACCCGTGAGGAATTTCGCAACCAGGGTCGCCAGACCGACCTGATGCGCAGCGGCAAGCTGTTCGAGGACATCGGCCTGCCGCCGATCAATCCCCAGGACGACCGCGCCATGATCTGCGGCAGCCCGAGCATGCTCGACGAGACCAGTGCCGTGCTGAACGAATTCGGCCTGACCATCTCGCCGCGCATGGGCGACCCGGGCGACTACCTGATCGAGCGCGCCTTCGTCGAGAAGTAACGCCGCCAGGCTCCGCGAAAACCCGCCCTCCGGCGGGTTTTTCGTTTCCGCAGGCCGGGGTGCTGAACTCCCCCAGGGGCGGATCGGTCGGTTGCTGGAGGACGTGTCAGGGTGACACGCCACTGCCGGGAGCCCCCATGAAGCCCTATGTGATCTGCCATATGATGTCGTCGGTCGACGGCCACGCGCTCACCGATGGCTGGGAACGTCCGCTCAAGAAGCAGGCCGACGCCACCTACGAGCGCCTGGCCGAGCGCTTCGAGTTCGATGCCTGGGCCTGCGGCCGGGTAACCATGGAAGAGATCGCCCATGGCGAGGGCTATCCCACGGGCGTGGCCCAGGCGCCCATACCCCGTATTCATCACTTCGTCCAGCGCGATGCCGCCAAGTACGCCATCGCCATCGATCCCCAGGGCAAGGTGGCCTGGAAAAAGAACGAGGCCCTGGATTCCCATGTGGTGGCGGTGCTCACCGAGGGAGTGAGCGACGACTACCTGGCCCACCTGCAGAACATCGGCGCCTCCTACGTCTTCGGCGGCCAGCGGGAGCTGGATCTGGCCGCGGTGCTGGAGCTGCTGAATACCGAGCTGGGTATCGAGCGGCTGGTGGTGGAGGGCGGTCCCCATGTCAGCGGCTCCTTCGTCGCCGCCGGGCTGGTGGATGAGATCAGCGTGCTGATCATCCCGCTGGTGGACGGGCGCGGTGCCCACCCGGCGTCCTTCGAGATCGCCGAACAGGCCTGGCAGCAGCCGCTGTATCTCACGCTGGCCTCGGCCGAGGCCCAGGATGACGGCAGCGTCTGGCTACGCTATCGCCAGCGCTAGCCGAGGGCCTTCGCCATGGCCAGGGCGTCGGCTCCGGCCTGTAGCGGACAGACGCCGCTGGCGTAGCACCTTACGACCTCGGCGACCTGCGCCAGGGGCACCGGCCGGCTGATGTGATAGCCCTGGATGAAGTCGCAACCCAGGGCGCAGAGCAGCCGCAGCTGTTCCAGTTGCTCGACGCCCTCTGCGGTGACCTTGAGCTTGAGCGGCCGGGCCATGCCGATGATGGCCTGGACGATCTGGTGATCGGCATTGCCTTCGGCCAGGCCGGTGACGAAGGAGCGGTCGATCTTCACGGTGTCGATGGGCAGGCGCTTGAGATAGGCCAGCGATGAGTAGCCGGTGCCGAAATCGTCGATGGAGACCGCCACGCCCAGGTCGCGGATACGCTGCAGCACCTCGATGGTGGGTTGCACGTTCTTGACCAGGGCATTCTCGGTGACCTCCAGCTCCAGGCGACGGGGCGAGAGGCAGTGGTCGTCAAGCCGCCAGGCGATCTGGGCCGGCAGGGCGTCATTGCTCAGGCTCAGCGCCGAGCAGTTGATGGCGACGCGCAGGTCGGCCAGGCCGGCGGCGGTCAGCTCGGCCAGGTCGCGGCAGGCCCGCTTGAGCACCCAGGCGTCCAGTTCCTCGATGAAGCCGTTGGCCTCGGCGATGCCGAGGAAGAAGTTGGGCGCCAGCAGGCCCAGGCGCGGATGGTCCCAGCGGATCAGCGCCTCGGCCTTGTCCAGGTGGCCGCTGGCGACGTCCAGGATCGGCTGGTAATACAGTTGCAGGCCGCGTTCTTCGGTCAGGGCTTCGCGCAGCTCGGCTTCCAGCTCCAACTGCAGGGAAATCTTCTCGCGCAGGGTCTCGTCGAAGAAGCTGTAGGTGTTGCGGCCGTTGCCCTTGGACAGGTAGAGCGCGAGGTCGGCGCTCTTGAGCAGCTCTTCGCAGCAGCCACCGTCGCGGGGATAGAGGCTGATCCCGATGCTGGTGGTCATCACCAGGGGGCGGCTGCCGATGGTGATGGGATTGCGCAGGCGCTCCAGGATGCGCTGGGCGAGGTGGCGGGCTTCGTCGGCATTGGCCAGGCTGGCCAGGATGCAGAATTCGTCGCCGCCGAAGCGCGCCACCAGGTCGCCTTCGCGCACGGCATCGCGAATGATCTTGGCCATGGCGACCAGCAACTGGTCGCCGGCATCGTGGCCGAGGCTGTCGTTGATGCGCTTGAAATGATCGATGTCGAGAAACATCACCGCCAGGCTGCGGCCCTGCTGGGCGTGGCGGGCGAGGGTCTCGGCGAAGGCCTGGTTGAAGGCGCGTCGGTTGTGCAGGTCGGTGAGGGGGTCGTAGTGCGCTGCCTGTTGCAGCGAGGCCCGGGCCTCGTCGAGCTGGCCGACCAGGGAGTTGACCCGCTCCAGGTCGTGTTCCTTGCGCTGCAGCTGGCGATCCGCCCAGGCCGCGCCCAGGCCGCCCACCACCAGCAGCAGGGCGATGATGGCGATGCCCACACCCAGTTGCCAGGCATTGCTGGCGCCCTGCAGCGTGGTCTCGGTGGCGGTCGGTGCGATCAGCACCATCGACCACATGCCGGTGAAGTGCATGGCCGCGATGGCCAGGCCCATCACCAGGGCGGTGGCCATGCGCAGCCAGCGATAGATGCCGGTGTAGTGGCGCCGGAAGATCTGGATCAGCTGCAGGGCGGCGAAGCTCGCGCCCACGGCGATGGCGATCGACCCCAGGAAGGGCAGCGGCCGATAGAGCACCACGGCTTCGGTGTGCACGGCGGACATGCCGGTGTAGTGCATCAGCACGATGCCCACGCTCAGCACCAGACCGGCCTTGAGCCGCTGCCCCAGGGTGAGGTCGGGCTGACTCAGGGCGGGCATGGCCATGAGGCCGGCGAGCACCACGATCAGCAGCGACGCCAGGGTGATGAAGAGGTCGTAGTGCACCCGGGTGGGCACGGTGTAGGCCAGCATGGCGATGAAGTGCATGCCCCAGACGCCGAAGCCGAAGCTCAGGGCGCCCATCAGGCTCCAGGCCCGCCGGCGCGCCAGGGTGCGGGTCTGGCCGATGCGCTCGGCGAACACCAGGGTGACGTAACAGGCGCTGACCGCGACCAGATAGGCGAGTGCCACCAGCCAGGCATCGTGCTGACCATGCAGGTGCACCTGGTCCTGGGCAAGGGGGGCGACAAGGAACTCGAGTCCCAGCCAGTTATTCATTCCGTAGCCTCGGCAGGAAATCCGGCAGGGCTGGGTGAAGATGGCCCGGCGGGATCTCCGGCCAGGGTGGCTTTCACGACGGCAGCCTGCGCTCTGAGTTTAGCTTGCCTAGCCCTATCGGCGTCGGGAAGAGGGGCTTTAACCGGGACTGGAGCGGTTAGCGCGCAAGGTTTTCCAGACTTAGGGCCGTAGTGGCGAAAGGCATCGGCCTGATCGCCAAGCGAAGCGCTCTAGATAGCTAGCTAGCGACTATTTGATATCAAGGTGCTAGTAAAGATGACCGTTCGTCGATATGGGGTAAGGACGAGCGGTCATCGATTGCCGATAGCGGGCGAAAGGCCCAGGTCGCTAACTCACCACGCGATAGCAGGGCTCGTAGGCGGCGCCGCCCGGCAGCTTCATGCGGTGCTGCTCGACGAAGGCCTGCAGCAAGCGGTCCAGCGGGCGCATGATGTCGGGATCGCCATGGATCTCGTAGGGGCCATGCTCCTCGATCAGCTGGATGCCCTTGGCCTTGACGTTGCCGGCGACGATCCCGGAGAAGGCCCGGCGCAGATTGGCCGCCAATTCGTGGGGTGGCAGGCTGTGGGTCAGTTGCAGCGCGGCCATATTGGCGTGGGTGGGATCGAAGGGGCGTTGGAAGCCTTCCTCGATGCGCAGCAGCCAGTTGAAGTGGAAGGCGTCATGGCGCTCGCGGCGGAACTGCTTGACCGCCTTGAGCCCCTGCGCCATCTGCCGGGCCACCTCGACCGGATCGTTGACCACGATCTGGTAGTGACGCTGGGCGGCTTCGCCCAGGGTGGCGCCGATGAAGGCGTGCAGCTGCTCCAGGTAGGGCGCGGCGCTTTGCGGACCGGTGAGGATCACCGGGAAGGGGATGTCCCGGTTGTCCGGATGCATGAGGATGCCCAGCAGGTAGAGGAATTCCTCCGCCGTACCGGCACCGCCCGGGAAGATGATGATGCCGTGGCCGACGCGGACGAAGGCCTCCAGGCGCTTCTCGATGTCCGGCAGGATCACCAGTTCGTTGACGATGGGATTGGGCGCCTCGGCGGCGATGATGCCCGGCTCGGTGAGGCCCAGGTAGCGCCCGTACTGAATGCGCTGCTTGGCGTGGGCGATGGTGGCGCCCTTCATCGGGCCCTTCATCACCCCCGGGCCGCAGCCGGTGCAGATGTCCAGGCTGCGCAGGCCGAGCTCGTGGCCGACCTTCTTGGTGTACTTGTATTCCTCGGTGCTGATGGAGTGACCGCCCCAGCAGACCACCATCTTGGGCTCCATGCCGGCGCGCAGGGTACGGGCGTTGCGCAGCAGGTGGAAGACGTAGTCGGTGATGCCTTCGGAGCTCTCCAGATCGATGCGCAGGCTGCTCTGCTCGCTCTCGGTGTAGACGATGTCGCGCAGGGCGCTGAACAGCATCTCACGGGTGCTGGCGATCATCTCGCCGTCGACGAAGGCATCGGCCGGGGCGTTGATCAGCTCCAGGCGGACGCCGCGGTCCTGCTGGTGGATGAGGATCTCGAAGTCCTGGTAGGCCTCGAGGATGGTCTTGGCGTTGTCGCTGTGGGCGCCGGTGTTGAGGATGGCCAGGGCGCACTGGCGAAAGAGCTGGTAGAGGTTGCCCGAGCCGGCGGCGCTGAGCTGCTGGACCTCGCGCTGGGAAAGGGTCTCCAGGCTGCCCTTGGGGCTGACCTGAGCGTTGATGACCTGTCTGCTTGGAGCCATAGATGTTTCCCTATCGGTGATACGGCCGAACGGCGACCGTAGCCGGATGCGGATCGCCTCATGCGATCCGGCAAGGTCATTGTTGGGGCCTCGGCTGCCGGAATGCAAACGGGGCGACGTCAGGGCGCTGCGGTCACCTCCAATACCCGGATCTGGTCCGCAGTCGGATAGTGCCAATGCACCTCCACGTCCCACAGCCGCACCCCATAGCGCCGCTCGGGCGCGGGTACCTGATAGGCAGGGCGCGGATCCTGGGCCAGGCACTGCTCGATCAGCGCGGCCAGGGGCTCGCCGAGGCGCTGGCCATGGGCCTCGGCCTGGGCACGCGCCGCGTCCGCCCAGCTCACCCTCAGCGCCGGCGGCGGCGCCGCGGCGATGGCGTTGTGGGCGTCGGCGGGACTGTCGGCGTAGGGCACGTAGGGCTTGATGTCCAGCACCGGGGTGCCATCGAGCAGGTCGATGCCCGAGAGCAGCAGCCGTCCCGGCTCGATGCCATCGAGGCGGACCACCGATTGGCCGATCCCATTGGGTCTATGGGTGGCGCGGGTGGCGAACACCCCCAGGTAGCTATTACCGCCCAGGCGCGGCGGCCGTACCCGCAGCCGCGGCTGGCTCTCCAGCGCCTGATGGAAGAGAAACAGCAGCCAGACATGGCTGACGCCCTCCAGCCCTTCGACCGCTTCGGGGCGGTCGAAGGGCGGCAGCAATTCCAGTACGCCGCGGGCGGCCGGGGCCAGGGCCGGCTGGCGGGGGATGGCGAATTTCTCCTTGAAGCAGGAGCGGACGTGGCCGATGGGGGTGACGCTGTGCTGCATGGGTCTGGGCCGTCTGACGCGGGGCCCGCCATTATGCCCTGCTCGGGCCCTCGGGGAGGGTCGCCGCCGCATCCTCGCTGGCGTTGCGCCGCACGCCACGCAGATTCATCGCCGCCAGGCCCAGCTGCAGCACGATGAGCGCATAGGCCTCGGCCTGCAGGCCCCAGGCGATCCACAGGGCGTTGCTGAGCAGAAACACCCAGAAGCCCAGGTTACGTCGGCCCTGGCGTTGGGAGGCTACCAGCCAGGCGGCGAGCAGGGTGATGGCCATGGCCGGCCATTGCAGCAGATCGAGCAGTTCCATGGATGACCTTCAAAAGAATGACTAATGAAGGGGAGCCTGATCTGGGGCTCCGAGTTCCGGCAGCCGGACTCAGGGCGCCGGATGGCGCGCCCGGGCATAGGCGATGAAGCCGTCGATATCTGCGCTGCACAGGTGTTCGCCGGCGGCGAGGATCTCCGCCTCGGGCCAGTCCCACCAGGCGATGTCGAGCAGCGCCTGGCAGGTGGCCTCGGGAAAGCGCCACTTGATGAAGCGGGCCGGATTGCCGCCCACCACCGCATAGGGCGGCACGTCGCGGGTGACCACGGCACCGGCGGCCACCACGGCGCCATGGCCGATGGTGACGCCGGAGAGGATCAGCGCATCGGTGCAGATCCAGCAGTCGCTGCCGATCACCACGTCGCCGCGGGTTCCGCCGTAGTCGGCGATATGGGACAGGTCGTCGACGAAGGCGGGAAAGGGATAGGTGGTGACCCAGTCCAGCCGGTGCAGGCCGCCGAGCAGGATGCGCACCCCTTCGGCGATGGAGGTGTAGCACCCCAGGCGCAGGGTGGCGCCTTCCTTGAGATCGAACACCCGCGGCGCGCCATAGGTACCGGCGCCGACCTCATAGTCGGGCAGCTCGCGACGCAGGCGCGCGGTGCGCTGGTGCAGGCGGGGCAGGGCGGCCAGGGCCTGGCGTTCACGTTTCTTGCGCAGCTTGTCGAGAAAACCCATGGAAATGCCCTGGCGAAAAGTATCCGGCAGGATACAGAAGCGCCAGGGCGCGCCTCAATCGCCGTATTCAGGCCTCGGCCCGGTCTTCGTCGGCCTGGAGGGGGGACGGCGGCAGGCCCAGCTGGTCGGCCAGGTCCTGCAGGTCGCTGGCTTGCAGATCCCAGTTACCCATGGCGACCTCGCCTCCCGCCGGACCCTTTTCCCGCGGGCGCTGGATGAAGGCGGTGGCCAGGCCCAGTTCCTGGGCGGCCTGCAGGTCGCCATTGTGGGCGGCGCAGAGCATCACCTGCTCGGGTTGCAGGTCAAGCAGGGCGCAGGCGCCCAGGTACACCTCCGCAGCCGGCTTGTAGCGCTGGAACAGGTCGGCACCGAACAGCATGTCCCAGGGCAGGCCGGCATGGCGGGCCATGTCCAGCAGCAGGCTGACGTTGCCATTGGACAGGGCGCACACCGGATAACCCTGGCGCAGTCGCTGCAGGCCCGGCACGGCATCGGGCCAGGGGTCGAGATGGTGCCAACGGCGATTGATCCAGGCCACCTCGGCATCGGTCAGGCCGACCAGGCCGTGGCGCGGCAGCAGTTCGTCCAGCGCCAGGCGGTGGACCTCGTCGAGGGGCAGCCAGGGCAGGGTGCGGGCGGCGATCTGCGGCAGGATGGCCTCGTAGGCTTCGCTGCGCCAGGCATCGGCCAGCCTGGCCCAGTCGGCCTGGACGCCATGCCTGGCCGACAGGCCCTGCAACCCTTCGATCAGACTGCCACGCCAGTCCACCACGGTGCCGAAGACATCGAAAAGTAGCGCCCGAACGGTCGTCGTCATGGGTAGACTCCTTGCTGGTGGTTGTTTCCACCAGACGGAGCGCGGGTGACGAGGGTTCCCCCCGAGTGCCCGGAGGTCACCCCTTGCCGAAGGATCCCTGCATGACATTGCGTCACCTCAGCCACTGGGTATTCGACCTGGATGGCACCCTGACCCTCGCCGTCCATGACTTCGCCGCCATTCGCCGGCACCTGGACATTCCCGCGCAGGCCGACATCCTGCACCACCTGGCCGAGCTGCCGGCGACCGAGCGCGAGGCCAAGCATGCCTGGCTGTTCGCCCACGAGCGGGAACTGGCGGTGGCCGCCAAGCCGGCGCCCGGTGCCGTGGACCTGGTGCGTGGCCTGCACGCCCGTGGCTGCCGCCTGGGCATCCTCACCCGCAATGCCCGTGACCTGGCGCTGCTGACCCTGGCCGCCATCGGCCTGGAAGACTGTTTCGATCCCGGCGCCGTGCTCGGCCGCGACGAGGCGGCACCCAAGCCCGATCCGGGCGGCCTGCTGCGGCTGGCCGACCTGTGGCAGGTGGCACCCGGGAGCCTGGTGATGGTCGGCGATCATCGCTACGACCTGGAGTGTGGCCGGGCGGTGGGCTGTACCACCCTGCAAGTCAACCAGCCCGACGATCCCTGGCCGGCCGCCCGCGACCAGCGCTTCGAAACCTGCGAGGAGATCCTGTCGGCTCTTTGACGCTGGAAAATTAGCCGTTAGGCGTAAAGAGGCTACCGGTTGCCCGGGGCATGGCTAAGATGCTGGCTTTGGATTCATGCCGGGCCAGTCGTATGAGCCTTCCTCGATCTCGCCACGATCATCCCCCTGCCAGCGACCTGCGCCAGTACGAGCGCCAGGCGCTGGAAAGTCTCGCGACCGGTTTGCCGCTGGCCCGGGTACTGCACTCCCTGATGCAGCGGGTGGAGCGCCTCGCCCAGGTGCGGCTGCACGCCTGCATCCTGTTGCTCAGCGATGACGGCCGCTTCCTGGAAGACGGTATCGCCCCGAGCCTGCCGGCGGCCTACAGCCAGGACCTCGGCCGCCTGGAGATCGGTCCCACGGCCGGCTCCTGTGGCACCGCCGCCTATCGGCGCGAGCCGGTCTACGTCGAGGACATCGCCAGCGATCCGCTCTGGGCCGGCGCCCGCGACCTGGCGTTGCGCCACGGCCTGCGTGCCTGCTGGTCGATGCCGATCCTGGCCCTCGATGGCCGGCTGCTGGGGACCTTCGCCAACTACTACCTGGAGCCGCGCCGTCCCTCGGCGGCCGAGCGCGACGCCTTCCGCCTGGTCACCGAGACCGCGGCCCTGGCCATCGAGCGGCATCAGGCGGATCGCCAGCTGCGCGAGAGCGAGGACCACTATCGGCACCTGGTGGAGCTCAATCCGCAATACACCTGGACCTGCGATCCCACCGGGCGCGAGGTGGTCTTCTCGCCGCGCTGGCAGCAGCTGACCGGCCAGGCCGACTTGCGCGCCGAGACCTTCTGGCGGCTGCTGCACCCGGACGACCGCACGGCGACCCGCCAGGCCTGGGCCACCGCGCTCGCCACCGGCCGGGCCTATGACCACGAGCACCGCGTACGGGTGGCGGATGGCAGCCATTGCTGGATGCGCACCCGCGCCTATCCGCGCCAGGACGAGACCGGCGCGGTGATCCGCTGGTACGGCACCACCGAGGACATCGATGATCGCCGCGAGGCCGAGGAGGCCCTGCGCCGCGAGCGCGCCACCCTGGAGGTCCAGGTACAGGCCCGCACCGCCGAACTGGAGGCAGCCAATCGGCAACTGCGCGATGAGATGCACAGTCGTGCCCAGACCGAAGAGCTGCTGCGCCAGGCCCAGAAGATGGAGGCGGTCGGCCAGCTCACCGGCGGCATCGCCCACGATTTCAACAACCTGCTGGCCGGCATCCAGGCCAGCGTGGACCTGCTGCGCCGTCGGCTGGCACCTCAGGCCCTGGCCGAGGTCGGCGGCCTGCTGGAGACCGCTACCCAGTCGGTGAGCCGTGGCGCTAGCCTCACCCATCGCCTGCTGGCCTTCTCCCGGCGGCAGACGCTGCTGCCCCAGGCGGTCGACGTCAGCACCCTGATCGCCGACTTCAAGGAAATCCTCCTGCACAGCCTGGGCCCGCAGATTCGCTGCCAGGTCGACCTGGCGCCGGCGCTCTGGCAGGTCGATGCCGATCCCCATCAGCTGGAAAACGCCCTGCTCAACCTCGCCATCAACAGTCGCGACGCCATGCCGGCGGGGGGAACCCTCACCATCAGCGCGGCCAACTGGGTGCAGCCGGCCTCGGGGTCGGCGCTACCAGCGGGCGACTATCTGCAGATCGCCGTGAGCGACGACGGGATCGGCATGGCGCCCGAGGTGCTGGAGCGCGTCTTCGAGCCCTTCTTCACCACCAAGCCGGTGGGCCAGGGCTCGGGTCTGGGCCTGTCGATGATCTATGGCTTCGTCCAGCAATCCCGCGGCCAGGTGACGGTGACCAGTACGCCTGGCCAGGGGTGTCGGGTGAGCCTGCTGCTGCCACGCCACCCCGGTACTCCGATCCCGGAGCCTGCCACGGTGGCGGTCGCCAAGGCGGCGCGGACGCTGCCCAATGCCCGGGTGTTGCTGGTGGAAGACGATGCGGTGATCCGCGGCCTGCTGGTGCAGCTGTTCGATGAACTGGGCTGGCGCTACCGCGATGCCGTCGATGCCGAGTCGGCCTTGGCGGCCCTGCGTGAGGGCGAAGGCTTCGACCTGCTGATCACCGATGTCGGCCTGCCCGGCCTGAACGGCCGCCTGCTGGCCAACGCGGCCCGCACCCTGCGGCCGAATCTGCCGGTGCTGTTCATCACCGGCTACGTGAACGATGGCGAGCCGCAGTCCTGCCTGGTCGCCGAGGGCATGCAGCTGCTCACCAAGCCGTTCAGCCTCGATACCTTCGTCGGCAAGGTCCAGGGTCTGCTGGGCAGCCGCCCGGTGCTCAGTTCCTGAGGATCAGCCGCCGGTGCCGAACAGGGCCCGGCGGCCTTCCGCCGAGGTGAAGATGGCGTCGCCGTTGTGACCCACGCCGGGCACCTGCACCAGGCGCTGGGGCAGGGCGGCATGACGCCCCTGCAGGTAGTGGTAGTAGTTCAGGCCACGCGCCAGGCGGTAGGGGCCCTGGGCCTCGGCGGCGCAGCTCTTGTCGAGCGCCGGATGGTTGGGATCCATGTCCTTGGCGCCCAGCAGGTAGGTGAGGTCGAGCGCGGCATAGTGCTGCTCCAGCGTCGCCGCGCTGCGTCCCTCGGCATAGGCTGGCAGCCCCTGCATGCCGTATTTCCAGCTATCGAAGTCCGGGCAGGTCGCCGCACCGGCGAAGGGCGCGGGACGGCCTTGGGTATCAGGCCGCTCGGCATCGAAATAGGCATAGGACGACGGATTGGCCACCACGAATCTCAAGCGAATGCCACTGGCCGCCAACGGGCGTTCGCCCTGGCCGAGCACGGCGTAGCGCTGGACCACCTGGCCGCCGCCGGAATGGCCGGCGATCACCACCTCTTGCAGATTGGGCAACAGGCGCCGATCCGCGAGGTGGGCGAGGAGGGCGTCGAATACCGCGAAGCTACTCAAGGGGCTCGGCCCCAGCGCCGGTTCGCCGCCCATCCAGGCATTGCCCTGCCAGCGCAGCAGGTCGTCCGGCAGCCGATGGCGCTTGACGTCCTCTTCGTTGAGGAACTGCGGGGCTATCACCAGGGTGTCGGCGCTGGCGCCCGCCGCCTGGGTAGCGGTTTCACCGGAACGAAAATAGGTCGCGGCGTTGCGCAGCCGGCCATGGACGATCACCAGGGCGCGGCGGATTTCCGGATGCGGTCGGCTCCAGTCGGTGGACAGCTCCAGCGCGGCCTGGGCCGTGCCGATCGGCAGGCGGTCGTCGACGATGCGGGCAACGCCCTCGTGGGGCGCCGCCAGTACGGAGTTGGCAGCCAGGATCAGGCACAGCGCGAACAGGCGACGCATCGACGGACTCCTCGGCAGGTCAGAGCGCCTGCGCAGCGAAGGTGTTGCAGCTCTCCACCTTGCCACTGTCGAAGCCGGTGCGGAACCACTTCACCCGCTGCGCCGAACTGCCATGGGTGAAGGAATCCGGCACCACGCGACCCTGGGCCTGGCGTTGCAGGCGATCGTCGCCGATGGCGTTGGCCGCATTCAAGGCCTTTTCCAGGTCACCCGGGTCGAGCCAGTTCAGGCGCTGCTGGGCGTCGTTGGCCCAGACCCCGGCATAGCAGTCGGCCTGCAGTTCCAGGCGGACCGACAGGCCGGTGGCGCCTTCGGTGGGAATGCCGCGCCGGCGCGCCGCTTCCATCTTGTTGGTGGTGCCGGTGAGGTTCTGCACATGGTGGCCGACCTCGTGGGCGATGACGTAGGCGCGGGCGAAATCGCCGTCGGCGCCGAAGCGCTGCTGCAGTTCCTGGAAGAAGGAGAGGTCGAGGTAGACCTTGCCGTCCACCGGACAATAGAAGGGCCCGCTGGCCGCGGTGGCACCGCCGCAACCGGACTGCACCTGGCCATTGAAGAGCACCAGCTTGGGCGGCTGGTACTGTTCGCCATGGGCCTGGAAGATCCGGGTCCAGGTGTTCTCGGTTTCGCCCAGCACCACGCGGACGAAGTCCACCTGGCTGTTGTCCGCCGGCGCAGTGGTCTGCTGCTGGGTCGGGGCACCCTGGCCGCTGAGGCTGATCAGGTTGCCGAGGATCTGGGTCGGGCTCTGGCCGCTGAGTAGGCCGAACACCACCACCAGGGCCACGCCGCCCAGGCCCAGGCCGCCGCCGATCTTCATGCCGCGTCCGCCGCTGGCCTGTTCCACGTTGTCGCTACGTTGTCCCTTGTCCCACTGCATGGCCGCCGCCTCGTCATTGTCGTCATCGCTAGGACCGCGGACTGCGCCAAAAATGCGTTACCGAAAATGACAACGCCCGCGACGGGCGCGGGCGTTGTCGGCGGAGCGGAGCGCGGGATCAGGCCGCGGTCTGGCCCTGCTTGAGGCTCTGCATGTCGATCACGAAGCGGTACTTCACATCGCTCTTGAGCATGCGCTCGTAGGCGTCGTTGATGTCCTGGATGGCGATCTGCTCGATGTCCGAGACGATGCCGTGCTTGGCGCAGAAGTCCAGCATCTCCTGGGTCTCGCGGATACCGCCGATGAGCGAGCCGGCCAGCTGGCGGCGCTTCATCACCAGGTTGAACACGCTGGGCGCGGGATGCGGCTCGGCGGGTACGCCGACCAGGGTCATGGTGCCGTCCCACTTGAGCAGGGTGAGGAAGGCGTCCAGGTTGTGCGGCGCGGCCACGGTGTTGAGGATGAAGTCGAAGCTGTTCGCGTGGGCGGCCATCTCGTCTTCGTTCTTCGACACCACCACCTCGTCCGCGCCCAGGCGCAGGGCGTCGTCCTTCTTGTTTGCGCTGGTGGTGAAGAGCACCACATGGGCACCCATGGCATGGGCGATCTTCACGCCCATGTGGCCCAGGCCACCGAGGCCGACGATACCGACCTTCTTGCCGGGGCCGACCTTCCAGTGGGCCAGCGGCGAGTAGGTGGTGATGCCGGCGCACAGCAGCGGCGCCACAGCGGCCAGGTTCTCGGTGTGGCTGACCTTGAGCACGAACTTCTCGTTGACCACGATGTGGTCGGAGTAGCCACCCTGGGTGTTCTCACTGCCACCGTAGAGGTTGCCGTTGTAGGTGCCGGTGAAGCCGTTCTCGCAGTAGGACTCCTCGCCGGCGTCACAGGGGGCGCAGTGCTGGCAGCTGTCGACCATGCAGCCGACGCCGACGGTGTCGCCGACCTTGAAGTTCTTCACGTGGGCACCGACCGCGGTCACCTTGCCGACGATCTCGTGGCCGGGTACGGACGGGTACAGGGTGTTGTTCCACTCGTTGCGCGCGGTGTGCAGGTCCGAATGGCAGACGCCGCAGAAGAGGATGTCGATCTGCACGTCGTGGGCACCCGGCTCGCGGCGCTCGAAGGAGAAGGGCGCCAGGGGCTGGTCGGGGGACTGGGCAGCGTAGCCTTGGGCTTGGCTCATGAGATACCTCATCTAGATGGTGGAACGGGGCGGCCAGGTTGGCCCGGCCGAATGACAAACCGTCGATCCTGCGCAGCGCAGGTCCACGGCACCAATCAATCGTCTCGATAATCGTCATGCCGCCCATCGATGGAACTCGGGCGGCCAGAGATACGATGGGTTACGACTAGGCTTGCGGCGGCTATGTTCCCGCACCGTTCCGTCTACGCTGTGCAGCCGACGTTCTCAGCGCGCCAGCCGTGGCGCCACCGTGGGCAGCAGCCGGGTGGCCAGGTGGTCGAGCAGCAGCCGCACCCGCGGCAGGGTCTCCCGGCTGCGCGGCCAGACCAGGTTGATCGGCAGGCCGTCGACCGCGCAGTCGGGCAGGACGTCCACCAGCGCGCCGCTGGCGAGGTGCTCGGCGATCAGCCAGGTGGGTAGCTGGGCGATGCCATGCCCGGCCAGGGCGGCCAGCACCTCGCCTTCGCCGTCACCCACCACCAGCCGCGGCTGGAACACCCAGCGCTCGCTCTCTCCCGGCTGCTCGCCGCGCAGGTGCCAGGGGCTGACCAGGCCATCGGCCTGGCGAAAGCCGATGCAGAGATGATCGGCGAGGTCGCCAGGACGCTGCGGTCGTCCCTGCCGCGCGAGATAGGCGGGGGCGGCGCAGAACACCTGGCGCTGGGTGCCCAGGTAGCGATGCCCCAGGCTGGCCGGCCAGGCGTCGGAGCCGCCGATACGCACCAGGATGTCGATGCCCTCATGGACGGGATCGACGAAGCGATCAGCGAAGGACAGATCCGGTTGCAGCAGCGGATAGCGCTGTAGCAGCTCCAGGATCACCGGCAGCACATGCAGGCGGCCATAGGCGGCGGGCAGGTCGATGCGGACCCGACCATGGGGTTCGCCCTCCTGGGTGGTCAGGCCCAGCTCGGCCTGCTCCAGCTCGGCCAGTACCGCCGTACAGGTGCGGTAGAAACTGGTGCCGGCCTCGGTCAGGCTCAGCCGTCGGGTGGTGCGCTGGAACAGCCGGACCCCCAGGCGGCCCTCCAGCCGAGCCACGCTCTTGCCGATGGCCGAGGCCGTGAGGTTGAGGCGTTCGCCGGCGGCGGTGAAGCTGCCCAGGTCGGCCACGGTGACGAAGACGTCGAGCCCCTTGAGGCGTTCGGAGGAATACAAGAGCGGCTCCCGATTGCGGAATCTGATTCCCGTGAAAGGGGAATTTATACCTAGGATACGCCGTTAATTCTCCAATAGGCTGGAATCAACCCTGAGATAAGGCACTCCCTTATCTACAGCGCCTGCGACCGCCGCAGGCCATCTATCACCCCTATTGGAGGTTTCATGCGCAAGGGCACCGCTCTCATCGTCGGCGTCACCGGCATTTCCGGCTATAACCTGGCCCTCACCCTGGTCGCCTCCGGCTGGACCGTCTATGGCCTGGCGCGAAAGCCGGTGGAGCAGGAGGGCGTCATCCCGGTGGCCGCCGATCTGCTGGACGCCGAGTCCACCCGCCAGGCCCTGGCCGGACTGCCGATCAGTCACGTGTTCTTCTGCACCTGGACCCGCCGCGCCACCGAGAAGGAAAACGTCGAGGCCAACGGCGCCATGATGGACAACCTCTGCCAGGCCCTGGACGGTGCGCCGCTGCAGCACCTGGCGCTGGTCACCGGCACCAAGCACTACCTGGGTTCCTTCGAGGAATACGGCAGTGGCAAGGCCGAGACCCCCTTCCGCGAAAGCGAGCCGCGCCAGGCGGGCGCCAACTTCTACTACACCCTGGAAGACATCCTCTTCGCTGCCGCCGAGCGCCATGGCTTCGGCTGGAGCGTGCACCGCTCGCACAGCATGATCGGCCAGGCCAAGGGCACCAACGCCATGAACATGGGCCTGACCCTGGCGGTCTACGCCTCGCTGTGCAAGGCCACCGGCCAGCCCTTCGTCTTCCCCGGCTCCCGTACCCAGTGGGATGGCATTACCGACGTCACCGACGCCGGCCTGCTGGCCGAGCAACTGGAGTGGGCCGCACTGGCCCCGGCGGCGCGCAACCAGGCGTTCAATACCGTCAATGGCGACGTCTTCCGCTGGCGCTGGCTGTGGGGCGAAATCGCCGCCTTCTTCGACCTGGAGCCGGCACCCTATCCCGAGCAGCCCATGCCGCTGGAAGCCCGGCTGAAGGATGTCGCGCCGGCGCAGTG
The DNA here is from genome assembly GCF_054558395.1 of Pseudomonas sp. No.117. NCBI lineage: Bacteria > Pseudomonadati > Pseudomonadota > Gammaproteobacteria > Pseudomonadales > Pseudomonadaceae > Pseudomonas > Pseudomonas sp. No.117. Next base: position 172,596 of record NZ_BAAJNP010000009.1, read on the forward strand.
GCGCAAGCTGGCCGAGGAGCATGGCCTGGTGGAAGCCGACGTCGACAAGCTCGCCTCCTGGTGGCACAGCGACGCCGACCTGGGCCGTGAAATCGAATGCCTCAACGACATGACCAAGAGCCGCGACCTGGGCTTCTTCGGCTATCGCGACACCCGGGCGAGCTTTCTCGATCTGTTCACCCGGCTGCGCGCGCAACGCCTGATTCCCTGAGGCGAGTACCCGGGCTCGAAATAGCCCGTGGCCCTTGGCCGATCGCGCGGGCACCTCTGGATCACATACTAGGGTTCGACGATCCGGCCAGCTGCCACGCGCAAGAGGTGCCCAGGGTCTTCCGGGGCGCCGCTGACGGCACTGCGCACGATATGTCCCGCAGCCCTTGATCCTCTGAAGAAGGTCACCAGGGGCTGCGTGCTGCTCGGCCCTGCCGGGCTGAGGTAGTGGTGGCTACCAACGTGGTACCTCGAGGCAGCTGACGATCCTGCGGAGGCTGAAGCAGGAGAGGCTGGTGCGTCGCCAGGTCCAGGCCAGACCGCGCCGAGGTTGAATACGCCCGATCGACCTTGGCTATGGTTCTTGCAGCCACCACAACCACTCGTCTACCGGGCCGACATTCATCACCAGGCCATCGTCCTACCCTGCAGCGCTATTCCGGCTGGAGCTCCGCCTGGGGCCTGCGTGATCTGCACAGGGTATAAGCTCCAGTGATGCCGGCCTAAAGGTCGACGGTCGAGAGTCGTCTATTCTTCGATAACCAGAACCGGTGGAGAGTGGGGCATGGATGCTTGGGTAGCCAGCGCTATGGCGCTGTTGACGACGTATGAGCCGCTGCAATGGCTGCTCATCGAGGCCATCGTGGTTGTAGCCTATCTGATCTTCGGTGTCGCGGGTTTCGGCAGCGCCCTGGTCGCCGGCCCCCTGCTCACCACCTGGATGCCGCTGTCGCGCATCGTCCCCTTACTGGTGCTGCTGGACTTCCTGGCCTCCTTCCACAACTGGCTGCCGGATCGTCGCGCCATCGCGGGCCGTGAACTGCAGCGCCTGGTACCCATGCTACTGCTTGGCGCCGCCCTGGGTACCTACCTGCTGCTGCGCACCGACGCCCGCCTGCTGATGCTCTGGCTGGGCCTCTTCGTGGTGGCCTATTCGGTCTACAGCCTGCTCGCGCCCAAGGGCTTTCGCCAATTGGCCCCGGCCTGGTCGGTCCCGGCGGGTGGGGTGGGTGGCCTCTGTGGCGCCCTGTTCGGCAGCGGCGGCTTTCTCTATGCGCTCTATCTCAACGGGCGGCTACAGGACAAGAACGCCATCCGTGGCACCCAGAGTTTCCTCATCGGCTGCAGCGCCTCCATCCGCATCGCCCTGCTGCTGATCGCCGGTGCCTACAGCGATGGCAGCCTGCTGCTCCTCGCGCTCTTCCTGCTGCCGGCCATGCTGCTGGGTGGCTGGATCGGTCGCCATCTGCAGCGCCGCCTGTCGCGGGAGCGCTTCACCCGCCTGGTGACCTGGCTGGTGCTGGCCTCGGGCGTGACCCTGATCGGGCGTTATCTGGCAGGGTAGAGCATCCCAAGGTCGTGACGGTCCCGTAGGTTGGGTTGAGACAGTTTTATCGTCGAAGCCCAACGAGGCCGGACACCCCCTGTTGGGCTTCGCTGCGCTCAACCCAACCTACGTCCGCATCGACAGCCCTGGCAGGGTAGAGCATCCCAAGGTTGCGACGTCCCGTAGGTTGGGTGAGACCGTTTTATCGTCGAAGCCCAACGAGGCCGGACACCCTGTGTTGGGCTTCGCTGCGCTCAACCCAACCTACGTCACCTCGGCGGTCCCGTAGGTTGGGTTGAGACGGCTCCATCGTCGAAGCCCAACAACGCCGGACACCCCTGTTGGGCTTCGCTGCGTTCAACCCAACCTAAGTCACCTCGACGGCCACCTTGGGAACTCACCTTGTCTACACCGATCCGCTTTAGATCCCCCTCGGCGGAGAACTCCCATGCTCACCTCCATCCAGGCTGGCGTATTGGACGTGGCCTATGAGACTCAAGGGCCGGACAGCGGCCATCCGGTCCTGCTGCTGCATGGCTTCCCCTACGACATCCATGCCTACGACGAGGTGGCCGAGGACCTCGCCGCCAGCGGCTGCCGGGTCTTCGTGCCCTATCTGCGCGGCTATGGCGCCACCCGCTACCTGAGCGCCGACACCCCACGTTCGGGTCAGCAGGCCGCCCTGGCCCATGACGTCCTGGCGCTGCTCGATGCCCTCGGCCTGGAGCGGGCTACCCTGGCCGGCTACGACTGGGGTGGCCGCGCGGCGGGCATCGTCGCCGCACTCTGGCCGGAGCGGGTGAGCGGGCTGGTGCTTGGCGACGGCTACCCCATCCAGGACATCGCCCGCGCCGCGACCCAGCCGGCCGAACCGGCGGCGGAGCTGCGCTATTGGTACCAGTACTACTTCCATGGCGAGCGAGGTCGCGCCGGGCTGGCGGCCCATCGCCGGGAGTTCTGTCGTCTGCTCTGGGCGCTGTGGTCACCCAACTGGAAATTTAGCGATGCCACCTACGCCCTTACCGCAGCGGCCTTCGACAATCCCGATTTCGTCGAGACGGTGATCCATTCCTATCGCCACCGCTACGGCCTGGCGCCGGACGACCCGGCCTATGCCGAGACCGAGGCGCGCCTCGCTGCCCAGCCACCGATCAAGGTGCCCACCACGGTGCTGGCCGGTGCCGACGATGGCGTGACGACCTTGCAGGACGAGGTGGCAGTGGCTCGGCATTTCCAGGGCCCTTTCCGCTTCGAGGTGTTGCCCCGTTGCGGCCACAACCTCCCCCAGGAAGCCCCCGCCGCCTTCGCCGCAGCGGTGCGGGAGCGCCTGCCGTAGGTTGGGTTGTGACGGCTTCATCGTCGAAGCCCGACGTCACCGGCTTGGGTTTACCCTCACCCCAACCCTCTCTCCGAGGGAGAGGGAGCTGGTCAGGTAAGTTGGGTTGAGCGCAGCTAAGCCCAACGTGGGTATCTGGCCCTGTTGGGTTTCGACGCGGGAGCTGTCTCAACCAACCTACGCCGGCTCAACCCCTGCCCAACACTTCCGGATTGGCCAGCCCGCTCGGCTCCCCGGCAAAGAAGGCCACCAGGTTGGCGAAGGCCTCGCCGAAATAGAGTTCGTAGCTGTGCTTTTCCACATAGCCCAGGTGCGGGGTGCAGAGCACCTGGGGATGGGCGAGCAGGGGATCGTCGGGGGCGACGGGTTCCTGCTCGAAGACGTCCAGCGCCGCCTGGCCGGGATGGCCGAGTTCCAGCGCGGTGAGCAGGGCGCCGGGTTCGATCAGACCGGCGCGGGCGGTGTTGACCAGCAGGGCGCTCTTCTTCATCCGCGCCAGGTCTTCGGCCCGCACGCAGCCGCGGCTGCGCTCGCTGTATCTCAGGTGCAGGCTGATGACGTCCGCCTCGGCGAAGAAGGCCGCCTGACTTGGCGCCGCGCGATGGCCGTCGGCTTCCGCCCTGGCCCGCGAGGCCTCGCTGCCCCAGACCAGCACCGGCATGCCGAAGGCCTGGCCGTAGCGCGCCAGGCGCTGGCCGATCTTGCCGTAGCCCCAGATGCCGAGGATCTGGCCATCCAGGCGTTCGCCCAGGTTGACCTGCCAGCGTCCGGCATAGAGGGCATCGATGGCCGGCTTGAGGCGACGGCGAGCCATGAGGATCAGGGTCCAGGTCAGCTCGGCGGTGGAGACCGGCGAGCCGCTGCCTTCGCAGACCGCCACGCCGTGGCGGGTACAGGCGGCAACGTTGAGGTGCGCGGTGGCCTTGCCGGTCTGGCTGATCAGCTTGAGCCGCGGCAGGTGCGCCAGCAGCTCGGCATCGATGCGGGTGCGCTCGCGGGTCAGCACCAGGGCATCAGCGTCGCGGAAGCGCTCCACCAGCACCTGGGGATCGCGTTCGGCATCGTGGTAGAGGGTCACCTGGTGCCCGGCGCGCTGGAGCAGGGGATAGCAGTCCAGGGTTTCGACGACGTGCTGGTAGTCGTCGGGGATGACGATGTGCATGGCGGGCTCCGTTGTTGTTCTGAGCCGCCAGTGGAGCACCTGCGGGGTCGTCCGACAAGCATGAAGCAGGGTGGTGGACAAGGCTGCGCCGTTGTCCACCCTACCCGTAGCCTGGAAAACCGCGCAGCGTTTTCCGGGGCCAGCGCGCTAGTAGGGAATCACCAACGGCGTACCCGCCAGCGGATTCTCGATCACCGCGCACTTGAGGCCATACAGCGCCTCGATCAGCTCGGGGGTGACGATCTCCGCCGGCGGACCCTCGGCGAGGATGCGGCCGGCGCGCAGGGCGATGATGTGGTCGGCGTAGCGACAGGCCTGGTTGAGGTCGTGCAGCACCGCCACCAGGGTACGACCACCTCCGCGATTGAGCCGGCAGAGGAGTTCCATCAGCTCCACCTGGTGGGCGATGTCCAGGTAGGTGGTGGGTTCGTCGAGCAACAGCAGCGGGGTCTCCTGGGCCAGTGCCAGGGCGATCCACACCCGCTGGCGCTGGCCGCCGGACAGGCTGTCCACCGCCCGCTCGGCCAGCTCCAGGGTGTTGGTGGCTTCCAGCGCACGTTGCACCGCCGCTTCATCGGCGTCGGTCCAGCCGGCGAAGGCCTGGCGATGGGGGTGCCGCCCGCGCGCCACCAGGTCGGCGACCAGGATGTCGTCCGGCGCCACGGCACTCTGCGGCAGCAGGCCGATGCGCCGCGCCACCTCGCGGGTGGGCAGCTCCTGAATCAGCCGACCATCCAGGCGCACCTCGCCGGCGCTGGGGCGGATCAGTCGCGCCAGGCTGCGCAGCAGGGTCGACTTGCCACATCCGTTGGGACCGATGATGACGGTGAAGCGGCCATCGGGCAGTTGCACGTCGAGTTCGCGGCAGATCGGCTGGCCGCCGTAGCCCACGGTGAGGCCGCGAGCGGCGAGGCGACTGGGGGAAGCGTCTTGGCTCATGAGGTCCGCCGCCATTCGCGGCTCAGCAGGAAGATCAGGTAGAGGCCGCCCAGGGCGCCGGTGAGCAGTCCGACCGGAATCTGGAAGGGGGCCAGCAGTCGCTGGGCCAGGAGATCGGCCACGGCGGTGAGGCAGGCGCCAAGCAGGGCGGGCGCCAGGATGCCGAGATCGGCGCTACGGGTCAGGCGCCGCGCCAGCTGCGGCGCGGCCAGGGCGACGAAGCCGATGGGCCCGGCGGTGGCGATGGCCAGGGCTGCCAGGGCCACCGCCACCGCGAGCAGCAGATTCTGGCTGCGCAGCACCGGCAAGCCCAGGGCGCGGGCCAGGTCGTCGCCCAGCTCCAGCAGCCGCAGCCGGCGGGCCAGCCCGGCGGCTAGCGGCAGGAGCAGCAGGCAGCCGGCGAGCAGGCTCAAGGTGCGGCTCCAGGTCAGCATGTCCAGGCTGCCGAATAGCCAGAGCCGGGCTTCCTGGGCTTCGTTCAGCTCGGCGCGGGTCAGCAGGTATTCGTTGAGCGAGGCGAGCAGGGTGCTGATGGCGATGCCGAGCAGGATCATCCGCTCCCCGCGGATGCCGGCCAGGGCGGCCAGCCCGGCCACCAGCACGGCGGCCAGCAGGCCACCGGTAAGGGCGCCGAGCATCAGCGCCGCACCACCCAGTTGCAGCCAGAGCAGGGTGATGAGGGCGCCACTGGCCGAACCGACGGTGAAGCCCACCAGGTCCGGGCTGGCCAGGGGATTGCGCGCCAGCCGCTGGAAGATGGCGCCACTGGCACCCAGGGCCGCGCCAACGCCCAAGGCCGCCAGCAGGCGTGGCAGGCGCAGGTCCAGCAGGATCAGCCGGGTCAGACTGTCACCCCGACCCAGCAAGGTGGCGACCACCTGGTACGGCGCCGGCGCGAAGGCACCGCCGGTGAGGGTCAGGGCCGCGATGCCAACCGCCGCCAGGCCGAGCAGCAGCAGGCAGGCCTTGAAGCGTGCCGAGCGCCGCGGCGCGAAACGATGGCGGCTCAAGGGCGCACCCGCCGGGCGGAGCGGATGACCAGGATCAGCAGCACCGGGGTGCCGAGCAGGGCGCAGACGATGCCGGCCTCCAGTTCGCCCGGCAGCGCCACGCGGCGCCCCAGGGTGTCGGCCAGCAGCAGGAGGTTGGCGCCAGCCAGGGGCGCCAGCGCCAGGATCCAGCGCCAGTCGGCGCCCACCAGCAGGCGTAGGGCGTGGGGCACCACCAGGCCGAGGAAGCCGATGGGGCCGGCCACCGCGGTGGCGGCGCCGCACAGCAGCACGATGGCGACGAAGGCCAGCAGCCGCACCTGTCCCGGGCGGGCACCGAGGGCGCGGCCCAGGTCCTCGCCCAGGGCTAGGGCATTGAGCCGACCACCCAGGGGCAGGCCCAGCAGCAGACCGATCAGCAGCAGCGGCAGGATGGCCAGGGCACCGCCCGGCGTCTGGCCGCTCAAGGCACCGACGGCCCAGAAGCGGTAGCTATCGAATACGGCGCTGTCGAACAGGGTGATGATGCCGGTGCAGGCGTGGAGGCTGGCGCTAAGGGCGATGCCGGCGAGGATCAGTCGCAGTGGCTGGCCACGGGCCGGGGCGTTGCCGCCGAGCAGATAGACCAGGCCGGCGGCCAGGGTGGCACCCAGCAGGGCGCAGGCCAGGCGTAGCGGTGCATCGTCCAGCCCCACCAGCGACAGCCCGGCCACCACGGCGAAGGCCGCGCCGGCATTGATTCCCAGCAGGCCAGGGTCGGCCAGGGGATTGCGCGTCAGCGCCTGCATCAGGGCGCCGGCCAGGCCCAGGGCGGCGCCCACCAGCAGCCCGAGCAGGGTACGGGGCAGGCGCAGGTCCCAGAGCACCACGGAGTCCGTGGAGCCATCGGGGGCGAACAGCAATTGGAGAATTCGCGTCGCGGACAGCGGCCGGGCGCCTATGCCCAGGCTGGCGATCAGCGCCAGCGCCAGGGCGCCGAGCAGCAGAAGCAGCACCAAGCCACCGCGGGCGAAGGTTGCCGGCTTGGCGAGGGTCGCGACGGCCGGCTGGTTCATGCGACCCCCAGGGCGGCGGCCACGGTCGTCACCACCTGGCGCGCGGCCACGGGGCCGGCGTTCAAATAAAAAGCATCGGTATCCACCCGGATGGCCCGGGACTCGTTCACCGCATTCAACCGCGGCCATAGCGGCTGCCGGGCCAGGCTGGCCAGGGCGGTACCCTGTTCGGCATAGAACAGCCAGTCGGCGTCGGCCAGGTCCAGCAACTCCGCACTGACGTCCCGCGAGGTGCCCTTGAATCTCTGCGCGGCGGGGCGGGTCAGGCCCATGGCCTGCAGCAGGCCGCCGGCGAAGGAGTCCACGCCCATCAGGCGCAACCGCGCGCCACTGGAAAACAGCAGGGACGTGGAGGGCGGTTGGCTGCCCAGGCGTTGCGCCATGGCGGCGAGATCGCCATCCAGCGTCGCCAGCAGCCGCTCGGCCTGCTGGCGTCGACCCAGGGCTTCGGCCAGCAGGAGAAAGTCCGGCCGCCAGTTGCCACCGGTGCCGCGCGCCACCACCGTGGGGGCGATGCGCGAAAAGAGTTCCAGGCCGCCCGCCCGCAGCACGGTGCGGTTCAGCAGGATGAGATCCGGCGCCAGCCGCGCCAGGGCTTCCAGATCCGGGGCCTGGCGGCTGCCAAGGTCAACCATGGCATCCAGCTCGGTCGCGCGGCCGGCCAAGGCCGTGCGCAGGTAGGCCGGCGCCAGCTCGCGATTGTCCACCCGCGCGGTACCGGCCGGGATCACGCCCAGGCTCAGGGCGGCGTCCAGCTGGCCGGTGGAAATCACCGCCACGCGCCGTGGCTCCCGCGGCACGAGGGTGCTGCCCGCCACATGCTCCACCTGCCGCGGGAACTCACCGTCGCCGAGCGAAGGCCGCGCGAACGCCCGGGCAGGCAGCCCAGCGAGCAGCGCGGTACCAGCGGCGAATTGCAGAAGGGAGCGGCGATCGAGCATGACGGGGACTGGCTGAAGACGGAAATAGGCCCGCCAGGCGGGCCGAGGCCCCGTGACGGGGCGGCTAGGATAGAGCATCGCTACGGGCCTGGCACCCGCTACGGACGCCGGGCCGTTCCCTCTCCCTTCGGTGTGAGCGCAGGCTGCTAGCGGATCGCGGCCATGGGCCGCTCCTACAGGCGATGCAACTTTGGGCGTAGCGTGGAAAACCGCGAAGCGTTTTCCACTGGGTTGCACGTAGCGATCCGCCCCCTCTCCCCCCCGGGAGAGGGCTGGGGTGAGGGCAGGCCGCTGGCTTAGAAACTCACCGAGGCACTCAGCCGCGCCGTCCGCGGCTCACCCACCGCCACCTGCAGCGGACTATTGGCGCTCGACGGGTAGTACTGCTTGTCGAAGAGGTTGTCCACGTTCAGCTGCAGCCGCGTCTGGTAGCCGGTCACCGGCAGATCCCAGCGCAGGAAGGCGTCGGCCACGGTGTAGCTGCTCATGTAGAAGCTGTTGGCGTTGTCGCCGGCCCGCTCGCCGACGTAGCGCGCGCCGCCGCCGACATGCCAGCCGCCGAGGTTGGAGGGTACCAGCAGGTGGTGGGTCAGATAGAGACTGCCGCTGTGCTTGGGTGCCTGGGTCAGGCGATTGCCCTCGTTGCTCGGGTCGTCGAGGATCTCGGTGTGGTCGTAGGCGTAGGTGGCGATCATGTCCCAGCGCTCGGCCAGGTGACCGGTCAGGTCCACCTCCAGGCCGCGTGACCCTACCTTGCCGGCGGCTTCGCTCACGCTCACCCCGCCCACGGTGCTGGTGGTCACCACATTTTTCTTCTCGATGTCGTAGAGCGCCACGTTCAGATTCAGGCCGGGCGTCAGGTCGTACTTGGCACCGACCTCGAAGCTGCGACCTTCTTCGGGATCGAAGGTGTTGCCGCGGTCGTCCACGGTGGTGTTCGGCACGAAGGAGCGGCTGTAGTTGCCATACAGCGACAGGGTGTCGGTGGCCTGGAACACGAGGCCGGCGAGGGGCACGGCGGTGTGATCGCGTTTATCCAGATTGACCACGTGGCTGTTGCCCAGGCCCTGGTCGCTGTACTGATCGAAGGTTTGATAGCGGCCACCGAGTACCAGGATCCAGCGGTCGTTCAGGTGCCAGTTGTCCTTGAAGTACAGCGAGGTGGATTCCAGGCTGCTGTCCTGGTTGCTCTGGGTCGCGCTCAGCAGACTCGGCCGCGCCAAGTTGCCGTATACCGGGGAGTTGATATTGATGTTACGACGCGACGCATTGTTGTTGCGGTAGGTGTTGCCGCGGTACTGATCGTTGTCCTCGTGGTCGACCCCAACCAGCAGGTCATGGCGTTGGCCCAGCAGGTCCTGGCGACCGATGAAGTCCCAGCTCGCGTACGTCGTCTCATAGTCGTAGTCGGCGCCGTTGGCGACCCGCAGCAGATTGCCATTGGCGGCCAGGGACACCGGCTGGGCGAAGTCCAGGCTGTAGCGATCATTGTTCCAGGCGTAGGTCAGGCGGGTCTTCCAGTCGTCACTGAGCTGGTACTCGTAGCGCGCACTGGCGGTTTCGGTGATGCCATTGGTCTTGGCCCATTTCTCGTCCAGCCGCTTGTCGTAATCGATATGAGCGGGATGGCCGTTGACGAATACCGTGCCGCGGTCCACCGGGCCGGTGTAGTCGTTGTAGGAGTAGGCCAGGGTCAGGCTGGCGCGCTCGCCGGTCCAGGACAGCGACGGTGCCACCAGGGTGTGCTGGTCCACGCCATAGTTGCGCCAGTAGTCCTCGCTCTGGCGCTCGGCGACCAGGCGATAGGCCAGGCCGGTATCGCCAATAGGGCCGGTGGTGTCCAGGCCCAGGTTGCCGCCGCCTTCGCTGTAGGCCGAGCCGCTCAGGGTGGTGCGCTGCTGATATTGCGGCTGCTTGCTGACCACATTGATCAGCCCGCCCGGTTCGAGGGCGCCATAGAGCAGGGAGGCCGGGCCCTTGAGCACCTCGACGCGCTCGGCGGTGGCATCGAAGTTGTGCGACAGGTTCGAGCGCACGCCATCGCGGAAGATGGAGCCATCGGCGTTGGTGCCGAAACCGCGCTTGACGAAGGCGTCCTTGGTGCCGGCCAGGGTGTTGCTCTGGGTGACGCCACTGACGAATTTCGAGGCATCGTCCAGGGACCGCACCTCGTAGTCCTGGATCAGCTGGGGGGTGACGGTCTGCACCGACTGGGCCTCTTCCTTGAGCGGCACGTCGCTCTTGCTCGCGGTGGACGCGGTGGCCGCCCGATAGCCTTCGTCCGCCTCGGTGGCCGTGGTGGAGATGTCCATGGGCGCGAGGGTGGTGTTCTCCGCCGCCAGCAGCCCCGAACTGGTCGCCAGGGCCAGGGTGCTGAAGGCGAAGGGAGCGAAACGGCGCAGGGCTCTGGGCTGGGTGTTCAAGGGCGGTCTCGGAGGGGGCTGGATAGGATGGCGGCGATTCTATGTTGATAGTCATTCTCAAGTAAATCGATTTACCCGCCGTTGATGCCCTGGCGCGTTGCCGCCCATCCCCAAGCGCAGGTATAATGTCGCGCTCCTTATTTTTCCCGCCCGGGAGCCCCCGCCATGCTGCGCATCAGCCAAGAAGCCCTGACGTTCGACGACGTACTCCTCATCCCCGGCTATTCGGATGTCCTGCCGAAGGACGTCAGTCTCAAGACCCGCCTGACCCGTGGCATCGAGCTGAACATTCCCCTGGTGTCCGCCGCCATGGACACCGTGACCGAGTCCCGCCTGGCCATCGCCATGGCCCAGGAAGGTGGCATCGGCATCATCCACAAGAACATGACCGTCGAGCAGCAGGCCGCGGAAGTCCGCAAGGTCAAGCGCTTCGAGGCCGGCGTGGTGAAGGACCCCATCACCATCGACGCCGACGCCAGCGTGCGCGATCTGTTCGACCTGACCCGTCAGCACAACATCTCCGGCGTACCGGTGCTGTCCGGCCGTGACCTGGTGGGCATCGTCACCTCCCGCGACGTGCGCTTCGAGACCCGTCTCGACGTGCCGGTGCGCGAAGTCATGACCCCCAAGGATCGCCTGGTCACCGTGCGCGAAGGCGCCGACAAGCAGGAAGTCCGCGAGCTGCTGCACAAGCACCGCATCGAGAAGGTGCTGATCGTCGACGAGGCCTTCGCCCTCAAGGGCATGATGACCGTCAAGGACATCGAAAAGGCCAAGGCCTACCCCAACGCCAGCAAGGACGACGCCGGTAGCCTGCGCGTCGGCGCGGCCGTCGGTACCGGCGCCGAGACCCCCGAGCGGGTCGCTGCCCTGGTCGCCGCTGGCGTCGACGTCATCGTCGTCGACACCGCCCATGGCCACTCCAAGGGCGTGATCGACCGGGTACGCTGGGTCAAGGAAACCTACCCGCAGGTCCAGGTGATCGGTGGCAACATCGCCACCGCCGAAGCCGCCAAGGCCCTGGCTGACGCCGGCGCCGACGCGGTCAAGGTCGGCATCGGCCCGGGCTCCATCTGCACCACCCGCATCGTCGCCGGTGTCGGCGTGCCGCAGATCTCCGCCATCGCCAACGTCGCCGCCGCCCTCGAAGGCACCGGCGTGCCGCTGATCGCCGACGGTGGCATCCGCTTCTCCGGTGACCTGTCCAAGGCCATCGTCGCCGGTGGCTACTGCGTGATGATGGGTTCCATGTTCGCCGGTACCGAAGAGGCCCCGGGCGAGGTCGAGCTGTTCCAGGGTCGCTCCTACAAGTCCTACCGCGGCATGGGCTCCCTGGGCGCCATGTCCCAGACCCAGGGCTCCAGCGACCGCTACTTCCAGGACTCCGCCTCCGGCGCCGAGAAGCTGGTACCGGAAGGCATCGAAGGCCGCGTCCCCTACAAGGGCCCGCTGGCGGCGATCATCCACCAGCTGATGGGCGGCCTGCGTGCCTCCATGGGCTACACCGGGTGCGCCACCGTCGAGCAGATGCGCACCAAGCCGCAGTTCGTGCGCATCACCGGCGCCGGCATGGCCGAGTCCCACGTCCACGACGTGCAGATCACCAAGGAAGCGCCCAACTACCGCGTGGGTTGATTCCTGAACCGTTTGTACTTCTACGTTGCGCTTCGGGGCTGTCTAGACAGCCCCGAATCGTCTGAACCTAGCGCTCACCGAGACCTGGCCATGTCCCAAGACATCCACGCCCACCGCATCCTCATCCTCGACTTCGGCTCCCAGTACACCCAGCTCATCGCCCGCCGCGTGCGCGAACTGGGCGTCTACTGCGAACTGCACCCCTTCGACATGGACGACGCCGACATCCGCGCCTTCGCTCCGCGCGGCATCATCCTCGCCGGTGGTCCCGAGTCGGTCCATGAGGCTGGCAGCCCCCGCGCACCCAAGGCGGTGTTCGACCTGGGCGTCCCGCTGCTGGGTATCTGCTACGGCATGCAGACCATGGCCGAACAGCTCGGCGGCAAGGTCGAAGGCTCCAATATCCGCGAATTCGGCTATGCCAAGGTCGATGTGGTCGGCAAGAGCCGCCTGCTGCAGGGCATCGAAGACCATATCGACGACGACGGCGTGCTCGGCCTGGACGTCTGGATGAGCCACGGCGACAAGGTCGGCAAGCTGCCGGACGGCTTCCACGTGGTTGCCAGCACCCCCAGCTGCGCCATCGCCGCCATGGGCGACGACGAGCGCGGCTGGTACGGCGTGCAGTTCCACCCCGAGGTGACCCACACCAAGCAGGGCGGGCGCATCCTCTCGCGCTTCCTCAAGGATATCTGCGGCTGCGAAGCCCTCTGGACCCCGGCCAACATCGTCGAGGACGCCATCGCCCAGGTGCGCGCCCAGGTCGGCAGCGCCAACGTGCTGCTGGGCCTCTCCGGCGGTGTCGACTCCTCGGTGGTCGCGGCGCTGCTGCACAAGGCCATCGGCGACCAACTGACCTGCGTCTTCGTCGACAACGGCCTGCTGCGCCTGCACGAGGGTGACCAGGTGATGGCCATGTTCGCCGAGAACATGGGCGTCAAGGTGATCCGCGCCAATTCCGAGCAGCGCTTCCTGACCAACCTGGAAGGCGAGGCCGACCCGGAGAAGAAGCGCAAGATCATCGGCCGCACCTTCATCGACGTCTTCGACGCCGAAGCCAGCAAGCTCGACAACATCAAGTTCCTGGCCCAGGGCACCATCTACCCCGACGTCATCGAGTCGGCCGGCGCCAAGACCGGCAAGGCCCACGTCATCAAGTCCCACCACAACGTCGGCGGCCTGCCCGAGGAGATGAACCTCAAGCTGGTCGAGCCGCTGCGTGAGCTGTTCAAGGACGAGGTGCGCAAGATCGGCCTGGAACTGGGCCTGCCCTACGACATGGTCTATCGCCACCCCTTCCCGGGCCCGGGCCTGGGCGTGCGCATCCTCGGCGAAGTGAAGAAGGAATACGCCGACCTGCTGCGCCGCGCCGACGACATCTTCATCAGCGAACTGCGCAAGGCCGACTGGTACCACAAGGTCAGCCAGGCCTTCGTCGTCTTCCAGCCGGTAAAATCCGTCGGCGTGGTCGGCGACGGCCGCCGCTACGCCTGGGTCGTCGCCCTGCGCGCGGTGGAAACCATCGACTTCATGACCGCCCGCTGGGCCCATCTGCCCTACGAGCTGCTGGAAAAGGTCTCCAACCGCATCATCAACGAAATCGACGGCATCTCCCGCGTCACCTACGACGTCTCGAGTAAGCCGCCGGCGACGATTGAATGGGAGTGATCCCGCGGCCGGCATAGACCGGTACGTCTAGCAGAAAAAGCCAAAAGCCCGCGCAATTGCGGGCTTTTGGCTTTTTAGTGTCAGGCAGATTCGGCTCAACATCGAGGAAAAGCTTTCAACCATACAAATCGCTCAGTCTCGATCTGAAGGCGGTCGTTGACCTCGGTAAGCCTGGGAACTATCGCAGGCTTGTTGTCGTTCATGCTTTCAAGGAAAAAAGATAGGGAGCAAGCTTATCAAAATTTAGAGAGTGACGGCCAAATTTAAAAGTAATAGGCAGTTGCTTATGGAAATGAACGATGTTGTGCTCGCTCGAAAGCGTTAGTGCTGACGTTTGGGGGGCTAGGCCTTGAAATCCGGTTCAACGCTCGCATTTGCTTGAACCGAAAATTTTCCTGTTATCTGTATCTAAAGGGGATGCGCACTAACGTCTACGAGAGCTTGATGACGATGTATGAAGGCGCCCACGAAGCCGCAGATAACTCAGTTATCTTGGTCTATTTAGGGTGGCTAGATAAAGCTACATTTCGATGAATAGCCATCTTCACTCCATTCCTGGGGTTCCCCTCCAAATGAATCATGTTTAATAGGTGTCTGTCGGTAATGCTTGAAAATTTTTGAGCCATGTGCCGTGCTAGAGAGTCACTAGCAGTGGTCAATATCAAGTTCATGGAAGGCATAGAGGTCGCTGCGAGTCGGAAGATATCCAGCATCGCCACTCGATTAAGGTCATCCAAATGTGCTATAGGCTCGTCGAGGAAGAAGCTTCCTCCAGTATTTCGCGCTCTTGCTAAGTACAGCGACAACGCTAGATCTTGCCGCTGCCCTTGGCTCAGCTTTCCTTCCGCGTCCAGGGCGGACTCATGGCCTTCAGCGAAAACTGTCCACTTCAACGCATCTTCGCCTCCTGATACGCCTAGGCCTTTGTAGACTTCGTTGGCATGCATTCTTGAAAACAGCTCGGCTGCAGGGCTTAGCAGAGGTTTGAGGCTAGAAGCGGTAAACTGTTTCACATGTAACGAATATTGCTCAATCGCCTGATCTGCTTTAGTGATGTAATCTATGCCGATTTTAAGCTTGCTGGTCAAATCAGTCAATTCTTGCTCAAGCGTCCTTAATTTTATCGAATCGGTATCTGCACTTACTACAGCTTCGCATTCGTCTAGCATCTTGGAGTGATGGATTATTTCATTTTCTCGTTGCTCCAGCTGTCGACGCATTAGTTCGTAAGATTCAATTAAAACGGGTTGATTGCCAAAAAGCTCGCGCCAGTAGGATTCGAAGCTGCTGGTAATTGCTGTTGCAGCCGCGATACTTGTGTTAACAGCAGCGATTTCGCTTGCTTTAGATTGAATGGTTTGTAAGAGCCCATGCGCAACAATATTAAGACGAGCTCTTAGTGGTTCGTACTGGTTAAATTGATCCTGAAAGTGCTTCTTGTATCTTTCCAAGTGTTCGGCGGCATTGGATACGCGTGCTGATGCACTGTTCACAGGAGTATTGCCGAAGAACTTTTCGATCTCTGCAAGTTTTGTCAGAATTCTCCTTGTATTAATTGCAGAGTTTATTCTGCTTTTCAGGTTGGCAAGACCTGCTAGGCTCATTCCGGAAAAGTCCTGAACACCCATGATTTGGAAGTATTTAGTCCTTTTCGCGAAAGATTGTAGCTCTTGGTTGATGGAGTCGTAGCGAGACAAATAAGAGTCATGCGCTGATTTCTGGGACGTCGCTAGAGCCAACGTATTGATGGCCTCCTGCTCTTTTTGACGAGCCTGTGTAAGCGCATCAGCGACCGCATCAAGGCCAGGCGCAAGTGCTTCCGTGTTTGAAGAAATTTCTTGCCGAAGCTTATGCGTCGTTAGCCAATCATAATTGCAGAGCGGGCAGTGGGTATCATCATGACTATGAGCAATTTCACTGCCGATAGCCCTTAGCTTGCCTAAAATGTTAGAGAGCGCATCAAAGTCCGCTTCTGCCCGTATGCGCATATTTTTCGCTGCATCGGAAAGTCGTACTTTTTCGTCATAGTTTGTCGCAGGCGCGACAGGAAATGCCGTTAAATCATTTTTTTGACGATCCAGCTCCATAATTCTTTGAAAGTTTGTGGATAGTAAAAAAATAGCTTCTTTCCATTGTTCTTGATGGTCTGAATCCCAATTCAGCTCTGCAAAATTTGCCGTAAGCTCAAGTTGACTCGTGTTAGTGTTTTGAAAATATTCTTCAACACCCGGAGCAGTACTAACTGACTGCCAGTCGTACAGGATTAATAGGCTTTCATTAGCCCATTTAATTGATCGCTCGGCATCAGAGAGTTTCTGTTGAGCCTCAGATAGCTCGGATGCCCGGAGAACCTGATCTTCGCTAGCTTGTTTCTGTTGTTGTGTCGCAGCATCAACTGACTGACGGAGGCTCTGAATCTGCTGCAAAGAGTTGTGATACTGCGGCCACTGTTCATGCAATGTTTTCAGAGTGCTCATCTCTCGATGCTGCTTTCGATTGAGCACTTTGACACGTAGTTGAGCTGCCTCTAGCTGCTCAGAAATGCTTCCTTCAACCACAGGTGGTAACGCTTTAAAGATAGTTTCAAGATTAATTAAAGCAATATTCTTAGCTGGAGAGTTTATAGCTATCGATTTTTTTAAAATCTCAATCTCTGTATTCAATCGAGTAACTTTTTCCGATAGTCCTCTTGTGTTGGGAAGTGCTTTCTTGTAATCGCGTAAATCTCGTAAGGTGCTAGTGAGGTGACCGAAGCCAAGAATGTCTGCAAAAATTTGTTGGCGCTCTTCGGCCTTATTGTTGTCAATCAATAAGGCTAGAGAGTTTGAATAAAGCCATCGGCTATTGCGTAGCCACCCACGTTTTGCCCTTCGCAGTGCGATAGTGCTTTTTCCCGAGATGGTTGTAGGTGTAAGCATCTCCAACAAAAAATCATCACTGATTTTCTTCTTACTTCCGCCACCTTCCGCCATCCACAATGAGCTTTTGGTTCGAGTAAGTACATTAGGCTTATTGTCAATCAAGCATTTTGCAGAAACTAAAGTAACACCTTTACCCCATTGGCACTCTAGATCTACCCCGTTCAGGTCTGCCACCTTGCCGGTGATTAACCATTCTAAGGCGTAACATATCGTGCTTTTGCCTGTTCCGTTGGCTGCATGGATGACGGTTAACGGGGCATCCAGCGGTACTACTAATTCATCTGGTATGCCCCGAAAATTTTGAATAGTAACGACGAGAAATTTAACTGGTAGATTATTCATTTAGATTCCATTCCTTACCATGAATTTTGGCAAGCTCTTGACTGCCTGTCTCGGCCAGCATCTCTACAAGCTGAAGATAGTCTGCGTTATCGGACGAAAAGACTGCCGCGTCTCCTTGGTCTTTAACACGCTCAAGAGCTAATGGAGTGATTCGCTCACAACGCTCCCAACGATCAGGTCCCCAAGTGACTACATGCTTCCTGACAAATCTTATATCTCTTTCGATATCCAAGATGAATGCTTTGAACTGATCGTTCACTTTGGTGGCTGCGATTACAAGGTAGCCATCAATGACAGAGACTGACCGCTCCCGCTGGACAATTGCGGCATCCAAGAACGTCTCCGCAATCTTCGCCTGACGCATTGCATCGGCAGCGGTATTACTAGTTATATCGACTAGTAGAATAGAGGCGAAGGACGACTCCCAATACCCTAACTCATTATCTAGCGCACCCTCCTGCCAGTTTTGATTCGCGTCTGATAGATACTGTAAAGTAGAGATTCTGGCGAAGCCAGCATCCTCAGCTCGACGCCCAATGATTTCAACTAATTCATTGAGCATCTAACTTCTCCTTTCGGATAAATATATCTTCCATAAATTGAACAGGTGTAGGGGCCAACGGGTCGTCATACACTGACTCAATATCGCCCAAGCTGAACATATAAACGTTTCTTATAATTGCGGGTTCGGTGATTGAACCCTTGAGAGCAGGCGAGCTGGTGTAGTCGTATCGTCCAGCGCTAGGTTTTTTGTCAGTAACATTCCCTCTTCCCTGAGCGAAAACGATTAGGCTGGGATGTACAGTCGGCTGGCGAGCCCAGTCGAAAAGATCGCCTTCCATCTGCCTGACGTGATAGTTTCTATTCGACCAAGCCATTAGATTAACCTCACCATGCACAGGGTCGTCATGCCGAATATGCCCTAGTAGATCGGGAGAGCAGCCCCACTGGCTCGCGGGCGGTACATTAAGGTAACTCAGCGCCTGAACAGTTCTCATAACGCATTCACCAGATGCGCATAACATTTCCAGCGGAAAATCTTCTCCCGCTTTGACACCAAACCATGTCCGGTAGGTGAACCCCTTGCAGTCGGGTAAGCCCGTGCTTTGCACTAAGCTATTGAGCAGGTCCAGTTCTGTTCTCACTGCAGGTAGGTAGTTCGGGAATGGAGGATACCGATCAAAAAGCTCATGAAACTCAAGCGACATTGGTTGCATATCGTCTGTTACTGTCCCCTCAACTAAGCGATGCGCCTTTACAGCAGTCAGGGTCAGATCTGCAGTCCAGTCGATTGTGAACGTAAGAGCACCACTGGTGCTCCGACGCATAACACGTCCAGGCGGATTAACGGTTGCAGGGGTAGGTCGAGTTGCGAACTCAAGGTCAATCGCCGGGAAGATGCCAGTAGCACTGTAAAGCTCGGTAGGACACGCCTCGATAAGGTTACTGTTGGCCATCACAGTGGCAATGGTCGAGTGTCTTCGCTGCCCGTAGTGATCTGACACTGAGGTTAATACTTTCTCAAGGCTGGTGACGCTGATAGACGCAAGGACAAAATTGGGTCGCTGCGAGCTGTCCTCTCTCTGGCTAGCCATTATTCGTCGTAGTTGAGACCTGGCATTTGAAATCGGGTTTGTAAAGTCGTTACCCAAGGTCGGCCATACGACCACATCTTCAAATGCTAGACGAAGCGACAGCTCTCCGTGACCGTATTCCGCTAGGCCTGTCTCGTTCTCTACGAGCACATAGCAATTAAAAATACCTTCTGTGGGATCTTTGACCCAACACCAGCCTGCTCTGTAACGCTGTAGCGGAGCCGGATCCCATGCGGGGTCGATCCAAGTCATTTCGTCTGAGGCTTTCCAGGCGGCGAGCTGATCCCCACTCACGCTGCCACAACCTACGAACACAACTATCTGGCTATTGTAGGTCTCAACTAAATGGTGAAGTTCTGCCCAGTCGCTTGGATCTGCTACTTCGGCTCCGCCGGTAAAAATTACGGGAAGCGAGCCGAAGTTGTTGAACAGAGTTCCTTTTTTAGGCAGAAGCATAGTTCGCATGAAAGGCAGCAGCTCTACGCCTTGTAAGAGCCCTAAGTTAAA
Source organism: Pseudomonas sp. No.117 (assembly GCF_054558395.1). Classification (NCBI taxonomy): domain Bacteria; kingdom Pseudomonadati; phylum Pseudomonadota; class Gammaproteobacteria; order Pseudomonadales; family Pseudomonadaceae; genus Pseudomonas; species Pseudomonas sp. No.117. The sequence continues at coordinate 191,646 of NZ_BAAJNP010000009.1, forward strand.
TCGCTGATTGCGACCCAGTTTCAACTTTATATACTCAGTACGGATTCCAGAGATAAGCTCCTCGTCCTCCTTACTGACTATGAGGTTACGCGATTGCAGAAATGCTTTCAGCTCATTTGCGATTTTTGTCAAATCTGAATCGAGTTTGAAGTAGGTCGACTTGATCTGTGGGTAAGCACCCACCATTCGTGAAAGGTCGTCTTTTTTGTGTAGGCCAGTATGTAAATTGTCGATCCTGGCCCAGATCAAATCACACAGCTCCTCTTGAGTCAGATTCTTCAGGGCTACATGGTTTCTTAGGGTGGCGGATGCCTTGCGTGCGGCCAGTGCCTTTTCCTCAAAGTCTCCTCTGAGGTCTACAAAGCGTTGTCGTCCACTACCTTCCAAGAACTCAAAAAGTTTACCGGTCGCCCGATCAGATACTGCAACGTAGTAGCGGAATGGCTCACCTGGGGCTGATGCGATTTCAGGTTTAACGGTCGCGTAGAGAAAGAATTTACAGATTTCCTGAATGACCATGGGCAAAGAAACAATACCGTTATAGCGCTTGCATTGAATCACGCCAACAGAGCGACCATCATCCAGCAAGATGACGTCGCGCCCTTGATCAGCCCCGTCATTTAGACGCCGCGCTTTGTCATACCAGTCCTCCAGACCATCCGCTGCTCGCGCGGCGTAAAGATCTGCCAGGAGCAGCTCAAAATGAGCATCCCCCATTCGCTCGAAGGGCAATTGGCCGCAGTCAAACGCAAAGAGCTCGGGGCTATTTTGGTTCTCTTCTCGCAGCTTACGGTCTTCTTCATCGCTGCGAAACTGGAAATTAACAGTCGTCAAATTCTTACTCCTTGACTTGACGCCACCATGCCGGAATGGGCTATTTCTAGCACCGCAGCAATGCCAACGATGCCTTCGTGAGCACGATGTCGGTATGGATCTGACTCGTTCTAAAAAAGCTTGATCTGTTATCTAGAGTATAGAACTGCGCGCCTGACGGGGTAGCCGTCTCAAGCCATTTTCCATAGAGGCGACCACCTGTCCATAGTTGTGATATCAAAACGACACTGCATGAGCATTGATTTCTATCAGATGCCACCAACAAGAGTTTCTAGTAGCGAGTCTTGAATCTCAGACACATAGCGAGAAAACGATGCTACGTGCTTTTGGTTTTTTAGGGGTTGGCAAATCAAGGTCTTCGTTGATAAGCAAAGCGTGCCAGCCGGTTGGTGCGCTTCAGGGCCGCGAGCATCTGCGTTGGGCTGCGCTGCTGATTGCGCGTGCGGACCCACTCGGCCGCCCGGACCACGCCGAACAGCGTCATGAGCAACGGGCAGTAGAGCACCAGCCAGCGTGGTGCGACGACATAGTGGGTGCCGGCCAGCAACAGGGTGTTGGTCAGCAGGATGAAGTACATCATCGGCAGCTGGCGAGACAGCGCGAGGTATTGCGCCTTGACCAGGCCAGGATTGTCCCTGGGCACGGACATCAGGGCGCACATGCCGAGCAGGATTCTCTTCATCAGGCAAGGCTCTGAAAATACGGCCAGGTAATCGATTGCACGGAATATCCTTTCCAGCCTGGGCGGCGCAGCGTTAAGGCTGTGCTAATGAGAGGCTGTCGGCAGGCGCCTGGATTTCTGCAGTCTTTGCGACTGGTGGCACCTGGCAGCAGGGCCGAGGGCAATGCGGAAAACTGCCGTGCGCAGGGGTTGGCGGGGCGCATGAAAAAGCCCACCATTCGGCGGGCTTTTTCATATCCAAACCCCTCAGCCCAGCTTAGCCAACAACGCATCCGCCGCATCTTCCGAGCTGGCGGGATTCTGGCCGGTGACCAGGTTGCCGTCTTCGACCACATAGCTTCCCCAGTCGGGGCCTTTCTCGTAGTGGGCGCCGAGTTTCTTGAGTTCGTCTTCTACCAGGAAGGGCACCACGTCGGTGAGTTGCACGGCGGCTTCTTCGCTGTTGGTGAAGCCGGTGACGGTGCGGCCCTTGACCAGGGGCGTGCTGTCGGTGGCCTTGACGTGGCGCAGCACGCCGGGGGCGTGGCAGACCAGGCCGAAGGGTTTGCCGGACTGGGCGAAGGCTTCCAGCAGGGCGATGGAGTCACGGGATTCGGCGAGGTCCCAGAGGGGGCCGTGGCCGCCGGGGTAGAAGAGGCCGTCGTAGTCGTCGGCCTGCACCTCGGCGAGCTTGACGGTGTTGGCCAGCGCCTGTTGCGCCTCGGGGTCGTTCTTGAAGCGTTCGGTGGACTCGGTCTGGGCGTCGGGGGCGTCGCTCTTGGGGTCCAGTGGGGGTTGGCCGCCAGCCGGGGAGGCCAGGGTGATCTCGGCGCCGGCATCCTTGAAGACATAGTAGGGGGCGGCGAATTCTTCCAGCCAGAAGCCGGTTTTCTTGCCGGTGTCGCCGAGCTGGTCGTGGGAGGTCAGGACCATCAGGATCTTCATCGCGCGTTCCTCGTGTTCGAGTGGAGGGGTCTCGCTAGACAGACCCCGAGGCACGCGGACAAGTGCCAGGGACAGGCGCCAGCGGTAGGCCCGACCCCGTCGCGACTAGAGCTGCGCTAGCGCGCCGGAACCCTGCCGCCGGTGGCAGGGTTCCGGCGGGAGAGGTCAACCCCAGTTGCCGATGCCGCGCTCGCCGGCGGCCACGGTGCCGGCGACGTCGTTCAGGTCGTGCACGCCCACCAGCTGGATGAGGGAGTCCGAGGTATCGATCTGGCCGCGCTCGCTGCCGTCGTGGAAGACGTAGGTGTCCTGGCCATAGTGGAAGACCGCGGCGTGGGCCTCGCCGGTGGTGGTCTGGACGACCTTCTGCAGGGCGCCATAGAGGCTGGTCGTGCCCTTGAGGGCGGCATCGGCCACGGTGGTGACCGCGGAATCGACGAACAGCGAGAAGCCGAAGACGATCTGGTCGTCCTTGGCGCTGTAGTCGGTCACCGTCACGTGGTTGGCCGCCAGGGAACGATTGGCGGCAGCGGCGCTGCTGCCGTCGAAGTTGACCAGGCTGGGGTCGACGGTCAGGGAGTCGCGACCCTCGCCCAGGGTGACGGTGGCGCCATGGCCAAGGCTGCCGCTCAGGTTGGCGTTGTGGGCGGCCACGCCTTTGGTGAACAGCAGGTCCACGTAGTCGTTGCCGGCGCCGGCGTTGATGACGACGTCGGCCTGCTGGATATGGGCGCCGATCTGGTCGCCACCGGCGCCGGTATCGACGGTGATGGCCTTGACCCGGGAATGGGCGAGGGAGGCGACGCTGTCCAGTTCCGGAGCGGCGATGGTGCTGATCTGGATCAGGTCGCTGCCGCTACCGGTGGTCACGCTCTTGAGGAAGGCGCTCTGGCTGGCATAGCTGACGTCATGGGTGTAGTCGTTGATGAAGTCGATCGACAGGCCGGCGGTGGACTTGGAGCCGTCGAAGGTCTGCAGGCCGTCGAAGTTGTTCAGGGTGATGAGGTCACCTTCGTGGAACTGGTTGTCCGGGGTGTCGCTGAGACTGACGGTGAGCTTGGTGATGGAGGAGTCGAGGCTGTGGTCGCTGACGGTCGCGCCACGGGTATGGCCGTCGAGGCGGGTGATCTGGCCTTCGTAGTGGCCGGTCAGGGTCAGCTCGTTCAGGGTCGAGGCGGCCGCGTAGTGGGGGCCCTTGGCATCGAAGGTCTTGGCGAAGGCGACTTGCTCGGGCGCGCTGTTGATGTCGAGCGTGAGGCGCGGTTGGCTCTGGAAGGCGTAGTAGGAGACGCCATCGACGGTGCCGGCGGGCTTGACGGGCGTGGCCGCCAGGGACGCCTTGGCAAGGGTCTGGGTGAAGAGGGGTTGATCGGAGTCCAGTGGCTGTTTCTTAGAGGTCATGGCGGTCATCCTTAATGCATGCAGGCCGAGCGCTCGCTGGACAGGCTCGCAGAGGGCGGGCCGTCTGGACAGCCGAGCGTCGCGCTGACAGTGCCAAGCTTTCCACAGGTCTACAGCGAACCACGCCGCAATTTCATCGGGCCACTAGCGGCCTGCCGCCAAACGGTAGTGCGCTAAAAGTTCAATGCCCAAGCGATCAGGACGACGAGCAGCGCGACCGGTAAGGGCGAGCCCTTGGTCCGCAGCAGGAGGCCCAGGGCGAGCAGCGCCAGGGCCAGGTCGGCGCCGCTGTGGATGGCGCCCGTCCAGACCGGATCGTAGAGCGCCGCGAGCAGGAGGCCGACCACGCCGGCGTTGAGTCCGGTGAGGGCACGTTGCCAGCCGGGGTGCCGGCTCAGGGTCTGCCAGAAGGGCAGGGCAGCGAGCAGTACGAGGGCGCCGGGGAGGAAGATCAGCAGGGTCCAGAGCAGGCCGTTCAGCCAGGCAGGTAGCGCCGTGGGCACCAGGGCGCCGAGGTAGGCGGCGAAGGTGAAGAGCGGCCCAGGTACCGCCTGGGCGAGACCATAGCCGGCCATGACCTGGCTATCGCTGATCAGGCCGGCGGGCACCACCACCGCCTGCAGCAATGGCAGCACCACATGGCCACCGCCGAAGACCAGGGCGCCGGCGCGATAGACGCCCTCCGCCAGGGTGGTTCCTGGGGCGCCGTTGACGGCGGTCCAGGCCGGCAGGAGCAACAGCGGCAGGACGAACAGCAGCAGCGCCAGGGCGCCCAGGCGCCGCGACAGCCCTGGTTGCAGAGGCGGAGCCTGGGGCGCGGCGGCAGGCGCCAGGGCCAGGCGGCCGACCAGGGCGGCAAGGCCTAGCCCGAACAACTGGCCGAGGGCGCCGGGCAGCCAGAGCGCCAGGCCGGCGGCGACGAGGGCGAGGCTGCGGCGGCGGGCATCCGGGCATAGGGTGCGGCCCATGCTCCAGACCGCCTGGGCCACCACCGCCACGGCGAAGACCTTGAGGCCCTGTACCGCTCCCGAAGCGGCCACCTGCGGATAGCGGGCCAGGCCCAGGGCGAAGAGGATCAGCAGCAGCGCCGAGGGCAGGGTGAAGCCGAGCCAGGCCGCCAGCATCCCCCAGCCGCCGGAGCGCTGCAGGCCGAGGGCCATGCCCACCTGGCTGCTGGTGGGGCCGGGTAGCAGCTGGCAGAGGGCGACCAGTTCGGCATAGGCGGGCTCGTCCAGCCAGCCGCGGCGGGCGACGAAGGCCTGGCGGAAATAGCCGAGATGGGCGATGGGACCGCCGAAGCTGGTGCAGCCCAGGCGCAGGAAGATCAGGAAGACCTGCCAGGGGCTGTCCTGGCCACGGACGGTTTCGCGCATGACGGCTCGCTCAGTCGAGGGGCGCGGTGGGAGGGACCACCACCTCGCCGTCTTCCTTGACGAAGGGCCCGCGCTGGGGATCGGGCAGGATCTCCAGCACCCGCTCCGAAGGCCGGCACAGGCGGGTGCCCAGGGGCGTCACCACGATGGGTCGGTTGATCAGGATCGGATGGCGCAGCATGGCGGCGATCAGCTCGGCATCGCTCAGTTGCGGATCGTCCAGCCCTAGCTCGGCATAGGGCGTGCCCTGCTGGCGCAGCAGGTCGCGCACCGGGAGGCCCAGGGCGGCGATCAGCCGTTCCAGGTGCGCCCGGTCGGGCGGGGTCTCCAGGTAGTGGATGACCTGCGGCTCGACGCCGCTGTTGCGGATCAGGCCCAGGGTGTTGCGCGAGGTGCCGCAGGCGGGGTTGTGGTAGATCGTGATGGCGCTGCTCATGGACGGTCTCGACGGAGGGCAGGGGAACCGCGTTCGTACCAGGCGCGCGAGCCGTTCACCAGGCGCACGACCAGCAGCATCAGCGGGACTTCGATGAGGACGCCCACCACGGTCGCCAGGGCGGCGCCGGAGTGGAAGCCGAACAGGCTGATGGCGGCGGCCACCGCCAGCTCGAAGAAATTGCTGGCGCCGATCAGCGCCGAGGGGCAGGCCACGTTGTGGCTCTCGCCCACCAGGCGATTCAGCCAGTAGGCCAGCGCCGAATTGAACAGTACCTGGATCAGGATGGGCACGGCCAGCAGGGCGATCACCAGCGGCTGGGCCAGGATGGCCTCACCCTGGAAGGCGAACAGCAGCACCAGGGTGGCCAGCAGGGCCGCCATCGACAGTGGTCCCAGGCGCGCCAGGGTTCGGTCGAAGGCCGCCTGGCCGCGGCGCAGCAGGGCGCGGCGCCAGAGCTGGGCGAGGATCACCGGCAGCACCAGGTAGAGGATCACCGAGAGCAGCAGGGTGGCCCAGGGCACCGCGATGGACGACAGCCCCAGCAGCAGGCCGACGATGGGGGCGAAGGCGAACACCATAAGGGTATCGTTCAGCGCGACCTGGGACAGGGTGAACAGCGGGTCGCCCTGGGTGAGCCGGCTCCAGACGAAGACCATGGCCGTGCAGGGCGCCGCGGCCAGCAGGATGAGGCCGGCGATGTAGCTGTCCAGCTGATTCGTCGGCAGCCAGGGAGCGAACAGCTGGCGAATGAACAACCAGGCCAGCAGCGCCATGGAAAAGGGCTTGACCGCCCAGTTGACGACCAGGGTGACGCCGATCCCGCGCCAATGCTGGCGTACCTGGCCGAGGGCGCCGAAATCCACCTTGAGCAGCATGGGCACGATCATGACCCAGATCAGCAGGCCGACCGGCAGGTTGACCTGGGCCACCTCGAGCCGACCGATGCCGCGGAAGACGTCAGGGGCCCACTGGCCGAGGGCGATCCCGATGAGGATGCAGAGTGCGACCCAGAGGCTCAGGTAGCGTTCGAAGGCGTTCATGGGGGCAGCGGGCGGTGGGCTGGCGGGCGTGGTAGTCATGGCGAGTTCAGGTGCTGGCGGTCGGTGGCGGGGCGGTTGTCGGGGATCAGCATGGGCAGCGAGGGGTGGTGGTGACCGCACAGTCGATGCCGGCGCAGCAGTGCTCGGTGAGATAGCCGAGCAGGGCGTTCATCTGGTCGTAGGCCGCGCGATAGATGAGGTTGCGCCCCTGTTGCTCCACGGTGACGAGGCCGGCGGTGGCCAGCTCCTTAAGGTGGAAGGACAGGTTGCTGCGCGCCACCTCGAGCTGGTCGGCCAACTGGCTGGGCAGGAGGCCGTCCGCGCCAGCAACCACCAGGGCGCGGAAGACCCGCAGGCGCTGGGCATGGGCGAGGGCGGCGAGGGCGGAAACGGCGAGTTCTTCATGCATGATTCGATAGTACAAGGATCGTTGAATCATTGGATGGTAAGCCAGGGTCGAGCGCCGATCAACCGCGTAGCTGGCGCAGTGCCTCCAGCACCTGCTGCAGGGCACGACTCAGGGGTTTGTCGCGGCGTAGCACCAGGGCCAGGATGCGCGCCAGGGGCGGTTCGAGGGGCTGGACGCGCAGGCCGCGGCGATGATGCGCGGTGGCCACGGCGATGCCGGGCACCAGGCTGTAGCCGAGGCCGGCGGCCACCAGTTCCTTGAGCGCCTCGATGCTGCCCAGCTCCATCACCGGGCGGCTGGCCTGGCCGGCGCGGCGGAACCAGTCGTCGATCAGCAGCCGGGTGCTGCTGCCGGTCTCGAAGGCCAGCAGCGGCGTCTCGGCCAAGTCCGCCGGCGCGAGCGGGCGCTGCGGCAGCGGACTGGCCGGCGGCAGCAGGGCGACGAAGGCATCCTCCAGCAGCGGCTCCACCTGCAGGTTGCGCCCGCTGGCCGGCAGGGTGACCAGGCCCAGGTCGAGGCGGTTGTCCTCCACCGCGCGCAGCACGTCCAGGGTGTTGCCGGTGCTGACCCGCACGTCCAGCTGTGGCAAGCGCTGGCGCAACTGGCCGAGCAAGGGTGGCAGCAGATGGATGCAGGCGGTCGCCCCGGTGCCAATGGCGACCTGCCCGGTGACCGTCTCGCCATGGCTGGCCAGTGCCTGCAGCGCCAGGTCCACCTCGGCCTGGATGCGCGCGGCGTGGTCGAGCAGCAGACTGCCGGCGGCGGTGGGCTTGAGGCTGCGGCCGAGACGCTCCAGCAGCTTGAGCCCCAGGCGCCGCTCCAGCTGGCGGATCTGCAGGCTGACCGCCGGCTGGCTCAGGCCCAGGCGGTCGGCCGCGGCGGAAAAGCTGCCGGTGGCCACTACTTGGACGAAGGTCTGCAGCTGGGTGAGATTGAGGTCGGCCATGCCAAGGTTTCGCTTATACCGGGGATAACCGAGCATAGCTTTATCTTTGCCTGGCCGTCCCGGCATGATCTCGCCATCGAACCCCAGGCTGGATAGAACCCGTGAACACCGCCCTGCAGCTGCGCGACGCCACCTCCGCCGATCTACCGGCCATCCAGGCCATCTATGCGCAGCATGTCCTGCACGGCTGCGCCAGCTTCGAGCTGGAGCCGCCGGACGTGGCCGAGCTCGAGCGCCGGCTCGCCGCCGTGCGCCAGGCCGGCTTGCCTTATCGGGTGGCGGAGCTGGAGGGCGAGGTGGTCGGCTATGCCTACGCGGTGCTCTACCGGCCGCGACCGGCCTATCGGCATACCGCGGAGGATTCGGTGTACGTACGCGCAGGCCTGGCTGGCCAGGGCATCGGCCGGCGCCTGCTGGAGGAGGTGATCGCGGCGTGCACGGCGGCGGGCTTTCGCCAACTGGTCGCGGTGATCGGCGATAGCGCCAACGCGGCCTCCATCGCCTTGCATGGGCGCCTGGGCTTTCGAACCGTGGGTACCTTCGAGGCGGTGGGGTTCAAGCACGGGCGCTGGGTGGATACCGTGCTCATGCAACGCAGCCTCGGCGAGGCTGACCGCACGCCCGGCAGCCGCTGATGACGCCGATGCCGAGCGACCGCGCCATCTGGCAACTGGGGCTGATGCAGCTGCTGGCCTGGGGCCTGGCCTTCTATCTGCCTGGCGTCTATGGCCCAGCGATGGCGGCGGGGCTCGGTTGGGAGGCGCGCTGGGTCTACGGCGGGTTCTCCCTGGCCATGCTGACCATGGGCCTGGTGTCGCCCTTCAGCGGCGCGCTGATCGAGCGCCTGGGGGGCTGCCGGACCCTGCAGCTCGGCCTGGTGCTGGATGCCCTGGGGTGCCTGGGGCTGGCGGCGGCGCAGTCGGCGCCGCTGTTCTACCTGGCCTGGGTGATCCTGGGCGTGGGGATGCGGTTGTCGCTGTACGACGCTGCCTTCGCCACCCTGGCGCGCCTGGCCGGGGAGCGCTCCCGAGCGGTGATGGTGCGCATCACCCTGCTCGGTGGCCTGGCCTCGGCGGTGTTCTGGCCGCTGGGGCATTGGTTGCTGGAAATGCTGGGCTGGCGGCTGGGCCTGGTGGTCTATGCGGCTATCGCCCTGGCCGGTCTGCTGCTCCTGCTGCCGCTGCCCAATGTGCGGGGGCGCTTGCCCACTGCCGACCTGCCGCCCTTGGCCGCCGGCACCTCGCCACGGTGGGCGGGCGTGCTGTTCGCCACCGGCATGGCGCTGATCGGCTTTCTCTCCGCCGGGCTGTCGGCTCATCTACCGGCCTTGCTGGCCGAGCGCGGCGTGCCGGTGGAGGTGGCGGCGCTCTGGGGCATCGGCCAGGTCTGCGCGCGGCTGGCGGAGCTGGCCTCGAATCAGCGGTTGGCGGCGCGCCAGCTCAATCTGCTGCTCGGCCTGGGGTTGCCCTTGAGTTTCGCCCTGGCGCTGGCGAGCGAAGGCCATCTGGTGCTCACCGCCGCCTTCGTCCTGCTCTATGGCGCCCTCAACGGCCTGGTGGCGGTGCTGCGCGCCAGTCTGCCGCTGGAGCTGTTCGACCGGGCGCTCTATGCCCGGCTGACCGGCAAGCTGCTGGCGCCAAGCTTCCTGCTCTCGGCGGCGGCGCCCTGGTGCTATGCCCTGGCCCGGGAGCACTGGGGCGACCGTGGCCTGCTCGGTCTTTGCCTGCTGGTCAGCCTGGGGGTGACCCTGGCCGCGGTGGGCCTGCTGGGGCAGCGGCGAGGGTCGGTGGGCTAGCGACACCAGTCCTGGCGCTGGTCCTCGATCAGCGACAAGGCCGCCTGCCAGGCCAGGTCGATCAGGCCTTCGGCGCCGTCGGCCTGAAATTGCGCGGCGGTGTGCTGGCAGACGGCTTCGCTGGGATAGTGCAGCGCCACGCCACCGGCCAGGGCCTGGATCTGCGCCTGGCAGGCGCGCTCCAGGAAATAGATCTCGTGGAAGGCCTCCGCCGGGGTGGCGCCGCCCACCAGCAGGCCATGGTTACGCAGGATCATGGCCTTGTGCGGCCCGAGGTCGGCGACCAGGCGGGCGCGTTCGTCCAGCGACAGGGCGATGCCTTCGTAGGTGTGGTAGGCCAGGTGGCCATGGAACTTCAAGGCGTGCTGGGTGAGCGGCAGCAGGCCGTCGCGCTGGGCGGCCACCGCCATGCCGGCGGCGGTGTGGGTGTGGATCACGCAGTGCAGGTCGGGGCGCGCGGCGTGGATCGCCGAGTGGATGACGAAGCCAGCGGCGTTGACCCGTTGCTCACCGAAAGGACCGGGTTGGGGGCGGCCTTTCAAGTCGATCAAGATCAGGTCGCTGGCGGTCATGCGTTCGAAGGGCACCCCGTAACTGTTGATCAGGAACAGCTCGCTCGTCCCCGGCAGGCGCAGGGTGATATGGGTGTCGATCAGGTCGGTCATGCGGTAGTGGGCGATCAGCCGGTAGAGCGCGGCCAGCTCGCAGCGCGCCTGCCATTCGCCGGGATGCAGGTCGACGGTGCTCATGTCGTGATCTCCTCGGCGACGGGGGTAGCCGCGGGAGCGGTCAGGCCCATGAACTGACGGATGCGCGGATCGCAATGACCCTGGCGGATCGCCTGGGGCGCGGCGTCGGTGTGGATCACGCCGTTTTCCATGAAGATCACCCGGTCGGCGATGGACAGGGCGAAGTCCATCTCGTGGGTGACGATCAGCAGGGTCATGCCTTCGTCGGCCAGGGTACGGATCACCTTGAGCACCTCGCCCACCAGCTCGGGATCAAGGGCCGAGGTGGGTTCGTCGAACAGCATGATGTCCGGCGCCATGGCCAGGGCGCGGGCGATGGCGACGCGCTGCTGCTGGCCACCGGAGAGCTGGTGCGGGTACTTGTGGGCATGGGCCAGCAGGCCGACTTTGTCCAGCAGCGCCAGGGCGCGTCGCCGCAACTCGCCGGCCTCGGCCTGGCGATGCTGCCGCGGGGCCAGGCTGACGTTGCCCAGCAGGCTCAGGTGCGGGAAGAGGTTGAAGCTCTGGAACACCATGCCCAGGTGCTGCAGGCCCTCGCGTAGCCGGCGCCGGGGCGTGCGCTCGCCGGCGCGGATGAAGCCCTCGCCGAACAGCAGGATCTCGCCGGCGTCCAGGCTTTCCAGGCCATTGAGGGTGCGGATCAGCGAGGTCTTGCCCGACCCGGAGGGGCCGATCAACGCCAGCACCTCGCCGCGACCGACCTGCAGGTCGATGCCCTTGAGCACCTCCTGGGCGCCGTAGCGCTTGCGCACGCCGCGCAGTTCCAGGGCGGGCGGATCGCCCGGGCGCGGGGTGGGGAAACGCGGGCCGGCGTCACCGGGCAGGCTGGCGCGCAACTCGGCTTCGGCCTGGGCGTCGAGGGTGCCCGGGCGGCGCCGGTTTAGATCCAGGCGGCGCTCCAGCGCCTGCAGCAGCCAGCCGAACAGGGTGACGATGAGCACGTAGTAGACGGCTACTGCGGCCAGGGTCTCCAGCACCAGGAAGTTGGCCGCATAGAGTTGCTGGCCAACCTTGAGGATCTCGGTCAGGGAGATCACCGAGATCAGCGAGGTGAGCTTGACCACGGTGATGTATTCGTTGATCAGGGTGGGCAGGGCGATGCGCAGCGCCTGGGGGATGACGATCAGCCGCTGGATGCTCAGGGTGCCCAGGGCCAGGGCGCGGCCCGCCTCACGCTGCCCCTTGGCCACCGCCAGCAGGCCCCCGCGATGGATCTCGGCCATGTAGGCGGTTTCGGTGAGCACCAGGGCGAACAGCCCGGAAATGAAGGGGTTGGACAGTAGCGGGCCGCTCATCGGCAGCAGTTGCGGCAGGTTGTAGACGAACACCACCAGCACCAGCAGGGGCACGCTGCGAAAGAACCAGATGTAGCCGCCCAGCGGCCAGCGCAGCCAGGCCGGCCCGTGCAGCCGCGCCGAGGCCACCAGGAAGCCCAGCGCCAGGCCGAGCAACCAGGCCAGGCCGCTGAGCTCGACCACGGTGATGCAGGCCTTCCAGAAGGCCGGCAGGGAGAACAGCGAGAAGAAATAGGGCCAATCGAATTGCATGGGGATCACCAGGCGTCGCCGTCCCGGCCGGGGCCGGGGCGGCTCGGCTCCTCGCTCAGTTCGCCGGGGCGTCTTCCAGGTTGTACTTCTTCAGCAGCGCGGCGTATTCGCCGGAGGCCCGCACCTTGGCGAAGGCTTCTTCGAGGGCCTGCTTCAGGGCCTCGTTGTCCTTGCGCAGGTAGATGCCCAGGGTCTCCTTGTACACCAGCTCCGGCGAGGTGATGCGCACCCGGCCACGGGAGCGCTCGACGATCTGGCTGGCCGCGCCGCCGATCTCCATCTGGGCGTCCACGTTGCCGGCCAGCATGGCCTGGGTCGCCTCGGGCGCGGAGGGGAATTCGCTGACGGCGATGGCGCCCTTGCCCTGGGCCACGCAGTAGTCGGTGGAGAGTTTCTGCAGCTTGGCGACCCAGGTGGTGCCCCGTTGCAGGCCGACCTTGAGGCCGCAGAGGTCCTCCGGCACCTTGGGTTCCTTGGCGGCGCCGGCCTTGGTCATGATGGCCGCGCCGGTGCGCGCATAGGGGATGGCCAGGGCCTGGGCGGTGCGCTCCGGGGTGATGTACATGCCGGAGATCACGGTGTCGAAGTGGTTGGATTTGAGCCCCAGGATCAGCCCGGCGAATTCGGTGTTGACGAAATCGGCCTTGAGTCCCAGTTGCTTGGCCAGGTCGCTGGAAAAGTCCGGATCGGAGCCCACCACCTTGTCGCCGTCGAAGGATTCGAAGGGCGGATAGGTGATGTCCATGCCGACCTTCAGCACGCCGGGGGTGACCGTCTTGACCTCGGCCTGGGCCGCGCAGGCCAGGCTGCCCAGCAGGATGACGCTCAGGGATTTGCGCAGGATGTTCATGGGGATGCTCCGGGGGTTGTCGTTATGGTCAGGCGTGGTTCTTCAGATGGCCGAACGTCGCGGTCTTGCGCGCACGCTCCGGCAGCGCCAGCTCGCCGGCGGCGACCTTGGCGCGCAGATAGCTATAGGTCTGCAGCGCCTGGCTCCACATGTGCTCGCCGATGGCCAGGGCCTCGTAGCCCTCGGCGTCCGCGGCGAACTGCGGCAGCGGTTCGATGCGGGTGTGGTAGTCGCAGGCGTAGAACAGCGGGAAGGAATAGCGCTCGGCCTTGACCTTGCGCACCCGGTGGGCGGTGGCGACGAAGGCGCCGGCGGTCATCACCTCCAGCATGTCGCCGATGTTCACCACCAGGGCGCCGTCCAGCGGCGGGGCGTCGATCCACTGGCCGGCTTCGTTCATCACCTCCAGGCCCGGCTGGTCGGCGAGCAGGATGGTGAAGCACTCGTAGTCGGTATGGGCACCGATGCCGGGGGCGTCCTCGGCGCTGGCGTCGAAGGGGTAGTGGATCAGCCGCAGCTTGGATGGCGGCCGGCTGACCAGGGCATCGAAGGTGTCCTCCGGCAGCTCCAGCGCCAGGGCGAAGCCGCGGAACAGCTGGCGGCCGAGGGCGAAGGCCGCCGCGTAGTAGGCCTGCACCCGCTCGCGAAAACCGGGCAGCGCGGGCCAGGCATTGGGGCCGAGCAGCGGGGTGCCGGCCAGCACCACGGGATCGTCCGCCGCCACCTCGAAGCCGATGTCGAAGGCCTCCTTGTGATCGGGCTTGCCGGTGCCGTAGATCTCCTCGCCCTCGGGGACGAAGCCCTTGTGCGAGGCGGAACTGCCGATGTAGTGGTCCATCTTGGCGGCCAGTGGCTGGGCGAAGTAGTCTCGCGCCGCCTGGCGCAGGCCCTCGATCAACACCGGTGGCAGGCCATGGTTGCGGATGTAGAGAAAGCCCACCTCGCGGGCGGCCTGGCCTAGTTCGGCGGCGACGGCCTGGCGCTGCGCCAGGTCGGGGCTGAACAGCCCGGCGATGTCCACCACCGGGATGGTCTGGAAGGCGGCGGCTTGGGTGTCTGGCATGGCGGGCTCCTTAGCGGTCGTGGAGAAAGCGTTGGAACTGGTCGCGCTGGGTGGCGGCCATCCAGCGGTTGAGGTCCCAGAGATCGGCGATGGGCATGCCGGTGAAGGGCAGGCGGAAGGTGTAGCCATCTGGGCCGAATTCGGGGGTGAGGGTGGTCACCGGGTAGCCGCGCTCCTGCTGGGCGCGCCAGACCGCCGCCCAGAACCCCTGGTGGAAGGCCAGTTCGCGGGCGTATTCCGGCGCGGCGGGGTGGGGCACCTGGGGGCCCTGGTCGTAGCCGACCCGGGCCTGGATGTGGTGGACGCGACCGATGAAGTCGTCGAGGTCGTCGGCGGGATCGTCCAGCAGCCGTTCGCAGCCCACCACCCAGTGGCTGATGTCGGTGGTGAACAGCAATTCGGGCAGCTGGCGCGCTACCTCCAGGGTCACCCAGGGCGTGGCCAGGCAGCGCGCGCGGTGGGTCTCGAAGCTGCACAGGTGACCGCCACGGCGGGCGATTTCCTGGGCCTGGCCGAAGAAGTCCAGCTGCTGGTGGGTGGACCAGCGATCATTGCCGGCCAACACGTTGACGAAGCGCGGCTCCAGCTCGGCGGCGGCGTCGAGTTGGCGCTCCAGGTCGCGCAGGTGCTCGGCCGGGGTCAGCGCCTGGTCGGGCAGCACCGTGCCGCCGGTGAAGAGGATGGCGATGTAGTCCAGGCCCTCGCCGGCGAGCAGGGCGCCGAATTCGCGGCGCTCGACGCCGCTCTGCGGCAATCGCGCCTCGATGCCGGCGAAACCCGAGGCGCGGGCTTCGCGACAGGCGCTGGCACGCTGGTCGGCGTAACCCCAGAGGGAGCGGAAGAGGTCGAGTTTCATGCGGGCGACTGCCTCCCAGGTTCGGGCTCGGGGTGATGGCAGTGGCGAGAAGAGAAAGCGGCCGCAGCTCTGCTGGCTAGGTGCCGAGAGCCATCTTGCGACGGGCGGGAGCGCCATTGAATAGGCGGCGGCAAATACTTACTTCAGAAATTTCGCAACTGAAGGCGGGCCGGACGGCGCTGGACGCCACCGGCCTCGTCTGCGCGGCGGCACGCAGCCGCGCGGACCCGGTCGCCGGGGGCTTGCCGATAGCCCCCGGCCCAGAGGCCTAACTCAGCTCAGGCGCCGGGCGAACTGGCCTACCGCGCCGACCACGCGCTGGGCGCCATCCTGGATCTCGGTGATGCGGGTACCGGCGGCGTTGGCCAGTTGCAGGCCCTGTTCCGCCTGGTGCTTGCTCGCCGCCATGTTGGCCACGGCGGTCTGCGCCAGCTGCTGGTTCTGCTGCACCACGCCGACGATTTCCTCGGTGGCCTTGCTGGTGCGACCGGCCAGCTGGCGCACCTCGTCGGCCACCACGGCGAAGCCACGGCCCTGCTCCCCGGCACGGGCGGCTTCGATGGCGGCGTTGAGCGCCAGCAGGTTGGTCTGTTCGGCGATGCCGCTGATGGTCTTGACGATGGTGCTGATCACCAGCGACTGCTCGCCCAGGGCCTCGATGCCGTTGGAGGCCACCTGCAGTTCCTCGGCGATCTTGCGCATGACCGACACCGTGTCCTGCACCACCTCCGCCCCGAGGCGCGCGCTTTCGTCGGTCTGCTGGGAGATGTCGAAGGCCACCTTGGCCGCTTCGGCCACCGCCTGCTCCTGCTCCACCTGCTCGGTGATGACGGTGGCGAACTTGACCACCTTGTACAGCTCGCCACGGGTATTGAGCACCGGATTGTAGGAGGCTTCCAGCCAGACCGTGCGCCCGTGGCTGTCGATACGCTTGAAGCGGCTGGCGATGAATTCGCCGCGGTTCAGCCGGGCCCAGAACGCCTGGTACTCGGCGGAATTGGCTTCCTCGCTGGTGCAGAACAGGCGGTGGTGCTTGCCCTGGATCTGCGCCAGGGTATAGCCCATGCCCTTGAGGAAGCGGTCGTTGGCGGTGAGTACCTCGCCGGCGAGGTTGAATTCGATGACCGCAGTCGAACGCAGCAGGGCGTTGATCAGGCCGGAATGCTCGGTGGAGGTCTCGACCTGCTCGGTGCGGTCGTTGGCATAGCAGATGGTCTTATGAATGCGGCCTTGGTCGTCGCGCAGCGGCTGCCAGGTGGCATAGAGCCAGGCTTCCTGGCCGTTGGCGCGCAGCAGCCGGTACATGCCGCTGGTCTGGGTTCCGTTGTTGAGGGCGTTCTTCAGGTCCCGGTAGCAGGGCAGCTGCTTGACGTATTCGGGAATGAATTCGTCCAGCGGGCGACTGGTGATGGCATCGGCGCGATACCCCATCTCCCGGCAGAAGCGCTCGTTGACCTGGGCGACATGGCCGCGATCGTCCAGGGTGAGGCTCAGCGCCTGGCTTTCGAAGCCGGCGTGCAACTGACGCAATTCGGCGACCTCGGCCCGGAGTTGGGCGAGCTCGGTCTTGAGGTGGCTATTGAACATGGCAGGGCACCGGCGAGAGTGAAAGTATGACTTCTACTTCTTCGACGGCGCCGAGCTTTTCTTAAGGGAAGCGCAGCGACTTTCGACTAAAGCCGACCTAGCCCCGACTGGCGATGAAGCGACGAAACACCTCGAGGGTGGCTTCGCTGACGTGGTGCTCCATGCCTTCGGCGTCGCGGCGCGCGGTATCGGCATCCACGCCCAGGGTCAGCAGGAAGGTTTCCACCACGTGATGGCGCGCGCGGCTGGCTTCGGCCAGGGCCTCGCCTTCGGGGGTGAGGAAGACGCCGCGATAGGGGCGCTGCACGATCAGGCCGGCCGTGGCCAGGCGCTTGAGCATCTTGGCCACGGTCGGTTGGGCCACGCCAATCCGTGCGGCGATGTCCACCTGGCGCGCCTCGCCGCCGTCCCGGATGAGATCGGAGATGAGCTCGACATAGTCTTCGATCAGCTCCTGACGATGCGCCTCGCGGACCTGTTGAAAACCTTCCATGTGAATGGATGGATCGACCAACCGATTCAGCAGTTCGTCGTCCTTAGTCATGTTGCCCACCTGAGTGACCTTCTCCGCAAGACCTATGGCGCTTCGGAGGGAAGCGCCCGGGCGCCATTTTGACCGAGTTGCGGGCGAATACCAAAGTTTCCTTCACCAATGGGCGTTATCGACGGATGAGATAGAGATTTTTTATTGCTGGATGTGTGAATTTTAGCCTAGGCTAAATTCTCCAAAGGGTAGTCCTACCTTGTCGCACGAGCCCGCCATGAAAGAATCCGCCAGCTACGTCGAACCTGCTTGGCAGGAACCCGCGCCGTCCGCCCGGCCCAGCCTGGGGCGCATGAACGCCAGTGTGCCGGTCCCCCAGGGCGGTAGCTGGCTGCGGCGGCTGCTGGCCTTCGTCGGCCCGGGCTACATGGTCTCGGTGGGCTACATGGACCCGGGCAACTGGGCCACCGACCTGGCCGGCGGTTCGCAGTTCGGCTATCTGCTGCTGTCGGTGATCCTGCTGTCCAACCTCATGGCCATCCTGTTGCAGGCCCTGGCGGCGCGCCTCGGCATCGCCACCGGCCTGGACCTGGCCCAGGCCTGTCGGGCGCGCTACTCGCGGCCGGTGAGCTTCATGCTGTGGATCGCCTGCGAAATTGCGATCATCGCCTGCGATCTGGCCGAGGTGATCGGCACCGCCATCGCCCTCAACCTGTTGTTCGGCATCCCGCTGGTGTGGGGCGCCATCCTCACGGCGCTGGACGTCTTTCTCATCCTGCTGTTGATGAACCGTGGCTTCCGCTGGCTGGAGGCCTTCGTCATCGCCTTGCTGACGCTGATCTTCGTCTGCTTCGGCGTGCAGATGGTGCTGGCCCAGCCTTCGCTGGCGGCGGTACTCGACGGTTTCGTGCCCAAGGCCGAGGTGGTCACCAATCCGGCGGCGCTGTACCTGGCCATCGGCATCATCGGCGCGACCGTGATGCCGCATAACCTCTACCTGCATTCGTCCATCGTGCAGACCCGCGCCTATCCACGCACCGAGCAGGGCCGGCGCATGGGTCTGCGCTGGGCGGTGGCCGACAGCACCCTGGCGCTGATGCTGGCGCTGTTCGTCAACGCCGCCATCCTGATCACCGCCGCCGCGGTGTTCCACAGTGCCGGACGCACCGATGTGGCCGAGATCCAGGACGCCTACCACCTGCTGTCGCCCATGCTGGGCGTTGGCATCGCCTCGCTGCTGTTCGCCGTGGCCCTGCTGGCCTCCGGCATCAATTCCACGGTGACCGCGACCCTGGCCGGCCAGATCGTCATGGAGGGCTTTCTCTCGCTGCGTATCCCGGACTGGGCGCGGCGGTTGATCACCCGGGGCATCGCCGTGATCCCGGTGGTGGTGGTGACCGGGCTCTATGGCGAGAGCGGCACGGCCAAGCTGCTGGTGCTGAGCCAGGTGGTGCTGTCCATGCAGCTGCCCTTCGCGGTGATCCCCCTGGTGCGCTTCGTCTCGGATCGCCAGCTGATGGGTAGCTTCGTCATCGGTCGGGTGACCAAGGTCCTCGCCTGGGCCGTAGCCGGGCTGATCCTGATCCTCAACCTGAAGCTGCTGATCGATATGTTGATGGGATAGCGGACGACAGAGGTCTTACGACCACTGGGGGCTCTGGCACAGCGGTCTGGGAACTTGTGGAAACGCGTGGGAATCCATCCGTTACCACAATAAGTTGTTTCCCTGACTACCTTGGAGCCTTTGCCATGTCCTATGACGCCCGTCAGAACCCCGCCTATGTGGCCACCACAGCGACCGCTACCGCGCCGCTGCTGAAGCGCATTTCCTGGAGCTCGATCATCGCCGGCGTGGTGATCGCCCTGACCGTGTCCTTGCTGCTGAGCCTGCTCGGCACCGCCATCGGTTCGGCCTCCATCGATCCGCAACAGGAAGCCAATCCGCTGTCCGGTCTGGGCAAGGGTACCGGCATCTGGGTCGGCGTCAGCGCCGTGATCTCGGTCTTCGTCGGTGCCTGGATCGCCGGTCGCCTGGCGCAGCGCGAAGGCGCCCTGCACGGCATCCTGGTCTGGGCCAGCGTGACCCTGGTCAGCGTCTATCTGGTGTCCAGCGCCGTGAGCGGCGTGGTGCGCACCGGTCTCAACGTGGCGGGCAGTGGCCTGTCGATGATCGGCAGCGGTATTTCCCAGGCCGCGCCGGCCCTGACCAACCAGGTGCAGGACCAGCTGCGCCAGCAGGGCATCCAGCTCGACCTGGGCGACCTGCAGAACGAACTGGAAACCGCGCTGCGCCAGACCGGCAAGACCGAGCTGCAGCCGGAGAACCTCAAGCAGCAGGCCCAGGGCGCCGAACAGGATGCCAAGAACACCGCGCAGAACAGTGCCAACAACCCGCAGCAGACCGATGACCAGCTGAGCGCCCTGCTGGACCGCCTGAAGCAGCGTGGCGACCAGGCCTGGAACGCCGCCGACCGTCAGGCCCTGGTCAACCTGATCAAGGCCCGTACCGGCAAGAGCGACGCCGAGGCCAATGCCATCGTCGACAAGGCCCAGCAGACCTACCAGCAGGCCTATGCCAAGTACCAGGAGCTCAAGGCCCAGGCCGAGCAGAAGGCCCGCGAAGCGGCCGACGTCGCTGCCCGCAAAGTCTCCCAGGCCAGCTGGGTGCTGCTGATCAGCCTGGTGGTAGGCGGTATCGTCGGCGCCATCGGTGGTGCCCTGGGTCGTCGTACCCAGCCGGCCAACAAGGTGGTCGCGGCCTAAGCCGAGGCGGGAGGGGTCCTGCAGGATCCCGCGCCAGCAGCCGATGCCCGAACCCGCAAGGGTTCGGGCATCGGCGTTTGTAGGGTCTGGGTTCTCGTCAGCCGTCAGCCGTCAGCCGTCAGCCGTCAGCACGCAGCGCCCGGGCGAGCAGCACCAGACACAGCGGCAGGTCGGGACGCTCGGCACCGAATAGGGTGCGATAGATCAGGGGCGCCACCAGGCCATCGAGCAGGGCGTCGAGGGGTGGCGTCGCCTCGCCACGCGCGCGGGCGCGCTCGAGCATCAGCTCCAGGCGTTCCCGGGTCGGTTCGGTGCAGCGTACCGCGCAGCCGGGGTCGGTGGCGGCGAGGGCGTCCCTGAGCATGGCCTGGCCGGGCGTCGAGACGAGATCGTCGACATAGTGTTCCAGCCAGCGTTCGAGGTCGCCTCTCAGGCTGCCGGTGTCCTCCGGTGGCTGGTCCGGACGCAGGCGCTGCAGCTCGACGTCGGCCAGCAGGCTGGGCAGGTTGCCCCAGCGGCGGTAGAGGGTGGAGGGGGTGACCCCGGCGCGGGCGGCGATCAGGGGCACCGTCAGGGACTCGCGCGGCTGCTCCTGCAGCAGCGCCAGGACGGCCTCGTGGATGGCTTGCTGGACGCGGGTGCTACGGCCGCCGGGACGGGCTTGCTTGGTGGTCATGGCGACAGGATACCTGGCCCCTAACGCAAACGCATTGCTTTTGCCATGGAAAAGGCTCAGGCTTTAAAGCAATTAATTAGCTTTAAGGTGAGGGTATGACCCCTGCGAACGTTTCTTCCCAGGCACGCCTGACCCTGCTCGGCGCTCTGCTCTTCACCTTCCTCGCCGCCTCCAGCGCGCCGACACCCCTCTACGCCAGCTACCAGCAGGCCTGGGGTTTTTCCACCTTCTGGCTGACCTGGGTATTCGCCATCTATGCCTTCGCCCTGCTGGCGGCCCTGCTGGTAGGTGGGCGCCTGTCCGACCACCTGGGGCGACGCCCGGTGATCCTGGCCGCGCTGCTGCTGGAGGCGGGCTCCATGCTGCTGTTCCACCAGGCGCAGGGCCTGGTCGACCTGGTCGTCGCCCGTGCCGTGCAGGGCCTGGCGACCGGCATCGCTACCAGCGCCCTGGGCGCTGCCTTGCTCGACGTCGATCGCGAGCGCGGCCCCTGGTTGAACAGCCTGGCACCCCTGCTGGGCATGGCCGGCGGCGCCCTGGGTTGCGGGCTGCTGGTGGAATTCGCGCCCGCGCCGCTGCAACTGGTCTATCGACTGTTCCTGGCGCTGTTCCTGCTGCAGGGGCTGTTGCTGCTGCGCCTGCCCGATACCCTGGCGCGGCGGCCGGGGCTGCTCGCCGCCTTGCGTCCGCAACTGGCGGTACCACCTCAGGCCAGGGCCATGCTGTGGCGGGTGCTGCCGCTGGAGTTGGCGGTCTGGGCCGTGGGCGGTTTCTACCTGTCGCTGATGCCGGGGTTGGTCAAGGCGGCCACCGGTAGCGCCTCGATCCTGGTCGGCGGTGGCGTGGTGGCCGGTCTGACCCTCACCGGCGCCGCCTGCCTGCATGGCCTGCGCGGCTGGCCGGCGCCGCGCCTGCTGCGGCTGGGGGCGGGGACGCTGGTGCTGGGGCCGGTGCTGCTCTGGCTGGCGGTGGCGAGCGGTCAACTCGGGCTATTCGCCCTGGGGACCCTGGTGACCGGCGTCGGCTTCGGCAGCGGCTTTCTCGGCGCCACCCGCAGCCTGCTGCCGCTGGCTGAAGCGGACCAGCGCGCTGGCCTGCTGGCGGCCTTCTACGTGCTGAGCTACCTGGCGTTCTGCCTGCCCGCCCTGGCGGTCAGCACCCTGGTGCCGCGGGTGGGCCTGGCGGGCGCGGCGCAACTGTACCTGGCCGGGGTCATCCTGCTGGCGTCGCTGGGGGTACGCAACAGCCTGCCGCGCGCCTGCGCCCAGCCGGGTTAGGCCTTGTCGGCAAAGGGCCCGCGCCCGGTCAGGCTGGGTTAAAGATCCGCGGCACTGCCAGCCCAGCCGAGGCGACCCCAGCGCAATGCTGTTTTACCTCTCGTAAAGCCGTGGGCGCGCCCGGTCCGCTTCCTCACGGATGTCGATTCCCTGGCGCTCACTCGCCGGGCCGGTCGTTGGCTGTTACTCCCGTTGCTGGTTACACCTGGCCCGACCTTCGCTCGGCTACTTTTCCAACAGGCCTCAGACCCGAATATCGGCCGGGCCGAAGAGGGCTCGCTCGACGGGGTGGCCGGTGGCGCGCTCTTCGTTGGAGAAGCCGTCGTAGTCGGCCAGCGCGCCGAAGTCGATACCGGTCAGCTGCTCGATCCGCAGCACACTGCACTGGTAGGTCCGCAGCCGGCCGAAGACGATGGACAACTCGTCCAGCTCGCGGCGCTGGTCGATGAGGTAGGCGCTGGCGGAGGGCTTGCCGTCGTCGCCCAGGTAGGCCACCACCTTCCAAAAGGCCTCGGGGATCCGGGCATCACGATAGCTGCGGTCGTCCGCCCGCAGGACCGGACCGCTGAACACGGTGATGCGCGCCTGCCAGCGCTGGGTGTGGTCGAGGAGGTAGTCCTCCAGCTCCAGCCAGGTCTTCTGGTTAAAGGCGGCCATCTGCGGCGCGCAGTTGGTGAAGTGGAAGGTATCCCGGTTGGCCTGGATGGCGGCGGGGCCCCAGTTGGGGTCCTGGCGCCGCACCAGGTGGCCGCGGTCGAGCAGGTTGTCGGCGTAGAGCTCGTCGCCCAGCTGGGCATCCAGCGGGACCCGGCCATCGTAGGCCCAGGCATCGCGACTGCGCGGCACCTCCACCGCCTGGCCACCGTCGATGTTGACGCCCACCCAGAGCGCCATCTGCCGGCTGCGCGACAGGGTCACGGAAAAATGGGTGTAGTCCAGGCGATCGGCGGAGGCGGGCAGGGGATAAACGTCCGCCGCGAGGGCTGCGCCGGGCCGGGGCCAGGGCACCTGGAAGTCGCCGAGGAAATCGGCGTTATAGCCCTGGCGATCCGCCAGCTCGCCGGCCGGGGTGATCCTCGGGCCGCCGCGCAATCCGCTGGCCGCGTCAGGCACCAGCGGACGCAGATCGGCGAGGCGAGGACGATAGGCGAGGTCGACGCTGAAGGGCTGAATGGGCATGGGCGGGCTCGGCGCTGCGAAAGGAGTTCCAGCGCAGCATAGTCAGATTGCTGAACGATGACAGTCGTCATCCAAGTGGTAGGCGAAGCCAACAGCTGGCAAACTCGTTCGCGACCTAACGATTTCCACCCGTGATCCTGCGAGAGAGATGCCCATGAAGCTGTCGCTGTTATCCCCTTCCGTCCGCCAGCGTGCCTGGCTACTGGGCGTGCCCGGTCTGCTCCTCACCGGCGCCGCCCTGGCCAGTCAGCAGTCCGATGCCAAGGGCTTCATCGAAGACAGCGAGCTGACCCTGCTGCTGCGCAACTACTATTACCTGCGCCAGAACGAAGGCGACGGCCATGGCGCCGCGCCGCGCAACAGCCGCGATCCGCGCAGCTGGACCCAGGCCTTCCTGCTCAACTACACCTCGGGCTTCACCCAGGGCACCGTGGGGGTCGGGGTGGACGCCTATGGTTACCTGGGCCTCAAGCTCGACGGCGGAGATGGCCACGCCAACACCCCCAACCTGCCGGTGGACGGTGACGGCAGCCAGCGCGACGAATTCAGCAAGGGCGGGGCGGCGGTCAAGCTGCGTGTCTCCAACACCGTGCTCAAGTACGGCGACCAGCAACCCACGGCGCCGGTGCTGGCGGCGGGCGGCAACTGGCTGTTTCCCCAGACCGCGCGCGGCTGGAGCCTGGTGAGCCAGGAAGTCAACCACCTGATGCTGGAAGCCGGCCACTTCACCGCCGCCACCGCCCCGCGCACCACGAGTTCGGATGGCGGCATCTTCGCCGGCTACGCGCCCGGGGTCGAAGCCGCGTCGGCCAGCTATGCCGGTGGCGTCTACAAGTTCAGCGACCACCTCAGCGCCTCGCTCTATGCCGGCCACTTCGAGGACGTCTGGGACCAGTACTACGGCAACCTCAACTACGTGCTGCCGCTGGCCGCCGAGCAGAGCCTGACCTTCGACGCCAACCTCTATCGCACCCTGGACGCCGGTAGCGCCAAGGCCGGCAGCATCGACAACACCGCCGGCTCGCTGGCTGCCGCCTACCAGGTCGGTGCCCATACCTTCACCCTGATCCACCAGCGCATCCACGGCGACCAGCCCTTCGACTACGCGGTCTTCGGCGCACCGGTACCGGGCTCCTTCGGCGATTCCATCCTGCTCGGCAACTCGATGCAATTCTCCGACTTCAACGGTCCGGGCGAGCGTAGCTGGCAGGCGCGTTATGACCTCAACCTGGAAAGCTACGGCGTGCCGGGCATGAGTCTGATGGTGCGCCATACCCGCGGCAGCGGCATCGACGGCACCCAGGTGGCCGCAGACTCGGCCTACGCCGGTCTCTATGGCGACGGTGACAAGGAACACGAGACCGATCTGGAAGCCAAGTACGTCCTGCAGGACGGCCCGGCCAAGAACCTCAGCTTCCGCCTGCGCCAGGCCTGGCATTCCGGCAGCCAGAGCACCGGCGGCACCGTGGCCGAGACCCGGCTGATCACCGAGTATCCGTTGAACATCCTTTGATTGGCGGCGCTTTGTAGGTTGGGTTGAGCGCAGCGAAGCCAAGCCCAACGTTGCCAAGGTCATGCCCGGATCGTTGGGCTTCGGCGATGGAGCTACCTCAGCGCCAACCTACGCGGCATTCCCGTAGGCGCTGAGCGTAGCGAAGCCCAACAGTCCGCTGGTCATCCACACGTTCGGAGATACCCTCACCCCAGCCCTCTCCCAGGGGGAGAGGGGGTGGTTCGGTGTGAGCGGGCGACTCGTAGGTTGGCGCTGAGCGCAGCGAAGCCCAACGGTCCGTTGGTCACCGCATGTTCGGATATACCCTCACCCCAGCCCTCTCCCAAGGGGAGAGGGGATGGTTCGGTGTCAGCGGGCGACTCGTAGGTTGGCGCTGAGCGCAGCGAAGCCCAACAGCCCGTTGGCCATCACAATATCCAGGAATACCCTCACCCCAGCCCTCTCCCGAGGGGAGAGGGGGCAGTTCGGTGTGAGCGGGCGACTCGTAGGTTGGCGTTGAGCGCAGCGAAGCCCAACGGTCCGGTAGCCATCGGCGTGCTCGGAGATACCCTCACCCTAGCCCTCTCCCAGGGGGAGAGGGGGTGGTTCGGTGTGAGCGGGCAACTCGTAGGTTGGGCTGAGCACAGCGAAGCCCAACAGCAGGCCGCCTCAGGCCTCCGCCCGCGACGCCTCCAACAGTTTCTCGATCTCCCCATGCAGCCGCTCGGTAGCCCCCGCGCGGTCGATCCACCATTCGGTGGACCAGACACGCAGCAGCGTCCAGCCCAGACCCTGGAGGATGGCGCTGCGGGTCTTGTCGCGGTCGCGGGCGGTGGCGGCGCTGTGGTAGGTGGCGCCGTCGCATTCGATGCCCACCAGGTAGTCGCCCGGCCGGTCGGGATGGACGATACCCAGGTCGATGCGAAAGCGCGACACACCGATCTGCGGCACCACCTGCCAGCCCTTGGCCTGCAGCGCCTGGGCCACGGCTTCCTCGAAGGGCGAATCGTGGCCGCCCAGGGAGCCCTTGACCGCCGCCGCCAGGGCCTGGGGCCCGCGCTGGGCGAATTCCAGGAACAGCTTGAGATCGCGCACCGCGCGGGCATTGGTGCGATTGAGGTCGATCAGCCCCGGATCGAAGGAGGAGAACACCAGCATCTCCCGCCGCGCGCGAGTCACGGCGACGTTGAGCCGGCGCCAGCCGCCGTCCTTGTTCAGCGGGCCGAAGTTCATCGACATGGTATTGGCGCCCGGTTCGGTGGGACCGAAGCCGATGCCGAGCATGATCAGGTCGCGCTCGTCGCCCTGCACCGTTTCCAGGTTCTTCACCACCACTGGCTCGGGCAGGTCCTCGGCGAAGTGCGCCTCGATCTCCGGGTGCTGCTGGCGCGCCCGGTCGAGCAGGTCGGTGACCAGCCGCTGCTGTTCGCTGTTGAGGGTGATGATGCCCAGGCTGAGCCCGGCGAAGGCCGGATCGAGCAGGCGCTTGACCGCCTCGGCGACCATGGCCTGGGCTTCGAGGGCATTGTGACGCCCCTTGCCCTTGGCGTAGACGCCGTCCACCCGCCGCCATTCCACCGCGCTCGGACGGATCTCCGGGGCGGGGAAGGTGATGAGCTTGCCGTCGTAGTAGTGATGGTTGGAGAAGGCGATCAGGCTCTCGTGGCGACTGCGGTAGTGCCAGTTGAGGCTGTGGCTGTAGATGCCGGCGCCCAGGCATTCGTCGAGGATGCTTTCCAGGTCTTCGGCAGTGTCGTCCTCGCCGGCGGCGCGGTCGAAGAAGCGCGTCGGCGGCATCTGCCGGGGGTCGCCGGCGATTACCACCTGCACGCCGCGGGCGATGGCGCCCACTGCATCCCAGGGGGCGATCTGGGAGGCTTCGTCGAAGATCACCAGGTCGAACAGACCGCCATCCGGCGGCAGGTACTGGGCGATGGACAGCGGACTCATCAGCATGCAGGGCGCCAACCGCGCCAGGGCATCGCCCATTTCCAGCGCCAGTTGGCGCAGCGGCTTGTGCCGGCGCTGCTTCTGCAATTCATGCTTGAGCACGGCGAAGCCGCCACCCTGGCGCGCGGCGTCGTTCTTTGGCGGCAACTCGCCGCAGAGACGGGCGCGGATATGGCGCACGGCGAGCTGCTGCAGGCGGTCATCGAGCCGGCGATAGGCCTGGATGTCGCTCTCGTGCTCGGCGGGGACGAAGTCGCGCAGCAGCGGCTCGGCGTCCAGGGCGGTGGCGGCGAACCAGCGCGCATAGGCGGTTTCGAAGACCGCCGCGAGATCCTCGGCGGAGCCGAGGGTGACCCGGGCGAGCAGCGGTGCGAGACCTAGGGCCTGCGCCTCTTCGCGGACGCGCTGCCAGTCGCACCAGGCCTTGAGCCGACCGGGCTGGCGCAAGAGGGCCGCGGCGGTGCGGACCAGGTCGGCGGCCGGGGTATCCGCCGCCAATCCCGCCTGCTCGGCGAAGGCCTGGCGCGCCGCCTCGGCCGCGGTGAGCGCCTGGGCGAAGGCACGGCTGGCCGGTGCCAGAGTAGTGTCCTCTGGCTGGTCCTCGGGATGCTGCAAGCGACGCGCCGCGGCCTGGCGCAGGGCCAGCAACTGCTCCGGGGTGTCCGCCAGGGTCGGCAGGGCTGCGTTGAGTTTTTCCGCCAGGGCACGGCGGGCGAGCAGGGCGTCGAGCTCGCTGCCCACGCCCTGCCAGCCGGCGATGCCGGAGAGCGTCGGCGCCAGGTCGTCCAGCTCGGTGACCAGGGTGCGCTGGCGGCGCAGCCGCGGCAGGTCGGCGGCCACGTCGGGCTGGCCCTGGGTTTCACCCTGGCGGGCGAGGTCCTGGGTGACCTGGCGCTGGGCGCGGGTGGCGAAGATCCAGAAGCGTTGGCCGGCGGCGTCCCAGGCGCCTTCCAGCTGGGTGAGGGCGATGCGGCGACAGGCTTCGGCGGCGTAGGGCACCGACAGCTCGCGCTCCAGCGTCTGATAATCCCGCAGCAGCTCGAGGGCGCGGCCGAACTGGCGCTGGCGCTCCCCGGCACCGGGGCCGAAGGCGAAACCCAGGTCCTGGCCAGCGGCGCTCTGTAGCAGTTCGGCGAAATCCAGCAGGCGCTTGGGCGCTACCTGGTCGGCCAGCGGCAGGCCGAGTACGTCGCGCAGGCTTTGTCGCGCCTGCTGCAAGGCTTGCTGGGTCTCGCGTAGCCGTTCGGCGGTGCCGACCAGCCCATCCTGCCAGGCGTTGGACCAGGAGTGCGCCGGCAAGAGGGCGAAATCTGCCGCCAGGCTGCGGCCGGTCTCGGCGTGCAGCGCCAGGCGGCGCACGGCAGTGCGCAGTTCGGCCAGGGCCTCGGCGTCGTGGGTGTCGGCCTGAGGCCAGCTGAGACGCGGGGTATCGGGGGCGGCATCGCGCAGCACCCGGCCGATGCTCTGTTGCAGGGTCAGGCCATTGGGCCAGCGGCGATGCAGGCGCTCGACCACGGCATTGAGGCGATCGCGCAGGCGCTCCACCTCGGCGGCCTCGGCCAGCCATTCTTCTTCGTCGAGACCGTCGCGGGTGTCCCAGGCGCGCTCCAGCTGCTTGAGCACCTCGGCCTTGGACGCCTTGCTGGAATGCAGTTCCAGGCAGAATTCGCCCAGGCCTTGGGCTTCCAGGCGGCGATAGACCACGTCCAGGGCCGCGCGCTTCTCGGCGACGAACAGCACCCGGCGGCCGAGCGCCAGGTTGTGGGCGATCATGTTGGCGATAGTTTGGGATTTGCCGGTGCCGGGCGGACCGTCGAGCACGAAGTCCTGGCCGCCGGCCGAGGCCAGCACCGCGGCCAACTGCGAGGAATCCGCCGGCAGCGGGGTGAAGAGTTCGGCCGGGGTGACCTGGCGATCCAGCTCGCGTTCGCGGGGAAAGCTGCCGCCACTGAGATAGGCGCCGGATTCCGTGGTGCGCTCCAGCAGGTGACGCACCAGCGGGCTTTCCATCAGCTGGTCGCTGCGTTCGGTGAGGTCCTTCCACATCAGGTACTTGGCGAAGGAGAACTGGCCGAGCAGCAATTCGTTGCTGACCTCGAAGCCGGGCAGGTCGCGCACCGCGCGGCGGACCTTGGTCCAGATGCCATCCACGTCGATGCCGTTGCCATCGCCGGGCAGCGGGCCGTCGAGCCCGGGAATGTCCAGGTCGAAGTCGTGGCGCAGGAGCTCCAGCAGGGTCAGGTTGAAGCGTGGCTCGTCCTCGAACAGGTGCAGGGTGATGCCGCTGGCGGCGCTCTGGCGTTCCAGGCGCACCGGCAGCAGGATCAGCGGCGCCCGGTAGTGTTTGGGATCGTCGGCCGCCTTCTTCCAGCGCAGGAAGCCCAGCGCCAGGTAGAGGGTGTTGGCGCCGCCCTCGTCGAGATCACTGCGCGCGCGGCGATAGAGCTCCACCAGGGCCGCGTCCAGTTTGGTCGCATCCAGGGGCGCGACCACCTCGCCACGGCCCAGGGCGCCGCGGGCGTATTCATCCTGCAGATTCTCGTGTTCGCGGGCTTCGTGCAGCACGGCGTCGCGCCCGCTCACCGCCAGGTCCGGCAGCGGCACCAGGCGCAGCGCCCGGCCCTCGGCCAGGCGATCTTCCAGGGAGGCCGGCTCGGGACAGAGCAGGGGCACGCTGCGGGCATTGTCCGGCACGTGCAGCAGGCGATTGCGGGTGGTGAGGTCGAGCAGCTTGCGCTGCCAGAGCGCCAGGCGGCCGACCGGGGTAGTGGGCGCCGCCTCGACGTCCACGTCGAAGGCCGGCAGCGGCGGGGCTTCTTCCAGGGCTTCGCCCGGTAGCAGCAGGCCGTCCGCCGTGGTAGCGAGTTGGCCGGGCACCGCCAGCGGGCGGATGCGTTGCAGGCGGGCGCGGCGGACGTCCAGGGCCAGCACGAAGGTCTCGTCGTCCAACTGGCGCTCGGCCAATTGTACCGCCTGGCTGAAGGAGGGTGGCGGCGAGGCGGTGGCCTGGGTGGTCTCGAACACCAGCAGGTCCTTGAGCGCCACCCGCTTGCGCACCGGTTCGGCCTCGTCGGTGAGCAGCTGGGCGAATTCCTGGGGCTGCAACCAGACCCCGGCGAAGGCATGGCCACGGGTGATGACCAGCAGCGGATTGAGCCCGGCCTGTTCCAGCGCCGCGCAGGCGAGCAGGGCGAGATCCAGGCAGGTGGCCAGGCCCCCGTCGAGAATGGCACCGGGGGTGCGGATCTTCTGGCCCTGGCGCTCGAAGCTGGCCGGCGGCACCGCATAGGTCAGCTGCAGGCCGCACAGCGCCGACCAGAGCGCCGAACTCAGCTCCCAGACGCGGCGCCGCGAGCCGCCTTCATAGCCATCCAGCGCGGTGGGCTTGCCGGCGCGGCGCAGCACCTCGGCCGCCGCGCCCAGCAGCCGATCCACCGCCGGGTCGTTGGGCATGACGAAGGCCGCCGCCAGTTCCGGCATGCTGTCCACGCCGCCCCACTGGTTGCGCGCCAGCAACTCGACTGGATAGCGCCGCGTCCGCAGGATCTCGTCGCCCTGGCGCACGGTGAAGGTCAGCTGGGCGACCAGGCTTTCCTGCAGGCTGCCGAGCAGGGCGGCGTCGAATTCGAGGTCGCGATCATCGAGATAGAGGGTGCCCTGGGGATCAAGGCGCTCCAGGTGCCAGGTACGCGGCACCACGAAGGCCGGCTCGGCGGTCACCGTCAGGCTGACGTCGACCAGGGGTTCCTGGCCGCTGTGGGTGAGGCGCAATTCGCGCAGCACGGGCACCGCGTTCTGGTGCGCCGCGAAACCGATCTTGCCGGCCAGCACCAGTTCGACATCCACGCTCATCGCCTACCACCCTTGCTTATTGCCTAAGGTAGATGAATGTACAGTAGTAGGCGTGGTGATGCAGCCCATAGCCGGCCTGGGCAAGCGGAAAAAGTCCTTTGGTGACGGGCGGTTGCGTGGTTTGAGGGATAGGTCGCTATCTGGGACTCGGCTCAGGCCGCCGCGGTCGGGAAGACCAGGCTGAAATGAATGCCCCGCGCGTCCTGCTCGACCTCGGCGCGGCCGCCGTGCAGGCGCATGATGGCCGCGACGATGGCCAAGCCCAGGCCGTTGGAATCATGGGGCTGGTGGCGCGAGGGATCGGCGCGGTAGAAGCGGTCGAACAGCCGCTGCAGGTGCTCCGGTGCCAGGCTGGGACCGGCGTTGCTGACACGAATACGACCGCCGTCCGCCTGCAGGCGGATTTCGCCGTCCGGCTCGGCATAGCGGATGGCATTGGCCACCAGGTTGCTCAGGGCGCGGCGCAGGAGCAGCGGATCGGCGACCACCTGGCCGCTGCCGGCGACGACGATCCTCAGGCCGCGCTCGTCGGCCGGGCCTTCGAAGTAGTCGGCGATGCGGGCCAGTTCCTCGGCCAGCTCCAATGGCTGGGGCGCGAGGACCGCCTGGGCATCGTCGGCGCGGGCGAGGAACAGGATGCTCTCCACCAGCCGCGAGATGCGCTCCAGTTCTTCCAGGTTGGATTCCAGCAGCGTCTGGTATTCCTCGGTACCACGCACCTGGCGCAGGGCCACCTCGGTGTGGCCCATGAGGGCATTGATCGGGGTGCGGATCTCGTGGGCGAGGTCGGCGGAGAACTGCACCAGCCGGCCATAGCCATCGGCCAGTCGCGCCAGCATGGCGTTGTAGTTCTCCACCAGGGGCTGCAGCTCGCGCGGGGCATCGGCCAACTCCAGGGGCGCTGCCAGCCGGGTCGGGGTGATGCCGCCGGCGTGCCGGGCGATGCGCCGTAGCGGTGCCAGCCCGCGCCGCAGCAGCAGATAGCCGAGCCCGGCGGTAGCCAGGAAGGCCAGGGTCACGGCGCCGATCAGGCCCAGGCGGAAATCGGCCAGGGTGGTGTCTTCGTTGCGCAGCACATGGGCGGCGGTGAGTTCCACCGGGCCTTCGGGGGTGTTCACCGCGACCCGGGCGGCGCGCCAGCGGGTACCGTCGGCCAGGGTGCCCTCGCGCAGATCGGCTGGCGTCGGCCGTCGGGTCTGGGGCACCACGACGAGATTGGGGAGGACGATGTTCAGCGGATTGGAGGCGATCACCGGCTTGGCGCCCGGCGTACCGATGAGAAAGACGTCCTGCTCGTTGCCCAGCATATTGGCGAACAGCTGCGGACTGTGGCCCAGGGTCTCCAGCGACAGATCGGTACTGAGCAGGCTGCGAAAATGCGCCAGGCGACCGAGCAGGGCGTAGTCGGCCCGCTCCAGCACCGTACGTTCCAGGCTGTGGTAGAGAAAGGCGCCCGCGCCGCCCACGGCGAGCAGGGCCACCAGGGCGAAGCCCAGGGTGGCGCGCAGGATCAGCGAGGGCGACCGCGCGCTCAAGGGCGGACCTCGCAGACGTAACCGATGCCGCGCACCGTGTGGATCAGCTTGACCGGGTAGGGGTTGTCGACCTTGGCGCGCAGCCGCTTGATGGCCACGTCCACCACGTTGGTGTCGCTGTCGAAGTTCATGTCCCAGACCTCGGCGGCGATCAGGGTGCGCGACAGCACCTCGCCCTCGCGGCGCAGCAGCAGGTGCAGCAGGGCGAATTCCTTGTTGGTCAGGACGATGAGGTCGTCGCCGCGGGTCACCCGCCGCCGCAGGAGGTCCAGCTGCAGATCGGCCAGGTGGAAGTGCTCGGGTTCGCGGACCACGCCGCGGCGCAGCAGGGTGCGGATGCGCAGCAGCAGTTCGACGAAGGAGAAGGGCTTGACCAGGTAGTCGTCGGCGCCCAGCTCCAGGCCGCGGATGCGGTCCTGCAGGCCGTCGCGGGCGGTGAGGAAGAGCACCGGCACGTCGAGTTTCTTGCGCAGGACTTCCATGATCTGCCAGCCGTCGATGCCGGGCAGCATCACGTCGAGGATGACCAGGTCGTAGCGGCCGTCGAGGGCCAGGTGCAGGCCGTCGGCGCCGTGCTGGGTCCAGTCGACCGCGTAGCCGGATTCGCCGAGGCCCTTCTTCAGGTACTCGCCGGTCTTCTGGTCGTCTTCGATGAGGAGGATGTGCATGGCGTCATGGTAGGGCTTTGGTGGTCGGATGGGGGTGACATTTTTGTCATTCGCCGGTCATCTTCGCGACCCTCGCCGGGGTGCAAGGTGAGCGGGCAATCACCCATCCCAGGAGGCTCCATGCGTACCCAGACCTTGCTCCGCGGTTCCCTCGTCCTGCTGCTCGCCGGCAGCGCCCTGCTGGCCCAGGCCGCGCCCATGCCCACCGTCAAGCCGCTGCGTGGCACCGTGGACAGCGTCCAGGGCGACACCCTGGCCGTCACCACCCGGGGCGGCGCCCACCAATCCCTGATGCTGGACGACAAGACCAGCTACCGCGCCGTGTCCAAGGCCAACCTGGACCGCATCGAGGCCAACAGCTTCATCGGCTCGGCCGCCACGCCCCAGCCCGACGGCACCCTCAAGGCGCTGGAAGTGACGGTCTTCGAAGCCAGCCTGCGTGGCTCCGGTGAAGGCCACTACGGCTGGGAAAATGCCGACGGCAGCACCGGCACCATGACCAACGGCACCGTGGGCGAACTCAAGAAAGCCAACGGCCGCACCCTGACCGTGCAGTACAAGGGTGGCGAGAAGCAGCTGGTGGTGCCGGAAGACGTCCCCATCGCCTACGTCGAGAAGGGCGACCGCAGCCTGCTGAAGCCCGGCGCCAAGGTGGTGCTGTTCCCCGCCGAAGACGGCAAGCACGTCAGGGGCGTGGCGATCGGTAAGGACGGTTTCACGCCGCCCATGTAAGCCGCTGCGCGGTCGCCTGGCGACCGCGTCCAACTTTTCGTGGAGGGGAACCCCATGACCACCTCGCGACGGCGCCTGGTGCACCGCTGGCCGGTGCGCCTTACCCATTGGCTCAACGCCCTGGCGATGCCCTGCATGTTCATGAGCGGCTGGGCGATCTACAACGCCTCGCCGCTGTTCCCCTTCACCTTTCCCGCCTGGGCCACTCTGGGCGGCTGGTTGGGCGGTGCTATCGCCTGGCACCTGGCGGTGTTCTGGCTGCTGGCGGTGAATGGCCTGATCTATCTGCTCTATGGACTGTTCAGTGGCCACTTCCGGCGGGATTTTCTGCCGCTGTCGCCGCGGGCCATCGGCCGGGATTTCATCGCCGCCGCACGTCTACGGCTTGGGCACCAGCTGGGCACCTACAACGCCGTGCAGCGCCTGCTCTATTGGGGGGTGCTGGCCCTCGGGGTGCTGGTGGTGCTCTCGGGCCTGGCCATCTGGAAGCCGGTACAGCTGCAAGGGCTGGCCGCGCTGCTGGGGGGCTTCGACACCGCCCGCTACGTGCATTTCTTCGCCATGGCCGGCATCGGCGCCTTCGTCGTCGTGCACCTGGCCCTGGTCATCCTGGTCCCCCGCACCCTGCCGCCAATGATCACCGGCCGGGCGCACGAGGAGGTGAACGATGAGTCGGCGTGAACGACTGCGCCTGGAGCCGGCGCAACAGCGGCAGGTGGAGAACCTGCAGCGGCGCCTGCTGCTCAAGCAGGGTCTTACCGTGGGCGCCCTGGCCATGCTCAGCGGCTGCAACCTGCAGGACGGCGACAGCGTCGACAAGGTGCTCTGGTCCATGTCGCGCTTCAATGACCGGGTGCAGGCCTGGCTGTTCGGCCGCGAGCGCATGGCGCCGACCTTCGCCGCCAGCCAGATCACCACCCCCTTTCCGTTCAATGCCTTCTATCCCGAATACAACGTTCCGGAAATCGACCTCAGCGACTATCGCCTGGAGGTCTCCGGGCTGGTCGCCCACAAGCAGGCCTGGACCCTCGAAGACCTGCGCCGCCTGCCGCAACGGGCCGACATCACCCGCTTCATCTGCATCGAAGGCTGGAGCGCCATCGGCCAGTGGGGTGGGGTACCGCTGCGTACCTTCCTCGAACGCATCGGCGCCGACACCACGGCCAAGTACGTCGGCTTCAAGTGCGCCGACCGCTATTACTCCAGCATCGACATGGCCTCGGCGCTGCATCCCCAGACCCTGCTGGCGTTGGACTTCGGCCAAGTGGCCCTGCCGCCGGACTACGGCTACCCGCTGCGCCTGCGGGTACCGACCAAGCTCGGCTTCAAGAATCCCAAGCACATCCAGGCGCTGTTCGTGACCAACGACTATCCCGGCGGCTATTGGGAGGACCAGGGCTACAACTGGTTCAGCGGGATCTAAGATCCCACTCGACGTCTGCTGCGCGTCGGTCAAACTGCGTTGAAAAGACCCTGGGTCGTCAGCCCCACCTAGGCGGCCCCGTCGCAATGCTCATTAACCACTCGTGAACCCGAGCGCGGGTCCGATCCGCTTCCTCAGGTCTTTGATTCGCTGGCGCTCACCCTTCGGGCCAGGCTTTGACTGGTCCTCCCGCTGGTCCTCCCGCTGGTCGTTGCGCCTTGTCTGTCTCTAGCTCGCGAGACGTTGAGCGGGATCTAGCCGGCGGAACCCCCGTCTTCGGGGGCAGTCGAGATACCACCCATCCTTTACCCAGGAGTCTCGCCATGTCCGCCCATCCCTCGATCGGTTTCATCGGCTTCGGTGCCATGGCCCAGCGCATGGGCGCCAACCTGCGCGAAGCTGGTTATCCCGTCCGCGCCTATGCCGAACACCAGCAGGACGGCGAGCGCCACGGCACGCCCATGGAGCCCCTGGCTACGCTGCTGCCTCAGGCCGAGGTGGTGATCGTCTCGCTGCCCAACGATGCCATCCTCGAACAGGTCTTGCTCGGAGCCGATGGCGTGCTGGCCCGACTGGAGAGCGGTCGCCTGCTGATCAACACCAGCACCAATTCGCCGGCCCTGGCTCTGCGCCTGGAGCAGGCTGGTCGCGCCCGCGGCATCGCCGTGGTCGAGGCGCCAGTGTCCGGCAGCACGCCGGAGGCCGAGAAGGCGCAACTGGTGGTGCTGGCCGGCGGCGAACCCGAGGCGGTGGAGCGCGCTCGTCCTATCCTCGAGACCTTGGGCAAGACGGTGCACCACGTCGGCCCGACCGGGCAGGGCGCCGCCATCAAGCTGGCCATCAACGGCCTGATGGGCGCCGGTCTCGCCGCCCTGGCCGAAGCCCTGGCCTATGCCACCCGTGCCGGTCTGGATGCCGAGGTGCTGTTCGAGGTGTTCGGCGATCTGGCAGTGCTCTCGCCCCACCACCAGCGCAAGCTGGCCGCCTTGCGCGATGGCGACTTCGCCCCGCAATTTCCGGCCGCGCTGATGCACAAGGACATGGGCCTCCTGCTGGCCGAACTCAATGCCACCTTCCAGGGTGCCCCGACCCTGGCCGCCGCTGCGCAGCAGCTGGCCCTGGGCGCCGAACTGCACCCGGATGCCGACTACGTCATCACCGCCGACGTGCTGCTGGAGGAGGCCGAGGACGCCGCCACCCGGTGAGCGCCTGACTTTCCTCCCTCCGGGGCGACGTCTAGACTGATCCGGTCCGTCGTCCCGGAATCCTCGCCGCATGACCGCTACCGGCACCGCCGTTCCCCGCTTCTGGCGCGATCCCGCGCTGTCCTTCCTCGAGGCCCGTTCCATCCAGGACGGCCGGGCACTCTGCTATGCGCCCCATTCCCATGAGAGTTTCTCCATCGGGACCGTGCTGGGCGGTCGCAGCCGCTATCACAACGGCCCGACCCGCGAACTGGTCGGGGCGGGCACCCTGGTGCTGATGAATCCCGGTGACGTCCATGCCTGCAACCCGCAGGGCGAGGAGCCCTGGCGTTATCGGATGCTGCACGTGGATGCCGGCTGGTTGGCCGGGTTGCAGGGGCGGGCTACCGCGGACTTCCAGCCGCTGGCGGTGCAGCTGTCTCAAGACCGGCAGCTGTACCTCGGGCTGGAAGCCCTGCATGCCTGCCTGGTCGACCCCGTGAGCACCACCCTGCAGCGCCAGAGCCGGACGCTGCTGTACTTCGAGACGGTGCTGGCCCGGCTGGGGCGGACGCCCGGCACGCCAGCCCTGGTGGGCGAGGATCGCCGCCTGCGTCGCGTCGCCGAGTTCCTCGATGCCCATTGCGGCGAAGGGGTCAGCCTGGAGCAGCTCAGCGAGGTCGCGCAGCTGTCCGCTACCCAGCTGATCCGCAGCTTCCGTCGGCGCTACGGGCTCACGCCCCACGCCTATCTGATCGACCGTCGCATCCGCCTGGCCCGGCAACGACTGCGCCAGGGCGAGACGCTGGCCGAGGTGGCCCTGGCCACCGGCTTCGCCGACCAGGCCCATTTGCAACGGACCTTCAAGCGCCTGGTGGCGGCGACGCCCGGCCAGTACCGGGCCGCTTCAGCCCTCCCATAGCAGCGAGGCGGCGCAGAGCACCAGCAGCGCCGCCAGGGCGCGATTGAGCAGTTGCAGCCGCCGGGCGGTCAGGGCCCGCCCCCGCAGCAGCTCCCCGGCCACCGCCCAGCAGGCGAGGGAAGCGAAGCAGATCACCAGGTAGAGGCCGGCGAACAGCGCCAGGCGACCGCGATCCTCGCCGACGAACAGCGCCACCCCGGCCGCGGCGGCCAGCCAGGCCTTGGGGTTGAGCCACTGCAGCAGGGCGCCATCGCGAAAGCCCGGGCAGTGCGCCAGCCGTCCCGTCCCCAGCTCGCCTGGAGCCCGAGCCAGCTTCCAGGCCAGGTACAGCAGGAACAGCGCCCCGGCCAGGCGCAGGACGTCGAGCAGTACCGGCCAGCTGGCCAACACCTCGTGCAGGCCAAGGCCGACCGCCAGCAGCAGGGCGACGAAGCCCAGGGTCGCCCCGGCGACATGCCACAGCGCCGGGCGCCAGCCGTGGGTGAGGCCGGTATTGAAGCCCACCAGATTGACCGGGCCGGGGGAGAGCGAAGCCACCAGCGCGAAGGCGGCCATGGACAGGATCAGGGTCATCTCGAGGTCTCGGTAAAGGGGAGACCTGACCCTAGCGAGCCTACCGGCGGGCGGTATTGAAGAAAATGACCCTGCGGGCCGACGAAAGGCGGGAATTCAAGGCGTTTCGCACGCGTCCATTACCGCGAGCCTAGCGCTCCCCCGGTGGTTTCAACGTCGCTGTCGGCCACCGGGGCTTTTCTTCCGCTAGGGGGCGGCCTGGGGTGCGAGCGGCAGGGTGAAGCTGAAGGTACTGCCCTGCCCAAGGGCACTGGTGACGCTCAGTTCACCGCCGTGGGCCTCGACGATGCCCTTGGCGATATACAGCCCCAGCCCGTGACCGGTGGGGTTGTCTTCCTGGACATGCCAGAAGCGCTCGAATACCCGCGCCTGCTGTGCCTGGTTCATGCCGCGGCCGTTGTCCGCCACGCTGATCTCCGCCATGTCACCGACACGCTGCATGCTGAGCTGCACCAAGCCACCCGGTGCGGTGAACTTGATGGCATTCCCCAGCAGGTTCATCAGCACCTGGAAGATGCGCTCGGACTCCACCAGTACCTGGATCTCCGGATCGGCGGCGTATTCCAGGCTGATCGTCTTGCTTTCCGCCAGCGGGCGCGACAGCAGGATGGGCTGGGCACAAACGTCCACCAGCCGCGCCGCCTTGAGGTCCAGCGCCAGCCGGTCGGACTCGATCTTCGACAGGTCCAGCAGATCGTTGATCAGGGCGTTCATGCGATTGGCGGCGGTCTCTATCACCTCCAGCGACGCCGGCAGGCGGTCGTCATTCACCGCCAGCTTTTCCAGCAGGCGCTGCAGCATGCCCACCTTCATCAGGATGATGGTGATGGGGCTGCGCAAGTCATGGGAGACCGCCGCGACGATCTCGTCGCGCAGTCGTACGGCCTGGCGTTCGCGCTCCACCTGGCGGGCGAGGTCCAGCTCGACCGCCGAGCGGCGCAGGTCCTTGGCCGCGAACAGGTCGGAGGACCGCCAGCGCTCGGAACGCAGCCGTACCAGTTCCTTCCAGGCGTCGAAAGAGCGTCGCGGGTGGGGATAGTTGAGGCCGGACCCCGGCGTGGCGGCAGTGGGTTCCAGCTTGGCCGGGTTGCCGCTCCAGACCACGGTGGTCACGATCTCGGGGCGGAACCAGAGCACCAGGTTGCGCACCGGCTTGGGCAATGCCAAGGCCAGGATGCCGCTGGCCCTGTCGCTGTAGCGGCGCGCATCGGGCACTTCGTCGGCCAGGCAGCGGGTGGCGTAGATACCGGAGGTATCCATCTCCGTGGTGACCCAGGCCGCCAGCAGGCGGATGTCCTCTGCCGTCGGGCATTCGCCCAGGGTGACCAGCTCGTCTTCCACCAGCACCGCGGCGCCCGCGGCATCCACCAGCTCCAGCAGATCCGTCGCTCGCTCGCACAGCCCGCTCAGGACCTCGCCACGGGAATCGCACATCGCCTGGATCAGCGCGGCGAGTTGCGCCTCGCGGGCGTCGATTTCACGCTGCACCTGGCGATTTTCCAGGGCGCGGATCATCAGCGAGACCAGCACCCCGACCGAGCGGCACGCCATGCGCGTGCGAAACGGCAGGTACAGCGGCTCGCGATGGCCGCAGCTGATCAGGCCCCAGAGCTTGTCGTCGCTGATCAGCGAGACGCTCATGGACGCCCGCAGGCCCTGGTTGCGCACGTACTGGCAATGGATGGGGGAGACGCTGCGCAATACCGCGTGGGTCAGGTCGATGGGATCGTGGGCGGTGCCATGCAGGTAGGCGGGCACCAGCGGCACCGCCTCGTACTGGGCATCGGGAATGTTGCGAATCCAGTTCTCGTGATAGAGGGCGCGGGCCTGGGCCGGGATGTCGCTCGCCGGGAAATGCATGCCCAGGTAGCTGTCGATGTCCTCGATGCGGTCCTCGGCGACCACCTGGCCATCGCCGCCATCGTCGAAGCGATAGACCACCACCCGGTCGAAGCCGGTCAGGGCCCGCACCTCGCGTACCGCGCCGGCGCAGAGCTCGGGCAGGGTGCGCGCTTGCTGCAGGCGGGCCAAAGCGCGGGCCAGACCCGCGGGCTCGACGCCGCCATGGTCATCCGGCTCGAACTCCATGAAGACCAGGCCATGGCTGCGATGCAGGATCACATCCATGTCCCGGCTCGGGCGGGTCCAGCCGAGGGGATTGGCTTCCTCCAAATGCTCCAAGGTCAGGGCCTGTTGTACCTGCTCATAGAGGTCGGCAGGCAGGATCTGGTCCAGGGGGCGGTCCAGCAGCTCGACTTCCGGTCTTGCGAACAGCTCGGGCAGGTTACGACTGATGTGCTTCACCAGCTGCTCTACCGCGTCGAAGGCGAGAAGGTAGCCATGCGCCTGGATCGCGCCTGGGATGCGGATCGGCTCGCTTTCACAGCTTTGCAGCGACTGACCGGAAGGTGCAGCAATCATGCGACTGTCTCAGATGAACTCTTGAATAAGACCGCGGGCGGCCTCGGCTGTTGAAGTTTAGTCGTCGAATGACCGGTGATGTGACGAGTGTCGCAAAAATGCGCGAGCTGACCTGGGGTCATTCTTTCATTTGGATTTTTCAATAACTATTACTGCGATGTATTTTTGTCGAGCACCGCACACCCGATCATGGAGTGCCGTGACTGATCTCGGCGGTCGGCCGCGGTATCATGGACCTTTGCGTCGAGTGCTCCCCATGGCCCGCTTCCGTCCCTCGCCCATCGTCGACCGTAGTCAGGATGATCGCTTCATGCGTGAGGCGCTCACCCTGGCGGAACAGGGAGCCCTGCAAGGCGAGGTACCGGTCGGCGCGGTGGTGGTACTCGCGGGCGAGATCATCGGCCGCGGTTTCAATAGCCCCATAGGCGCCCATGACCCCAGCGCCCATGCCGAGATGCAGGCCATCCGCGCCGCCGCCACGCGCCTGGCCAACTACCGGCTACCGGGCGCCACCCTCTACGTGACCCTGGAGCCCTGCAGCATGTGCGCCGGCCTCATCGTCCATAGCCGCATCCAGCGGCTGGTCTACGGCGCCAGCGAACCCCGCGCCGGCATGGCCCAGAGTCGGGGGCGTTTCTTCGAGCAGGATTTCCTCAACCACCGGGTGCTGGTGGAGGGTGGGGTGCTGGCCGAGGCCTGCGGCCAGGTACTGACCGACTTCTTCCGTGCCCGCCGGAACCCGGCGGCAGGTGAGGGTTAGGCTGCCAGTTCGCGCATCCTGGCCAGCACCGCATTCAAACCATTGCTGCGCGACTGCGACAGCTGCCGCTCCAGGCCGAGTTCGCCCAGCCAGCCATGGATATCGAGCCGGCCCAGTTCCTCGTGGGTGAGTCCGTTGGCGCGCACCAGTACCACGGCGAGCAACCCCTTGAGCACCCGGGATTCGCTGCTGGCGCGAAAGAAATGGCGGTCACCCTGGGCCTCATGGGTCAGGCGCACGCGACTCTCGCAGCCTTGCACCAGGTCTTCGTCGCGTTCCTCCAGGACCGCCGGCAGGCGCTCGGCCCATTGCAGCAGGAGACGCGACCGCGCTTCCCAGCCCTTGGCGATGACGAAGGCGCGGCGGGCTTCCGCCGCATCGGGAAGTAGATTCATCGCAAGAGCTCCAGTGCGTTGTCCAGCGCGGTGAAGAAGCGCTGCAGATCCTCGGCGTCGTTGTAGAGGCCCAGGGATACCCGCAACGCGCCGGGCGTCTGCAGGGTCTGGAACAGCGGCATGGCACAGTGCTGCCCAGCCCGTACGGCGATGCCCTGTTCACCCAATAAATGGGACAGGTCACCGACGTCGATCCCTGTGACCTGGAAACTGGCCAGGGCGATCTGCGGCTCGCCAAGGATTCGCACCCCGTCCCGAGCAGCGAGACCGGCCAGCAGCTTCAGGCTCAGTGCCTGCTCGTGACCGCGGATCAAGGTCTCGTCCTGACCTTGCAGCCAGTCCACTGCTGCGCCCAGGGCGATGGCCGCGCCTATGGGTGGCGTCCCCGCCTCGAAACCCATGGGCGCGGCCTGGAACTGGGCTTCGGCGAAGGTGGTGTGCCGCACCATCTCGCCACCGAATTGCCAGGGCTTGAGCTGCGCCAGGCACTCGGCCTTGCCCCAGAGCACGCCGATGGCCTCGGGTGCATAGAGCTTGTGACCGGAAAAGACATAGAAGTCGGCAGCGAAGTCGCCCGGGCGATGGCGGCCATGGACCGCGCCCTGGGCGCCGTCCACCACCAGCCAGGCCGGTGAACGGGCCCGTACCCGTTCGGCCAGTTCTGCCAGCGGCTGCCAGGTGCCCAGTACATTGGACAGCTGGCTGACCGCGACGAGGCGGGTCTTGGATCCCAGCAGCGTCTCGGCGACATCCAGGTCCAGATGACCGCTCGGGGTCAGGGGGATCACCTTCAGGCGCAGACCACGCCGCTGGGCCAGCTGCTGCCAGGGCAGCAGGTTGGCATGGTGCTCCAGGGCGCTAATCAGTATCTCGTCACCCGGGGCGAAGGCGTCTTCCAGGCCATAGGCCAGCAGGTTGAGCGCCTCGGTCGCGCCGCGGGTCAGCACCACCTCGTGCGGCGCGGCAGCGCCCAACCAGGCGGCGATCCGCCCCCGCGCGCCCTCGTAGGCGGCGGTGGCGCGCTCGGCGGCCCAGTGCTGGGCCCGGTGCACATTGGCCGCGCCCAGGCTGTAGCTGGCCAGCAGGGCATCCAGCACCACCTGGGGCTTCTGCGCCGTGGCGGCGCTGTCGAGGTAGGTGATGCCGTCGGCGGCGAAGGCGGTGAAAGCCGGAAATTCGGCTCTCCAGGGAGAGGGTAGCGACATGGCGACAGCTCCGGGGTAGCCCGCGCGCGGCGGGCTGCCCGGTGGGGGACTCAGTTGTGCGCGTGCAGCGCTTCGTTGAGTTCGATGGCGGTCTTGTTGGTCTTGCATTCGACCGCGCCGGTCTCCGAGTTGCGGCGCAGCAGCAGGTCGCTCTGGCCGGCCAGCTCGCGGGCCTTCACCACTCGCACCAGCTGGTTCTGGTCATCCAGCACGGCGACCTTGGTGCCGGCGGTCACATAGAGACCGGATTCCACGGTGCAGCGGTCGCCCAGCGGAATGCCGATGCCGGCGTTGGCGCCGATCAGGCAGCCTTCGCCGACGCTGATGATGATGTTGCCGCCGCCCGACAGGGTGCCCATGGTGGAGCAGCCGCCGCCCAGGTCCGAACCCTTGCCGACGAAGACGCCCGCGGAGACG
Source organism: Pseudomonas sp. No.117 (assembly GCF_054558395.1). Taxonomy (NCBI): domain Bacteria; kingdom Pseudomonadati; phylum Pseudomonadota; class Gammaproteobacteria; order Pseudomonadales; family Pseudomonadaceae; genus Pseudomonas; species Pseudomonas sp. No.117. Next base: position 234,049 of record NZ_BAAJNP010000009.1, read on the forward strand.
CGGCCTTCGATCATGCCGGGGCCGGCGGTACCGGCGTTGAAGTTGACGAAGCCTTCGTGCATCACCGTGGTGCCTTCACCCACGTAGGCGCCCAGGCGCACGCGGGCGGTGTCGGCGATGCGCACGCCGGCCGGTACCACGTAGTCGGTCATCTTGGGGAATTTGTCCACCGAGAAGACTTCCAGCAGCTTGCCGCGCAGGCGGGCTTCCAGCTGCTCGGCCGGCAGTTCGGCCAGGTCGACGGCGCCCTGGTTGGTCCAGGCCACGTTGGGCAGCAGGGCGAAGATGCCGCTCAGGTTCAGGCCGTGCGGCTTGACCAGGCGGTGGGACAACAGGTGCAGCTTCAGGTAGGCCTCGGGGGTGGAAGCAGGCGCGGCGTCTTCGGCCAGCAGGGTCGCCACCAGCGGCTTGGTGCTCTCGGCCAGGCGGGTCAGCAGCGCCGACTGCACCGGGTCGATGCCCTTGAGCGCCTCGGCCAGGCCGCGGGCCTGGGCCGGGGCGAAGGCGATGGCCTGGTTGCCGCCCTGGTAGTCGAGCAGCGGCGCGACCGCCGCGACCAGCTCGGCGGCGGGGTTCAGCAGGGGCTGCGCATAGAAGACTTCCAGCCAGGCGTCCTGGCGATTCTGGGTGCCGACACCGAAGGCGATACTGAAGAGGGCATTCGACATTCTATTTATCCTTTGCAAAGGCACCGATCCGGTTCGGTGCGGGGTGTGCGTAATGGGCTGTCGCCGCTGGGCTCAGTTCAGGGCCGCGGCATAGAGCTCGGGCTTGAAGCCCAGCAGGGTACGGTCGCCGAGATCGAGCACGGGTCGCTTGATCATCGAAGGCTGCGCCAGCATCAGGTCGATGGCCTTGGCGGTGTCGAGGTCGGCCTTCTGGGCGTCGTCGAGCTTGCGGAAGGTGGTGCCGGCGCGATTGAGCACCTTCTCCCAGCCGTGCTCGGCGCACCAGGCGGCCAGGCGTTCGCGGTCGATGCCGCTCTGCTTGTAGTCATGGAAGAGATAGGCCTGGCCGTGCTCGTCGAGCCAGAGGCGGGCCTTCTTCATGGTGTCACAGGCCTTGATGCCGTAGAGGCTCAGGCCATCGGCCGCTACGGGCATGGCGTTCTCCTGCGAAAGACTGCAACCGCGGATTATGCCATGTCGAGCTGGAAAAGGGCCGGGCGTTGCACCCAGGCCAGCAAGGCGAAGCAGCCAGGAAAAAGGCCGGGACAGTGCCCGGCCGCTGGGATCAACCGCGGCTCTTCACGCCGTAGGTTTCGTCGAGGGTGCCCGGGGTGCCGTCACCCTTGGGCGCGTAGTCCCGCGGCGCTTCGGTCGGACCGTCGATCCGCTCGCGACTCGTCGGATAGCGCTGCTCGGCGCTGTGCAGCGAGGCCAGCAGGTGCTGGCGGGTCAGTTCGTCCTGCGCCAGGCGCTCGGCGCCCTCGGACAGGTGGGTCTGCATGTCCTGGTAGGTCTGGGTCAGCTTGCGCACCAGACCGGCGGTGGTGCTGAAGTGGCTGGTGACCTCGTGCTGGTAGTCGTCGAACTTCTTCTGCAGGTCATCCAGCTGGCGCTGCACCCGGCTCGGCGCGGCGCCCGGCAGCAGGCGCGCCAGCAGAAAACCTATCCCGACCCCGATCAGCAGCGCGAGCAGGGGCAACAACCAGGTAGTGAGCGACTGTTCCACGAAACTTCCTCTATGAGCGGCTTTGCTTTACGGTAACGGCAGACCGGCGAGCCTGTACACTGGGTTGCGTCATCTGCCATTCGCTGGGCGTCATCATACCCCGCACTCAGGCATCGCGCAGGATCGACCCTATCAAAATCAACTCCTTGGATGAGCACTGTGCGTCCGAGGTCACGGAGTCAAGCGTGTCAGCCCGTGAAGAACCCCTGCTGCTGGAGGGCCCGGCGGGCACTCTGGAAGCCCTGTACCAGAGCCCGGCCGAACCCACCGGCGCGGTCCTGCTCTGCCATCCCCATCCGCTGCATGGCGGCGCCATGCAGAACAAGGTGGTCGCCACCCTGCAGCGCATCGCCCGGGACGCCGGCCAGGCCACCCTCAGATTCAACTTCCGGGGCGTCGGCGCCAGCACCGGCGTGCATGCCGGCGGCGAAGGCGAGATCGACGACGCCGCGGCCGCCGTGGCCTGGCTGCGCGAACGCCATCCCGACCTGCCGCTGACCCTCTGTGGCTTCTCCTTCGGCTCCTGTGTCGCCGCCTGCCTCGGCGGGCGCCTGGAAGGCGAGGGCGTCGCGGTGGCGCGGCTGTTCATGCTGGCGCCCCCGGTGGAGCGCTTCTCGGTCGAGGGCCGGCTGCCCGCCCGGGCACGTCTCACCGTCATCCAGCCCGAAGCCGACGAGGTGGTGACCCCCGAGCGCGTCTACGCCTGGTCCGCCGGCCTCGACCTGCCTCACGAACTGCTCCGCGTTCCCGAGTGCAGCCACTTCTTCCATGGCAAACTCGTCGAACTCAAGGATCTGGTCCTGCCGCGCCTGCAGGCCTGACCTCTTCAGATAAGCCCTCGTCTCTCGGATTTCCAGCGCCTCCATGACCACTCGCATCCTCACTGGCATCACCACCACCGGTACCCCGCACCTGGGCAACTACGCCGGCGCCATCCGTCCCGCCATTCGCGCCAGCCTGGCCGACGATGCCGACTCCTTCTATTTCCTCGCCGACTACCACGCCCTGATCAAGTGCGACGACCCGGCGCGCATCCAGCGCTCGCGGCTGGAGATCGCCGCCACCTGGCTGGCCAGTGGCCTGGATCCGGAGCGGGTGACCTTCTACCGCCAGTCCGACATCCCCGAGATCCCCGAACTGACCTGGCTGCTCACCTGCGTCGCCGGCAAGGGCCTGCTCAACCGCGCCCACGCCTACAAGGCCGCGGTGGATCGCAACCTGGAGCAGGGCGAGGACCCGGACGCCGGGGTGACCATGGGCCTCTACAGCTACCCGGTGCTGATGGCGGCGGACATCCTGATGTTCAACGCCCTGCGCGTGCCGGTCGGTCGCGACCAGATCCAGCACGTGGAAATGGCCCGCGACATCGGCCAGCGCTTCAACCACCTGTTCGGCAATGGCCGCGACTACTTCGCCCTGCCCGAGGCGGTCATCGAGGAAAGCGTCTCCACCTTGCCCGGTCTCGACGGCCGCAAGATGTCCAAGAGCTACGACAACACCATCCCGTTGTTCGGCAGCGCCAAGCAGCTCAAGGACGCCATCGCCCGCATCGTTACCGACTCGCGCCTGCCCGGCGAACCCAAGGACCCCGACAGCGCCCACCTCTTCACCCTCTACCAGGCCTTCGCCACCCCCGAGCAGAGCGCGGCGTTCCGTGCGGCCCTGCAGGACGGCCTGGCCTGGGGCGACGCCAAGGGCCAGCTGTTCGACCTGCTCGACGCCGAGCTGGGCGAGGCGCGCGAGCGCTACGCCGCGCTGATCGCCCGTCCCGATGACCTCGAAGACATCCTGCTGGCCGGCGCCGCCAAGGCCCGCCGCTACGCCACGCCCTTCCTCGGCGAACTGCGCGAAGCCGTGGGCCTGCGCTCGCTCAAGACCCAGGTCGCCACCGGTGCCACCAAGAAGAAGGCCAGCAAGACCGCCCGTTTCGTCAGCTTCCGCGAGAGCGATGGCAGCTTCCGCTTCCGCCTGCTCGATGCCGACGGCACCGAACTGGCGCTGTCGATCCCCTTCGCCGAAGCCAAGACCGCCGGCATCACCAGCAAGCAGCTGGTCACCACGCCTGCCCGTGTCCTGTCGGGAGAAGGCAACGGCTTCCAGTTGCTGCTGGACGACCAGGTCGTGGCCGAAGGCGTCGCCAGCGACTCTCCTGCCGCCCGCGATGCCTTGGTCGAGCGCACCCGCGCCGCCCTGGCGCAATTGGCCGAAGGCTGACGGCACCTGCGGTCCCCGGCGTTGTCAACGCCAGGGACCGCCATTACAGTGACCACCCTTTTTCATCCGACCAGAAGCCGCCATGACCCCCCTCGAGCGTTACCAGGCCGACCTCAAGCGCCCGGAGTTTTTCTACGATGCCGCCCAGGAAGAGGCCGTCCGCCATCTGCAGCGGCTCTATGATGACTTGCTCGCCGAGCCGGCGGCCAAGGGCGGCCTGTTCGGCAAGCTGCTCGGGCGCAAGACGGTCACGCCGATCAAGGGCCTGTATTTCTGGGGCGGGGTAGGGCGCGGCAAGACCTATCTGGTCGACACCTTCTATGACGCCCTGCCGTTCAAGCAGAAGATGCGTACCCACTTCCACCGCTTCATGAAGCGCGTGCACGAAGAGCTGCGCACTCTCAAGGGCGAGAAGAACCCCCTGACCATCATCGCCCGGCGCTTCGCCGACGAGGCGCGGGTGATCTGCTTCGATGAATTCTTCGTCTCCGACATCACCGACGCCATGATCCTGGCGACCCTGCTCGAAGAGCTGTTCAAGAACGGCGTGAGCCTGGTCGCCACCTCCAACATCGTGCCGGACGGCCTCTACAAGGACGGCCTGCAGCGCGCCCGTTTCCTGCCGGCCATCGCGCTGCTCAAGGAACACACCGAGATCGTCAACGTCGACAGCGGCGTGGACTATCGCCTGCGTGCCCTGGAACAGGCCCAGCTCTTCCATTACCCGCTGAGCGAGGAAGTCGAGGCGGCCATGGCCAAGAGCTTCCGTTCGCTGACCGTCGAGTGCAACGACCTCTGCGAGGACGTGCCGCTGATGATCGAGAATCGCGAGATCCGCGCGCGCCGTACCTGCGAAGACGTCGCCTGGTTCGATTTCCGCGCTCTGTGCGATGGCCCGCGCAGCCAGAACGACTACATCGAGTTGGGCAAGATCTTCCAGACCGTGCTGGTTTCCAATGTCGAACGGATGGACGCCCTCAAGGACGACATGGCGCGGCGCTTCATCAACCTGGTCGACGAATTCTACGACCGCCAGGTCAAGCTGATCCTGTCCGCCGAGGTCGAACTCAAGGACCTCTATGCCGGCGGTCGGCTGGAATTCGAGTTCCAGCGTACCCTCAGCCGGCTGCTGGAAATGCAATCCCACGAGTACCTGGCCCGTCCGCACAAGCCCTGAACCCTGCTCGGGTTGAAGGATCAATCCTTTGACTCAGGTTCTTGGGAGCTGCTCGTGAATTCCGACCCCTTCGCCGACTGGGACGGCTCGCCCGCCCAGGCGCGCCTTCTGCAAAAGCAATTGGCCAGACAGGTCCGCCTGGACGATGACTTCGGTTCGCCACGGCGCTACGCCGGGGTCGACGTGGGCTTCGAGGACGGTGGCGAGATCACCCGGGCGGTGGCCGTGCTGCTGGATGCCGACACTTTGCAGCCGCTGGCCCATGCCGTCGCCCGCATCCCCACCGTGATGCCCTATGTGCCGGGGCTGCTGTCCTTTCGCGAACTGCCGGCGCTGCTGCAGGCCCTGGAAGAGTTGCCGGAGACGCCCGAGCTGGTGTTCTGCGACGGCCATGGCATCGCCCATCCGCGCCGTCTCGGTATCGCCGCCCATCTGGGAGTGGTCACTGGTCTGCCGACCATCGGCGTCGCCAAGAAGATCCTCACCGGTCACCACGTCGAATTGGCCGAGACGCGCGGCAGCCAGGTCGACTTGCTGGATCGGGACGGCGCGGTGATCGGCACGGTGCTGCGCAGCAAGGACAGGGTCAAGCCGCTGATCGTCTCGCCCGGCCATAGGGTCAGTCTCGCCACCGCGCCGGCGCTGGTCATGGCCTGCGTGCGGCGCCATCGCCTGCCGGAGCCGACCCGGCTGGCGGATCATCTGGCCTCGCGTCGGCAGGGCTCGGCGGCGACCCAGGCGCTGTTTTCCTTCTAATCTCCGGTTGCTTTTTCGCCATGAAGGGGTATCATGCCGCAGCTTTCTTGGCGGGGGATGCCTAAGCCTGCCGAGATCGCCGTAGCGGACGCCGACCCGAGCCCCCGAAGAGCGTCTGTTTCCGGCTGCCCCTGACTTGTCCGGGGTTGCACTGTTGTGTAGAATTTGCCGTCTTTTTACCAGGGCGGCCTCTGAGGCCATAGAGAATGAAAACTTTCACCGCAAAACCGGAAACCGTTAAGCGCGACTGGTACGTCGTCGACGCTGCTGGCCAGACTCTGGGTCGTCTGGCTACTGAAATCGCCACTCGCCTGCGTGGCAAGCACAAGCCCGAATACACTCCTCACGTTGACACCGGCGACTACATCGTCGTCATCAACGCCGAGCAGGTTCGGGTGACCGGTGCCAAGACTACCGACAAGATGTACTACCATCACTCCGGTTTCCCGGGTGGCATCAAGTCGATCAACTTCGAAAAGCTGATCGCCCGTGCTCCCGAGCGCGTCATCGAGACCGCCGTCAAGGGTATGCTGCCGAAGAACCCGCTGGGCCGCGACATGTATCGCAAGCTCAAGGTGTACAAGGGTGCGAACCATCCGCACACCGCTCAGCAGCCCCAAGAACTCAAGTTTTAATCGGGATAGTACAACATGTCGGCAACTCAAAATTACGGTACCGGCCGTCGTAAGACTGCCACCGCTCGTGTCTTCCTCCGTCCGGGCACTGGCAAGATCTCCATCAACGATCGCACCCTGGACACCTTCTTCGGCCGCGAAACCGCACGCATGGTCGTTCGTCAGCCCCTCGAGCTGACCGAGACCCTGGAGAAGTTCGACGTCTACGTTACCGTCGCTGGCGGTGGTGTAAGCGGCCAGGCCGGTGCCATCCGTCACGGCATCACCCGCGCCCTGATCGAGTACGACGAAGGCTACCGCAGCTCCCTGCGCAAAGCTGGCTACGTCACTCGTGACGCCCGTGAAGTCGAGCGTAAGAAAGTCGGTCTGCGCAAAGCGCGTAAGCGTCCGCAGTACTCCAAGCGTTAATCCCTCGGGATTCGCTCGAAAAACCCAGCCTGTTGGCTGGGTTTTTTTATGCCTGGGATTTTTTGGCGCGACACCTGTAGGTTGGTTCGAGGTGGCTCCATCGCCGACGCCCAACAGCCGCTCTGTATCTCGCAGCGTTGGGCTTCGCTGCGCTCAGCGCCAACCTACGGCGTTTCAGCGAGGCAACGTAGGTTGGGTTGAGGCAGCCCTACCGCCGAAGCCCAACAGCCGCTCTGTGCCTGGGGGTGTTGGGCTTCGCTGCGCTCAGCGCCAACCTACGGTGCTTTATCTGGCCGCGTAGGTTGGGTTGAGGCGGCTCCACCGCCGAAGCCCAACAGAGGGTTCACGGCTCGCAGTGATGGGCTTCGCCGCCAGCCTGCGCTGGCCGCCTGGCATTGATAAGGTCGGGAGGGGCGCGAGGGGAGGGGTAGCCCGCAGTCTCGTCAACAGGGCGGCGCCACCACGAATCCCGGGCATGAAAAAGGGCGCCGAAGCGCCCTTTTTCCTTTGCGTCAGGAATCAGCGGGGATGGTTTTCCCGCGACTCTTCACGCTTGCGCTCGAGCTCGGACTGAGCGGGCTCGTCCTCCTTCTCCGCGTCGGTCTTGGCGTGCTCGTCGGCTGCGATCTCGGTGCTGGCCGGAGCGGCGGGGGCCGCTTCTTCCTGCACAGCGCTCGGTGCGAGTTCGGCGGGTTGCTCCACTACGATGGGCGCCGATTCCGCTTCGACGGCAGGCGTGGTCTCGGCCACCGGGGTAGGCTCGGACTCGACTACCGGCTGCGGCTCGAGGGTCCCTACCGCTGCGGTAGCGAAGGTTTCCTCGGTTTCGGCGATGGCGCCCAAGGCCGGTGCCGGAGCTGCTTGCTCGGGCTGCTCAGCCTGCTTGGCCCGAGCGGCGGCTTCAGCTTCGCGGGCCAGGCGCTCGCGGCGACGACGCTCACGCGGGTCGTTGGAGGCGCGGCCGGCAGCCGATTCCGCGGTTTCGGGCTCGACGGGTGCGGCGGGGACAGGAGCGGGGGTTGCGACCGGAGCGACCTGCTCGGCAACCGGCGCGGTGATTTCCACGTCCTGATGCGGCGCGCGCTCGTCCTGCAGCTGGCTCACCGAGGGGGTGAGGATTTCCGGCTGGGCAGGCGCATCGGCGGCCGGCTGTTCCGCCGGAGCTTCCGCGCTGGCGGCGGGACTTGCCACGGCTGGTGCCGCATCCTGTTGGCGAGCGTCCTTTGCTTCTTCCTGGGTCGCGATGGCGGTCACGCTCTCGCTAACCACCACGGCGGTACCCAGGGCGACGGCGGCCGGCGCGACAGGGGTGTCGGTGCCCGCTGCGCTCTGCTCGTCGTCTTCGATGAAGTTGCCGTTGGCATCACGCTGACGCTCGCGACGGTTGCTGCGACGACGCTGGCCGCGGGAGCGACGGCGGGGACGCTCTTCGCCTTCTTCCAGCTCCTCGTTGCCTTCCAGCACCTCTTCTTCGTTCAGCTCTTCGGCGGTGGCCGCTGCCTGACGCTCTTCGCGAGCTTTGCGCTCTTCACGCGGCTGGCGCTCTTCGCGGGGCTTGCGCTCCTCACGGGGCTGACGTTCCTCGCGAGCCGGACGCTCTTCGGCGCTCATGTGCGCTTCGCCAGGTTGACGCTCTTCACGGGGCTTACGCTCTTCGCGAGCGGCACGCTCCTCGCGGGGTTGACGTTCTTCACGGGGCTGACGCTCTTCACGCGTCTGACGCTCCTCGCGGGTGGCGCGCTCCTCACGGGGCTGACGCTCTTCACGCGGCTGGCGCTCTTCGCGCGGTTGACGCTCCTCGCGGGGCTGGCGCTCTTCACGGTTGGCGCGCTCCTCGCGGGGCTGACGCTCCTCGCGAGCCGGGCGGTCCTCGCGGGCCTGACGCTCTTCGCGAGGCTGGCGCTCTTCACGCGGCTTGCGTTCTTCGCGGGCCGGCCGCTCGCTGCGCTCGCCACGGTCGGCGCGCGGCTGGCGTTCCTCGCGCGGCTTGCGCTCGTCGTCACGACGGCCCTCGCGGCGGCGATTCTGCTGGCGGCCGTTGCGACGCTCGTCCTGGCGGCGCTGCTCGTCGCTGCTCTTGGCTGCCTCGGGGGTGGCGACGGTCTTGTCGGCCATGGGCTGCTCTTCGGTCTTGCCGGCGAACAGGCTGACCAGGGACTTGACCAGGCCCTTGAACAGATTGGGCTCGGCTACCGGCTTGGCCGGCGCGGTGGCGACGGGGGTCACGACTTCGGCGGTCACCGGGGTGGGCGCCGGGGCGCGCTCGGGGGCGACCTTCACCGCGGCTTCCTGGCGCACCAGGGTGCGGGTCGAGCTGACCGGCTGCACCTCTTCGGCTTCGGTGTTGGCCATCTCGTAGCTGGACTGGCTGTTCAGCAGCTCGGGATTGTCGTCACGCAGACGCTGCACTTCGAAGTGCGGGGTCTCGATGTGATCGTCCGGCAGGATGATGATGCGCACGCGGGTGCGCAGCTCGATCTTGGTGATGCTGTTGCGCTTCTCGTTGAGCAGGAAGGACGCCACCTGGATGGGCACGTGGGCACGCACCTCGGCGGTACGATCCTTCAGGGCTTCTTCCTCGATCAGGCGCAGGATGGCCAGCGACAGGGATTCCACGTCGCGGATGATGCCCTGGCCGTTGCAGCGCGGGCAGACGATGCCGCTGGTTTCGCGCAGGGAAGGGCGCAGGCGCTGGCGGGACATTTCCAGCAGGCCGAAGCGCGAGATGCGACCGATCTGCACGCGGGCGCGGTCGGCTTCCAGGGCTTCGCGGACGCGATCTTCCACGGCGCGCTGGTTCTTCACCGGGGTCATGTCGATGAAGTCGATGACGATCAGGCCGCCGATGTCGCGCAGGCGCAGCTGGCGGGCGATTTCCTCGGCCGCTTCCAGGTTGGTCTGCAGTGCGGTCTCTTCGATGTCGCCGCCCTTGGTGGCGCGCGCCGAGTTGATGTCGATGGAGACCAGGGCTTCGGTCGGGTCGATGACGATGGAGCCGCCCGACGGCAGCTTCACTTCGCGCTGGAAGGCGGTCTCGATCTGGCTTTCGATCTGGAAGCGATTGAACAGCGGGACGCTGTCCTGGTACAGCTTGATCTTGCTGGCGTACTGCGGCATCACCTGGCGGATGAAGCTCAGGGCTTCTTCCTGGGCTTCGACGCTGTCGACCAGGACTTCGCCGATGTCCTGGCGCAGGTAGTCGCGGATGGCGCGAATGATGACGTTGCTTTCCTGATAGATCAGGAAGGGTCCCTTGCGCTCACCCGAGGCTTCGGTGATGGCGGACCAGAGTTGCAGCAGGTAATCGAGGTCCCACTGCAGTTCTTCGGTGCTGCGGCCCAGGCCGGCGGTGCGCACGATCAGACCCATGTCGCCCGGGGCGTTGAGGCCATTCAGGGCTTCGCGCAGTTCGTTGCGCTCTTCACCCTCGATGCGGCGGGAGATGCCGCCGGCGCGGGGATTGTTGGGCATCAGCACCAGGTAGCGGCCGGCGAGGCTGATGAAGGTGGTCAGGGCCGCGCCCTTGTTGCCGCGCTCTTCCTTTTCGACCTGGACGACTACTTCCTGGCCTTCGGAGAGCACTTCCTTGATGTTCACCCGGCCTTCCGGGTTCTTCTTGAAGTATTCCCGGGAGATTTCCTTCAGCGGGAGGAAGCCGTGGCGATCGGCGCCGAAGTCGACGAAGGCGGCTTCCAGGCTGGGCTCGATGCGGGTGATACGGCCTTTGTAGATGTTGGCCTTCTTCTGTTCGCGGGCACCGGACTCGATGTCCAGGTCGAACAGCCGTTGACCGTCGACCAGGGCAACCCGCAATTCCTCGGGCTGGGTCGCGTTGATGAGCATTCTCTTCATGTAATACCACTACGTTCCGGGCTCTCGGCCCGCGTGGTGGCAACAGGATTCAGGAGAAGGGTGCACGGGGTCGTATCGAAGCCGGTATGGATCCGGCCTTCGTGTCCAGCAGCAGGCCCGGGGGCGTGCCGCGACTACGTCTCCTGCAGGCGCTTGAGCGACTGCCTTTGCAGCTCCACAGGAGGAGGAATCAACCAGGCATGGTGCGGGCGTGACAGCCGAAAGGCTCGGGCAGCCGGGTCGTCGCGGGATTCGTGTCAGGTGTCGCTCGGTTGGAGCATCGGCCGTTGGCCTTGAGGCTTCCACCTGCGATCGTCACCTTGGCCGAAGCTGGGCGCGAAGCGGGCTGCAGGCGTACTGTCAGGCTACGCGATACGCTGGTTGTGCATCTCCATCCTGCACACAATCTTCAGGAATCAGGTGCCGCCCGCGAGGTCCGGAGCGGTTGTCGTTTTACAGCTGGCACCCTGGGTGCCGCTGCCTTGGTTACCAGGCGGATCGCAGCTCGCCACTCACCCCCTTGGGCAGAGTCGGCAATCTGCTGGACGGCCAGACGTCCAGTGACTATTGCATTTGCAGCCTATATTCGCGGGCGGAATCGACGGCCTCGCGAGCGGTGCCATCCAGACAGGACTGATAACCGCCTCCGGACTATAGCAGCAAGCTTTAAGTGCTTCAAATCAGGGAAAATTGCTATCATTCGCCCATGACTAAGCCTCCTTCTCCCAGCACCGGCGTTCAACTGCTCGATGTGCCCGCCGACTATGCCGGCCAGCGTATCGACAATTTCCTGCGTACCCAGCTCAAAGGCGCGCCCAAGACCCTCATCTATCGCATCCTGCGCAAGGGCGAGGTACGGGTTAACAAGGGTCGCATCAAGCCCGACTACCGCCTGCAGGCCGGTGACCAGGTGCGGGTGCCACCGCTGCGGCTGTCCGAGCCGGACGAGCCGGCTCCCCTGGCCAAGGGCCTGCTCGAGCGCCTGGAGGCCTCCATCGTCCACGAGGACAAGACGCTCATCGTCATCAACAAGCCGGCGGGTATCGCCGTGCATGGGGGCAGCGGCCTGTCCGGCGGGGTCATCGAGGTCTTCCGCCAGTTGCGCCCCGACGCCCGGGACATCGAGCTGGTCCATCGCCTGGACCGGGACACCTCGGGTCTGCTGATGATCGCCAAGAAGCGCAGCATGCTGAGGTTCCTGCACGAAGCCTTGCGCGGCGATGGCGTCGACAAGCGCTATCACGCCCTGGTGCGCGGCCACTGGCCGGCGGCCAAGAAGAAGATCAATGCCCCCTTGCTGAAGAACACCCTCAGATCCGGCGAGCGCATGGTCGAGGTCAATGACGAAGGCAAGGAGGCGCTCACCGAATTCCGCGTGCTGCGGCGCTATGGCGAATTCGCCACCCTGGTCGAGGCGCGGCCGGTGACCGGGCGCACCCACCAGATCCGCGTCCATGCCCGCCACGCCGGGCACGCCATCGCCGGCGATCCCAAGTACGGCGACGAGGACTTCTCCCAGGAGATCCGCGACCTGGGCGGCAAGCGGCTGTTCCTGCATTCGGCGAGCCTGGTGATTCCGCTGCCCGAAGGCGGCGAGCTGCGCCTGGAGGCGCCGGTCGACAGTACCTGGAGCCAGACGCTGGAGCGGCTGGATGCCTGACTACCAGCTGCTGATCTTCGACTGGGACGGCACCCTGGCGGATTCCATCGGCCGGATCGTCGAGGTGATGCACGTGGCGGCCGAGACACTGGGTCTGCCGCCCCGCAGCGACGTGGCCATCAAGGGCATCATCGGCCTGGAGCTGGTCGCGGCGATCCAGACCCTTTACCCGCACCTGGTGACCCCGGCCCAGATCGAAGGCTTCCGTGACGCCTACAGCGCCGAATTCGTGCGCCGCGAACAGCAGGCGTCGCCCTTGTTCCCCGGCGTGCTCGAGGGCCTGCAGCGCTTTCGCGCCCAGGGCTATCAGCTGGCCGTGGCGACCGGGAAGAGCCGTCGGGGTCTCGCCCGTTCGCTGCAGCAGCATGGCTTGAGCGACTTCTTCGATATCACCCGCTGCGCCGACGAGACGGCCGGCAAGCCGGATCCGCAGATGGTGCAGGAGATTCTCGCTCACTGCGGCGTGGCGCCGGCGCGGGCGCTGCTGGTGGGAGACGCGGTGTTCGACCTGGAGATGGCGCGGCGGGCGGGTGTCGCCGCGGTCGGCGCGGCCTATGGTGCCCAGCCGGCGGAGGTCCTCAGGGATTTCGCGCCGCGCGCGATGATCGAAGCTTTCACGGACCTGGCGCTATGGCTGGGTGACAATGTTGTGGTCAGGAGTGAGGCAGGGCATGGCTGACGAGTGGAAGGAAGACAGCGGGCGTACGCGCCCGGCGGACGACAAGACCTGGGCCCTGATCGAGAAGACCATGCTCGCCAGTGTGCGCGAGCAGCGGCGGGCGCGGCGCTGGGGCATCTTCTTCAAGTTGCTGACCTTCGCCTACCTGATCCTCATGCTGGTGCTGTTCACCCCGCTGTTGTCGCTGGGCAAGAAGGGCGGGATGACCGAGTCCGGTGCCCATACCGCGCTCATCGAGCTCAAGGGTGTGATCGCCGATGACGAGAAGGCCAGTGCCGACAATGTGGTCACCGCACTGCGCAAGGCCTTCGACGACAGCAATACCCGCGGCGTGGTGCTGCGCATCAACAGCCCGGGTGGCAGCCCGGTGCAGTCCGGCTATATCTATGACGAGATCAAGCGCCTGCGTGGCCTGCATCCGGACATCAAGCTGTACGCGGTGATCAGCGATCTGGGTGCCTCGGGCGCCTACTACGTGGCCAGTGCGGCCGATGCCATCTATGCCGACAAGGCCAGTTTGGTGGGCTCCATCGGCGTGACGGCGGCCTCCTTCGGCTTCGTCGGCACCATGGACAAGCTGGGTGTGGAGCGGCGGGTCTATACCTCCGGCGAGCACAAGGCCTTCCTCGACCCCTTCCAGCCGCAGAAGCCCGAGGAAACCCGCTTCTGGCAGCAGGTGCTGGACACCACCCACCAGCAGTTCATCGACAGCGTCAAGAAGGGCCGCGGCGACCGGCTGAAGGTCGAGGGCCATCCCGAGCTGTTCTCCGGCCTGGTCTGGTCCGGCGAGCAGGCCCTGGGGCTGGGGCTGATCGACGGTCTCGGCAGTACCAGCTATGTCGCCCGCGAAGTGATCAAGGAAGAGCGCCTGGTGGACTACACCCAGGAAGACTCGCCCTTCGATCGCTTCGCCAAGCGACTCGGTGCCAGCGTCGCCGAGCGCCTCGCCCTCTATATGGGGTGGCAGGGGCCGACCCTACGCTGACGGGTGTCGTGGCAGGTGACCTAGGGCATCTGCTGCCCGGCCGCGCGCAGCAGCGCGGCCAGGCGGATGAGGGGGAGGCCGATCAGGCTGGTCGGATCATCCCCCTGCATGGATTCGAACAGGGCGATGCCGAGGCCCTCGGCCTTGAAGCTGCCAGCGCAATCATAGGGTTGCTCGGCGTGCAGGTAGCGGTCGATGGTCGCAGGGTCCAGCTGGCGAAAGCGCACCCGGAACTCCACCACCTCGCTGCGGCACTCGCCGGTGCGGCTGTCCAGCAGCGCCAGTCCGGTATGGAACACCAGGGTGCGGCCACTGGCCCGCGCCAGCTGTTCCTGCGCACGCTCATGACTCAGGGGCTTGCCGAGGATCTCGCCATCGATGGCGGTGGCCTGGTCGGAGCCGATGATCAGGGTGGGCTCCGGCTGGTCGGCGAGGGCCGCGGCCTTGGCCCGGGCCAGGCGCTCCACCAGCTCCCGCGGGCCTTCGCCTGGCAGTGGCGTTTCGTCGATGTCGGGCGACCGGTGGGCGAAGGGCCGGTGCAGCCTTTCCAGCAATTGGCGGCGGTAAGGTGAACTGGAAGCGAGTAGAATAAGAGGCATCAGTTTGTTCTCGGGCGAGGTCGACCAGAGGTCGGTCGGCGTCGCTTCGGGGTTAATTTCCTTTGACAGCCGTAAGGCCGTCCCTATAATGGCGCGCTTATGTTGAATGGGCCAATTCCACCTCAGGTCGATCCTCGCAAATTGGCGGATCGCGGCGTCACCCTCAAGGGTGAGCTGCCTCTCGCGAACATGCGGCGTGTCGGCGAGCAGCTCGTGAAGTCCGAAGGCGCGGTAGCCGTCGTCCTCGACTTCGGGCGTGATCAACAGCGGCAGTTCGTCATCCACGGTGTCCTGGACACCGCGGTCGAGATGATTTGCCAGCGTTGTCTGGAGCCGGCAGTGCTTCCCATCCACAGCGAATTCGATTTCGCCGTGCTCTGGGAAGGGCAGTCGGCCGATGCCTTGCCACAGGGTTACGATGCCCTGGAGGTTGGCGAAGATCCCCTGGATCTGCATAGCCTGGTCGAAGAGGAGCTGTTGCTCGCGCTGCCGATCATTCCCGTGCATCCAGAAGGGGCTTGCCAGCATCCGGAAGGTTTCGAGGCGCCCGAAGAGCCGGCGGACGAGGAAAAGCGACCCAACCCGTTCAGTGTACTTGCGCAGTTGAAGCGTGACCCAAACGTTTAGGAGTTAAATCATGGCTGTTCAGCAGAACAAAAAATCCCGTTCCGCTCGCGACATGCGTCGTTCGCACGATGCCCTCGAAGCGAACGCCCTGTCCGTGGAAAAGAGCACCGGTGAAGTTCACCTGCGCCACCACGTGTCGCCCGACGGTTTCTACCGCGGTCGCAAAGTGATCGACAAGGGTTCCGACGAGTAATCCTCGATCGAAACCGTCATCGCGATCGATGCAATGGGCGGGGACTTCGGTCCCCGCTGCATTGTTCCTGCTTCACTCCGCGCGCTCGCGCGTTTCCCCGCCTTAAGTCTTCTCCTCTGTGGTCAGCGCGACGCCCTGTCGGCCTGGTCACCGCCCGCTTCCCTCGCCAGCCGCCTGCATTTCGACTACGTCGACTCCGCCGTAGGGCCCGATGAGCGCCCCGCCAGCGTCGTGCGCAGCCGTGCCCGCACCTCCATGCATGCCGCCTTGGAGGCTGTCCAGCAGGGGCGTGCCCAGGGCTGCCTGAGCGCGGGCAACACCGGGGCCTGGATGGCGCTGGCGCGATCCCTGCTCGGCACGCTGCCGGAAATCGACAGGCCCGCCATGATGTCGGCGCTGCCCGGCCGGGGAGAGCACCAGACGCTGCTGCTCGACCTCGGTGCCAATCTCGACACCACTGCCGAACAACTGCTGCAGTTCGCCTATCTGGGCGCAGGTGCGGCCCAGGCACGGGGCCTGGCACGGCCACGGGTGGCGCTGCTCAATGTCGGGCGCGAGCCGGGCAAGGGGACGCCGGTGATCCAGGAGGCCGCGCGCCGGCTCGCCGAGAGTCGGACCTTCGACTTCATCGGCTTCGTCGAGGGCAGCGATCTCTACGCCGCGGCGGCGGACGTAGTGGTCTGCGATGGCTTCACCGGCAACGCCGTGCTCAAGTCCGGCGAGGCGCTGTTGCGCCTGCTGGTCGAGCGCAGCGGCACGGCCTCCCCGCTCGAGCGCTGGCTGCTGCAGCCCTGGCTGGCCCGGCGTTTCCGCCACTGGGATCCGGAGCTGCGCAACGGCGCCAGCTTTCTCGGACTCAACGCCGTGGTGGTGAAAAGCCATGGCGCGGCAGGCGAAGTCGGTCTCGTTCAGGCCATCGAGCGTGCCCTGCGCGACGTGGAGACTGATCTCCCCGGGCGGATCCGGTTAAACTTGGCGGCTCTGAAAGCGGTGTGACCGACCGGTCGACACCGACATCTCAGTCTGTCAGTGGCGAAACAGAGTGTTCGCCCGCAATGGACCCACAAGAGACCTGCCTATGTCTGCCTCTCTCGCTTTCGTCTTTCCCGGCCAGGGTTCCCAAGCCCTGGGCATGCTGGGCGAGCTGGCCACGCACCATGCGCTGATCGGTGAAACCTTCGCGGAAGCCTCCGCCGTGCTCGGCTACGACCTCTGGGCGCTGACCCAGCAGGGCCCGCAGGAGTCGCTCAACCAGACCGACCGTACCCAGCCTGCCATCCTGACCGCATCCATCGCGCTGTGGCGGCTGTGGCTGGCCGAAGGCGGCGCCAAGCCGGCCTATGTCGCCGGTCACAGCCTGGGCGAGTACTCGGCGCTGGTCGCTGCGGGCAGCCTGCCGTTCGCCGAGGCGGTCCGCTTGGTGGCTCGCCGCGGCGAGCTGATGCAGCAGGCCGTACCGGCCGGGCAGGGCGGCATGGCCGCCATCCTCGGTCTGGAAGACGCCCAGGTGCTGGCCGCCTGCGCTGAAGCCGCCCAGGGTGAGGTGGTGAGCGCAGTCAACTTCAATGCCCCGGGCCAGGTGGTCATCGCCGGTACCGCCGCGGCGGTGGAGCGCGCCATCGAGGCCTGCAAGGCGCTGGGCGCCAAGCGTGCCGTGGCGCTGCCGGTCAGCGTGCCGTCGCACTGTGAGCTCATGCGTCCGGCGGCCGAGCGCTTCGCCGAGGACGTGCGTGGCTGCACCTGGAGCCAGCCCGAGATTCCGGTGGTGCAGAACGTCAATGCCGGCGTCAACACCGAGCTGGCCAGCCTCCAGCAGGACCTGTTGGCCCAGCTGTACAGCCCGGTGCGCTGGGTCGAGTCCGTGCAGTACCTGGCGACCCAGGGCATCACCCACCTGGTGGAGTGCGGCCCGGGCAAGGTCCTGGCCGGTCTGAACAAGAGATGCGTCAAGGGCGTGGAAACGCTGGCCCTGGATACCCCCGACGCCTTCGCCGCCGCCCGCGCGGCTTTTTGAATCCGAGGAAAACGAGATGAGTCTGCAAGGTAAGGTCGCCCTGGTCACGGGCGCCACGCGTGGCATCGGTCAAGCCATCGCCCTGGAACTGGGTCGGCTGGGCGCCACCGTGATCGGCACCGCGACCAGCGAGGCGGGCGCCCAGCGCATCGCCGAGTCGCTCAAGGCCAACGGCATCGAGGGCACCGGGCTGGTGCTCAACGTCTCCGACAACGCCTCCGTCGCGGCCGCCCTCGAGCAGGTCCAGGCCCAGTTCGGCGCGCCGTCGATCCTGGTCAACAACGCCGGCATCACCCGCGACAACCTGATGCTGCGGATGAAGGACGAGGAGTGGTTCGATGTGATCGATACCAACCTGAACAGCCTGTTCCGCCTGTCCAAGGCCGTGCTCAAGGGCATGACCAAGGGCCGCTGGGGTCGCATCGTCAGCATCGGCTCGGTGGTCGGTGCCATGGGCAACGCCGGCCAGGCCAACTATGCCGCGGCCAAGGCCGGTCTCGAGGGCTTCACCCGGGCGCTGGCCCGCGAGGTGGGTTCGCGTAACATCACCGTCAATGCCGTGGCTCCCGGTTTCATCGACACCGACATGACCCGCGAGCTGCCGGAAGCCCAGCGCACCGCGCTGCTGACCCAGATCCCGGCCGGCCGCCTCGGCCAGGCCGATGAAATCGCCAAGGTGGTGGGTTTCCTGGCGGGCGAGGGTGCGGCCTATGTGACCGGCGCCACGATCCCCGTGAACGGCGGAATGTACATGAGCTGACCGGCGTTACCCCGCGCGGCTATTGCGCTAAGCTGGTAAACTGTCGGACCAGCAATGGCCGCGCGTACGTCTTAATGTCGCGTCAGCTTGAAATACGGAAATCCCTTTCTATACACTTACGCGCAATCCGTTGTGCGGATTTTTCCTTTAGGAGTGAGAACACGGTATGAGCACCATCGAAGAACGCGTTAAGAAGATCGTCGCTGAGCAGCTCGGCGTGAAGGAAGAGGAAGTTACCAACAGCGCTTCCTTCGTCGAGGATCTGGGCGCCGACTCCCTTGACACCGTCGAACTGGTGATGGCTCTGGAAGAGGAATTCGAGACCGAAATCCCGGACGAGCAGGCTGAGAAGATCACCACCGTCCAGGAAGCTATCGACTACATCGTTGCTCACCAGCAATAAGTAGTCCCTAGTTTCGGACATCAAAAGCCGCACGTCCTGCAGGGCGTGCGGCTTTTCTTTAGGTCCAGGGTCTAGCTCGTTGGAATCGGCTTTTTTTAGGTGGGTTGGCCGCCCCGGAAGGACAAGAGGAGTTGGGTGTGTCGCGTAGACGTGTCGTGATCACGGGTATGGGCATGGTATCGCCGCTTGGCGCCGATGTGGCGAGCAGTTGGGAGGGCATCCTGGCCGGTCGCAGCGGTATCGCGCCGATCGAGCATATGGACGTCTCTGCCTTCAGCACGCGGATCGGCGGATCGGTCAAGGGATTCGACGTGGAGCAGTACCTGTCCGCGAAGGAAGCCCGCAAGCTGGATCTGTTCATCCAATACGGTCTCGCTGCCAGCTTCCAGGCCATGCGCGACAGCGGCATCGAAGTCAACGATGGCAACCGCGAGCGGATGGGTGTCGCCATGGGTTCCGGCATCGGTGGCCTGACCAACATCGAGGCGAATTGCCAATCGTTGCTGGCTCAGGGTCCGCGCCGTATTTCCCCCTTTTTCGTACCGGGTTCCATCATCAACATGGTGTCCGGTTTCCTGTCGATCCACCTGGGTCTGCAGGGGCCCAACTATGCCATCGCCACCGCCTGTACCACGGCGACGCACTGCATCGGCATGGCCGCGCGCAACATCGCCTACGATGAGGCCGATGTCATGGTCGCTGGTGGTGCGGAGATGGCGACCTCGGGTCTGGGCCTGGGTGGCTTCGGTGCCGCCCGTGCCCTGTCCACGCGCAATGACGATCCGACCCGTGCCAGCCGGCCCTGGGATCGCGACCGCGACGGCTTCGTGCTGTCCGATGGTGCCGGCGCCCTGGTGCTCGAGGAATACGAGCATGCCAAGGCCCGTGGCGCGCGCATCTATGCCGAGCTGATCGGGTTCGGCATGAGTGCGGACGCCTTCCACATGACCGCCCCGCCGGAAGACGGCGCCGGCGCCGCCCGCTGCATGCGGGCGACCCTCAAGGACGCCGGTATCGCGCCGGAAGCGGTCGACTACGTCAATGCCCACGGCACCTCCACCCCGGCCGGCGACCTGGCCGAAGTGGCGGCGCTCAAGCAGGTGTTCGGCGAGCAGGCCAGGCGTTTGAGCGTGAGCTCGACCAAGTCCATGACCGGTCACCTGCTGGGTGCCGCCGGCGCGGTGGAAGCTATCTTCACGGTGCTCGCCCTGCGCGACCAGGTGGCGCCGCCCACCATCAACCTGGACAATCCCAGCGACGGCTGCGATCTGGATTTCGTGCCCCACGAGGCGCGGCAGCGGCCCATCGAAGTGGCCCTGTCCAATTCGTTCGGCTTCGGTGGCACCAACGGCAGCCTGGTGTTTCGGCGCTTCACCACTTGATCCAGGACTGGCTCAACGGCCAACCCCTGGGCGCCGGCCTGCAGCGCGACCGGGGCCTGGCCTACGGTGATGGACTGTTCGAGACCATCGCCGTGCGCCGCGGCCAGCCGCGCCTGCTGGAGCGGCACCTGCAACGGCTGGCCACGGGTTGCCAGCGACTGCGGATCCCTTGTGACATCGCCCAGGTCGGCGCCGAGGTCCAGGCCTTCGCGGCCCAGCTGGGCGAAGGCGTCGCCAAATTGCTGGTCACCCGCGGCGATGGCCTGCGGGGTTATGCCTCGCCCGCGGCACCCGAGGTGCGGCGGCTGCTGCTGGGATCGCCCACCCCCGCCTATCCAGCGGCCCATGCCGTCGAGGGAATCGCCCTCTATCCCTGCCAGACGCGCCTGGCCAGCCAGCCGCTGCTGGCCGGGCTCAAGCACCTGAATCGACTGGAGCAGGTGCTCGCCCGTGACGAGTGGCGCGCGGCGGAGTACGCCGAAGGTCTGATGCTCGACCAGGATGAGCGCCCCATCGAGGGGGTGTTCAGCAATCTGTTCCTGGTTCGCCAGGGGCGGTTGCTGACGCCGGCGCTGGAGCGCTGCGGGGTCGCCGGAGTGCTGCGCGGCCTGCTGCTCGACCTCGCCGCCCAGCAGGGGCTCGCCAGCGAGGTCCGGCCGCTGTCCCTCGCCGAGCTGACCGGGGCCGACGAAGTCTTCCTCTGCAATAGCCAGTACGGTATCTGGCCCGTGCGCCGGTACGCAGCGGCGAACTGGTCGGTAGGGCCGCTGACCCGTAAACTGCAAGGTTCGATAAACGAGATTCTGGAATAGCCGATGCGCAAGGCGAGAGCTCTGCTTACGGCGCTGCTGGCCGGCGCCGGCCTGCTGCTGGTCCTGGCCGGCTGGCGCCAGCACCAGGCGCTGATTCAGCCGCTGAAGGTCGCAAGCGAGCAACTGATCGAGATTCCCAAGGGCGCCACCCCGGGCGGCAGCCTGCTGCGCCTGGAAGACCAGGGCGTGCTCACGGGGGCCTTCTGGCTGCGCCTGTACTGGCGCTTCAACCTGGCCGACCAGACGCTGCACAGTGGCGAGTATCGCCTGACCCGTGGCATGACGGTGCAGGAGCTGTTCACCCTCTGGCGCAAGGGCGAGGTGGTGCAGTACGGCCTCACCCTGGTGGAGGGCTGGAACTTCCGCCAGGTCCGTGCCGCCCTGGCGCGGCAGCCCAAGCTCGAGCATGACACCGAAGGCCTCGACGATGCCGCCCTGATGAAGCGCCTCGGCCTGGACGGCGAGCACCCCGAGGGCCGCTTCTTTCCCGATACCTATCGCTATGTGAAGGGGCAGCGCGAGTCGGATCTGCTGCGCCAGGCCAACCAGCGCCTGCAGGCGGTGCTCGACCAGGAATGGCAGGAGCGCGATCCCAGCGTTCCTTACAAGGATGCCTACCAGGCGCTGATCATGGCCTCGCTGGTGGAGAAGGAGACCGGTGTCCCCAGCGAGCGCGACGAGATCGCCGGGGTCTTCGTCCGCCGCCTGGCCGCCAACATGCTGCTGCAGACCGATCCGACGGTGATCTACGGCATGGGCGAGCGCTACGCCGGGCGGATCACCCGCGCCGATCTGCGCGAGCCGTCGCCCTACAATACCTACCTCAATGCGGGGCTGCCGCCCACGCCCATCGCCATGCCCGGCCGTGAGGCCATCCATGCGGCCCTGCATCCCAAGGACGGCGACAGCCTCTACTTCGTCGCCCGCGGCGACGGCAGCCACGTCTTCTCCAAGGATCTCGAGGCGCACAACCAGGCGGTGAAGGACTTCCAGCTCAAGCGGCGCGCCGACTACCGTTCGAGTCCTGCACCCCAGACGCCGGACAGCAAGGAAACCCCATGACCGGAACAGGCCTGTTCATCACCCTCGAAGGCCCCGAGGGCGCCGGCAAGAGCACCAACCGCGACTATCTCGCCGAATTGCTGGGTGCCAGCGGCCGCGAGGTGGTGCTGACCCGCGAGCCGGGTGGCACGCCCCTGGCGGAGCGGATCCGCGAGATCCTGCTGGCACCGGCGGCCGAGCCCATGGCCGTGGATACCGAGTTGCTGCTGATGTTCGCCGCCCGGGCCCAGCACCTGGCCCAGGTCGTCCGGCCGGCCCTGGCGCGGGGCGCCCTGGTGCTCTGCGATCGTTTCGTCGATGCCACCTACGCCTACCAGGGCGGCGGCCGCGGTGTGCCCGTGGAACGCATCGCCACCCTGGAAGCCTTCGTGCTCGGCGACCTGCGACCCGACCTGACCCTGGTGTTCGACCTGCCCGTGGAAATCGGCCTGGCCCGCGCCGCCCGGCGTGGCGCCCTGGACCGCTTCGAGCAGGAACAGCGTGCCTTCTTCGAGGCGGTGCGCCAGACCTATCTGCAACGTGCCCAGGCCGTGCCCGAGCGTTATCGGATCATCGATGCCTCCCGCAGCCTAGCCGAGGTGCAAGCCGACCTGCGTGCCCTGGTCGCCCGCCTGGAGCCGGCGTTCGGTGGCTGACGTCTATCCCTGGCAGCAGGCGCTCTGGGCGCGGATCTGGCCGCGGCCACAGCATCCCCATGCCTATCTGCTGCATGGGCCGCGCGGCATCGGCAAGCGCGACCTGGCCGAGCGACTCGCGCATCTGCTGCTGTGCCAGTCGCCCCAGGGCGAGGCGCCTTGCGGTCAGTGCAAGGCCTGTGCGCTGCTGAAGGCGGGTACCCATCCCGACTACTGCGTGATCCAGCCGGACGAGCCCGAGAAGCCCATCCGGGTCGACCAGATCCGCGCCCTGGTGGATTTCGTCACCCAGACCGCCCAGCTCGGCGGGCGCAAGCTGATCCTGCTGGAGCCGGTGGAGGCGATGAACCTCAATGCCGCCAACGCCCTGCTCAAGAGCCTGGAAGAACCCTCGGGCGCGACCGTGCTGCTGCTGGTGAGCCACCAGCCGAGTCGCCTGCTGCCCACGGTGCGCAGCCGCTGCGTGCAGCAGGCCTGCCCGGTACCGTCGCGGGCCGCGAGTCTCGCCTGGCTGGGCGAACGCCTGCCGGAGCTCGCCGAGGAGGTCCGTCTGCAGCTGCTGGTGCTGGCCGGTGGCTCGCCACTGGCGGCGCTGCGCCTGCACGGCGAAGACGTGCTCGCCCGCCGGGCCCTGGTGGTGGAGGGGGTGAAACGCCTGCTCAAGCGCCAGGCAGCCCCCAGCCAGCTGGCCGAGACCTGGACCGCCGTGCCCCTGCCGCTGCTGCTCGACTGGTTCTGCGAATGGACCCACGGCGTGCTCCGCCAGCAGTGGGGCGGCGCCGATGGGGAAGCCGCGCCGGACATGGCTAAGGTGCTGGGTTACCTGGCCGAAAAGAGCGCGCCGCACGAGGTGTTGGCGCTGCAGGAATGGCTGCATGCCGAGCGGCAGAAGGTGCTGGGCAAAGCCAACCTCAACCGCGTATTGTTGCTGGAATCGCTGCTGATCCGCTGGGCCGATCTGGTGCCCGGACGCTAGCGAGCCGCGCGTCCGTCTTGCCTGTCTCGAGAGAATCTCATGAGTTTGCCGCAGAACCTGGGCCCCCGTAATGGCATCCTGTCCCTGACCATCAAGGACAAGTCGGTGCTCTATGCCGCCTACATGCCCTTCATCCGCAATGGCGGGCTGTTCATCCCCACCGGCAAGACCTACAAGCTGGGCGATGAGGTCTTCATGCTGCTCAATCTGATGGATGAGCCGGACAAGATCCCGGTCGCCGGCAAGGTGGTCTGGATCACCCCCAAGGGTGCCCAGGGCAACCGCGCGGCAGGCGTCGGGGTGCAGTTCAACGAAGGCGACAACACGGCGCGCAACAAGATCGAAACCTATCTGGCCGGCTCGCTGAAGTCGGACCGTCCCACCCATACCATGTGATGCCTTCGCCGTCCCGCTCGGGGCGGGGCGTCGCGGCTGATTCAAGGCTATCTCTCGTGCACTTCGTCGACTCCCACTGTCACCTGGATCGACTCGATCTTTCCCTCCACGACGGCTCCCTGGATGCAGCGCTGGATGCCGCGCGCGCCCGGGGCGTCAGCCAGTTCCTCTGCATCGGCGTCGATGCCGGCAACGCCCCTACGGTACAGGCCCTGGCCGAGCGCTATGCCGACGTCCACTGCGCGGTGGGCATCCATCCGCTGGATGCCGCCCAGGGCAACGCCATCGATCTCGACTGGCTGCTGGAGCGGCTGGCCCATCCCCGCGTCGCCGCCATCGGCGAGACCGGCCTGGACTATCACTACCAGCCGGATACCGCTGAGATCCAGCAGCGCTCCTTCGCCCTGCACCTGGAGGCGGCCCGCCGCACGGCGCTGCCGCTGGTGATCCATACCCGCGAGGCGCGCGCCGACACCCTGGCGATGCTGGCCGCGACGGACCTGCCCGGGGCGGGCGTGCTGCACTGCTTCACCGAGGATTGGGCGACCGCCAAGGCCGCGCTGGACCTGGGCTTCTACATCTCCTTTTCCGGCATCCTGACCTTCCGCAACGCCGCCGAGCTGCGCGAGGTGGCCCGCCAGGTGCCGGCCGATCGCCTGCTGGTGGAAACCGATTCGCCCTACCTTGCCCCGGTGCCCCACCGGGGCAAGGCCAACCTGCCGCAATTCGTGGTGGAGGTCGCCCAGTGCCTGGCCGATGTCCGCGGCGTCAGCCTGGCAACCCTCGCCGAACAGACCACCGCCAACTTCCAACGGCTGTTTCCCCGCGCCTCGGGCTAGGCAAAAAAATGGCCCGGGTATCCTGGGATACCCGGGCCGGACCAGCGGTTCGCCGGATGGGCGGACTGCCTGCCTGGATCTCGCCGCGGGGGTCGGCGCGACCAGTCCCTTGAGTATTGGTCAGCCCCGGCAAAGGTCCAGCCGCAACTGGACATTTTTTAAACAGTTTTGGAATAGCGCCGCTCTGGCACTGGGCTAACTGAAAGGTCAGGCGATTAAAAGCGTGCCAGTGCCCGGATCAGGTCCAGCGTCTGCTCCAGCACGTGCTCGCTGGTGTAGAAGTGCGGCGACAGCCGGATGCCCGGTCCACGCTGGGCGCAGATCACGTCGGCGGTCTTGAGGCGCTCGAACAGCTGGCGGTTGTCCCAGCCTTCGAGCGAGAAGGTGAGGATGCCGGAGCGGCGCTGCGGATCGAGTGGCGAATGCAGGACCGCACCGGGCAGCTGGCGGATCTGGCTGTCCAGCAGTTCGACTCGCGCCAGCAGGTCCTGGCCCACCTGGGCCATGCCGGCATCCTCCAGCAGCGACAGGCTGGCCTCCAGGGCCACGGCGCCGAGCATGTTTGGGCTGCCGCATTCGAATCTCATGGCCGTTTTCGCCGGTTGCCATTCGCGCTGGCTGTAGTCGCCGGCGTTATCCAGCATATGCCAGCCGTATTCGTGCAGTTTCAGCTGCTCGCGCAGGTCGGCGCGGCAGTAGAAGACCCCCAGGCCTTCCGGGCCGAGCAGCCACTTGTGGCCGTCGGCCATGGCGAAGGCGCAGTTGCAGGCCTGGACATCGAAGGGCAGGGCGCCCAGTTGCTGGATGGCGTCGACGCACAGCAGCACGCCCCTGGCCTCGCAGCCCTGGCCCAGGGTGGGGAGATCGAGGCGCAGGCCGCTGGCGTACTGCACGGCGCTGATGGCCATCAGGCGGGTCCGCGGACCGCAGGCGGCGAGCAGATTGGCCTCGGGGGTTTCGCCCAGGGTCACCTCCACCACCTCGACGCCGAAGCGCGCCAGGGCCTCCCAGACCACCCGGTTGGACGGGAACTCCTCGTCGCTGATCACCACCTGGTCGCCGCTCTGCCAGTCCAGGCCGAAGGCGACGAAGGACAGCGCCTCGGAGGTGTTCTTCACCAGGGCGATGTCGCTACTCGCCGGGGCGTTGAGCAGCCGCGTCAGGCGCTCCCGCAGGCGCTGCTCCAGGCCCAGCCAGGTCGGGTAGTTGCGCGCGCCGTACTGGCAGTTCTCGGCGGCGAATTCGGTGACGGCCTGCGCGGCGCGCTTGGGCCAGGGGGCCACGGCCGCATGGTTGAGATAGCGCATGGCGTAGGCCTGCGGGAATTCGTGCTTCCAGGAAGACATTGACTCGATCCGTACAATCTGGGTGTGATGGGGCATAATAAGGGGCGCGCCCGCGCGGTTCACCGATGCTTTCGGGGGAGCCCGCCCAAGGTGTGACGAAGTGCCGGTAAGCCGAGGGGCGACCGGCGATTCGCAGGCCCTATCCCTTTTTCAAAACAACAAGTGGGCTGCCATGCAGAAAGAATCCCGCAAAGTCCGCGAGTTCCGTCGCCGCGAACAGGAAATCCTCGACACCGCGCTACAACTCTTCCTCTCCGAAGGAGAAGACAGCGTCACCGTCGAGATGATCGCCGAGGCGGTCGGTATCGGCAAAGGCACCATCTACAAGCATTTCAATTCCAAGGCCGAGATCTATCTGCGGTTGATGCTGGATTACGAACGGGACCTGGCCGAGCTGTTCCAGTCGGACAACGTCGCCCGAGACCGCGAGGCGCTCTCCCGCGCCTATTTCGAATTCCGCATGAGCGATCCGCAGCGCTACCGGCTGTTCGACCGGCTCGAGGAAAAGGTGGTCAAGACACGGCAGGTGCCCGAACTGGTCGAGCAGCTGCACAGCATCCGCACCTCGAATTTCCAGCGGCTGACCAGCCTGATCGAAGGCCGGATCGACGAGGGCAAGCTCGAGGACGTGCCGCCCTATTTCCATTACTGCGCTGCCTGGGCGCTGGTGCACGGGGCCGTGGCCCTTTACCATTCGCCGTTCTGGCGCGACGTGCTGGAGGATCAGGAAGGTTTCTTCCAGTTCCTCATGGATATCGGCGTCCGCATGGGCAATCGCCGCAAGCGGGATGTCGAAACGCCTGTCCGATCCTAGGGTCCGATAGAGGCAAGGGATGCCGTGCCATCCCTTTTCTCTCGTTCTAGTGGAGTTCCCAAGATGATCGTCGACCGCCAGGGTAGGGCGTTTCGCAACTTGCGGATCAGCCTCACGGCGGCCTGCAACTATGCCTGTACGTATTGTGTGCCCAATGGCAAGCGACTCGTGGCTGCGCAGGACGAACTCAGTGCCGAGACCATGGCGCGTGGGGTGGAATACCTGATCGATGCCGCCGGCATCGAGCGGCTGCGTATCACCGGCGGCGAGCCGCTGGTCACGCCGCGGCTGGAGCCGTTCCTCGCGCGTGTCGCGCAGCTCGGCCTCAAGGACATCAGCCTGACCACCAACGGCCAGCTGTTGCCGCGCAAGCTGGATTTCCTCATCGACCATGGCATCCGGCGCCTGAACGTCTCCCTCGATACCCTCGACGCCGAGGCCTTTCCACGGCTGGCCCGCGGTGGCGACCTGGCGACGGTGCTGGCCGGACTCGAAGCGGCCCACGCGGCGGGCCTCAAGATCAAGCTCAACATGGTGCCCCTGCGTGGGCAGAACCTGGACCAGGTGCTGCCGCTGCTGGACTACTGCCTGGAACGCGGCTTCGAGCTCAGGTTCATCGAGCTGATGCGCATGGGCCATCTGGCCAAGGATCCGGTGACCTTCAACAACCAGCTGGTGCCCCTGGCCGAGTTGCTGGAGATCATCGGTTCCCGCCACGCCTATGTGCAGGCCAATGCGCCGGTGGATTCCACTGCCTTGCGCTATCGCGTCGAATCCGGTGGCCACTTCGGCATCATCGCCAACGAGAGCGTGCCCTTCTGCCGGACCTGCTCGCGCCTGCGGCTGTCGTCCACCGGCTGGCTGCACGGCTGCCTGTCGTCGAGCAATCGCCACTATGTCGGCGATCTGCTGGACAAGCCCCGCCACCTGGCACTGCCCGCCTTGCAGCGGCTGCTGGTCAAGGCCCTGGGCGACAAGCAGGACGTGGCCTTCTCCGGTGGCGTGACGGTTATGAAGATCATCGGCGGCTAGAGCTGGCGCGAAAGCTGCTATGGCCCCTGTATCGACGGCATCTTGGCGCCGGACAGGGGCTTCATCTCCATGGTACGACTGCGATTTCTGCTTCTCTCCCTAATGTTCGCCGGCCTCGGCGGCTGCATGAACGTCAGCGACATGGCGTCCGGCGTCGAGTACCACCTGCGCGATGCGGGACTGCTCGACTACAGCAAGACCCAGCGGCTGAACAACTTTCGGCTGCAGGCCGACTCCTATATCTACATCGCCCAGGGCGCCTTCGTCCCCATCGGCCATCCCTATGCCCGGCCCAACGTGGTCGCCGAGGAGGCCTTCAAGGGGTTCGTGGAGTACTTCCCGCGGGTCAGGCGGGCGGACAAGCCCGAGGGCTTCGACGAGGCCATGGCCAAGGCCCGCCAACTGGGTGCCCACTATGTGCTCTATACCCGTTTCGCCGGGGCGGACGACCGCATCGGGACCTGGGAGGAGTGGGAAGACCAGGACGACATCGGGCGAGTCGGCCGTGACCGCAGCGTGGTGCAGATGATGTTGGTGGAGGTCGCCACCTTCCGCCTGGTGGACACGGCGCGGATCCGTAGTCGCGGCGGCTTCTTGACGTTCTACGACGAGCGCCCGGAAGACCTGCTCGGCCCGGCGCTGAACGAATACGCCCAACGCCTCCTGGGGTTGGGCCCACGCTAGAGGAGAGGGCTGTGCAGCCAGGTGACGTAACGCGCAATCTGCTGGCGCAACTGCCGACCAGCGAAGATGGCCGCCTGCCGCCGGTGGAACTCTGGCATCCGCCTTTCTGCGGCGACATCGACATGCGCATCGCCCGCGACGGCACCTGGTACCACCAGGGCACGCCCATTGGCCGGCCGGCCATG
Organism: Pseudomonas sp. No.117; assembly: GCF_054558395.1. Taxonomy (NCBI): domain Bacteria; kingdom Pseudomonadati; phylum Pseudomonadota; class Gammaproteobacteria; order Pseudomonadales; family Pseudomonadaceae; genus Pseudomonas; species Pseudomonas sp. No.117. The sequence continues at coordinate 262,848 of NZ_BAAJNP010000009.1, forward strand.
GTGCGCCTCTTCTCCACCATCCTGCGCCGTGATCCGGAGCGCTATGTACTGGTGACACCGGTGGAATGCGTCGGCATCCAGGTGGAGGACGTACCCTTCCTCGCCGTGGACGTCGAATGGCGCGGCGACGGAACAGACCAGGCGCTGGATTTCCTCACCAACGTGGGCGACAGGGTCGCCGCTGGCGCCGAGCACTCGCTGCGCTTCGCCGAGCAGGATGGCCAGCCGGCGCCCTATGTCCGGGTGCGCGGTGGCCTGGAGGCGCGGCTCAATCGGGCGGTCTTCTACCAGCTGATGGACAGGGTCGAGCAGGGCAGCCATCAAGGGCAGGACTGGCTCGGCCTCTGGAGTCGCGGCGTCTTCTTTCCCGTCGCTCCCGCCGAATGAAGAAAGGGCCCCGAGGGGCCCTTTCTTGTGACTTACATGTTGGGGTAGTTCGGGCCGCCACTGCCTTCCGGCGCCACCCAGGTGATGTTCTGCGCGGGATCCTTGATGTCGCAGGTCTTGCAGTGCACGCAGTTCTGGGCGTTGATCTGGAAGCGCGGCTCGCCGCCATCGCGCACCACCTCGTAGACCCCGGCCGGGCAATAGCGCTGCGCCGGCTCGTCGTACAGCGGCAGGTTCTGGGCGATGGGGATCGACGGGTCCTTGAGCTTCAGGTGGACCGGCTGGTCTTCCTCATGGTTGGTGTTGGAAAGGAATACCGAGGAGAGCTTGTCGAAGCTCAGCTTGCCATCCGGCTTGGGATAGCTGATGCGCTGCGCCTCGTCGGCCTTCTTCAGGCAGGTATGGTCCATGCGGCGGTCGTGCAGGGTGAAGGGCAGGGCGCCGCCCAGCAGGTTGTGCTCGACGAAGGCGAAGGCCGGGCCGAGCAGCGGACCGAACTTGTGCATGGCCGGGCCGAAGTTGCGGCTGGCATGGAGTTCTTCCTGCAGCCAGCTGCCCTTGAAGCCGTCCACGTAGCCCTGCAGCTCGTCACCCTCGCGACCTGCGGCCAGGGCGGCGACGATGGCGTCGGCGGCGAGCATGCCGGACTTCATCGCGGTGTGGCTGCCCTTGATCTTGGCCGGGTTGAGGGTGCCTAGGTCGCAACCGATCAGGGCGCCACCGGGGAAGACCATCTTCGGCAGGGAATTCAGGCCGCCTTTGACCAGGGCGCGGGCGCCGTAGGAGACGCGCTTGCCACCTTCCAGGTACTGGGCCACCACCGGGTGGTGCTTGTAGCGCTGGAATTCGTCGTAGGGCGACAGGTGCGGATTGCTGTAGGCCAGGTCGACGATCAGGCCGACCACCACCTGGTTGTTTTCCAGATGATAAAGGAAGGAGCCGCCCGGATTCTCCTTGTCCAGCGGCCAGCCGGAGGTGTGGATCACCAGGCCCTGCTCGTGCTTGGCCGGATCGATCTCCCACAGTTCCTTGATGCCGATGCCATAGTGCTGCGGATCGGCGCCTTCGCCGAGCTTGAATCTCTGACCCAGCTGCTTGCCCAGGTGACCACGGCAGCCCTCGGCGAAGAGGGTGTACTTGCCGCGCAATTCCATGCCGGGGGTGTAGACGCCTTCCTTGGGCTGGCCTTCGCGATCCACGCCAAGGTCGCCGGTGATGATGCCGCGCACCACGCCCTGCTCATCGATCAGCGGTTCCTGGGCGGCGAAGCCCGGATAGATCTCCACGCCCAGGGCTTCGGCCTGCTGGCCCAGCCAGCGGCAGAGGTTGCCCAGGGAGATGATGTAGTTGCCCTCGTTGTGCATGGGCTTGGGCACGAAGAAGTTGGGCACCTTGGTGGCCTGGCGCTCGTCCTTGAGCAGGTAGATGTCATCGCGCTTGACCGGGGTGTTCAGCGGCGCGCCCAGCTCCTTCCAGTTGGGAAACAGCTCGTCCAGCGCCCGGGGTTCGAAGACCGCACCGGAGAGGATATGGGCGCCGACCTCGGAGCCTTTCTCGACCACGCACACGCTGATTTCCTGGCCCTGTTCGGCGGCCTGCTGCTTGAGGCGACAGGCCGCGGACAGGCCCGCGGGGCCAGCCCCGACGATCACCACGTCGAATTCCATGTATTCGCGTTCCACGGCTCACTCTCCTCAGGCAAAACTCACGATCTGGTTATTTATGTAGGGGTACAACAAAAGACTTCATTATATCCGGGGCGCTCCCTGGCACCCATTCAAACGTTTGTTTAAATTTTCTGCAAGCCTGTTAGACTCGGGTATCACTGGCCCCTGACGGACTGTCGCGTTGACCCCTGCTGGCTTGGACGTCAACATAGGAAGAATTTGCAACTAGGTGTTGGCCGACAGGGGTCGTGTCAACGCAAGGCCGCCTTGGCGTCCTGTTTATTCACCAGAATAAATCGAGGGATTCATGAAGGTTCTCGTAGCTGTCAAACGCGTGGTGGACTACAACGTCAAGGTCCGCGTCAAGGCCGACCAGACCGGGGTCGACCTGGCCAACGTCAAGATGTCCATGAACCCCTTCTGCGAAATCGCCGTGGAAGAAGCGGTGCGCCTGAAGGAAAAGGGCATTGCCAGCGAGATCGTGGTGGTGACCGCCGGTCCCGCCCAGGCGCAGGAACAACTGCGTACCGCCCTGGCCCTGGGCGCCGATCGCGCCGTGCTGATCGACACCGGCGCTGCCGAGCTGTCGTCGCTGACCACCGCCAAGCTGCTCAAGGCCGTGGTAGATAAGGAGCAGCCGCAGCTGGTGATCCTCGGCAAGCAGGCCATCGACAGCGACAACAACCAGACCGGCCAGATGCTGGCCGCCCTGACCGGCTTCGCCCAGGGTACCTTCGCCTCCAAGGTGGAGCAGGCCGGTGATGGCCTCAACGTGACCCGCGAGATCGATGGCGGTCTGCAGACCGTGGCGCTCAAGCTGCCGGCGGTGGTGACCACCGACCTGCGCCTCAACGAGCCGCGCTACGCCTCGCTGCCGAACATCATGAAGGCCAAGAAGAAGCCGCTGGAAACCCTGACCCCCGACGCCCTGGGTGTGGCGGTCCAAGCCTCCTACGAGGTGGTCAAGGTGGAAGCCCCGGCCGGCCGCCAAGCGGGCATCAAGGTCAAGTCCGTGGCCGAACTGGTCGAAAAACTCAAGAACGAAGCTAAGGTGATCTGATGGCCATTCTCGTCATTGCCGACCACGACAACGCCAGCCTCTTCGGCGCCACCCTGAACACCGTCGCCGCGGCCCAGGCCATCGGTGGCGACATCCACGTGCTGGTCGCCGGCCAGAACGCCCAGCCGGTCGCCGAGGCCGCCGCCAAGGTCGCCGGCGTCAGCAAGGTGCTCCTGGCCGACAACGCCGCCTACGCCCACCAGCTGCCGGAAAACGTCGCGCCGCTGGTGGTCGAGCTGGCCGGCAACTACAGCCACGTGCTGGCTGCCGCCAGCACCAACGGCAAGAACTTCCTGCCGCGCGTCGCGGCGCTGCTGGACGTCGACCAGATCTCCGAGATCATCGCCGTCGAATCCGCTGATACCTTCAAGCGGCCGATCTATGCCGGCAATGCCATCGCCACCGTGCGCTCCACCGCCCCGATCAAGGTGATCACCGTGCGCGCCACCGGTTTCGATCCGGTCGCCGCCGAGGGTGGCTCCGCCGCCATCGAGGCCGTGAGCCTGGTCAAGGACGCCGGCATCTCCAGCTTCGTCGGCGAAGAGCTGGCCAAGTCCGACCGTCCCGAGCTGGGCGCCGCCAAGGTGGTGGTCTCCGGTGGTCGCGGCCTGCAGAACGGCGACAACTTCAAGATCCTCTACGCCCTGGCCGACAAGCTGGGCGCGGCGGTGGGTGCCTCGCGGGCCGCGGTGGACGCCGGCTTCGTGCCCAACGACATGCAGGTCGGCCAGACCGGCAAGATCGTCGCTCCGCAGCTGTACATCGCCGTGGGCATCTCCGGGGCCATCCAGCACCTGGCGGGCATGAAGGATTCCAAGGTGATCGTCGCCATCAACAAGGACGAGGAGGCCCCGATCTTCCAGGTGGCCGACTATGGCCTGGTGGGTGATCTGTTCGAACTGGTGCCGGAGCTGGAAAAGGCCGTCTAAGGCTCTTCCGCTCGCAAGAAGCCCGCCCCTCGGCGGGCTTTTTCATGGCCGCGCCAATGCTTAGCGCAGAGCCTCGGCATCGAGCTGGAGCATGGCGCTGCCTTGTCGTTTTTGGACATTGCCGCCTTGGGAATGGAAGCGGTAAGGTCAGTACCAGCTGTACCGGTATACCTTCAGGGTAGCCTGCTACTGTTCCGCTCTTGTCCAGGAAGACGCCATGACCAATCTGTTGCTCTATCAGCGCATCGCCCAGCAATTGGCGAACGACATCCGCACGGGGGTCTACAAGCCCGGTGAGCGGGTGCCCTCGGTGCGCAAGCTGAGCCAGCAACTGGGCGTCAGCCATGCCAGCGTCCTGCAGGCCTATGCCACCCTGGAGGACCAGGGCCTGATCCGCGCGCGGCCGCAGTCGGGCTTCTACGTACACCAGACGCCGGCCCTGACCGCACCGACGCCGGACATCGCCACCGTGGAGCGGCCGAGCCTGGTGACCCGCGCCGGCATCATCAACCAGGTGCTGGCCGAATCGCGCCGCGAAGGCGTGGTGCCCCTGGGCATGGCGGTACCCCAGCCCGACTATCTGCCGCTGCGGGCCTTGCACCAGCAGCTGTCCAAGGTGACCCGCTTCCAGGCCCGGGCGGCCTTTTCCTATCTGCACAGTCCGGGCTTCGAGCCCCTGCGCCGCCAGGTGGCCATCCGCCTGCGCGATGCCGGGGTGGTGGTGGGTCCGGAAGAGGTGGTGATCACCCATGGCTGCGTGGATGCCCTGCAGATGTCGCTGCGGGTGCTGACCAAGCCCGGCGATCTGATCGCCACCGAGTCGCCGTCCTACTATGGGCTGCTGCAACTGGCCGAGGTGCTGGGCCTCAAGGTGATCGAGATCCCCTGCGATCCCGAGACCGGCCTCAGTGTCGAGGCCCTGCAACTGGCGGCGAGCCAGTGGCCGGTCAAGGCCCTGGTGGTGGCGGCGCGCCTGAGCAACCCGCTGGGTGGCAGCATGCCGGAGGCGCGGCAGAAGCAGCTGCTGCGGCTGGCAGCCGAGCGCAACATCGCCATCGTCGAAGACGACATCTATGGCGAGCTGACCTACGACAGCGGCTCCAAGGCGCTCAAGGCCCTCGACAAGCAGGGGCGGGTCATCTATTGCTCGAGCTTTTCCAAGACCATCTCGCCGGGGGTGCGCATCGGTTGGGTGGTGGCCGGTCCCTACCAGGACGACATCTGCCGGCTGCAGACCTTCACTACCCACTCTGCCTGCAGCGTGACCCAGATGGGGGTGTCCGCCTACCTGGAGAACGGCGGCTATGACCGCCACCTGCGCGCCATCCGCCAGGAATACCGGCGCAACATGACCGCTTTCCAGCTGGCGATCCAGGAGCATTTCCCCGAGGGCACCCAGATGAGCAGGCCCAATGGCGGCTTCATCCTCTGGGTCAGCCTGCCGGTGCGGGTGGATACGCGCCTGCTGCACCAGCGGGCGCTGGATCAGGGCGTGAGCATCGCGCCGGGCATGATCTTCAGTAACACCGACCAGTTCAACCATTGCATTCGCCTCAATTGCGGGCTGCCCTGGGGCCGGGATGCCCAGCGGGCGCTTATGACCCTCGGCCTGCTCGCTCGTCAGCTCTGCCAGGAAACCCTGGCCGCCTAGGGGCCCCTCCGGAACCCGTTTCAGGACGGAAAGGTCGGTTGTAGGGACAGATCCTGCCGCGCCGGCCATTGCTTTGCGGGCGCGGTCCCTTTTGGGATGGTGACCTATGCGTGGATACCTGGCGGTGTGGGCGACGGCAACCCTCCTGTTGCTGGCGGGTTGCGACCAGGACGGGCCGCCGAAGACGACCCAGGCGAATCCTGCCCCTACCCCTGTGACCCCGACCCCGCCAGTCGCCAGTGCCCCTCAAGGCAGCGCCGCCGACTTGCGCGCCCTGCGCCTGGATCCCTTGCCAGCCAAGGCCTTCGTGCTGCCAGCGCCGCCGCCGAAGAAGCAGGACCTGGCGAAGAACAGCCAGCTCCGGAAACCGGCGGCGGCCAAGGCGCCACCGGCCCCCGCTCATCCTCTCGACCTCAGCGTGCCCGGTGAGGCCACGCCGCCGCAGGCGCTGGCATCCCATCGTGCCGCGCCCGGGAAAGCGGAGAACGCCGTGGCCGACGCCAACCTGCTGCCGCAGCTGTTTCGCAAGGAAGACGACCCCGGTCGTTTCGAACTGGGCGGGCGGGTGATCAGCCGGGATCGCAGCGACGACTTCGAGGGAGCGGAAGTCGAGTTGCGCTTTCGCCGCTAGTCCCAGGGGCGCGCGAAGCCGCGGCGGACTCCCGGGTTCGGAACTTCATGCCCTCGGCGCTTGCCGACAGTTCAGGTGGCGGACGTGTCGTCTGCCTGACTTCGGGAGTATTCCATGCCCAGTGCGACAGGCAAGATTCGTTATGCGGTGGTAGGTGGCGGTTGGATTTCCCAGGGCGCCTTCATGCCTGGGATCGGCCAGACCGACAACTCCGAGATGACCGCGCTGGTCACCGGCGATCCGATCAAGGCGCGAGACCTGGCGGCGAAGTACGGCCTCAAGAGTTACTCCTACGAGGAATTCCCGATCCTGCTGACCTCCGGGGAGATCGATGCCATCTACCTGGCGACGCCCAACTTCCGCCATCTGGAATTCGCGGTCCCGGCGCTGGAAGCCGGTATCCATGTGCTGCTGGAAAAGCCGATGGCGATCAGCGAGGAAGAGTGCCAGGCGATCAATGCGGCAGCCGAGCGTTCCGGGGCCAAGTTGATGATCGCCTATAGACTGCATTGCGAGCCGGGTACGGTAGAAATGATCGAGCGGGTGCGCAATGGCGAGATCGGTGATCCACGGCTGTTCACCTCGACCTTCACCCAGCCGGTCGACACGGCCAACCACCGAGCCCAGAGCGGCTTCTGGGCGGGTCCCGTCACCGACATGGGGCCCTATCCACTCAATGCCGTGCGGTCGCTCTTTGCTGACGAGCCCATCGAAGTCGGTGCCATGGGGGTGCAGACACCCGGGCGCGACATCACCACCTGGGATGCCGTGACCGTGACCTTGCGCTTCCCCGAGGAGCGACTGGCCAGCTTCACCGTCAGCTTCAGCGGACCCAATACCGAGCGCTTCCAGCTGGTGGGCAGCAAGGGGGAGATCGAGGCTTCGCCGTGCTTCGGTTTCGGTGAAGGCGTCGCCATCGGCTATCGCCTGACGGTGGCTGGCGAGACCCAGGAATTCAAGGCGCCGGTGGTGGATCATTTTGGCGGCGAGACGGCCTATTTTTCCGACTGCATCCTCGAGGATCGCCAACCGGAAATGGACGGAGAGGAGGGCTGGCGGGACGTCCGGGTACTGGCGGCCATCGAAAGGGCGCTCGAGACCGGGCAGGCGCAACGCCTGGAGCCGCTGCCCAAGCGCCAGGGGCCGAGCCGCGCGCAGGTACGCAGCCTGCCGCTGGCCCAGGTACCGGAGTACGTCAATACCAAGGCACCACTGGAGTCCTGACGGCACGAGGCCCCGCCACACGAGGTGTGGCGGGGCCTCTTCAACTGGAGCCCGGGCGCCTTGCTAGCGGTCCTGGGCCTCCTTGGCGTCCATCTCGGCATTGCGTTGCCGGATCTTGTCTTTCTGCTCTTCGGTCAGGGGCACCTTGCGGGCCGTGTCCTTGAGCATGAGTAGGCTGCCGACCACGGAGCCCACGGCGATCAGCAGGATCAACCAGGCGTACCAGGGCATCTGTCTTCTCCTTGAGTGGCTATGATCGTTCGACCACGCCAGGGCCTATCAGTGCGCCTGGCACGGGTTATTCGTGCGCTTCAGCCAGGCGGCGTAACCCAGATCATAGAGCCAGTTGAAGGCCAGAGTGTAGGGCAGGAAGAACAGGATCAGCCCCAGGTCCAGCAACAGCGCCTGCCACAGGTCGATGGACAGCCACCAGGCGGCCAAGGGCACTAGCAATACGATCAAGCCGCCTTCGAAGCCCAGCGCATGCAGCAGGCGCGCGCTCAGCCCGCGGTTGAAGCCCAGGCGCTGCTGCAACCTATCGAAGCCCAGGTTGAACAGCAGGTTCCAGATCATGGCGATGGCGGAAAAGGCGGCGGTGAGGGCACCCATGTGAGCCAGAGAGCGCTCCATCAACCACGCCAGGCTCGGGGTGGCGATCAACACGGCAATGCCTTCGAAGAGCAGGGCGTGCAGCAATCGGGCACTGGCGGAACGTTGGGTGAGCGAGAGGGACATGAGGCGTCTCCTTGATGGACAGGCTTGCAGTCTCATCGGTTAAGCTGGGGGTATCAAAGTGGATTCCATAGGCTGAGCCGATATGTACCCCAATGCCGAGGCCCTGGAAGCCTTCGTCGAAGCCGCCGCTGCCGGCTCCTTCAGCGCCGCGGCGCGGACGTTGGGCAAGCGGCAATCCAGCATCAGCGAGAGCATCGCCCGCCTGGAAGACGAGCTGGGGGTGGTGCTCTTCGATCGACAGGGCCGCTATCCGCAGCTCACGGCCGCGGGTGAACAGTTGCTCGACCAGGCCCGCGCCGTGCTCTCGGCCCACGACCGCTTGGCCAGCCGCGCGACCCAGCTGGCGGCGGGCGTGGAGCCGAGATTGACCCTGGTGATCTCCGATACCTATCAGCCCACCCGCTACGAGGCCTTGCTGACCGAGCTGGACCAGCGCTATCCGGATCTCGAGTTCGAATGCCTGATCGCCGAGGACGCTGACGTGCTCAGCCTGGTGCAGGGGCGGGCGGATCTCGGCCTGCTGGCGGCGCAGCCGCCCTATCCGGCCGGCATCGAGGCCGCGACCCTGGATGGGCTGGTCACCTTCGGGCTGTACGTTGCCGCCGATCATCCGCTGGCGGCCTTGCCGACCGTTACCCCCGCCGAACTCGCGCCCCATCGGCTGCTGCGCCTGAGCACCGTGACCGAGTCGTCGCAGCAGGTGTGCCATCTGCCGGATACCCGTGGGCGCTGCTGGTCGGCGCCGGACTATCTGCTGTTGCTGGACATGGCCGTGCAAGGCTTCGGCTGGGCCGAGTTGCCGCTCTGGCTGGTGGCGACCTTCGGCCAGGGCCGCCTGGTGGAGCTGGCCGTACCGGGCTGGCCCCGGCGGGTGGCGGTGGATGTGATCTGGTCACGCCGGCAGGCCTTGGGGCCGGCGGGCAACTGGCTACGCGAGCAACTACTCAAGCCGGGTTGAGGCGGCAGGGCCCCGGGCGGACAGCCGCGCCGGGGCCCTGCCGGACAGTCGATAAGTGCCCGCGCGGCGCTTTTCTGCGAAAATGCCGGCCTTTGCCGTTTTGCCGAGAGCCCCCATGTCCGCCTGCCAGTCTCCCATCATCGTCGCCCTGGATTTCCCCTCGTCGTCCGCCGCCCTGGCGCTGGCCGACCGGCTCGACCCCGCCACCTGCCGGGTCAAGGTCGGCAAGGAGCTGTTCACCGCCAGCGCCGCCGGCGTGGTGGAGGCGCTGCGTAAACGCGGCTTCGAGGTCTTCCTCGACCTGAAATTCCACGACATTCCCAACACCACAGCCATGGCGGTCAAGGCTGCGGCGGAAATGGGCGTCTGGATGGTCAACGTCCACTGCTCGGGCGGCCTGCGCATGATGACCGCCTGTCGCGAGACCCTGGAAGCCTTCAACGGGCCCAAGCCGCTGCTGATCGGCGTGACCGTGCTGACCAGCATGGAGCGCGAGGACCTGGCCGACATCGGCCTGGACGTGGATCCCCAGGAGCAGGTCCTGCGCCTGGCCGGCCTGGCCGCGCGTGCCGGTCTCGACGGCCTGGTGTGCTCGGCCCAGGAGGCGCCGGCGCTCAAGGCCGCGCAGCCGGCGCTGCAACTGGTCACCCCCGGCATCCGGCCGGCCGGCAGCGCCCTCGACGACCAGCGCCGCATCCTCACCCCACGCCAAGCCCTGGATGCCGGCTCCGACTACCTGGTGATCGGGCGTCCCATCGCCCGCGCCGCCGATCCGGCGCGCGCCGTGGAAGAGATCCTCGCCACCCTGAAATAAGCGGCAAACCTCTCGGGCGGCGTTCGCCGGCCGAAGGTGCTGCTATTCTCGATCTGCAAGCCGGCGTCTTCTCGCGCCGGCGCAAGGCGAGAGACCTCAGGGCATGCACGATAGGTTGAACGCCTGTCTCAAGGCGGTAGACGGCGTTTTGTTGGGCAAGGAAACCCAGGTCAGGCTGGCGCTGGCCTGCCTGCTGGCACGGGGGCACCTGCTGATCGAGGACCTGCCCGGCATGGGCAAGACCACCCTCAGCCATGCCCTGGCCAGGGTGCTGGGACTGTCCTTCCAGCGCATCCAGTTCACCTCGGATCTGTTGCCCGGCGATATCCTCGGCACCTCGGTGTTCGATCGCGACAGCGGCCAGTTCGTCTTCCATCCCGGTCCGGTGTTCGCCGAGTTGCTGCTGGCCGACGAGATCAACCGGGCCACGCCCAAGAGCCAGAGTGCGCTGCTCGAAGCCATGGAAGAGGGGCAGGTGACCATCGAGGGCGCCACCCGGCCGCTGCCCGAGCCCTTCTTCGTCATCGCCACCCAGAATCCGGTCTCCCAGGGCGGCACCTTCGCCTTGCCGGAGTCCCAGCTCGACCGCTTCCTGATGCGCCTGTCGCTCGGCTATCCGGGCCGGGCCGCCGAGCGCGCCCTGTTGCTCGGTGGTTCCGGTCGCGAGCAGCTGCCGCGGCTGGAGCCGCTGCTGGATCACGCCCAGCTGCGGCTGATCCAGGCCGAGGTGCCGCGCATCCATGCCAGCGACGCGGTGGTGGACTACGTGCTGCGCCTGGTGGAGGCGACCCGCACCCAGGCGTCCTTCGCCCTGGGGCTGTCACCCCGTGGCAGCCTGGCGCTGCTGGCGGCGGCGCGGGCCTGGGCCTTGCTGGCCGGTCGCGACCACGTGCTGCCCGAGGATGTCCAGACGGTCCTGCCGGCGGTGGCGGGGCACCGCCTGCGCGACATCGCCGATCCGGCCGGACACGGCGGCGGCGCCCTGGTGCAGTGGCTACTGCGCGAAGTCCCGGCGCTGTGACCGGCAGCGCCTGGCAGCGCTATCGAGACGGCTGGCTGGCGCGACGGATACCGCCGGCCAATCGCATCACCCTCGATCAGCGTCGCATCTTCATCCTGCCCACCCGCCAGGGCGCGGCCTTCGCCGTTGCGTTGCTGCTGATGCTGCTGGCCGGCATCAACTACCAGAACAGCCTGGCCTATGGGCTGACCTTCCTGCTGTTTTCCCTGGCGCTGGTGGCCATGCTGCACACCTATCGCAACCTGGCCGGCCTGCTACTGGCCGGTGGCGGCGCCAGCCCGGTGTTCGCCGGGGAGGTCGCCGGCTTTCGCCTGCGCCTGGAAAGCGACCGGCGCGCGCACCAGGCCATCGCCCTGGGGTGGCGCGGCGAGCCCCTGGTGGTCAGCGATGTCCCGGCGGGCGAGACGGTCGCCCTGCAGGTCTTCCATCCCGCGCCGACCCGGGGCTGGCTCAGGCCCGAGCGCCTGCGGGTGGAGAGCCGCTTTCCCCTGGGCCTGTTCGTCGCCTGGAGCTGGCTGGACCTGGACGTGCGCGGCCTGATCTATCCGCGTCCGCTGGAGGCGGCGCCACCGCCGCGCAGTGGCGAGGACAGCGGCGGCGAGGAAGGCCAGCGCCAGGCGGGGCAGGGCGCCGATGATTTCCAGGGCTTGCGGGCTTATCAGCCGGGGGATTCGCGGCGGCGACTGGACTGGAAGGCCTTTTCCCGCGGCCAGGGCCTGCTGGTGAAGGACTTCACCGCCCTGGCCGGCAGCGAACTCTGGCTGGATTTCAGCGTGCTCGATGGCGATACCGAGACGCGGCTGTCCTGGCTGTGCCAGGCGGTACTGGACGCCAACGCCCGCCAGTTGCGCTTCGGCTTGCGGCTGCCCGGCCAGGAGCTGGCGCCGGCGACCGGGGAAAACCAGCGCGACGCGGCGCTCCAGGCCCTAGCCCTGTTCGGGCGCCCGGTATGAGCGCCAGCCTCCCGCAACCCATCCCCCGTATCGCCCTGATCTGGCTGCTGGTGGCCCAGGCGCTGGTGATCCTGCCGCACCTCACCCACCTGCCGCCCTGGGTCGGGCTGCTCTGGGCCTTCTGCGCCGGCTGGCGGGTGCTGCTGTTCCGCATGCAGGTCCGGGCGCCCACGCGGATCGAGAAAGGCGGGTTGCTGCTGCTGGCCATGGGCGGCATCTGGCTGTCGCGCGGCTCCTTCATCGGCCTGGATGCCGGCGCCGTGCTGCTGCTGGTGACCTTCGCCCTCAAGCTGATCGAGATGCACAGTCGCCGCGACGCCCTGGTGGTGATCTACCTGGGTTTCTTCGCCGTGGTGATCGCCTACCTGTTCGAGGACGGCCTGCTCGCCGCCCTCTACAGCCTGTTGCCGGTGACCGCCCTGGTGGCGGCGCTGATCGGCCTGCAGCAGAGCGCCCTGGCCAGCCGCCCGCTGGCGACCCTGAAAGTCGCCGGCACCCTGCTGTTGCAGGCGGTACCACTGATGCTGCTGCTGTTCCTAGTGTTCCCGCGGATCGGTCCGCTGTGGTCGCTGCCCCAGCCGGGCGACCAGGCGCGTACCGGATTGGGTGAGAGCATGGCGCCGGGCGAGATCGCCCAGCTCTCGCAGTCCGCCGAGCGGGTGTTCCGCGTCAGCTTCGACGGCGAACGGCCGGCGCAGCGCGACCTCTACTGGCGTGCCACCACCTACGAGCGCTTCGACGGCGCGCGTTGGTCGGTGGATCCGGACACGGCCTGGAGTCCGGAGCCGGCCTGGACGCCGAGCGGTCCCCGGCTGGACTACCAGGTGGTCATGGAGCCCAGCGGGCGACCCTGGCTCTATGGGCTGGACGTCGCGCGCAGCGACCAGCGCGACGTGCGCCTGGCCAGTGACTTCCACCTGCAGCGCCGGCGCCCGGTGGACCAGGCGCTGCGCTATCGGGCGACCAGTTGGCCCCAGGCGCTGCGCGAGCCCGGTCGGCTGTCCGCCTCCAGCCAGCGCCGCGCCCTGCAACTCCCCAGTGGCGGCGAACCCCGTACCCGCGCCTGGGTCGCCCAGCTCAAGGCGCGCCACCCGGCGCCAGAGGCCCTGGCCGCGGCGATCCTGGCCTATTTCCGCCAGCAGCCCTTCGTCTACACCCTGCAGCCGCCCACTGCGAGCGTCGATGCCATCGACGCCTTCCTGTTCGACAACCGTCGCGGCTTCTGCGCCCACTATGCTGGCGCCATGACCTTTGCCCTGCGGGTGGCGGGCATCCCGGCGCGGGTGGTGGCGGGCTACCAGGGCGGTGAATTCAATGCCGCGGGCGGCTACCTGCTGGTGCAGCAATTCGACGCCCATGCCTGGGTGGAATACTGGCTGCCGGGGCGCGGCTGGATCAGCGCCGATCCCACCGCCCAGGTGGCGCCCGAGCGGGTCGAGCGCGGGCTGCAGGAAGCCCTGGCGGCCCAGGGCACGGCCAATGAATTCCTCGCTGGGGATCCCTTCGCCGCCAATCGCTACCGAAATCTCGCCTGGCTCAACACCCTGCGACTGGGCTGGGACAGGGTCAATTACGGCTGGCAGCGCTGGGTGCTCAACTATCAGGAGGACACCCAGGGCGAGGTGTTCAAGCGCCTGCTGGGGGAGGGCTCGCTGCAACGCCTGGGGCTGATCTTGGCTGGAATGGTGCTGGCGATACTCGGGGTGATGGCGCTGCTGGTGCTCAAGCCGTGGCAGCGGCAACGGGATCCACTGCTGGCGCGCTTCGCCCAGTTCGAACGACTGCTGGCGCGTCAGGGGATAGTCCGCCGCCAAGGCGAGCCGGCCGGCACCTTCGCCGCGCGGGCCATGGCCGAACTACCCGCGGCGCGCGAGGCTATCGGGGACTTTGCCCGGGAATTCCAGGCGCAACGCTATGCCGGTCGCCCTCAGGACCCGGCCGCTTTGGCGCGCCTGCTCAGGTCGCTGGGCCGCCGGTTGCGGGCTGGTCAGGCGCGCAGCGACTGAGGCGCGGGGAGCACCTCGGGTTCCTGCAGGGCGAAGGCCACCAGGCAGGCCAGGGCGCCGAGGATCAACGCCTGGGGATGGGGGCTGCCCAGGGCCTGGGCAATGCAGCCGAGGCCGAGCAGCAGCAGGACGACGGAGGTGAGGGTAGTGACCGAGCGCATGACGGGTCTCCGGAAAGGTGCGGGCATCTTGCCGCCTGTCGGGCAACCGCGCGAATGCGCTCTCGCTATGGAGCCTATAGGCGCAACTGGCGGATCGCCTGGTTCAGGGTGCCGGCCAAGGCAGCCAGTTCGGTACTGGTACTGGCCGAGTCTTGCGTGAGCAGCATGGTCCTTTCTGTGACATCGCGGATGCCTACCACCGACCTGCTCATCTCTTCCGCCACCTGGGCCTGCTGTTCCGCGGCCACGGCGATCTGGGTGTTGCTGTCACGCATCAGGGTCACCGCGGCGGTGATGTCGGCCAGGGCCTGCCCGGCGGCACCGGCTTGGACCACGCAGTTGTCGGCCTTGAGCGAACTCTCGCGCATGAATTCCACGGCATCGCGGGTGCCGGCCTGGAGGCCGTCGACCATGCGGGTGATCTCGTCGGTGGAGCCCTGGACGCGCTTGGCCAGGTTGCGTACTTCGTCGGCCACCACGGCGAAGCCACGGCCGGCCTCGCCGGCGCGGGCGGCTTCGATGGCGGCATTGAGCGCCAGCAGGTTGGTCTGCTCGGCGATGCCGTGGATGACGTTGACCACGCTGGTGATGCGCTCGCTGTTCTCGGCCAGCTCCTGGATCATCACCGCGGTCTGCTGCACGCCCTGCGACAGGTCGGCGATGGAGTGGCTGACGAGATCCACCGCCTGCTGACCGGCACCGGCCAGGCGGTCGGCTTCCTGGGACTGGTCGCGGGTACCGGCGGCGTGCTCGGCGATCTGCTGCACGGTGGCGCTCATCTCGTTGATCGCCGTGGCGGCCTGGTCGGTCTCGTGCTGCTGGTCGTGCATGCCGCCGCGGACGCCCTGCATGCCGCTGGCCAGGCGGCCGGCGCCTTCGTCCAGGCGCGCGGCGCTGGCGGCCACGGTGCCGACGACGCGGGTGTAGCTGTCCTGCATGGCGTTGAAGGCCTGGGTCATCTGCCCGACCTCGTCGCGACCACGCACCTCGACCCGAGCGGTGAGGTCGCCGTCGCGTTCCACCCGCAGCATGGTGTCCTTGAGGCGTTGCAGGTTGCCGAGGATGAAGCGGATCAGCAGCTGCGAGGCCACCAGCAGCACCAGCATCAGCACGCCCACGGCCAGGGCGTATTCCGGCGCCCGGGCCAGGAAGACCTCAGTGAAGGTCGGGGCGCTCAGGTGGGCGGCCGTCTCACCCAGGGCGGTCCTGACTGCCTTGAGCTGCTCGGCGCGACCCGCGACTTCCAGCTGCATGGCGAACAGCACCAGCAAGAGGCTGGTGACGAAGGCGACGGCATTGACCGCCCAGAATTTGTACTTGAGAGAGATATCGCGCAGCCAGGCGAACATAGGGGGCATCCAGTCGGCGGGGCCGTCCAGCCTGACAGGCCGAGGCAACCCGGATCTTGACTGGCGTCAACGTCCTGCAGGGAGGGGCGCGACGCCGCGGAACGAGCCCAGAGGTTAACGGCGTTTGTCGCCTCGACTTTAGCGCGACCGCGCCCCGGCGCTAGTCGAACTCCTCGCTCCGCTCTGGCAGGCGCACTTCCAGCAGCCCGAAGAAGGCGCGGGCAGTGGCGGTGGTGTGCAGGGCGGTCTGCTCGGGCGTTTCGTTGCGCAGGCGCGCCACGGTGCGCAGGATCTCCGGCAGGAAGGCCGGCTCGTTGTGGCCATGGCGCGGCTTGGGCCTGAGGGTGCGCGGCAGCAGGTAGGGGGCGTCGGTTTCCAGCATCAGCCGGCCGACCGGGATCTGGCCGACCAGCTCGTGCAGGTGCAGACCGCGGCGCTCGTCGCAGATCCAGCCGGTGATGCCCAGATGCAGGTCCAGATCCAGGTAGCCATAGAGCGCCTTGCGCTCGCCGGTGAAGCAGTGCACCACGGCGGCCGGCAGGTGGTCGCGGTAGTCGCGCAGGATCGCCAGCATCCGCTCGCTGGCGTCGCGCTCGTGGAGGAACACCGGGCGGCGCAATTCGGCGGCCAGGGCCAGTTGTTCCTCGAAGCAGCGCTCCTGCTGCGGCCGCGGGGTGAAGTCGCGATTGAAGTCCAGCCCGCATTCGCCCAGGGCGCGGACCTTGGGCTGGCTGGCCAGGTCGCGCAGGGTCCTGGCGGCGGCCGCGTTCCAGGTCGAGGCTTCGTGAGGATGGACGCCTGCGGTGCTGAACAGCGCCTCGCCTGCGTCCAGGCGCAGGCAGAGATTCAGGGCGTTCTCGCTGTCTTCCAGGGTGGTGCCGGTGAGCACCAGTTGCACCACGCCGGCCGCCTGGGCCCGCTCGATCACCGCGTCCACCTCCTTGAGCAGACTGGGGTGGGTGAGGTTGACGCCGATGTCGATCAATTGCATGGTGCGGACCTTCTACGAACTCTAGTCCTTTCATTCTATCCGTAGTCCGGGTGCTATCGGCGTCGTCCCGGCCAGGTCAGGAGTCCTGGATGCCGTTTCGATTCACCCTTGTCCTTGTTGGCTGCCTGCTCGCCTGCTCCGCCCAGGCGCGGCTCGGCGCCCTGCCACCCGAGGCGCCGCGCCATGTCGCGGCGCGCGACCTGACCGCCATCGAGCGGGCTGGCGAGTTGCGCGTGCTGGTCAACCAGAGTCGGCACAGCTCCGGCGAATGGAATGGCCAGGCGCTGGGCGTCGAATATCGCCGGCTGCAGGCCTTCGCCCGTTACCTGCAGCACCAGCCGGGCGGACGGCAGCTGCGCCTGGTATTCGTCCCCAAGGCCAAGGAAGACTTGCTGCCGGCCCTGCAAAGAGGTGAGGGCGACCTGGTGGCGCCGGGGGAAACCCTGTTGCCGCCTGCGCACTCGGCGCTGATCGCCGCCGCGGTGGCCGCGCCGGCCAACCTGGTGGTGGTCGGCGGTCGCGGCCAGCGCCTGCCACGCCATTTGGAGCAACTGGCCGGGCGGCGGGTGGTGCTGCCCCAGGGCAGCGCGGCCGGACCGGCCCTGGCCCGGCTCAATGCCCAGCTGGAAAAGCGCCGGCTACGGCCGGTGCAGATCGAATGGGCCGATCCGAGCCTGGCGGTGGAAGATGTCCTGGAATTGACCCAGGCCGGTATCTATCCGCTCAGCGTCGTCGAATCCGGGCTGGCCCATCGCTGGGCGCGGGTGCTGCCGCGGCTGCGGGTGGCCGACCGGGTGGTGGTGGCCCATGACCAGGCACAGCTCTGGTATCTGCGCGCCCCGGCGCAGCAGCTCGCCGCACGGGTACGGGCCTTCGCCCGGCAACCCCAGGCGCGCGACGACGACCAGGCCTTTCGCCAGGCCTACGCCCGCCGCTACCAGGTGCGCGATCCACTCCAGGCCCATGACCGCAAGCGCCTGGCCAAGGTGCGGCCGCTGCTGCAGCACTACGCCAAGGCCTACGACTTCGACTGGCTGACCCTGGCCGCCATGGCCTACAAGGAGTCCGGCCTCGATCCCCATGCGCGCGGTGCCGGCCGCGCCGCGGGGCTGCTGCAGATCACCCCGCGGGCGGCGCGCAGCGTCGGTGTGCGCGACCTCCACTCCGCCGACGCCAACGTCAAGGCCGCTACCCGCTACCTGGCCCGGCTGCGCCGGCAATTCTTCGCCAGTCCGAGACTGGACGAGTGCGAACGCCGGGCCTTCACCCTGGCGGCCTACAACCTCGGACCGGAACGGGTCCAGGCCTTGCGGGCCAAGGCGCGCAAGCAGGGCCTGGACGGGGACCGCTGGTTCTTCCAGGTCGAGCGCGTCGCCGCCGAGGAGGTGGGCATCGGCGTGGTCAACTACGTCGCCAGCGTCAACAAGTACCGGGTGGCCTTCAGTCGCGAACGGGCGCGCCTCGAGGCGCCGGCAGTGGCGGTGACGAGTCCCGGGAAGGCCCGTCGTGAAGAGGGTTGAGACCCGCTTGACAGGGGGGCTGGGGCCTCCCTAGGATGGTTCCGCGCCGATTTAAACAGCAACTTGCGGGGCGCTCCCAAATACCGCTAAAGCGCTGGACGGAACAGGCCTCGTACTACCGCCCAGCTGGACCTACGAGGCGGAATCCTGTCCATGCTACCTCTCCCGCTACGCCTGACCCCGCTCACCCAGGGCAAACTCGCCTGTCATCCCGCCATCCTGCTCGGCGGCCCCGACCAGCCGACCTTGCTGCGCTATCTTGAAGGCTGGCCCAAGCGCTGGCCCCACAGCCGTACCCTGCAGATCCGTTTCGCCAATCAGGCCGAGCAACTGCGCGGCTTTGGTAACGACAGCTTCGACTTCGCGGTGGTGCAGTCGCCCGGACGGGCCGGCCTCGAACCCCTGGTGCGGGAACTGACCCGGGTGGCGCGGCAAGGCGTGATTACCCGGCGGCGCTAGCCCTCACTCGTCCGGATAGGCGATCTCGACGATATACCAGCGCTGTTCGCCGGCTGGCGTCTGCAAGCGGACTTCCGCGTCCAGCGCCTTGCCGACCAGCGCCCGCGCCAGGGGCGAGTCGATGCTGATGAGGTTCTGCCGGAGGTCCAGTTCGTCCGGGCCGACGATGCGGTAGCGCTTCTCGGCGCCGTCCTCGTCTTCCAGGGTGACCCAGGCGCCGAAATAGACCTTGCCCGGATCGGCTGGCCGTTCGCGGATCACCTTGAGATTCTCCAGGCGCTTGCGCAGAAATCGCACCCGGCTGTCGATCTCGCGCAGCATCTTCTTGCCGTAGATGTATTCGGCGTTTTCCGAACGGTCGCCCAGGGCCGCCGCCTCGCTCACCGCCTGGGTGACCTGGGGCCGGCGGACGTTCCACAGCTCGTGGAGTTCGGCGCGC
Source organism: Pseudomonas sp. No.117 (assembly GCF_054558395.1). NCBI lineage: Bacteria > Pseudomonadati > Pseudomonadota > Gammaproteobacteria > Pseudomonadales > Pseudomonadaceae > Pseudomonas > Pseudomonas sp. No.117. The sequence goes on from NZ_BAAJNP010000009.1 coordinate 281,803, forward strand.
AGCCGGGCTTCGCCGGCGGCGGTGATCAGGGGCGTGCCGGCGGTGCGCGGCGGACGGTAACGGCTCATGGATCAGCTTTCTCTCAGGATCAGTAACGGACTGGCGGTGACGGCCCGCCGCGTGCCCAGCAGCCCGGCCGCGCCGACCAGCAGGGCGCCCAGCACCGGCAGCAGGAGCAGCCAGGGGTGGGGTTGCCAGTCCAGGTCGAAGGCCAGTCGGTAGAGCAGGGCGCTGACGATCTCGCAACCGAGCGCCGCGAGCAAGCCGCTGGCGCCGCCGAGCAGGAGGAATTCGGTGCGCCGCGCCCGTTGCAGCAACTCGCGCCGGGCACCCAGGGCGCGCAACAGCGCGCCCTGGCGGATGCGCTCGTCGAGGGTCGCCTGCAGGCCGGCCAGCAGCACGGCGATGCCGGCGGCCAGCACGAACAGCAGCACGAACTCCACCGCCACGCTGACCTGGCGCAGGATGCTGCGCAGCTGATCGAGCAGGGCGTCGATGGGCAGCAGGGTCACCGCCGGGAATTGCCGGGCCAGGGCCAGCAGCTCGCGGTCATGCCCGGGCGGCAGGTAGAAGCTGCCGAGGTAGGTGAAGGGCACGCCCTCCAGGGCACCTGGGGCGAAGATCACGAAGAAGTTGGGCTGGAAGTTGTCCCAGCCCACCTGGCGCAGGCTGGTGACCCGCGCCTCGACCTGGCGGTCGCCGATGACGAAGCCCAGGGTGTCGCCCAGGCCGACGCCGAGGCTGCGCGCCAGCTCGCTTTCCAGCGAGACGCCCGGCAGGTCGCCGGCAGGCAGGGTGTCCCACCACTGGCCGGCTTCCAGGCGATTGCCGTCCGGCAAGCGCGCCGACCAGGTCAGGTTGAGATCGCGCCGGGTCGCCCGTCCGCCGCGGGAGTCGTCCTCCAGGCCTTCCTGGGCCGGATGGCCCTTCACGCTGACCAGGCGCCCCTGGACGATGGGGTAGAGCGGACTGGCATGGGGCGAGAGCCCGGCGACGGCGGTGGCGAAGGCCTGGCGTTCGTCGGGCAGCACATTGAGGGCGAAATGGTTGGGCGCCTCGGCCGGCAGTTGCGCCTGCCAGCGTTCCAGCAGCTCGCCGCGCAGCAGCACCACCAGACTCATCGCCAGCAGGATCAGGCCGAAGGCCAGGGTCTGGCCCACCGCCGCCAGCGGATGGCGCAGCAACTGGCCGAGCCCCAGGCGCCAGGCCAGGGGCGCACCCTGCAGGCCCCGGCGCAGGCCGCGCAGGGCCAGGTAGAGCAGGCTGCCGAACAGCAGCCCGGCGACCAGGCCGCCCACCAGCAGCGCTAGGGTCAGGCGCAGGTCCAGCGACAGTCGCCACATGATCAGCCCGAGGGCGAGCAGGGCGCAGCCATAGACCAGCCAGGTGCGCAGCGGCACGGGTTGCAGATCGCTGCGCAGGACCCGCAGCGGCGGCACCCGACCCAGGGCGGCCAGCGGCGGCAGGGCGAAGCCGACCAGGGCGACCAGGCCGGTGCCCATGCCCGCCAGCGCCGGGCCGATACCGGCCGGCGGCAGCCGGGCCGGCAGCAGGCCGTGCAGCAGGGCGAACAGCACCAGTTGCGCCAGCCAACCGAGCAGGGCGCCCACCAGGCTGGCGGCCAGGCCCAGCAGCCCCAGCTGCAGGCCATAGAGCAGCAGGGCGTCGCGGCGGGTCAGGCCGAGGCAGCGGAGCAGGGCGCTGGCATCGAAGCGCCGCGTGGCGAAGCGATTGGCCGACAGCGCGACCGCCACTCCGGCCAGCACCACCGCCACCAGGCTGGCCAGGCCGAGATAGCGCTGGGCCCGTTCCAGGGCATTGCCCAACTGCCGGTTGCCATCGCCCGGTCCCTCGAAGCGCTGGTTGGCGGCGAGTGCCGGCGTGAGGGTCTGCCGGTAGCTAGCCAGGGCCTGCGGCTCGCCGCGCCAGAGCTCGCGGTAACGCACCCGGCTACCGGGCTGGATGACGCCAGTGGCGGCGACGTCGGCGAGATTGATCAGTACTCGTGGCGTCAGGCTGTAGAAGTCGCCGGCGCGATCCGGTTCGTAGGTGAGCACCCGGGTGATGGTGAGCGGCTGGCGGCCGATATCCAGGCGATCACCGACCCGGGCGTCCAGCGCCAGCAGTAGGCGCGGCTCGACCCAGGCCTCGCCGGGCGCCGGGGCGCCGCCCGGCTGGTCGGGTGCGTCCGGCGCCGCAGCGCTGCGTACCTCGCCGCGCAGCGGGAAGTTCGCCTCGACCGCCTTGACGCTGGCCAGTTGCAGGGCTTCGGCGCCGGCCGCCATGGTGCTGAAGGTCAGCGTCCGGCTGTGGGCGAGGCCCAGGCGCTGGCCGGCCTCCACCTGCTCCGGGCGCGCCGGCTCGCTGCCGACCAGGACCAGGTCGGCGGCGAGGAATTCGCTGGCACGATCTTCCATGCCGGCGCCCAGGCGGGCGGTGAAGTAGCCGATGGCGACGCTGGCGGCGACGGCCACCACCAGCGCCAGGCAGAGCATGCGGATCTCGCCGGCGCGCAGCTCGCGCAGGCTCTGCCGCCAGGCCAGCAGGAACAGCCGCACGAGCGGTAGGCCGGTCCCCTTCATGCCGCGACCTGCCGACCGGCTTCCAGCCGTAGCTGCCGGGCGCAGCGTGCGGCCAGGCGCTCGTCGTGGGTCACCAGCACCAGCGTGGTGCCCCGTTCCCGATTGAGTTCGAACAGCAGGTCGCTGATGTGGGCGCCGGTGCGGCTGTCGAGATTGCCGGTGGGCTCGTCGGCGAAGAGGATGCTCGGCCGCGGGGCGAAGGCCCGCGCCAGGGCCACCCGCTGCTGCTCGCCGCCGGACAGCTGCCGCGGGTAGTGGCGCAGCCGCTCACCGAGACCGACCCGCTGCAGCAGCGCCACCGCCTGCTCGCGAGCCTGGCGGGCGCCTTCCAGCTCCAGCGGCAGCATCACGTTCTCTAGTGCCGTGAGGCTGTCGAGCAGCTGGAAGGACTGGAAGACGAAGCCCACCCGCTCCGCGCGCAGGCGGGCGCGGGCATCTTCGTCGAGGGTGTCCAGGCGCTGGCCGGCCAGGTGCACCTCGCCGGCGCTGGGCAGGTCGAGGCCGGCCAGCAGGCCGAGCAGGGTGGATTTGCCGGAACCCGAGGCACCGACGATGGCCAAACTGTCGCCGGCCTGCAGTTGCAGATCCAGCGCCTGGAGGATCGGCAGCGCACCTTCCGCGCCTGTGACGACCTTGCTAAGGTTCCGTGCCAGCAAAATGACTTCGCTCATGAGGTATCCGATGCCGTATTCGAGGGGCCCGCAGGCGGGCGGCTGTGGCGAGTTAGAGTCGAAAAGCCGAGCGAAGTCCAGAGCGCCTTTGCGGCAAGGCATTGCCTGGTTTCTGGCCGTGGCGTGCCTGACCCTGGCACCGCTGGCGATGGCGCGTACCCTGCTGGTGGTGGGCGACAGCATCAGCGCCGGCTACGGCCTGGCCGAGGGGCAGGGCTGGGTGCGGCTGCTGGAGCAACGGCTGCAGGAACGCAAGTTCGACTACCAGGTGGTGAATGCCTCCATCAGCGGCGATACCACGGCCGGCGGCCTGGCGCGACTGCCACGCTTGCTGGCGGACCACCGGCCCGAGGTGGTGGCCATCGAGCTGGGCGGCAACGACGGCCTGCGTGGCCAGCCACTGGCCCAGTTCCAGCGCAACCTCACCACCCTGGTGGAACAGGCAAAGGCCAAGGGCGCCCGGGTGCTGCTGCTGGGCATGCGCCTGCCGCCCAACTACGGACCGCGCTATACCGATGGCTTCGCCCAGGTCTACGCGGACGTGGCCAAGGCCCAGCAGGTGGCCCTGGTGCCCTTCCTGCTCGAAGGCGTCGGCGGCGATCCGGCTTTCATGCAGCCGGACGGCATCCACCCCCAGGCCAATGCCCAGCAGCGCCTGCTGGATAACGCCTGGCCGCAGCTGCAGTCGCTGTTGCGCGACTGAATGCCGGACTTTTCCCCGGCAGGGCTTTCCGCTAAGGTTGCGCGCCCCGCCGGTCCGGCCAATCGACCGCCTGGCGGAACCGCCCCTGGAGTATCCCGATGTCCCGCCTTTCCCGGTCCATGCATGGCTATCAGCTGATCCAGCCCGATGCCCAGCTCGACCTGTTCGCCTGCCGCGAGGGCCGGATCCATATCGTCGCCCGGCAGCTGGAGCTGGGCTCGCCCACCGACCGCACCCTGTGCGGCACCCTGCTGCCGGCCCGGCCGCGGATGCACCCGCTGCAGCGCCGGGCGCTCGGCCTCAAGACCCTCTGTCCGGCCTGCCGGCAACGGCTGCAAGGCGCCAAACGGGGCCTGCCCAATCCGTTACAGGTCTTTTGAGGCCCTGCCGGACCGGGAGAGAGGCGTGTACAATTCGCGCCGTCATCTCACTGCTCCTTGCAAGGATTCATCCCATGCCCGCGCGCGTTTCGACCCTGGTCGGTTCCCTCTCGCTGTTAGGACTGTTGTGCGCGGGTACGGCGCAGGCACTGGAGTTGCCGCTGCCGCCTCCCGGTGAAGACGTGGTCGGCGAGGTCCAGGTCATCAAGGCCGCTTACGAAGACACCTTCGCCGACCTCGGCCAGAAATATGATCTGGGCTACACCGAGATGGTCGCGGCCAACCCGGGCGTCGACGCCTGGCTGCCGGGTGCCGGTACCGAGATCGTGCTGCCGACGCGCTTCATCCTGCCGCCCGGACCGCGGGAAGGCATCGTCATCAACATCGCCGAATACCGCATGTACTACTACCCCAAGGGTGGTCACACGGTGTTCACCTACCCGCTGGGCATCGGTCGTGATGGCTGGGGCTCGCCGGTCGGCGTGGCCAAGGTGGTGGACAAGATCAAGGACCCGTCCTGGTATCCGCCGGAGTCCATCCGGGCCGAGCATGCCGCCGAGGGCGATCCGCTGCCCAAGGTAGTCCCGCCGGGGCCGGACAATCCCCTGGGCCCGTACAAGATCCGCCTGACCCTGCCGGGCTATCTCATCCACGGCTCGGACAAGAAGTTCGGCATCGGCATGCAGGTCAGCCACGGCTGCTTCCGCATGTACAACTTCAACGTCACCGAGCTGGTCGGCATGCTGCCGATCGGTACCCCGGTGCGCATCATCGACGAGCCCTACAAGTTCGGCGTGAGCCAGGGCAAGCTTTACCTGGAGGCCCACCAGCCGGTCAACCTCAAGGGCGATCCGACCGACATCGACCGCCAGGCCGCGGTGGTCAATGCGCTGATCAAGCGTGACGACCTGCTGCAGGCCAACTCCGCGGTGAACTGGAACACCGTGCGTGACGTGGTCCAGGGCCAGGATGGCCTGCCGGTGGAGATCGCCGACCTGCCGGCTGGCGTGGCTCCCGGTACCGTGGCCAAGGCGCCGGCCAAGGCGCTCTGATCCGGCGGCCCCGGGCGTCCATGCGGGCGACCGGGGCCCAGGCAAACAAAAAGCCCGCCATCGAGATGGCGGGCTTTTTGTTTGCTCCGTGAAAGGCGACTGTTGCCACTCGCCTTTCCAGCCGGGGCGCCTTACTTGCGGCTGGCTTTTTCCAGCATACGCAGGGCGCGCTCGTTGGCTTCGTCAGCGGTCTGCTGAGCCTTCTGAGCAGCGGCCAGAGCCTCGTCGGCGTGACGGTAGGCTTCGTCAGCACGAGCCTGGGCGCGGGCAGCGGCGTCTTCGGTAGCGGTCAGGCGAGCTTCGCTTTCCTTGTTAGCGGTGCTGCAACCAGTGGCCAGAGCAGCGGCCAGAGCCAGGGCGGCGAATTTCAGAGCGTTGTTCATCGTAAACCCCTTGAGGTAGACATCCTGTTTTAAGATCAATTTTCCAGGTGGAAAATTGCGGCTACATACTACTCATTACCGGTCGTAAGTAAACTAAACGAACCTGTCGAAGAAGAATTTTTTGCAGAAATCCCTTTTCGCTCCCCAGGTTCCTTCGCGAATGCCTGCGGCCGGTGTCAGCACCTGCTTGGATAGCCGAAAGCCGCGAACGTTTCAAGACGTTAGAGGAAGGCCGAAAGTTGTCAAGGCGAAAGGGGCGGCTGCTGCCGCGCGAGCGGCCCTGATATAGTGTGATTTCTCGGTGCGACGGCTGGTTAGAACCTGCTGCCTCCGCGGGAGTCTGACGCGCTGTAGCTCAGTCCTGCACAGGAAAGGTGCGTTCTCGTCTTCGGGTATCATCGATAACAATGGATAAGGCGGAGCCAAACCGCCAAGGAGTAGTCATGAACGAGTCCCTGCACGTGGAACACGATGAAGCCAATCATCAATTCCACCTTTCTGTCGACGGCCAGCGCGCCTATCTCGCCTACATGGATCTGGGTAAGCAGACCATGGATTTCTATCGCACCTTCGTCCCCGATGCCCTGCGCGGGCGTGGCCTGGCGGCGCGGCTCACCGAGCACGCGCTGAACTACGCCGAGAGCCGTGGCTACAGCGTCATTCCCTCCTGCTCCTATGTGGAGCACTACCTGGAACGTCGGGGCCAGGTGACGCCGCTGGCCTGAGAGCCGGCTCTAAGTCTGCTGCGCGTCGGCCAAACGGCGTTGAAACTGGCCTGGGTCGCCAGCCCGGTCGGAATGCTCATTTACCATTCGTAAACCCGAGCGCGGGTCCGATCCGCTTCCTCAGCCAGTTTCGCCTTGTTTGTCTCTAGCTCGCGAGACTTTGAACAGGCTCTAGTGCGAAAGAAAAACGCCGGGCTGAGCCCGGCGTTTTCGTGAGTGCGTGACGGTCAGGCGCGATTGCGCCGCGGCAACACGTCCTTGAGCTTGCGGTGCATGTCGAGAATGCTCTTCTCGGTCATGGCCCAGTCGATGCAGGCGTCGGTCACCGAGACGCCATACTCCAGCTGCGACAGGTCCGCCGGGATCGGCTGGTTGCCGAAGCCCAGGTGGCTTTCCACCATCAGGCCGACGATGGAGGTGTTGCCCTCGACGATCTGGTTGGCCACGTTGTCCATCACCAGCGGTTGCAGGGCGGCGTCCTTGTTGGAGTTGGCATGGCTGCAGTCGACCATGATGTTCGGCTTGACCTTGGCCTTGACCAGCGCCTGTTCGCACAGGGTGACGCTGACCGAGTCGTAGTTGGGCTTGCCGTTGCCGCCGCGCAGGACCACGTGGCCATAGGCGTTGCCCTTGGTCATGACCACCGAGACCTGGCCGCGCTGGTCGATCCCCAGGAAGCGGTGCGGGCTGGAGACCGATTGCAGGGCATTGATGGCCACGGTCAGGCTGCCGTCGGTGCCGTTCTTGAAGCCGACCGCGGAGGACAGGCCGGAGGCCATCTCGCGGTGGGTCTGGGATTCGGTGGTGCGCGCGCCGATGGCCGACCAGCTGATCAGGTCCTGCAGGTACTGCGGGGAAATCGGGTCCAGCGCCTCGGTGGCGGTGGGTAGGCCCTTTTCCGCCAGGTCCAGCAGCAGCTGGCGACCGATGTGCAGGCCGTCCTGGATCTTGAAGGAGTCGTCCAGGTAGGGGTCGTTGATCAGGCCCTTCCAGCCCACCGTGGTGCGCGGCTTCTCGAAGTAGACGCGCATGACCAGGTAGAGGCTGTCGCTGACCTGGGCGGCCAGCGCCTTGAGGCGCTCGGCGTATTCGTGGGCGGCCTTGATGTCGTGGATGGAGCAGGGGCCGATCACCACGAACAGGCGATGGTCCTTGCCGTCGAGGATGTCGCGGATGACCTGGCGGCCGTGGGCGACGGTGTCGGCGGCGAGATCGCTCAGCGGGATCTCCTGCTTGAGCTGCTCGGGAGTGATGAGCGGCTCGTTGGCTTCGATATTGAGGTCGTTAAGGCGGGGCTGTGCGGCCATGGTGCTACTCGTCGGTCACGGCGCTGCGACAGGTCGGGGCCCGTGCAGGCAAAATACGGTGGAGAGGGTGGGGCACCTTAACGCTTGTACCGCCCGCTCACAATGGCCACGAGCCGCCCGACCGGCCCGAAAGCACGCTTTGGCGATGATCGCGACGAGGAATCGATGGAATTGGACGATGGGACGGCGGATGCCGTCCTGCTGGCGGCGCCGGGGCGCTCCCTGCTGATCTTCACCAGCGTCGGCTGCGCGAGCTGCCGGCTGGCGCGACAGGTGCTGCCTGCGGCGGCGCTGCCGGTCGACCGGCTGTACTGGGTGGATGCCGAGCGCAGCGGTGGCCTGGTACAGCGCTATGGGGTCTTCCACCTGCCGGCGCTGTTCCTGGTACGGGATGGGGAGTTCTTCGGCGCCGTGCAGGCGCCGCTACGGGAAGCGCCGCTGGCGGCGGCCATCCTGGCGGCGGGCGGGCGCGAGCCGGACGAACTGCCCTGAGCAGGCTCTAAGGCGCGCTTTCCAGCGCGCAGCGCGATCCCCTGCTACGCTGGAGAAGGCCATCCCGCGTTGGACCGGCCCGGTCGGCTGACCAGGTCAGGAGGAATCGTGATCCGCTCCCTGCTCTACGCCACGGACCTGGGCCTGTGTTCATCCTATGTCTTCCAGCATGCCTTGAACCTCGCCCGCATCCACCAGGCGCGCCTGTACGTCGTCCATGTAGTGGAGCCACTGGGCCTGCTGGCCTCGACCCTGCTGCAACAGCACCTCGATGGTGAATCCCTGGATCGCCTGCGCAATGGCGGGCTGGAGCTCGTCCTGGAAACCATCGAGCAGCAGGTATTCGAATCGTTGCGCGAAGACCTGCTGGAAAGTCCGGCCACCGTGGGCCTGGTGCGCGCCGTGCGGGTGATGCAGGGCGATCCACCCGCTGTCATCCTCAAGCAGGCCCAGGAGTTCGCCGCCGATCTGCTGGTGATCGGCACTCGCAGCCAGGGCGACGCCCAGGTGACCCCATTGGGCCGGACCGCCAGCCGCCTGCTGCAGACCGCCCACATCCCGGTTTATCTGGTACCCCTGCGCCAGGGCTGAGGCAGAAAGCGTCAGGGCGTACCCCAGGGCGACTTAATTCGATTTCGGTCTAGAAAAAGCTCAAGGGCTGCTTTACTGTTATATGCTTGCGCACGGGGTCAGACAACGCCTAGGAGCCGGCATGAAACTGCAACAGTTGCGATACATCTGGGAAGTCGCCCATCACGATCTGAACGTCTCCGCCACCGCCCAGAGTCTCTATACCTCGCAGCCCGGCATCAGCAAGCAGATCCGCCTGCTCGAGGACGAACTGGGCGTCGAGGTGTTCGCCCGCAGTGGCAAGCACCTGACTCGGGTGACGCCGGCCGGCGAGCGGATCATCCAGACCGCCGGCGAGATCCTGCGCAAGTGCGAGAGCATCAAGCAGATCGCCCAGGAGTTCTCCAACGAGCGCAAGGGCACCCTGTCCATCGCCACCACTCACACCCAGGCGCGCTACGCGCTGCCGGACGTGATCAGCGAATTCATCAAGCAGTATCCGGACGTCGCCCTGCACATGCACCAGGGCTCGCCGACCCAGATCGCCGAGATGGCCGCCGATGGCACCGTCGACTTCGCCATCGCCACCGAGGGCCTGGAGCGCTTCAACGACCTGGTGATGATGCCCTGCTATCGCTGGAACCGTTGCGTCATCGTGCCCCAGGGGCATCCCCTGGCGAAGGTCGAGAATCTGACCCTGGAGCAACTGGCGGAGCAGCCGCTGGTGACCTACGTGTTCGGCTTCACCGGCCGTTCCAAGCTCGACGAGGCCTTCGCCCGCCATGGCCTGGAACCCAACGTGGTACTCACCGCCGCCGACGCCGACGTGATCAAGACCTATGTGCGCCTCGGCCTGGGCGTGGGCATCGTCGCCGACATGGCAGTGGACCTCAAGGCCGACGCCGACCTGGTCTGCCTCGACGCCAGCCACCTCTTCGAAGCCAGCGTGACCAAGATCGGCCTGCGCCGCGGTACCTTCCTGCGCGGCTTCATGTGCGACTTCATCGGCCGCTTCGCCCCGCACCTGACCCGCGATGTCCTCACCGAAGCCATGCAGACGCCGACCCGCCAGGAGCTGGAGACCCTGTTCCACGGGGTGACGCTGCCGACGTATTGAGGTTTTCCTCTCGCTGAAATCATCGCGGCCGCAGCAGCACGTAGCGTGGAAAACGGCGTAGCCTTTTCCACTGGAGACTGCGTTGAAGGGGACACCCTCACCCCAACCCTCTCCCAAGGGGAGAGGGGGCTATCCGAGTAAGCGTTCAGTCACGTCAGCCTCGGCGAAATCGTAACAAGCCGTCGTGCCTCCATCTGTAGGAGCGGCCGCATCGGCGGACCGCCATGACCGCGATAGAGGTTTTACCCCGCCAACCGCCACTGCTCCAACAACAGCTGCGCCGCCGCCGATAGCCCCGCGCCCTGGCGCACCAGCAGCGAATAGGGTTCGTTGCGGGTGCGCTGGACGACCGGCAGGCGGCGCAATAAGCCATGGCGTTCGCCGAATTGGGCAATGTCGCTGGGCAGCATGGCGACCTGGTTGGCGTCTTCCTGCAGCAGCCCGAGCAGGGTGAAGGTCGAGGAGGTTTCCACCGGATAGCGGGGGAATTCCAGCTCCGCCGCGCGGAATTCCCGCTCCAGGGTCAGGCGCATGGGCAGGTTGGCCGGATAGACGATCCAGCGGCTATCAGCCAGGTCGGCCAGGCTGACTGCGGCGGCGTGCGCCAGGGGATGCTGCGGATGACAGACGATCTCCAGCCGTTCCTCGCGCACCTCCAGGCAATCGTAGGCATCCGGCCGGCGGCTGACGCTGCTGCGGCAGATGGCCAGTTCGATGCGCCCGGCATCGAGCAGGTCGAGCAGCCGCACGCTGGTGTCCTCGATGATCTCGATGCCGAGCTGGGGTTGCGCCGCACCCAGGCGGGACACCGCGGCGATCAGCCGGGGCACCGCGCCCATGATCACCCCCACCGCCAGGCGGCCGCCTTCGCCCTGGAGAATACCGAGCATCTCTTCGCGCAGATGGGCCAGGTCGCTCTCGATCAGCCGCGCATAGCGGATCACGCAGCGTCCCAGGTCATTGGGCTGCAGGCCCTGGTGGGTGCGCAGGAAGAGGGTGGCGCCCAGGGTGCTCTCGATCTCGTGCAGCGCCTTGGTGGCGCCGGGCTGGGAAATGGCGATGCGCTCGGCGGCCTTGTGCAGCGAGCCTTCTTCGTCGAGGGCGATCAGCAGGCGTAGTTGGCGCAGCCGCAGGCGGGAGGCGATGGAGCCGAGGGATGGCAGCATGGGAATAACCGTTGGTTATCGCGGGATAGGGAGCTCTCATTAGGCAGGGCCCGTGGCGCCGAGTAAAGTCCGCTCCAGGCGATAACCAACAAGGAGAATGCCATGCACCTGATTCAGTTCGAAGACCAACAGGGCCAGCGCCGCGTCGGCGTGGTCGAGCGCGGTGAAGTCCAGCAGGTCCGCGGGGCCACCAGCACCCGCACCCTGGCGCTGGCGGCCATCCGCGCCGGCGTTTCGCTGGAGTCTCAGGTGCAGTCGCTGGGCCTGGAGCCAGGCCCGGCCTATCGCGAGCTGCTGGCGAGCGGTCGTTTGCTGCCGCCGCTGGATCACGAGGACCCGGCGCACTGCCTGGTCACCGGGACCGGCCTGACCCACCTGGGCAGCGCCGCGACCCGCGACAAGATGCACCAGCAGAACAGCCAGGAAGAGGCCAAGCTGACCGACTCCATGCGCATGTTCAAATGGGGCGTTGAGGGCGGTCGCCCGGCGGCCGGTACCGCCGGTGCCCAGCCGGAGTGGTTCTACAAGGGCGATGGCGGCATCCTGGTGCGTCCCGGTGGCGAGATCCCGCTGCCGGAGTTCGCCGAGGACGCCGGTGAAGAGCCCGAGCTGACCGGTCTCTATGTGATCGGCGACGATGGCCAGCCCTATCGCCTGGGTTACGCCGTGGGCAACGAATTTTCCGACCACGTGATGGAGCGCAAGAACTATCTCTACCTGGCCCATTCCAAGCTACGCTACTGCAGCTTCGGCCCGGCGCTGCGCACCGGTGAACTGCCGCGCCATCTGGTGGGCACCAGCCGTATCCGGCGGGGCGACGAGGTGATCTGGGAGAAGGAATTCCTTTCTGGCGAGGACAACATGTGCCATAGCCTGGAGAACCTGGAGTATCACCACTTCAAGTACGCCCAGTTCCTGCGGCCGGGCGATGTCCATGTGCATTTCTTCGGCACGGCGACGCTGTCCTTCGCCGATGGCGTGCGCGTCGAGCCGGGCGATAGATTCGAGATCGCGGTACCCGAGTTCGGCGAGCCCCTGAGCAACGGCGTCAAGGCCAATACGGCGGCCTTCCAGCCCGGGCAGGTCCGCCAGCTCTGATAGTTGTATGATGACTGCTGACTATGCCAGTGCTAGAGTGGGCAGCGCAGTGGCCGGTCCGGACGTTCGCCTGCTGAGCGTCCCACCCTTTCGAAGATCCCCCGCGGGGCGGTCTTCCCCGAACCCCTAGGTATAAGGAGTCGAGAACAATGCAGATCCAAGGCAAGAACTACATCGGTGGCACTCGCAGCGGCGAGGGCGAGGTGCGGGTCTACAGCATCGACGCCACCACCGGCGAACAGCTGCCCTACGAATTCTTCCAGGCCTCGCCGGCCGAGGTCGATGCCGCCGCCCGCGCCGCCGAGCAGGCCGCGCCGCTGTACCGCAAGCTGAGCGCCGAGAAGCGCGCCACCTTCCTTGACGCCATCGCCGACGAGCTGGATGCCCTGGGCGACGACTTCGTCCAGCTGGTCTGCCAGGAAACCGCGCTGCCAGCTGGTCGTATCCAGGGCGAGCGCGGCCGTACCAGCGGCCAGATGCGCCTGTTCGCCAAGGTGCTGCGCCGCGGTGACTTCCACGGAGCGCGCATCGACACCGCGCTGCCCGAGCGCAAGCCGCTGCCGCGTCCCGACCTGCGTCAGTACCGCATCGGCCTGGGTCCGGTCGCGGTGTTCGGTGCCAGCAACTTCCCGCTGGCCTTCTCCACCGCCGGTGGCGATACCGCCGCGGCCCTGGCCGCCGGTTGCCCGGTGGTGTTCAAGGCCCACAGCGGGCACATGGTCACCGCCGAATACGTGGCCGACGCGGTGATCCGCGCCGCCGAGAAGACCGGCATGCCCAAGGGCGTGTTCAACATGATCTATGGCGGTGGCGTGGGCGAGCAGCTGGTCAAGCACCCGGCCATCCAGGCGGTGGGTTTCACCGGCTCCCTGCGCGGCGGTCGCGCCCTGTGCGACATGGCCGCGGCCCGTCCGCAGCCGATCCCGGTGTTCGCCGAGATGTCCAGCATCAACCCGGTGGTGGTCCTGCCGGAGGCGCTCAAGGCCCGTGGCGAGGCCATCACCGGCGAACTCGCGGCCTCCGTGGTGCTGGGTTGCGGCCAGTTCTGCACCAATCCGGGCCTGGTCATCGGCCTGCGTTCGCCGGAGTTCAGCAGCTTCCTCGAAGGCCTGGCCGGGGCCATGAACGAGCAGGCGCCCCAGACCATGCTCAATCCGGGCACCCTGAAGAGCTACGAGAAGGGCGTCGCCGCACTGCTGGCGCATTCCGGCGTGCAGCACCTGGCCGGTGCCAGCCAGGAAGGCAATCAGGCGCGTCCGCAGCTGTTCAAGGCCGACGTGAGCCTGCTGCTGGAAAACGACGAGCTGCTGCAGGAAGAAGTCTTCGGCCCCACCACCGTGGTAGTCGAAGTGGCCGACGAAGCCCAGCTGCACCAGGCGCTGCAAGGCCTGCACGGCCAGCTGACCGCGACCCTGCTGGCCGAGCCGGCCGATCTGCAACGCTTCGAGGCCATCATCGGCCTGCTGGAGCAGAAGGCCGGTCGCCTGTTGCTCAACGGCTATCCCACCGGCGTGGAAGTCTGCGATGCCATGGTCCATGGCGGTCCTTACCCTGCGACCTCCGATGCCCGCGGCACCTCGGTCGGCACCCTGGCCATCGACCGCTTCCTGCGCCCGGTGTGCTACCAGAACTACCCGGACGCCTTCCTGCCGGAAGCCCTGCAGAACGCCAACCCGCTGGGCATCCAGCGCCTGGTGAACGGCGAGAACACCAAGGCCGCGATCTGATCGCGCTGTCTTGAGTGACAGAAGACCCGGCGTCGCGAGACGCCGGGTTTTTTATTGGGCGGTGAAAAGGGGTAATGGTAGGGCAGTGGAAAAGGCTGCGCCGTTTTCCACGCTACGGGGAGGATTGCAGTGGAGGAGAGGACGCCGTTTCCATGCTACGAGGCTGAATGGATGTTGAGTGGCGGAGGGGAGTGCAAGTGGAAAAGGCTGCGCCGTTTTCCACGCTACGGGGAGGATTGCAGTAGAGGAGAGGACGCCGTATCCACGCTACGAGGCTGAATGGATGTTGAGTGGCGGAGGGGAGTGCAAGTGGAAAAGGCTGCGCCGTTTTCCACGCTACGAGAGGCACGGGCGCTCCGGGCTAGCCCCCTCTCCCTCTGGGAGAGGGTTGGGGTGAGGGGATCACCCAAGCAAAGGCCGCTCCCGGGAGCGGCCTTTGCTTGTGGCGGAGAAAGCCCTATTTGCCAGCGAACTTGAAGATCGTCGTCTGGGTATAGGTCTGGCCGGGATCCAGGCGGGTGGTGGGGAAGTTCGGCTGGTTCGGCGCGTCCGGGTAATGCTGGGTCTCCAGGGTAAAGGCGCCCCAGTGTTCGTAGGTCTTGCCGCCCTTGCCCTTGATATTCCCCTCCAGGAAGTTGCCGGTATAGAACTGCACGCCGGGCTCGGTGGTGTAGAGGGTGAGGGTGCGGCCCGAGGCTGGATCGGTCACCACGGCGGCGGCCTTCTGCAGATCGCCCGCGGTGTTGAGCACCCAGTTGAAGTCATAGCCACCCTGCTTGGGCTCGGCGTACTTCAGCTGCTGGTTGTCGTCGGCGATGTGCTTGCCGATGGCCACCGGCTTGCGGAAGTCCAGCGGGGTGCCGGCCACCGGTGGCAGTTCGCCGGTGGGGATCAGCTTGGCGGTCACCGGGGTGTAGGTGTCGGCGTTGAGCATCGCCACCTGCTTGAGCACGGTGCCGCTGCCGGCGCCGGCCAGGTTGAAGTAGCTGTGGTTGGTCAGGTTGAGCACCGTCGGCTTGTCGGTGGTAGCGCGGTACTTGAGGGTCAGCTGGTTGTGCTCGTCCAGCTGGTAGGTCACCTGGGTGGTGAGGGTACCGGGAAAGCCCATCTCGCCATCGGGGGAGACATAGCTCAGGGTCACGCCGACCCAGCCGTCACCCTTGGCCGGCTCGGCCTTCCACACCTTGGTGTTGAAGCCCTGGGGGCCGCCGTGCAGGGCGTTGGTCTTGTCGTTCTGGGGGATCTGGTAGCTCTTGCCGTCGAGGCTGAAGCGACCGTCGGCGATGCGGTTGCCGAAGCGGCCGATGGTGGCACCGAAGAACACTGTGGGATTGTCGAGATAGCCTTGGACGTCATCGAAGCCCAGCACCACGTCTTCGCTGCGACCCTTGCGGTCCGGCACCTTGAGCGCCTGCAGTACGCCGCCGTAGGTGATGACGGTGGCCTGCATGCCGTGGCTGTTGGTCAGGACGAACTTCTCGATGGGGGTGCCGTCGGGCAGCTTGCCAAAGCTCGACTGCTGGCTGCTGAGGCCGGCCGCCTGGGCGGTGAGGGTGCTGATCATGAGTGACAGTCCAAGTCCGGTGAGGGCTAACGTGCGTTTCATCTCGACCACCTTTTCGGTTTGTTGTTGTGCAGAGGTGGGTCAGGCGACCCGGAAGCCGGAGGAGGGGCGGTAAAGCCCCCTCACCCCAACCCTCTCCCGAAGGGAGAGGGGGTAGAAGCGGATCAGTGCGAGTGGCGGGGTACCTCGGCGCCACGGCAGCCGACCAGGAAGTCGAAGTCGCAGCCTTCGTCGGCCTGCAACACATGGTTGACGTAGAGCCGACGATAGCCGCCGGCCAGCAGTTGGTCGGCCGGCGGTTGCCAGTCGGCCAGGCGCGCGGCCAGTTCCTCGTCGGGGATGTCCAGGTGCAGGCGGCCGGAGGCGCAGTCCAGCTCGATCATGTCGCCTTCGCGCACCACCGCCAGCGGGCCGCCGGCCGAGGCCTCGGGCGCCACGTGCAGCACCACGGTGCCATAGGCGGTGCCGCTCATGCGGGCGTCGGAGATGCGCACCATGTCGGTGATGCCCTTGGCCAGCAGCTTGGGTGGCAAGCCCATGTTGCCCACCTCGGCCATGCCCGGATAACCCTTGGGTCCGCAGTTCTTCAGCACCATCACGCAGGTCTCGTCGATGTCCAGGTCCGGGTCGACGATGCGCGCCTTGTAGTCTTCCAGGTTCTCGAACACCACGGCGCGACCGCGATGCTGCATGAGCGCCGGGGTCGCGGCCGAGGGCTTGAGCACCGCGCCCTTGGGCGCCAGGTTGCCGCGCAGGACGCAGATCCCGCCGTCGGCGCGCAGGGGGTTGTCCAGGGCGCGGATGACCTCGTCGTCGCCGTAGATGGGCGCCTCGGCGCAGTTGGCCCAGATGCTCTTGCCGTTGGCGGTCAGGGCCTCGGGATGGGGCAGCAGATTGGCCTCGCCCATGCGGCGGATCACCGCCGGCAGGCCGCCGGAGTAGTAGAACTCTTCCATCAGGAAGCGCCCGGAAGGCTGCAGGTCGACGATGGTGGGGGTGCCGCGGCCGACCCGGGTCCAGTCGTCCAGCTCAAGGTCCACGCCGATGCGCCCGGCGATGGCCTTGAGGTGGATCACCGCGTTGGTGGAACCGCCAATGGCGGCGTTGACGCGGATGGCGTTCTCGAAGGCCTCCTTGGTGAGGATCTTCGACAGCCGCAGGTCTTCTTCCACCATCTCGACGATGCGCATGCCGGACAGGTGCGCCAGCACGTAGCGGCGCGAATCCACCGCCGGAATGGCGGCGTTGTGCGGCAGCGAGGTGCCCAGGGCTTCGGCCATGCAGGCCATGGTCGAGGCGGTGCCCATGGTGTTGCAGGTACCGGCCGAGCGCGACATCCCGGCTTCGGCGGAGAGGAATTCGTTGAGGTCGATGACGCCGGCCTTGTAGGCCTCGTGCATCTGCCAGACGATGGTACCGGCGCCGATGTCGCGACCGTGGTGCTTGCCGTTGAGCATGGGCCCGCCGGTGACGACGATGGCCGGCACGTCGCAGCTGGCGGCGCCCATCAGCAGCGCCGGCGTGGTCTTGTCGCAGCCGGTGAGCAGCACCACGGCGTCCACCGGGTTGCCGCGGATGGCCTCTTCCACGTCCATGCTGGCCAGGTTGCGGGTCAGCATGGCGGTGGGCCTGAGGTTGGACTCGCCGTTGGAGAACACCGGGAATTCCACCGGGAAGCCGCCGGCCTCGTAGATGCCGCGCTTGACGTGCTCGGCGATCTTGCGGAAGTGGGCGTTGCAGGGGGTCAGCTCGGACCAGGTGTTGCAGATGCCGATGACCGGCTTGCCCTGGAATTCATGGTCCGGGATGCCCTGGTTCTTCATCCAGCTGCGGTACATGAAGCCGTTCTTGTCGTTGCTGCCGAACCATTGGGCGGAGCGGAGCGGGCGTTTGGGCGTAGTCATTGTTTGGTCCTCGGGCATTTCACGGGCAAAGCGGTCCCCCGCACGGCGCCCATGGCGCCGTGGAGGACGTTGCAGTCTCTGGATTTAGCGCTGCTTGAAGCGGTCGATCACCACGGCCAGCAGCAGGATGGTTCCGCGGATGACGTACTGGTAAAAGGTGTCGATGTTCTTCAGGTTCATGGCGTTCTCGATGATCGCCAGGATCAGCACGCCGGCGATCACGTGGCGGATCATGCCGATGCCGCCGGCCAGGGAGACCCCGCCCAGCACGCAGGCGGAGATCACTGTGAGTTCGAAGCCCTGGCCGATCATCGGCTGGCCGGAGGTCATGCGCGAGGCCAGCACCACGCCGGCCAGGGCGCCGATCACCCCGTGCATGGCGAAGATGATGATCTTGGTGCGGTCGACGTGGACGCCGGCCAGCAGCGCCGCTTCCTCGTTGCCACCGATGGCCATGGTGTTGCGGCCGAAGGTGGTGTAGTTGAGCAGCCAGCCGAAGAACAGGATGCACAGCAGGGTGATGACGATGGGCACCGGCAGGCCGAACAGCTGGCCGTTGCCGAACACGAAGAACTGCTCCTGGGAGACGCCCACGGCCTTGCCGTCGGAGAAGATGTAGCCCAGGCCACGGACGATCTGCATGGTCGCCAGCGTCGTGATCAGGGCATTGATCTTCAGCTTGGCGATCACCAGGCCGTTGATCAGGCCCACCACCAGGCCCATGGCCAGGGCGGCCATGACGCCGAGGAAGACGCTGTCGAAGTCCCGCATCACCACCGCCGCGACCACCCCGGCACAGGCGATGACCGAGCCCACCGAGAGGTCGAAGTGCCCGGAGGCCAGGCAGAACAGCATGGTGCAGGCGGCGATGCCCACGGTGGAGATCGCCAGGCCCAGGCCGCGCATGTTCAGTGGCGAGAGGAAGTTCTGCACGAACAGCGCGCAGAGGGCGAAGATAACGACGGCGGCCAGCATCATGGCCCAGTCGTCGAGGAAGCGCCTTGTATCGAAGCCGCGGCGCGGCGGGGTCAGGCTATGGGGTTGGGCGGACATGGACTGGACCTCTGTTCTTGTCTTGTTGTCAGGCCGTTCAGGCACGGGTACGGGGCAGGGCGAGCTGCAGCAGGCGCTCGTCGTTGAACTCGGCGCGGGCCACCTCGCCGGTGATGGCGCCTTCGCTCATCACCAGGATGCGATCGGCCACGCCCATGACTTCCATCAGGTCGCTGGACACCACCACCACGGCGATGCCGCGGGCGGCGAGGTCATGGATGATGGCGTAGATCTCCGACTTGGCGCCGACGTCGATACCGCGGGTGGGTTCGTCGAGCAGCAGCACCTGCATGGGCATCGACAGCCAGCGACCGAGGATGGCCTTCTGCTGGTTGCCGCCGGAGAGATTCTTGATCTTCTGCCCGGCATGGGGCGTCTTCACGTTCAGCGCGCGAATCTGCTTTTCGGCATTGGCCTTTTCCCAGCGACCTTGGATGAGGCAGCCGAGGCTGGCGTGATGGGCGCGGGCGCTGATGTTGATGTTCTCGGCCACGCTGGCCAGGGGCACGATGCCTTCCTTCTTGCGATCTTCCGGGCAGAGCAGGATGCCGGCGGCGATGGCGTCCCGTGGGGATTTCAGGCTGACCGGGGCGCCTTTGAGGATCAGGCTGCCGGCCTTGTGCTTCTCCAATCCCGCCAGCAGGCGCAGCAGCTCGGTGCGCCCGGCGCCGACCAGGCCGAACAGGCCGAGGATCTCACCCTGGCAGACCTCGAAGCCCACCGGCTGCTGCAGGCCCTGGCCGAGCAGGCCCTCGACCTTGAGGCAGCCACCGCCGATCGCGCGCGGGCGGTAGTCGTAGATGTCGGCGAGATCCCGGCCGACCATCAGGGTGATCAACTGGTCGGGGGTGATGTCGGCCAGGCGCTCGATGGTGCGCACGTGACGACCGTCCTTGAACACCGTCACCGCGTCGCAGATGCGGAAGACTTCTTCCATGCGGTGGGAGACATAGAGCACCACCCGGCCTTCGTCGCGCAGCCGGGCGATGATGGTCATCAGCCGGTCGGTCTCGCGGGCGGACAGGGAGCTGGTGGGCTCGTCGAAGGCGATGACGCGGGCGCCGCGGGAGAGCGCCTTGGCGATCTCCACCAGCTGGCGCTGGCCGAGCGACAGGCGCCCGACCTTGGTATGGGGGTCGATCTCTTCGGCCAGGCCCTTGAGCAGGTCCAGCGCCTGGCGGCGCAGGTGGCCGCGATTGACGATGCCGTAGCGCGCCGGCAGGTGGCCGAGAAAGAGGTTTTCGGCGACGGTCATCTCCGGCACCAGCTGTAATTCCTGCTGGATCACGGCGACGCCGGCGCGGATGGCTTCGGCGGTGCTCTTGAACACCAGTTCCTGGCCATCGACGTTGAGGTGGCCGGTGGTGGGAGCGTGGTAGCCGCTGAGGATCTTCAGCAGGGTCGACTTGCCCGCGCCGTTCTCGCCCATGAGGGCATGCACCGAGCCGGGACGCACGCTGAAGGAGATGTCGGCGAGCGCCTTGACGCCCGGAAAGGTCTTGCCGATGCCGACGAAGCCGAGGCTGTCGGCGCTCTGGGCGGTGGTGTGTTCCAGGGCTGCCATGGGGCACTCCTGTTAGATAGAAGAGGGTGGCGGCGCCAGGACCGGCGCCGCCAGGGTCATCACTTCCAGAGGCCGATCTTTTCCAGCTCTTGCTGGAAGTTGGCGCGGGTGATGAGGGTGACCTTGTCCATCGCGGTGTACTTGGGCGGTTCCTTACCGGTGGTGACCCACTCGTACATCATGCTGGCGGTCTGGTAGCCCTCTTCGTGGGGGCTGGGCAGCATGGAGCCGAAGAAGCCACTGTTGGGTTTCTTCAGTTCGCCGATGGCATCGGTGCCGTTGATGCCGATGCCGATCACCTGCTCGGCCTTGAAGCCGGCGCTCTCGGTGGCGCGGACGCCGCCCAGCACGGTGTTGTCGTTCATGCCGCCGATGATCAGGTGCTTGGCGCCCGAGGGCAGCTTGACCAGTGCGGAGGTGGTGGAATCCATGCTGCCGGGTACGTCGAGGGTCTTCTGCGGGGCGAAGATGATGTGGTCGGCGGGCAGGCCGGCCTTCTTCAGGGCTTCCACCGAGCCGTCAGTGCGCTTCTTGCCGGTGTCCAGCTCGTTGTAGGTGTTGATCACCGCGTAGGTGTCATCCCACTTCCAGCCCCGCTTCTCGGCTTCGGCGGCCATGGCGGCGCCCTGTTGCTGGCCCACTTCGAAGGCCGCCATGCCCAGGTAGGGCACGTCTTCCATGAACTTGCCCTTGGCGTCGACGAAGCGATCGTCCACCGCCATTACCTTGAGGTCGTTCAGCTTGGCCTTGGCCACGATGGCTGGGCCGAGGGAGACGTCGGGCGGGCAGATGACGAAGCCCTTGGCACCGTTGGCGGCCAGGCTGTCGATGGCGGCGAGGGTCTTCTCGCCATCCGGTACGGCGATCTTGAGTAGGGTGAAGCCCTTGTCCTTGGCGGCCTTTTCGGCGAAGGCCCACTCGGTCTGGAACCAGGGTTCCTCGGGTTGCTTGACCAGGAAACCGATCTTGACCGGATCGGCAGCGAAAGCGGATAGCGACAGACTGACGGCACCGGCAGCGAGGGCGGCGCGCAGCAGGGAACGAACTCCCGGGACACGGAACATAGCTGGAACTCCTTGTTTTTATTGGTGTGGCCAGGCAATGCGAGACAGCGGCCTGCCGTCGTTGGAGGTCAGACGACGCTGCTGTCCATTGATAGTATGATTGGAAGGGGGCGGGCGCAAGGAAAAGGTGACGAAGTTTTTCGTCTCTCTGTCACCACTCCGTTACATAGGGCCTTGCGCCCGGTAAGGCCGCCGCGCGGCCCCTGGATCGGTAGGATGAATCAGCCGGCGAAGCGGTGGCAGGGCATGCCGGAAACCGGTGCGGTCGCCTGCAGGATGGCGCCGTCGAGCGCCCCGTCGGCAGCCGCGCTGGTGACGAACAGGGTACGCAGGTCGGGGCCGCCGAAGACGCAGCTGGTGGGGCGCTGGACCGGCACCTCGACGATCTCCAGCAGGTCGCCTTCCGGCGAGAAGCGCAGCAGGCAGTTGCCATCCCAGCGCGCGTTCCACACGCAGCCTTCGCTGTCGATGGCCGAGCCGTCCGGCGAGCCGCGTTCGTGGGGGCCGGCCCAGACCACGGGTTCGCCGAGGTTGCCAGCGGTATCCAGCGGATAGCGATAGAGGGTGTCCTTCAAGGTGTCGGCGCTGATCACATGGTTTTCCGCCGCGCTCCACACCAGGGTATTGGCAATGCCTAGGTTGCTGGCGTGGCGGGTGACGCTGCCGTCCGGATCGATGCGGAACAGCCCGCCCGAGTGCCTGTCGATGGCCACGTCGCCACCCTGGGCATCGAGGTTGTTCTGCATGGTCCCCAGCCACAGCCGGCCCCGGGCATCGCAGCGGGCTTCGTTGCCACGATTGCCCGGATCCGGGTCGGCGACGCAGAACAGCTCCAGGGCCGGGCGGTCAGTGGGGGAGTCGAGGTCCAGGCGGAAGACCCCGTCCGGCAGGGTCACCAGCGCATCGCCACGGACCGTGGGCACGAAGGCCGAGCAGGGACGGTCCAGTTGCCATTCCTGATAACGCTCGCCGTGCAGGCGGCAGGCCTTGAAGCCGGCGATGTCGACCCAGTAGAGCGCCTTGGTCTGCTGGTCCCAGAAGGGACCCTCGGCCAGCTTGAAGCGCTGGGGAAGCAGCGGCTGCCAATCCATCGTTCACCTCTCTTGTTGTGGCAGGACGGGAAATCCAGGCCTAGGAACCTGGCAGGACACGGAGGTTGCGCGGGCCGGGACGTCAGTCGGCGTAGCGCGCCAGGGTCACGGCGGCGCTGTCGATCAGCATCATGCAGGCCCAGACAGCTCGGGCGGCGTCGCGGGAGGCGATGCCATCGGCGAGGGTCTTGTGCAGGGGGAGGGTCCGCCGCAACTCATCGGGATCGGCCGACGACAGGGTGAAGGAGGCGGCCAGCAGGGCGCCCAGCGCCGGCACCATCTGCTCGATGAACTGGTTATGGCTGGCGGCCAGCACGCACTCGTGGAAGTGCTGGTCGGCGGCGTTGTAGTCGCCGCCGTCGAGGGAGGCTTCCAGGTGCTGGTAGGCCTTGCCGATCGCCTGCACCTGCTCGGGGGTGGCCCTTTCACAGGCCCAGCGCACCGCTGCCGGCTCGATAGCGTGGCGCAGGTCAAGCAGGTCCTTGACGAAGTGGGCGGGCAGGCCGCCGGTGGCCAGCCAGCCCACCACCTGGGTGTCGAACAGATTCCAGCGGCTGAGCGGCAGCACCCGGGTACCGACCTTGGGGCCGACTTCGAGCATGCCCTTGGCCGCTAGGGTCTTGATCGCCTCGCGCAGGATGGTGCGGCTGACGCCCAGCTCCTGGCAGAGATCGGCTTCGACCTTGAGTGAGCTACCGGGGGGAAACTGGCCGGCGGCGAGGCGCTGGCCGAGCTGTTCTACGGTGGAGGCATGGTAGCTGCTGGACATGGAGGCATACCGCGACAGGGTTTGCCTCAATGATCATACGAAACATCGCGCTCGGACAAGGGTTCCTTCCGGAACGCGTCGGCGACCAGGTCCTCGACGCCGGCCAGCTGGGCGATCGACGCATGGCGGGCGCTGAGCGGGTCGCGATGCTGGATCGCGGTGAGGATCGCCTTGTGCCGGGACACCAGCAGGTCCAGGCCGTCGTCGGCGAATCGCGTCGAGGAGCGCTCCAGGTAGTCGCGCACCGGCAACAGCATGATGCTGTAGAGGTGGGTCAGCAACTCGTTGTGGGTGGCGTTGGCGATGGACAGATGGAAGGCCATGTCCGGCTCGGCCATGGACGCGATGTCTTCCGAGCGCTCCATCCGCAGGTAGGCTTCCTCGATCGCGGTCACGTCGTCGGGATGGGCGTTGGCCGCGGCCATGGCCGCGATCTCCGGCTCGATGATGTTGCGCACCTTGACCAGCGTTTCGTAGAAGGTGTGCCGGGAGTCGCTCTGCAGCAGCCAGTGCAGGACGTCGGGATCGAGGAGATGCCACTCGCTGCGTGGTTTGACCACGGTCCCGACCTTGGGCTTGGACCTCACCAGGCCCTTGGCGACCAGTACCCGCGTCGCCTCACGCAGGACGGGGCGACTCACCTCGTAGTCTTCGCAGAGTTGCGCCTCGGGAGGCAGGCGCTGATCGGGCAGGAAGCGTCCGGACACGATCTGGGTCCCGAGCTCGTGGACGATGCGAGCATGTCTGCTTTTGCGCGGCAGCGGTGTCTTGTAATTCATCGAAAGGCATCCGAGTCGTCGTGCCATCACTATAACACTGTCAGTGCGATAACCATCGTAATGACGGGCTCGACGGCTCTGGAATCGGGATCAGCGGAAATCAAGATATATGATTTCTCACTTCGTATCTTTATTTTAATAGTACCAAAACAACTACAGAAGTCGATAAGTGGCTGTTTAAGGCTATTTAACGATTCAATGATATTACGTTAGACTTTTGCCTGATTTGCGCTCCAACCGCACAAAAACAACAAGTCGGAGAACGCCATGAACCCCGAATCCGCCCTCATCCGCCGGATCACTTTCAAGCTCGTCCCCTTCCTCGTACTGCTCTATCTCGTGGCCTACATCGACCGCTCCGCGGTGGGTTTCGCCAAGCTGCACATGGGCGCCGACGTCGGCATCGGCGACGCCGCCTATGGCCTTGGCGCCGGGCTGTTCTTCATCGGTTATTTCCTCTTCGAGGTGCCCAGCAACCTGTTGCTGGAGCGCTTCGGCGCGCGCCGCTGGTTCGCCCGCATCCTGGTGACCTGGGGCGCCATCACCATGGGCATGGCCTTCGTCCAGGGGCCCACCAGCTTCTACGTCATGCGCTTCCTGCTGGGGGTGGCCGAGGCCGGCTTCTTCCCAGGGGTGCTCTACTACCTCACCCAGTGGTTCCCGGTCCGCCATCGCGGCAAGATCATGGGGCTGTTCATCCTTTCCCAACCCATCGCCATGCTGGTGACTGGCCCGCTGTCGGGCCTGTTGCTGCAGCTGGATGGCGCCCTCGGCCTGCACGGCTGGCAGTGGCTGTTCCTCTGTATCGGCGCGCCGGCGGTGCTGCTGGCCTGGCCGACCCTGACCCGCTTGCCGGACGGTCCGCAGCAGGTCGCCTGGCTCGATGCGGAGGAAAAGCGCTGGTTGGCGGCGGAGCTGGAAAAGGACCTGCACCTCTTCGACCAGACCCGCCACGGCAACCCGCTGCATGCGCTCAAGGATCGCCGGGTGCTGCTCCTGGCACTCTACTACCTGCCGGTGACCCTGAGCATCTACGGCCTGGGGCTGTGGCTGCCAACGCTGATCCACCAATTCGGCGGCAGCGATCTCACCACCGGCTTCATTTCCGCCATTCCCTATGCCTTCGGCATCCTCGGCCTGCTCATCGTGCCGCGCAGCTCGGATCGCCTGGGCGATCGCTACGGGCACCTGGCTGTGCTCTATGCGGTGGGCGCCCTGGCCATGGCCGGTAGCGCCTGGTTCGGCACCGCCGTGCTGCAACTGGCGGCGCTGTCGGTCGTGGCCTTCTGCCTGTTTTCCCTCACCGCGCTGTTCTGGACCCTGCCCGGGCGCTTCTTCGCCGGAGCCAGCGCCGCGGCGGGCATCGCCCTGATCAATTCGGTGGGCAACCTGGGCGGCTATCTCGGCCCCTACGGTATCGGCGCGCTCAAGGCGGCGACCGGCACCCTGGCCTCGGGGCTCTATCTCCTGGCGGGGGTGCTGGTGTTCGGCCTGCTGCTCACCGGGGTGGTCTACCGCCAGCTGGAACGCAAGCACCGCCGCGAAGAGGTCTATGTCGCGGAGCGTTCCGCCGGCTGACGCCCCGGACAGGTCTCGGCGGCGAACCAGGCGGCGCCGAGGCAGACCAGGTTGGCCACCAGCAGGTAGACGGCTGGCGCCATGCGATCCCCGGTGGCGCCGAGCAGCCAGGTCACCACGATCTGGGCGGTGCCGCCGAAGGCCGCGACGCCGACCGCATAGACCAGCGAGAAGCCGGTGGCCCGCACCCGCTGCGGGAAACTCTCCACCAGCAAGACGATCAGGGCGGCGCCACTCATGCCATGCAGGCCGGAGAGCACCGCCAGGGTCAGCAGGAAGGTGCCCGGTCCGGGGGCCTGGATGATCAGCTCCAGCGCCGGATAGAGCAGCACCAGCAACAGCAGGCGCGGCAGGATCAGGATGATGCGTCGGCCATAGCGATCGCTGAGGATGCCGCCGAGGATCGAGCAGACCGCCATGGCCGCGCCCATCACCAGGGTGGCGAGCATGGCGATGCCGGTAGGCAGCTTGAGCTCCACCAGGGCGAAGGTGGTCATGTAGTTGAGGAAATACTGGGTGATGGTGCTGCCGGAGAGGATCAAGAGTCCCAGCAGCAGCGGGCGGCGCTGGGTGGTCACGACCTCGCGCAGCACCGCCCCGGTCCCACGCGTCTCGCCCGCATGGGTATCCACCAGGCCGCGGCGGATATAGAGGCCGATGGGCAGGATCGCCAGGCCGAGCAGGAAGGGCAGGCGCCAGCCCCAGGCCTGCAGCTGCTCGGGGGTGAGCCAGAGCGTCAGGCCATAGCCGATCAAGCCGGCCGCCACCGCCGCCAGGCCCTGGGCCACCACCTGCCAGCAGGCGTAGGTGCCGCGCCTGTGCAGCGGCGCCGCTTCGAGGATGTAGGTGGTGGCGGGACCGGCTTCGCCGCCCCAGGCCAGGCCCTGCAGCAGGCGCGTCAGCACCAGCAGGATGGGCGCGGCGATGCCGATCTGGTCGTAGCCGGGCAGTACGGCGATGCCGCCGGTGCCCAGGGCCATCAGCACCATGGTCAGCAGCATCGCCGGCTTGCGGCCGACGCGATCGGCCCAGGCGCCGATGAAGATGGCGCCCAGCGGCCGGACGACGAAGCCGACGCCAAAGGTGATGACGCTGGCCATCAGGCTGGCGAAGGCGTTTTCCGAGGGAAAGAACACCTGGCCGATGAGCACGGCGAAGGTGGCGTAGACGCCGAAGTCGAAGAATTCCACGGCGTTGCCGAGCACCACGGCGAAGACGCCCTTGCGGGAGTGGGTAGGGCGGGAAGCGGTCATGGGCGGCAGTTCAGCAGAGCAGGGCGCGTCCGGGGCCGGACGCGCGGGAAGCTTCGACTCAGTGGGCGAGGTGCAGGCCGCACTCGCGATTCTCGTCACCCTTGGTGGGATCGAAGTAGTCGAATTCGTTGGGCAGGTCGTGGGCGGTCAGGTACTGGTAGAGGTCCTTGGAGGTCCAGTGCAGCAGCGGCGCCACCTTGATCAGTCCATCCGGATTGACGCTGACCGGGTCCATCTGGGCGCGCACCGCGGTGTCGGTGGCGCGCAGGGCGGTGAACCAGACTTCCGGGGCGGTCTCGCGCAGGGCACGGGCGAAGGGTTCGAGCTTGACCTCTTCGGTGAAGGCGGCGTGGCGCGGATCGTCCAGCCCCGGGACCGGGCCGTCGATGGCCTCGCGATGGGCGCGGGAGCGCTTGGGCAGGTAGGTCACCAGGTTGAGATTGAGCTTGCGCACGATCTCGTCGGCGCAGCGATAGGTGGCGGGGGTGTTGTAGCCGCTGTCCATCCAGACCACCGGGATGTCCGGCTTGACCTGGCTGACCAGGTGCAGGATCACCGCCTCGAAGGGGCGGAAATTGGTGGTGACGATGGCGCTTTTACCCAGCCCCAGGGCCCAGGCGACGAGCTTTTCGGGGTCGCGGCCGAGGTCGGCGTTGATGCGGGCGAGATCGAGAGACATGGCGGGCTCCAGCCAGGCGAAGGTTGCGCCCATGGTAGCAAAGCCGGATCAGCTGTGGGCTTCCAGCGTTTCCAGCAAGACCCGCACCTTGGCCAGGGACTCGGCGTATTCGTCGGCCCAGTGGGAATCCATGACGATGCCGCCGCCGCCCCAGCAACTGAGCATCCCATCCTCGGCCAGCAGGCTGCGGATGAGGATGGAGCTGTCGCTCTCGCCGCGCACGTCCAGGTAGAGCAGCGAACCGCAGTAGGGGCCGCGGCGGGTTTCTTCCAGCTCGTCGATGATCTGCATGGCACGGATCTTCGGTGCGCCGGTGATGGAGCCGCCGGGAAAGCTGCCGGCCAGCAGGTCCAGGGCATCCAACCCGGCGGCCAGGTCACCGGTCACGGCGCTGACCAGGTGGTGGACGTTGGGATAGCTCTCCAGGGCGAACAGCTCGGGCACCCGCACCGAGCCGATGCGGCAACTGCGGCCCAGGTCGTTGCGCAGCAGGTCGACGATCATCAGGTTCTCGGCGCGATCCTTGGGGCTGGCGAGCAGCGCATCGGCTTCGGCGGCATCGGCGGCGGGATCGGCGCGGCGTGGCCGGGTGCCCTTGATCGGCCGGGTCTCCACCTGGCCGCGGCTCACCCGCAGGAAGCGCTCCGGTGAGTGGCTGAGCAGGGCGCCCCTGTCCAGTGCCAGGTAGCCGGAGAAGGGCGTCGGGCAGGCCGCGCGCAGGGCGAGGTAGGCGGTCCAGGGCGAGCCCTGGAAGGGCGCGCGAAAGCGCTGGGCGAAGTTGACCTGGTAGCAATCGCCCGCGGCGATATAGGCCTGGATGGCCTCGATGCGCTGGCGATAGGTATCGCGGTCGATGTCGGCGGTGAAGGGCGCGGTGAGGCTGAAGTCAGAGGTCTCGGGCGTTGCCTCGGCTTCGAACAGGGTGATCAGCCGCTGCCGTTCGCCTGCGTCCAGTGCTGGATGGCAGACCAGCTGGCTGGTCCGTGCCTGGTGATCGGTGATCAGCGCCCAGGCATAAAGCCCCAGGCGGGCATCGGGCAGCTGCAGATCGGCGCGGGCACCCTCCGGCAGCCGTTCCAGGCGCCGGCCGAAGTCATAGCCGAGATAGCCCAGCAGGCCACCGGCGAAGGGTAGCTCCGCACCTTCCGGCAGGTCGGCGTGACCCAGGCTGGCCAGGGCGGCGCGCGTCCGCGTGAAAAAGGCGTGGCCCGTCTCGCCGGAAGCGGGTTGCAGCACCTGCAGCGGCCAGGCCGCCATGAGGTCGTAGCGCCCGCGCTCGGCCACTGGCCGGCCCGAATCCAGCAGCACCGCGCCGGGCTCGCCGTGCAGCAGGGCGAAACGCGCCGTGGGATCGGCGTGGTAGGGCAGGGGATGCAGGCGGCAGAGGGGCATGGCGAGGTCGGCTGGGAGGTCGGCGCGCTAGTGTAGCGAACCGCTCCTGGCGGGGCGAGATACAGGCTGTCACAGCCGGATTGTCGACAAAGATTGACGGGAAAGGCGTTCAGGCGTAGTTATTCAGGCCATAAACATAAAAGGTGTCGACAATGATCGATAGCCCCCTCCAGGCCGAAGCGCCCGAGACCGACAACGGGACCCTCTCCGAGCAGGTGTTCCGCCGGATCCGCGAGGCCATCGTCCGCGGTGACGTGGCGCCGGGCAGCAAGATTTCCGAGCCCGAGCTGGCGCGTACCTATGGCATCAGCCGTGGGCCGCTGCGCGAAGCCATCCATCGTCTGGAAGGCCAGCGCCTGGTGGTGCGGGTGCCCCATGCCGGCGCCCGGGTCGCCGCCCTGAGCCTGGCCGAGCTGGTCGAACTCTATGAGATCCGCGAATCCCTCGAAGGCATGGCTTGCCGCCTGGCGGCCGAGCGCCTCACCGCCCAGGGCATCGACGAATTGCGCCAGCTGCTGGATACCCACGAGCGCGACCCGGCGTTCCAGGCCGGTACTGGCTACTACCTGCAGGAAGGCGACCACGACTTCCACTACCGCATCATCCAGGCCAGCGGCAACGGCATGCTGGTGCGGCTGCTCTGCGGCGAGCTCTATCACCTGGTGCGCATGTACCGGCTGAAGGTCTCCGCCACCCCCAATCGACCGCGCCAGGCCTTTGCCGAGCACCATCGCATCCTCGATGCCCTGGCCGAGGGCGATGGCGAACTGGCCGAGCTGCTGATGCGCCGCCACATCGCCGCGTCCAAGCGCAATCTGCAGCACCATCCCCTAGTCCAAGCTCAGTCGAGGTAACGCCATGCCTGCCGTCAGTCCCGGCCAGAAATTCCGCGCCGCCGTCGCCGCCGAACGCCCGCTGCAGGTGGTCGGCACCCTCAACGCCAACCATGCGCTGCTGGCCAAGCGCGCCGGCTTCCAGGCCATCTACCTGTCCGGCGGCGGCGTCGCGGCCGGTTCCCTGGGCCTCCCGGACCTGGGCATCAGCGGCCTGGAAGACGTGCTGATCGACGTGCGCCGCATCACCGACGTCTGCGACCTGCCACTGCTGGTGGATGTCGACACCGGCTTCGGCGCCTCGGCCTTCAACGTGGCCCGCACCGTCCGGTCGCTGATCAAGGCCGGCGCGGCGGCCATGCATATCGAGGATCAGGTGGGCGCCAAGCGCTGCGGCCACCGGCCGGGCAAGGAAATCGTCAGCCAGCAGGAGATGGTCGACCGCATCAAGGCGGCGGTGGACGCCCGTACCGATCCCGACTTCGTCATCATGGCCCGCACCGACGCCTTGGCGGTGGAGGGCTTGCAGGCCGCCATCGACCGCGCCTGCGCCTGCGTCGAGGCCGGCGCCGACATGATCTTCCCCGAGGCGATGACCGAGCTGCCCATGTACCGCCAGTTCGCCCAGGCGGTGGGGGTACCGATCCTGGCCAACATCACCGAATTCGGCGCCACGCCGCTGTTCACCGCCGAGGAGCTGGCCGGGGCCGAGGTCAGCCTGGTGCTCTATCCGCTGTCGGCCTTCCGCGCGGCCAACCGCGCCGCCGAGAACGTCTACACGGCGATCCGTCGCGATGGCAGCCAGCAGGCGGTGGTCGACACCATGCAGACCCGCGCCGAGCTCTATGACCGCATCGACTATCACCGCTACGAGGATCAGCTGGATCGCCTGTTCCAACAACAGAAACACTGACGCTCCACCCTGAACGCCCGCTTTTTCGCATAACAACTCCAAGAG
Source organism: Pseudomonas sp. No.117 (assembly GCF_054558395.1). Taxonomy (NCBI): domain Bacteria; kingdom Pseudomonadati; phylum Pseudomonadota; class Gammaproteobacteria; order Pseudomonadales; family Pseudomonadaceae; genus Pseudomonas; species Pseudomonas sp. No.117. The sequence continues at coordinate 312,257 of NZ_BAAJNP010000009.1, forward strand.
GAGCGAGACGATGGCAGACAGCAAAACCCTCGGCGGCGCCGGCCTGCGTGGTCAGGTCGCCGGCCGCACCGCGCTATGCACCGTCGGCAAGACCGGTGCCGGCCTCACCTACCGGGGCTATGACATCCGCGAACTGGCCGCCGAGGCCGACTTCGAGGAAGTGGCCCACCTGTTGCTATATGGCGAGCTGCCGACTCAGGCGCAACTGGACGCCTACCGCCAGCGCCTGGCCGCGCTGCGCGACCTGCCGCAGCCGCTCAAGGAAGGCCTGGAGCGCATTCCCGCCAGCGCCCATCCCATGGACGTGATGCGCACCGGCGCTTCCCTGCTCGGCACCCTGGAGCCGGAGCGTAGCTTCGCCGACCAGCAACTGGTGGCCGACCGCCTGCTCGGTGCCTTCCCAGCGATCCTGCTCTATTGGCACCACTTCAGCCAGAGCGGCACCCGCATCGACTGCACCAGCGATGCCCCGGACATCGCCAGCCACTTCCTGACCCTGCTGCACGGCAAGGCGCCCAGCGAGTTGCATGCCCGGGTGATGAACGTCTCGCTGATCCTCTACGCCGAGCACGAATTCAACGCCTCCACCTTCACCGCCCGGGTCTGCGCCTCGACGCTCTCCGACCTCTATTCCTGCGTCACCGGCGCCATTGGCTCCCTGCGCGGGCCGCTGCACGGCGGCGCCAACGAGGCGGCCATGGCGCTGATCGAGCGCTTCGCCTCGCCGGAGGAGGCGGTCACCGGCCTCAAGCAGCTGCTCGAACGCAAGGAAAAGGTGATGGGCTTCGGCCACGCCATCTACCGTGACAGCGATCCGCGCAACGAGGTGATCAAGGACTATGCCCGGCAGCTGGCGGCGGAGGTGGGCGACCGGGTGCTGTTCCCGGTCTCGGAAGCCATCGATCGCACCATGAAGGAGGAGAAGGGGCTGTTCCCCAACGCCGACTTCTACCACGCCTCGGCCTACCACTTCCTCGGCATCCCGACGCCGCTGTTCACCCCGATCTTCGTTTGCTCGCGGACGGCCGGCTGGTGCGCCCACGTCTTCGAGCAGCGCGCCGACAACCGCATCATCCGCCCCAGTGCGGATTACATCGGGGTTGAGCAGCGGCCGTTCACGCCCATCGCCAATCGATGAATGTTTGATCGCTGCCATGGCCGCTCCTACGGGAGCGGCCATGGCAGCAAACCCCTGTAGGAGCGGCCCGTAGCCGCGATATTTAGGAACCAAAACCCATGAGCGCCAACGTCGATCTCAACAACCGACCCGATTACGACCAGGTCATCCAGGACCTGGCCGATTACGTCCTGACCTACCAGGTCACCTCCCGCGAGGCGCTGGACACCGCCCGCAACTGCCTGATGGACACCCTCGGCTGCGGCCTGCTGTCTCTGCGCTTCCCCGAGTGCACCAAGCTGCTCGGGCCCCAGGTGGAGGGCACCGTGGTGCCCCAGGGCGCGCGGGTGCCGGGCACCAGCTATCGCCTGGACCCGGTCAAGGCGGCCTGGGACATCGGCTGCATCATTCGCTGGCTGGACTACAACGACACCTGGCTGGCCGCCGAGTGGGGCCATCCCTCCGACAACCTCGGCGCCATCCTGGCGGTGGCCGACCACCTGTCCCAGCGCCGCGTGGCCCAGGGCGAAGCGCCCCTGACTATGCGCCAGGTACTGGAGGCCATGGTCATGGCCCACGAGATCCAGGGGGTCTACGCCCTGGAGAACTCCTTCAACCGCGTCGGCCTGGACCACGTCTTCCTGGTCAAGCTGGCCTCCACCGCGGTCAGCGCCAAGCTGATGGGCGCCAACCGTGAGCAACTGCTGGCGGCCCTGTCCCACGCCTTCGTCGATGGCCAGGCGCTGCGCACCTATCGCCATGCGCCCAACGCCGGCAGCCGCAAGTCCTGGGCCGCGGGTGACGCCTCCAGCCGCGGCGTGCGCCTGGCCGACATCGCCCTGCGTGGCGAGATGGGCATCCCGGGCGTGCTCAGCGCGCCCCAGTGGGGCTTCTACGACGTGCTGTTCAGCCACACCAACAAGGACCTGGCCACCAAGCCGGCCGACCAGCGCCAGTTCCGCTTTCCCCAGGGCTTCGGCAGCTACGTGATGGAGAACGTGCTGTTCAAGATCAGCTTCCCGGCGGAATTCCACGCCCAGACCGCCGCCGAGGCCGCGGTGCTGCTGCATCCCCAGGTGCGTGACCGGGTGGATCAGATCGAGAAGATCGTGGTGACCACCCACGAATCGGCCATCCGCATCATCTCCAAGCAGGGTCCCATGGCCAATGCCGCCGACCGCGACCACTGCCTGCAGTACATGATCGCCGTGCCGCTGCTGTTCGGTGACCTGGTCGCCGAGCACTACGAGGATGCCTTCCACCAGGCGCATCCGCGTATCGATCAGCTGCGCGAGAAGATGGAGATCGTCGAGGACGAGCGCTACAGCCGCGAGTACCTGGAAGCCGACAAGAGATCCATTGCCAACGCCCTGCAGGTGTTCTTCACCGACGGCAGCAGCACCGAGAAGATCGCCGTGGAATATCCCATCGGCCATCGCCGGCGCCGCGAAGAGGGGATTCCGCTGCTGGAGCGCAAATTCCAGAACAACCTGGCCACGCGCTTCCCGGCCGGTCGCTGCGCCCAGATCTTCGACCTGTGCAAGGACCAGGCAGGGCTGGAAGCCACCCCAGTGCATCGCTTCGTGGATCTGTTCGTTTTGTAAACAGAAGAGGCGACTCGCTCGATCCCGTAGGGCCATGCAGGATCAGGCGAGTCGCCTCGGAGGTGGGGCAGGGCGTGGCGGGTGTTCAACTACCCGCCGCGCCCTTTTTCATTTCAGTAGTAGCGATCCACATAGGCCGGCCGTTGCTGCCGACCGGCCAGGCGCCAGTGTTCCTGCAGGGCGGCGTGGACGCTTCGGATGAAGTTGTCGTCCGCCGCCGCCGACTTGCCGACGTAGCCACCGCCCTTGTTGTAGGTCTTGAAGCGGATGCGCAGGCTGGGATGGCGCTCTTCGAACTGCTCGGGCGTCTCGCCGCCGGGCAGGCGGTCGACGTGTACCGCGCCGCTCTCGCAGACCCAGAGGATGTGGTTGTGGTTCTTGTCCTTGAGCCGGGCGAAGAGTTGCTTGAGGTCGTCCAGGCTGGGGTTGTCGTTCAGGTTCATGAGCGTGTCCTCCGCAGTGGCCGTGATCAATGGAACTGGTTCATGGTGTTGTCCTTGCCCGCCGCCTTGAGCGCGGCCTCGCCGGCAAAGTATTCCTTGTGGTCGTCGCCCATGTCCGAGCCGGCCATGTTCTGGTGCTTGACGCAGGCGATGCCCTGGCGGATCTCTTGGCGCTGAACGCCCTTGACGTAGGCCAGCATGCCTTCCTCGGCGAAGTAGCCCTTGGCCAGGTTGTCGGTGGACAGCGCCGCGGTGTGGTAGGTGGGCAGGGTGATCAGGTGGTGGAAGATGCCTGCCTCCCGCGCCGCGTCGCGCTGGAAGCTCTGGATGCGCGCGTCGGCCAGGCGACCCAGTTCGGTGTCGTCGTAGTCCACGCTCATCAGCTTGGCGCGGTCGTAGGCGGAGACGTCCTTGCCCTCGGCCTGCAGGGCGTCGAACACCTGCTGGCGGAAGCTCAGGGTCCAGTTGAAGGAGGGGCTGTTGTTGTAGACCAGCTTGGCGTTGGGCACGACTTCGCGGATGCGGTCGACCATGGCCTTGATCTGGCCGACGTGGGGCTTCTCGGTCTCGATCCACAGCAGGTCGGCGCCGTTCTGCAGCGAGGTGATGCAGTCCAGCACCACCCGGTCCACGCCGCTGCCGGCACGGAACTGGAACAGGCCGCTGGCCAGGCGCTTGGGCTTGAGCAGCTTGCCGCCGCGGCTGATCAGCACATCGCCGTTGCCCAGCTGGCTGGCGTCGACCTCGTCGCAGTCGAGGAAGCTGTTGTACTGGTCGCCCAGGTCGCCCGGCTGCTTGCTCACGGCGATCTGCTTGGTCAGGCCGGCGCCCAGGGAGTCGGTGCGGGCGACGATGACGCCCTCGTCCACGCCCAGTTCGAGGAAGGCGTAGCGCACGGCGTTGATCTTGGCCAGGAAATCCTCGTGGGGCACCGTGACCTTGCCGTCCTGGTGGCCGCACTGCTTCTCGTCGGAGACCTGGTTTTCCAGCTGGATGCAGCAGGCGCCGGCCTCGATCATCTTCTTGGCCAGCAGGTAGGTGGCTTCGGCGTTGCCGAACCCGGCGTCGATGTCGGCGATGATCGGCACCACATGGGTCTCATGGTTGTCGATCTTGGCCTGGATGGCGGCGGCCTTGGCGTTCTCGTCGGCGGCGCGGGCGGCGTCCAGCTCGCGGAACAGCATGCCCAGCTCGCGGGCGTCGGCCTGGCGCAGAAAGGTGTAGAGCTCTTCGATCAGCGCCGGCACGCTGGTCTTCTCGTGCATGGACTGGTCCGGCAGCGGGCCGAATTCCGAGCGTAGCGCGGCGATCATCCAGCCGGACAGATAGAGGTAGCGGCCTTGGGTGCTGCCCAGGTGCTTCTTGATGGCGATCAGCTTCTGCTGGCCGATGAAGCCGTGCCAGCAGCCCAGCGACTGGGTGTAGGCGCTGCTGTCGGCGTCGTAGGCGGCCATGTCCCGGCGCATGATGGCCGCGCAATGGCGGGCGATGTCGAGACCGGTCTTGAAGCGATTCTGCAAGCGCATCCGCGCGGCGTATTCCGGATTGATGGCGCTCCAGTGGTTGCCGGCGGTGGTCTTGAGGGCGGCGATGGCCTGAACGTCGTTCTCGTAAGCGGACATGAGTCGATCCTTTCGATGAGGTTGGCTTGGGTACCAGTCTTTTCCCAACGCCTGGCCGCGGGGTGGCGGTTGCCACCTGGCTGCCAGTCGCGAAGGCGAGAGGAGGGCCCAGCTGTCGAGTCATGTCGCCGTGCGTGCCTGCATGGATCCGGACGTCACCTCTGGCGACGCTGCCTCGAGCAGCGTGGCGTTCCAGTCGTCTTCTCTTGTAGTGCCTCTTGAGCATCACTACGCAAGACGGCCCGAGGGTCACCCGGAGCCCAGGCGCGACCCGCATGGATAGGGGGTTCGCGTCCGGTGCAGCTAGAGATTTGCAGGAGAACAGAGCGTCGTCAACCGGGTTTTGTAGTGCTTTCGTATAGTCACTACAAAAGTCGTAGACGCGACGGGGAGCGGGTTTGGGGCGTCTATTGCTGACTCATGGGTCGCTGGTGAGGGCAAAACCGGGCCGCAAGCCACGGCGCTGGCCGTGACCCTGCGGTCACTCGGGAGGTGATCCGGCGCGCTGGGGTCTCTGCCCCTGGTGAGAGGCAGCGGAGGGGCGGACGGTGGGACTTGCCGGTCAGTGCCGACGAACGGTAAGTCCTTGTGGGGTCAGGACGCCGTGGCGGCGGTGAGGCCGGTGAGGGTATCGGCGATGTCCTTGGTGCGGTGCGAGGTCTGGGCGGTGAGGCGGCCGGATTCGCGCAGGCCGGCGAGCAGGCCCTGCAGCGAACCCACGTCCTCGGCCTGTTCGGCGATGTGCGCCGCCACCTCGCTGATGGCGCGGGACAGCTGGTCGATGTCGGCGCCGATCTCGGCAGCGTTCTTGTGGGTGATGGCCGCCAGGTTGCGCACCTCGTCGGCCACCACCGCGAAGCCCCGCCCGCTCTCGCCGGCGCGGGCCGCCTCGATGGCCGCGTTGAGCGCCAGCAGGTTGGTCTGGCCGGCGATCTGCTGGATCACCTGGACGATGGACTGGATGCGCAGACTCGACTGGCTCAGCTCGTTGGCGCTGCGCACCACATCCTCGGCCTGGTCGGTGAGCTGTTGCACGGTGCCGTCGGCCTGCCGAGTGATCTCGCCCTGCTGGTGGATGCTGCCCGCCAGGTCGTCCATGCTGCTGTGCAATTCGCCGGAATAGTGCCGCAGCTGCTCGCCGATCTCCTGGCGGCTCTGGTGCGCCTGGCGGAGTACCTGGCCAAGGTCGGCGAGACCGCCGAACACCGCCTGGATGGAATCGTCGAGGCCCTGGGCATCCACCACGCCGGTGAAGTTCTGCCGCTTGAATTCGTCGATCTGGTTGACCACCACCTGGCTCAGGCCGGCCAGCTTCTTGATCTGCCTCCGCAGGAAGAAGGCCTTGAACTCGCCGTAGTGGGCGGCGAAGTTGTCGACGTAGTCGTCGCGGAAGGGCGCGCCCTCCGGGGTGCGGAAAAAGAACACCGCGGTGAGCGTCTGGTTGAGGTTCAGGCCGAGGATCTCGCCGAAGGTGGAAAAGCCCACCACCGGCGTCTGGCCGAACACCTCGCCCATGCGCGGCAGCTCGGCGCCGTTGTTGGCGCGGCGCAGGATGCAATCGTTGAGCACACCCACCAGCGGGGTGCCGCTCTTGCCCTGCAGGAAGCGGGCGAAATCCTCGCGGGTCGCGTCCACCAGGGAGGTGCGCTTGACCATCACCAGCTCTTCGCCGGGCGCCACGTCGCAGAACAGGTGGATGCGCTCGCGCTGGTAGTCGATGCGGGCGATGGAGCGCACGAACAGCTCCTCGCCCACGCGGATGGCGAAGGAATAGTCCGCCAGGCGCTGCTCCAGCTGCTCGGCGCGGCAGCTCAGGGCCTCGCAGAGGGCCGCCACCATGCTCTTGATCTGGCCGCGGCTGTCGACCACCTGGCTGATGTAGCGCTCTTCCAGGGAGGCGGTGAGGACATTGAGACTCAGCGGCGTGGCGCTGAAGTTCTGGCTCTTGAATACCCCGAAGCGGGTGTTCCGGGCCATCTTCAAGAAGACCAGCTGGGCATGGTTTTCATAGGCCTTGCGGCCATCGTGCAACAGCGTCTGGCGGAAGTCGCCCTTGCCGCCGGCGGAGCCGCCGACGAACAGGCAGGGGAAGCGGCCGGACTCGTACAGCGCCTCCATGAAGAAGGATTCCGAAGCGGACAGGCCGTCGAACAGCACGAAGGCCAGGGTATCGCGGTGATCGATGGGCGTGCGCACCTGCAGGCGCTTGAGCGATTCGGTCAGCCGCGCCAGGCGCTCCTTCATGCTGCGGCGCGGTCCGCCCCGGCGGATGTCCTCGCTGTCCAGCGGAACGTGCACCACCTCGGCCGAGGCGATCACCGAGCCATCGAAGAATTGCAGCACCAGTCGGTCCCAGGCGCCGTCGGCGGCGCAATACAGGCGCTGCTCGCTGCCGCAGAGTTCGCCGGAGGTGGTGCACAGGCTGATCGAGGCGCCCGGGAAGCGGCCGGCCAGTTGCCGGGCGATGGCGTCCAGGTCCAGGTGCGGCGAGACGAAACCGGCGATGAAGGTAGGCGTGAGGGCGACGCTCTTCAGGCGTTCGCTCAGGTCACGGCTGGAGCAGGAGAGGCTGAAGACGCGGCTGCCGCCCTGGCGAGCGCGCGCGCCGAAGCGTTGCAGAAACCCCATGATTGTTCCTCTTGTGGGCAGGCTGGGAAAGGAGCTCCCCTGGGCATCGGCGCGTTTGGCAACGGCTTGATAGGGGTGCGCGCCCAGGCCGCAGGCGGCTGGGGCGAAAGGGCGAGCGGCGTGAAGTGTCCGGGGGCTCTGGCATCAGCCTTAGGGCGATAAGCATTGCCTCGGACGAGGTGGCTTCGATCCCGCCCGGGCGACCAGCGGCCACGGCTGACGCCGAACGGTGACCGCTGTCGTCGGCTAGTCCGCCACGTCCTGCTCGGCGAACAGCTCGGCGCCGGTCAGCTGGCGGGTGGTGTTGGCGAAGCAGTACCAGGCAGGTTTCGCCTCGATGAAGACTTCGCTGGTCAGGTGCCATTCCGGGCCATCGCCAAGCAGGCCGACGGGAACGGCGTAGTAGGGCCTGGTCTTGAGTCGATAGAACAGATGAGTGCCGCAGTGACGGCAGAAGCCGCGCTCGGCCCAGTCGGAAGAGGCGTGGATGGCCAGGGCGTCACCGCCGCCGATGATGGGCGGATGCGCGCACTCCGCCACCAACAGTGGACCTCCGCCCCAGCGGCGGCAGGTCTGGCAGTGGCAGGCCGATACCTCGGTGCTGTCGGGTCGGCAATCGAGCTGGACGGCGCCGCACAGGCACTGGCCGTGGCAGGAGAGGGGAGTGGACAAGGCGCTATCCTCGCGAGGGCAGGGGAATCTGCAGGATAGTCGGTCGTGCGGAAGGGGGAGGGGACGCTCCCGCGGCGGGCGAGAGCGTCGGCGAGATCAATCCTCGCGGCTGGTGACTTCCACCAGGTGATAGCCGAACTGGGTCTTCACCGGACCCTGGACCTGGTGCAGCGGGGCGCTGAACACCACGGTGTCGAATTCCTTGACCATCTGGCCCGGGCGGAAGGTGCCCAGGTCGCCGCCCTGGCGGCTGGACGGGCAGCTGGAGTTGTCCTTGGCCACCTGGGCGAAGTCGGCACCCCCTTCGATGGCGGCTTTGAGTTCGTTGCACTTGGCTTCGCTGGAAACCAGGATGTGGCGGGCAGAGGCTTTGGCCATGGGAGAGACTCCTGTTGATTGAGCCGGCGAGCCTACCCCAATCACCCTTGCAAGCAAACTGCCATCCGTTCCTCGGCTGGCCACCGGTCTGGCTTGCGCCCCGGATTCAGGCCGGGTACATAGCGCTTCCGTCTTTTCCGGATCCGCTCACGCATGTCCCGTTTCCCTGCCTTGTCCCTGCTGCTGACCACGACCTTGCTGAGCCAGGCCGCCCTGGCGGCGACGCCCGAAGAGGCGCGGCTGATCAGCCTGATCAACGCCTATCGCGCCGCTCCCCAGGGTTGCCCGGGCACCCGCGCCGCCGCGCCACTCGCTGCCGACAGTCGCCTGGCGGCGGTACGACTGAGCGGCCGCGATCGCCTGCAGAGCGATCTGCGCGCTGCGGGTTATCAGGCGTCGGCGGTACAGGTGATCATGCTGGCGGGCGCGCCCACTGCCCAGGCGGCCATGGCCGGGCTGCGCCAGCAGTATTGCCGGCCGCTGGCCAGCAGCGACTATGCGCAGATCGGAGTGAGCCAGCAGGGGCCGCGCTGGCAACTGGTGCTGGCGCGCCCGGTGGTGAGCGCCGGCCTGGGCGACTGGCAGACCGCCGGCAAGGCGGTCCTGGCCGAGGTCAATCGCGCCCGTGCCCAGGACCGTACCTGCGGCACCCGACGCTTCGCCGCCACCACGCCGCTGCGCTGGAATCCGGCGCTGGCCAACGCCGCCCTGGCCCACAGCCAGGACATGGCCGGGCGCGACTACTTCTCCCACACCGCGCCGGGCGGCGGCAGCGTCGCCGAGCGGGTGGCCAGGCAGGGCTATGGCTGGACACGCATCGGCGAGAACATCGCCGCGGGCGCCGGCTCGGTGGCCCAGGCCATGCAGGGTTGGCTGGCCAGCCCCGGGCACTGCGCCAACCTCATGAGTCCCGACTTCACCGAGATGGGCGCCGCCTATGCGCTGAATCCGCGCAGCACCCACAGCCTCTACTGGACCCAGGTGTTCGGTCGGCCGCGCTAGGTCCGGTCTGAAAGGCCGCTGAGCCGCGCTCGGGGACGCCTCGGGCGTATCAGGTCCGGTACTCCGAGATCTCGATCAGGTTGAGATCGGGATCCCGCACATAGACCGAACGGATCGGCCCGGTCGCACCGGTACGGTCCACCGGACCTTCCACGATCGGCCAGCCTTCCCGTTGCAGATGGGCGATGACCGCGTCGAGCGGTTGGCAGGCGATGAAGCAGAGGTCGAGCGCGCCCGGTACCGGCAGGTGCGCCTTGGGCTCGAACTCCCGACCGCGCTCGTGCAGGTTGATCTTCTGGTTGCCGTAGCTCAGCGCCTTGCGCCCGGCGCCGAACACGTCTAGGCGCATGCCCAGCACCCGGGTGTAGAAATCCTCGCAGGCGGCGAGGTCGACGGTGGTCAGCACCAGGTGATCCAGATGGTCGATCAGCATGACGGTCTCCGTGACGAGGCGGGGACTTCACTGTGCCAGTCGCCCGCGCCTGCGGCCATCACTTGCCGTGGGCCGCGATCCAGCGCTTGAGCTGGTCGATCTCCTTCTGCTGGGCCTGGATGATGGTCTGCGCCAGCTGGCGCATTTCCGGGTCCTTGCCGTGCTGGAGTTCATAGCGGGCCATGTCGAGGGCGCCCTCGTGGTGAGCCAGCATGCCCTTGGCGAAGCCCAGGTCCGGATCCTTGGCCTTGAGACCTTCTTCCATGCCCTGGTGCATGGCCGCCATGCTCTTCTGCATGTCCTGGTGGGCCTGATGGGTATCCTCGGCGGCGCTGGATATGCCGCTCGCCAGCAGGGTGACGGCAAGCAGGGCACTGGATAGGACGATACGCATGGGACGAGCTCCTCGAAGGAAAAGGACGACAGCGAGGCTAAGCTTTGCCCCTGGGGCAAGGTCAACCGCTGCGCTGTCTGCTGTCCGAGCCCTGGAGGAGCGAAAGGTTCGCGATGTTTTGTCGCAGCGCGCCGCTCTGGGCAGGGTGCCGGAGCGCGAAAAAAGTCTCGCCGATCAGGCCATTGGCGGAGAACGGCAGGCGATCTCCCACCACGCTCGCAACTGCGAGAGGTTGTGAGGGTCCGAATCGGCAGCGTAGAATTTTTACTACATCCAATACCAAGCCTACCTACAGCAACCTTCTCGCTCGCGATCTTGCCATCGCAGGCGGGCCAAGCCGTTGCTCGTGGGTTTTCGTCGTCGACTCCGCGCCGCGGAGCCGCTGCCCGTCCATCCCGCTCTGGAGTAGAAGATCGCCCTATGGATGCTACCGCCGAAGCCCGGAAACCCAGTTGGTCCGGCGTCATCGCCCTGGCCCTGGCCGCCTTCATCTTCAACACCACGGAGTTCGTCCCGGTGGCGCTGCTCAGCGACATCGGCCGCAGCTTCGACCTGCGCCCGTCGCAGGTCGGGCTGATGCTGACCATCTATGCCTGGGTGGTCGCCCTGATGTCGCTGCCGATGATGCTCGCCACTCGTTCCATCGAGCGGCGTCGCCTGCTGGTGTTCGTCTTCGTGGTGTTCATCGCCTGCCATGGGCTGTCCGGGGTGGCCTGGAGCTTCGAGGTGCTGGTGGCCAGTCGCGTCGGCATCGCCTTCGCCCATGCGGTGTTCTGGTCGATCACCGCCTCGCTTGCCGTGCGCATCGCGCCGCCCGGCAAGCAGCCCCAGGCGCTCGGCCTGCTGGCCACCGGTACCTGCCTGGCCATGGTGCTGGGCATCCCGCTGGGCCGGGTGCTCGGGGAGTTGCTCGGCTGGCGCTACACCTTCCTCGCCATCGCTGCCGTCGCGGTGGGCACGGTGCTCTGGCTGGCGCGCAACCTGCCGCTGCTGCCGAGCGAGAACTCCGGGTCGCTGGCCAGCCTGCCGGTGCTGTTCAAGCGCCCGGCGCTGCTGTGCATCTACCTGCTCACGGTGCTGGTGGTGACCGCCCACTTCACCGGCTACAGCTATATCGAGCCCTTCGCCGTGGAGGTGGCGGGCATGGCCGGCATGCAGATCACCGCCTTGCTGCTGCTGTTCGGTGGCTCCGGGGTGATCGGCTCGCTGCTGTTCAGCCGCTACAGCCTGAGATTCCCCAACGGCTTCCTGATCACCGCCATCGGCGGCATCGCCCTGTCGCTGCTCCTGCTGTTGCCCTTCGCCTGGAAGGGCTACCTGCTGGAAGGGCTGAGCGTGGTCTGGGGCATCGCCATCATGAGCTTCGGCCTGGCCCTGCAATCCAAGGTGCTGGCGCTGGCCAAGGACGCCACCGACGTGGCCATGGCGCTGTTCTCGGGTATCTACAACGTCGGCATCGGCGGTGGCGCCCTGCTGGGCAGCGTGGTGGGCACCCATGTCGGCATGCCCTACATCGGCCTGGTGGGCGGTGGTCTGGCGGTGGCCGGCCTGCTGTTCGCGGTGTTCATGACCCGGCGCTACGCCGAGCAGCTCAACGCCAATCCGCTGTGATCCCCTGGGGCGTCGCGGCCTTGTCGCGGCGCCCCGGGTAGCGCGACCCAGGGGTCGCGAACTGTCTGCCCGGCCGCTCCCCGCGGCCATGGAGCGGCCCGGGGCGACGCGCTAAGCTGCGGGTCACCTGGCGCTCCGGCCAGGCCGCCGGATGCGCCCGCCATGAATCGACTGCTGTTCAATCTCTTCGTCTGGGCCAAGGTGCCCATCGCCAAGATCGCCGGGCTGCGCCTGCGCCAGTTGGACGCCAGCGGCTGCCAGATGCAGGTCACCCATGGCTGGCTGAACCAGAATCCCTTCAAGAGCATGTTCTGGGCGGTGGAGGGCATGGCGGCGGAATTTTCCACCGGCATCCTCGCCGACCTGCATATCCGTCGCTCCGGCAGTCGCTTCGCCATGCTGGTGGTGGCCCTGAACGCGACCTTCACCAAGAAGGCGGTGGGTACCATCGTCTTTCGTTGCGACCAGGGCGAGGCCATCGCCGCCGCCCTGCGCCTGGCCCGGGAGACGGGCGCGCCCCAGGTGGTGCAGTTACGCAGCGTGGGTACCGACGAAAGTGGCGAGCAGGTGGCGGAATTCTGCTTCACCTGGAGCTTCAAGGCGCGGGCGCCGCTAGGGACGTCCCAGTAGGAGCAACGGTCTTTATCGCGGCCATGGCCGCGATAAACCGTAGCTTGGTTGCGACGGCTCCAGCGTCGAAGCCCAACATTGCCGGCGCCCAACGCGATGTTGGGCTTCGCTGCGCTCAACCCAACCTACCACGGCCCGTAGGCGCGACTGTCTTTATCGCGCTGATCGTGGCCATGACGGTCCGCCGATGCGGCCGCTCCTACGGTTACCGCGGTGCCTGTGGCGGGCGAACCGCCATGGTCACGATAGGTTGGGTGAAAACAGGCGCGGCGTGGTCCAGGGGCAGGGCGCTGCGCAGGGTTGATAAGGCTGCGCCGTTATCCACGCTACCTGGCTACCGGCTTCAGGCGGCGAATCCCGTGCCGCCTAGCGCCCGAAACGGCCACCGCGCCGCTCGCCCCGCCCCTGGCGGCGGCCGCCCTTGCCGTGGCCCTTTTCCTGGCCACGCGGCCGGCGGCGGCGTGACAACTCGCGGGTGATGGCTTCGTTGAGCAGGTCGCGGTGGTCCTCGCCGCGTTCCAGGGCGGGAAACAGCTCGGGCAGGCTACGCGCCAGGTGCAGGTAGGTCTCCACCACATGCAGGGCGCTTTCCAGGCCGGCGAGATCGGTGCCCAGGGGGATGCGCGGCAGGTCCACCGGCTCGCCGCGGGCGACGCTTCTCAGCCAGCGCTGGGCCTGGCCGCTGGCCGGGCCCTCCAGGCCGCCGCGGATCGGCGTGCAGGCGAAGATCCAGCGCAGGTGGAAGTCGATGCCGGGCAGGTCGATCAGCTTGATCCACTCGGCGAGCTCGTCGGGCAGCACCGAGACGAAGGCGTCGCCGTAGTTGATGTTGCGGTTGAAGGTCAGCCAGGTGCGCAGCAGGCTGGGCTCCTGCATGAATTCGGAAAGGGCGCGCAGGTGTTCCAGGCTCGGCCGTACCTGGAACTGGTGCAGGTCCACTGGGTCGTCCGGGCTGTGGAACAGCCGCTTGATGTTGCGCAGCACATGGGGCTCGAGTGCGGTGATCTCGCCCTCGGCATGGTGACCGAAACGCCCGGCGCGACCGCCGATCTGCTTGACCTCCTGGACCCGCAGCGGACGATTCTGCACCCCGTCGAATTTCTCGTCGGTGTAGAAGCACAGGGTGTGGGCGGGCAGGTTGAGGCCCATGCCCACGGCATCGGTGGCGACCATGATCTCGGTCTCGCCTTCGCGGAAGCGCCGCGCCTGTTCCCGCCGCACCTCCGGCGAGAGGGCGCCGTAGACCACCGAGACGCGGCGTCCGGCCATTTCCAGCAGGCCCTTGAGCTCTAGCACCACCCGGCGGCTGAAGGCCACCAGCAGCGAACCGGGCTCGAGCCGTTCCAGGGTGGTGGCGTGGCGCGCCACCGTGACCGGTGACAGCCGCTTGGTGGGCTTGATCTCCAGGCGATCCTCGCACAGTGCGCAGAGGGTGCGCAGCGAGGGTTCGATCAGCGCCGGGCCGGTCATCAGCAGGCGTCTGGTATGGGCGCTGACCAGGGCGTCGACCCAGGCCCAGCCGCGTTGCGGATCGGCCAGCATCTGCACCTCGTCGACCACCACCACCTCCCACTGCTGGCGGCGGAAACGGGCGAACTCCTCCACGGTGCAGCAGAAATGGGTGGCACCCGGGCGGATGATCTCTTCCTCGCCGGTGACCAGCGAGCAGGGCACGCCGAGGGACTCCAGGCGCTCCTGGTTTTCCAGCGCCATCAGCCGCAGCGGCGAGAGGTAGATGGCATGGGTCACCGCCGCCATGGCCTCGATGGACCTGTGGGTCTTGCCGCTGTTGGTGGGGCCGAGCAGGGCGGTCCAGGTGCGGGTCAGGCGCCGCGCCGGATAGTTCTGGTGGTACTGGGCGAAGCGCGGGTTGTTCTCCAGCAGCACGGCGAAGGCCATCTTCTCGCGTTGCTGTTCCACCGCGTGGCGCAGCGCCCGGCGCAGCTTATCGGTCTCCAGGCGCATCAGCTCCTGCAGCCGCGGCAGGCCGAGCTGGTGCAGATCGAAATCCAGGGCATCGGCCTCGCTCACCAGCACCGCGAAGCGCTGGCGCAAGTCGCCGGCCACCTCGGCCTTGAGCGCGGCGACATCGGCATCAATGAGCAGCCGGCCCTGGTTGGCCGCCAGCCGGCGGGGGATTTCCAGGCGGATGTCGTCATGGCTGAGCACCACGTTGAATCTCAGCTCGTGGCGCGTCTCGTTGAGCACCTCCACCGCCCGGGGCAGGAAGTCGTCCAGGCGGATCAGCGCCTGGGGCACCCGTTGCAGCACCCGCTGGCGATCTTCCGCCGCCATCTCGCCGAAGGGCCCGGCCAGCACCCCGAGGCGCTCCCGCACGGCCGCGCCCAGTCGTTGCCGCACCGCGAGTTCGAAGGCGCCGGCCGAGTCGCTGTCCGCCAGGTTGAGTGCCCAGTGGGGTTCGAGCAATTCGCTCGCCGCGCCTGCGGTGAAGAGCTGTTCGCTGCCGAAGACGTCCACCGGGTAGCCGAAGGTCTTGCTGGCATTCAGCAGCGCCTGGCCCAGCAGTGTCTCGGCCTCGGGGGCACTGCCGGCGCTCACGGCCGTCGCCTCGTCGAGGCCCAGCCAGAAGGCCTTGGCGATCCGGCCGAGGTGCGGCAGGGGATAGCCGCCATAGGGCTTGAACCAGAGTTCCTGGTGCTGTTGCTTGGCGACGAAGTCCGGATGGGTGCGGCCGGCCCAGTCGAGGAAACGCCCGAGGCGTTCGAGACGGCGTTGCTTGCGTAGGCGGTGATCGCTCATGCGAGAAGAGAGCTTCCTGTGGCGGGACGATGAGACATGGACCCCATTCGGGCGTCCGGGATCACCCCGGGCCGCGCCATTCGGCAGATAGGGGGCACCGCGGCGGGGCCCTGGCAGTCTCCATGAAGACGGTGGCGCTCGCCACCTCCTGACGTTCCTCTCGCTTCGGATCACGCTACCCACATGACTTTTCTCGTCTGGGTCGGGGTATTGGGATCACTGTTGATGATCCTCGCCCTGACCTCCGCCTATCTGCGTTGGCTGCCGGTGACCACCTCGGCCGTCTGTCTGTTGTTCGGCATGCTCATCAGCCCCATCGGCCTGGGCCTGGCCGAGGTCGACTTCCAGCAATCGGCCACCTGGATCGGCCACCTCACCGAGGTGGCGGTGCTCTTCTCGCTGTTCGTCAGCGGCCTCAAGCTGCGGCTGTCCTTCCACCGCTCCGCCTGGCACGGCGCCTACCTGCTGGCCGGCCCGGTGATGATCCTGAGCATCGCCGGGGTCTGCCTGGTGGCCCACTACCTGCTCGGCCTGCCCTGGGGCGTGGCCCTACTGATCGGTGCCATCCTCGCGCCCACCGACCCGGTGCTGGCCGGATTGGTGCAGGTCAACCACGCCCAGGATTTCGACCGGGTGCGCTTCGGCCTCTCCGGTGAGGCGGGGCTCAACGATGGCACCGCCTTTCCCTTCGTCCTGCTCGGCCTGCTGCTCCTGCAGCATGGCGAATGGCAGTGGGGCTGGACGCTCGACTGGTTCCTCAAGAGCGTGGTCTGGGGCGTGCCGGCGGGCTTGCTGCTGGGCTACGCCATGGGCAAGGGGGTGGGGCGGCTGATGATCTACCTGCGCATCCGCCATGGCGACAGTACGATCTCGCCCAACGATTTCCTCGCCCTGGCGCTGATCGCCCTGTCCTATGTGCTGGCCGACGAGATCGGCGCCTTCGGCTTTCTCGCGGTGTTCGCCGCCGGCCTGGGGCTGCGCCAGGCCGAGGTGCAGACCTCGGGCCATGCGGAAACCCCCTCCGAGCAGCTGGCGCAGCCGGTGATCGGCCATCTCACCGGTGCGCCCGAGCACGCCACGGTGGCCCGGGCGGAGGATCTCGAAGAGCCCAGGATGGCGGCCGGGGTGATGATGGGCGACATGCTCGCCTTCGGCAGCCTGGTGGAGCGCTCCTTCGAGGTGCTGCTGGTGACCCTGCTCGGCGTGGTGCTGATCACCCACTGGGACAGTCGCGCGCTGCTGCTGGGCGCCTTGCTGTTCGCCGTGATCCGGCCTTTGGGCGTGGCGACCATGCTGCCCTTCACCCGCATCGATCGCTTCCAGGGCGCGCTGATCGGCTGGTTCGGCATCCGTGGCATCGGCAGCCTGTATTATCTGTGCTACGCGCTCACCCACCACGTCACGGCGGACTGGGCCGGGACCATCGTCGACCTGACGCTGTCGGTGGTGGCCCTGAGCATCGCGGTGCATGGGGTGTCCATCCAGCCGCTGCTCGACCGCTACGAGCGCCTGACGGCCCGGCGCGCGGCCTCGACCAAGTCCTGAGGCGGCGGCGCGGCGCAGCGGTCCGCAGCGAGCGGGCCCAGCGCAATGGTCATCTGCCGCTCCTAGACTGGCAGGAGCGCCCACTGCGTACGGTCAGGTCGCTGGCCCTGGTGGCTGGCGTCCCGGCCGCGCTGCCCCGGTCAGCGGCCGAAGACGCCGCCTCCGGCCGGCGCGCAATGATCCTTCCCTCAGCACCCAAGGAGGATGCATGTATCACGGCGAACGGCTGAATGCCTGGACCCATCTGGTCGGTGCCCTGCTGGCGCTGGCCGGGGCCATCACCCTGGTGGTGCTGGCCAGCCTGGGGGGTGACCCCTGGCGCATCGTCAGCGTGGCCATCTACGGGGTGGCCCTGGTGATCCTCTACAGCGTGTCCACCCTCTATCACAGCGTGAAGGGGCGGGCGAAGCGCCCTCTGCAGAAGCTCGATCACCTGTCCATCTACCTGCTGATCGCCGGCAGCTATACCCCTTTCTGCCTGGTGACCCTGCGCGGTCCCTGGGGCTGGACGCTGTTCGGCATCGTCTGGGGCCTGGCTCTGGTGGGCATGCTGCAGGAGCTCAAGCCCCGTTCGGAGGCGCGCGTCCTGTCACTGGTGATCTACGCCACCATGGGCTGGATCGTGCTGGTGGCAGTAGGACCGCTGCTGGAGCGCCTGGGCAGCGAAGGCTTCGCCTGGCTGGCGGCTGGCGGGGTGCTCTATACCGTCGGCATCCTGTTCTTCGTCTTCGACGATCGCTTCCGCCACTGGCACGGCATCTGGCACGGCTTCGTCATGGCGGGCAGTGCGCTGCACTTCGTCGCCATCCTCAGGTACGTGCTGCCCGGGCACTAGGGCAGGCTTGCGCGGCCCGTCACAGATAGGGCGGCCTATTGCCATCTACGGCGAACCTCCTGGCCGAGGGGCGGTTCAGAGCTAGCTGAATCGCCCCTCGTGCACCGCTTTCCACAGAATGAAGAAAAACAGGAAGGTGAAACGTGTTCATCCGTCCCAGAGTTCTCTTACTGCTGCTGGCGCTCGCCTGCACCGCCTGCCAGGACAAGGACGCCAAGGTCGTCGCGGCGCCGGCCAAGAAGGAAGCCAGCTTCGAACAGCGCGGCAAGGCCTCCTTCTACTCGCGCAAGTTTCATGGCAAGGAAACCGCCAGTGGCGAGACCTTCAACAACAACGAACTGGTCGCCGCGCACAAGACCCTTCCGCTCGGCACCCGGGTCAAGGTGACCAACCTGGAGAACGACCGCGCCGTCATCGTGCGCATCAACGACCGCGGGCCCTATATCCGCGGGCGGATCATCGACCTGTCCCGTGCCGCGGCGCGGCGGGTGGACATGGTCGACGACGGCACCACCGCGGTGAAGGTGGAAAAGCTGGAATAGCGGCTCACTCGGCCCAGACCACCTGGTCCTTGCCCTGGCGCTTGGCGCGATAGAGCGCCTCGTCCGCCCGGCGCAGCAGGTCGCTCAGGGATTCCTCGCGCTGCAGCCGTACCGCGCCGGCGCTGAAGGTGATGGGGTGGCCCTCGCGTTGCGCCAGCGCGGTCCGCAGCCGCGCCAGCAGCTCGCCCAGGCGGGTGGCGTCGAGGCCATCGGCGAGGATGCCGAATTCCTCGCCACCGAGGCGACCGATCGCGAGCGCCGGGTGCAGGCTGCGCATCTCCTTGGCCAGGACGATCAGGGCCTCGTCGCCCCCCTGGTGGCCAAGACGGTCATTGATGCCCTTGAAGTCGTCGACATCCAGCATGACGAAGTGCGCGGGCTGCTCACCGCGGGCATTGACCAGGCTGTCCAGCTGTTCCAGGAGCTTGCGTCGATTGGCGATGCCGGTCAGGGCGTCGGTCTCCGCCAGGATCCGATAGCGCTCCTTGAGGATGAAGGTGCGGCGCATCCAGTTGCTGTTGACGTGGTTGTAGGCGATGCCGATGGCCAGGGTGGCGCTGATCAGCAGCCACACCAACTGCCGGGGCATGGGCACGGGCGCGAGGTGGTCCTGACCGATGAAGAGGATGAACCAGGTGCCGGCGAGGACGATGAGGTAGTCCCTGAGCCGGTAGGTCAGGCCGCAGGTACCCAGGGTCGCCAGGATGGCGATCGGTAGGTTCCAGTAGTGGCCGAGCGCCCCGCCGTCATTGATCTCCAGGCGAAAGGCCAGGGCGAGCGCCCAGATATTGCATGCGAAAGCGAAGGTCATCAGGCGCGCGCTGCGCGCCATGCCGAGCAGCGCGGTTACGCCCAGCAGCAACGCCATAATGGCGAAATAGCGCGGCTTGTAGGGACTGCCGATAAGGGGGTTGATAAACAGGCTCAGGGGCCAGGTCACCAGGATCAGTGGCTGCAGTACCAGCAGGGGAACTCGGAAGATCTGTCTGACATGACGCTCGTAACGAATTTCATCGTTCATCGTGATTCTGAACTGCTCGCGGTCCGTCGGTGAAGGCGTCAGGGGAGCTCATCGACGACTTATGGACGTGGCTCACCGATGCGCTGATAGCAACAGGCCATTATCGCGATAAAAGAGTCGCGTGCTAGAGCGGTTCGTTGGCGTTGGTCGGACTGTATGGCTGGCTTGTCGGCGCGCTGTATCTGGTCCGGATTCGGCCATGCGGTCGAGAATGCCGAGGTCTCCTTGCCGCCAAAGGGCCACGCCATGCACCTCGCCATCCTCACCTTCGACGGTTTCAACGAGCTGGACTCCCTGATCGCCCTGGGCCTGCTCAATCGCATCAAGCGCCCGGACTGGCGGGTTTCGCTCATGGCGCCCACGCCTTGGGTGACCTCCATGAATGGCGTACGCCTGGAGCGCCAGGCCGGCTTCGACGAACTGGCGGATTGCACCGCCGTGCTGGTGGGCAGTGGCAGCCGCACCCGTGAACTGGCCCGGGACAGGGCGCTGCTGGCACAGCTGGCGGTACTGGATCCCGCGCGCCAGTTGATCGGTGCCCAGTGTTCCGGCACCCTGCTGCTGGCGCGGCTCGGCCTGCTCGACGGGGTACCCGGCTGCACCGACCTCACCACCAAGCCCTGGGTACAGGAGGCCGGCATCGAGGTGTTGAATCAGCCCTTCTTCGCCCGCGGCAACCTGGCCACCGCCGGCGGCTGCCTAGCATCCAGCTACCTGGCGGCCTGGGCCATCGCCCGGCTGCTCGGGTGCGAGGCGGCGGCCGAGGTCCTGCACTATGTGGCGCCGGTGGGGGAGAAGGAGGACTATGTCCAGCGCGCGCTCGGCAATATCGAGCCCTATCTCAGCCACCCATCCCTGGAGGTCGCCTCAGCATGCTGAAAGTTCTTGGCCGCGTCTCTTCGATCAATGTCCGCAAGGTGCTCTGGTGCCTCGACGAACTGGGCCTGGGCTACGAGCGCGAGGACTGGGGCGCCGGCTTCCGCTCGGCCCAGTCTGCTGAATACCTGCGGTGGAACCCCAACGGCCAGATTCCGGTACTGCTGGATGGCGACTTCGTGCTCTGGGAGTCCAACAGCATCCTGCGCTACCTGGCCAACGCCCAGGGCGGCGAGGCGCTGTATCCCGCCGCACCGCGGGAGCGGGCGCGGGTCGACCAGTGGCTGGACTGGCAGGCCAGCGAACTCAATCCGGCCTGGAGCTACGCCTACCTGGCGCTGGTCAAGCAGCAGCCGCCAGAACCCGATCCGCAGCGCCTGGCGGAGGGCATCGCCGCCTGGAACGGCCGGGTCGCGGTGCTCGACGCCCATCTGGCGCAGCACGGTCCCTATGTGGCGGGCGCCACCTTCAGCCTGGCCGACATCGCCCTCGGCCTGTCGCTGCACCGCTGGCGCTCCACCCCGATGGAGCGGATCGCGGCGCCGGCGGTGGACGCCTATCTCGAACGCCTGGCCCGACGCCCGGCCTGGGCACGCTACGGGAGCGCGGTCACGCCTTGAGCCCCCTGGCGGCGTCGCGGGCGAGTCAGGCGAAGACGAAGTACTTGCGCACCGTCTCGACCACTTCCCAGGTGCCCTTCATGCCGGGCTCGACGACGAAGATGTCGCCGGCTTTCAGGTGGATGGGCTCCTGGCCATCGGGGGTGATGATGCAGTAGCCCTCCTGGAAGTGGCAGTACTCCCACTTCACGTAGTCGACGCGCCACTTGCCGGGGGTGCAGATCCAGGTGCCCATGATCTTGCTGCCGTCATCGGAGGTGTAGGCATTGAGGTTGACGGTATGGGGCTCGCCTTCGATGCGCTCCCATTTGCAGGCATCGACCACGGGCAGGGGTTGGGTGTCGCGCAGAACGGTGATGGGCGGGTTGGCCATGGCGGCTCTCCTGGTGATGGAAGCCGCCAAGGGTGAAGGGTCGCCCCGAAGCTGGGTTGTCCAGGGTCGACACCTAGCGGCGCATTTGCGCTGTCCGAGCGACTAGCGCTCCACCTGCCGATTCCAGCGGGCGTTCCACTGCGGCCGCACCTTGTTCACTTCGTCCCAGTCGATGGTCACGGCGGTCTTCAGGTAGTTCTGCATGGCTTCCACCTGGCCGCGGGTCTTGTCGGTGGTGGGGGTGTTGGGGTTGGACGGGATCTGGTCGCCCAGTTCCAGCGCCGGGGCCTGGGCCTCGGGGGTCAGCAGGTATTCCGCCAGTTGCTGGGCCAACTCGGGCTGGTCGTTGTTAGCGGTCACGCACTCCGCGACGTTGAGCACCACGGCGCCTTCCTTGGGCTGGGCGTATTCCACCGGGATGCCCTTGAGCTTGAGCGCGGTGACCTGGGTGGGCGTCAGCGGGAACAGCGCCGCCTCGTCGGTCTGCACCATTTCCGAGAGCTTGGCCGAGCTGGGGATGTACTCCAGCACATTGGGACCGACGGTGGTGGGCCAGGCCTTGAAGCCCGGATCGACGTCCTGCTCGGTGCCACCCTTGAGGCGGTTGAACATCAGGAAACCGTGCAGGCCGAAGGTGGACGAGGACAGCGACTGGAACACCACCTTGCCCCTGTACTTGGGATCGGCGAGGTCCGCCCAGGAGGTCGGCGCCGCCCAGCCCTTGTCCTTGAACAGCCGGCTGTTGTAGGCGAGACCGGTCACGCCCAGGCTGACGGCAGCTGCCTGATCCTTGATCTTGGCCTTGTCGGGAATTTGCGCCAGGGCCGCGCTGGGCTTGAGCGGGCTGCACAGATTCATGCCGATGGCGCGGTACATGATGCCGTCGTCGAGAAACATCACGTGGATCGGCGGCTTCTGCGGACTGGCCTGGACCTTGGCGAGGATGTCCGCCGAGGTGCCGGGCACGATCACCACCTTGACGTTGTGCGCCTTCTCGAAGGCGGGCAGCACGCTGTCGGCATAGAGGCGCTCCATGGTGCCGCCATTCATGCCGAGGTAGAGCGTCGGTTCGGCCACGGCGGCCAGGGGCAGGCCGGCGAGGGCCACGAGCAGGGCAGGGGTCAGGCGCATGGTTGGGAACTCCTGGGCTGGGAAGGGAAACGGGCGATGGAAAAGGCCTGCAGACTGTGCCGGGGGGCGCCCTGCAGGATGCACTCGGCCAGGGCTTCGCCAGCCGCCGGCCCGATCTGGAAGCCTGCGCCGGCGAAGCCGAAGCCGTGCAGCAGGCCGGGGGTGGTGAGGCTGGGGCCGAGCACCGGCTGGTGATCCGGCAGATAGCCCTCGACGCCGCTCCAGGTGCGGATGGCCTGGGCGCCGCTGAGGGCCGGATAGAGTTCGGCGGCGTTTCTCAGGATGTCGAGGATGGCCAACTGACCGGGGCGGGCGCGGTCGGCGTCGAGGGCGAAACCACGCCCGCCGCCCAGCACGCAATTGCCCCGCGCCACCTGGCGGGCATAGATGCCGCCGCCTTCCACGCCGGTACTGGCGGTCATGAACGGCGGCAGCGGTTCGGTCACCAGCATGGCCGGATGGGCCGCGGTGAGAGGGACCGGCTCGCCGAAGCGGGCGGCCAGCTTTGCCGCCCAGGCACCGGCGCAATTCAGCAGCCAGGGCGCGCTCAGGGTCAGGCCGCTGTCGGTGCGGAGCTGGAAGCGCTGGCCGTCGTGCTCGACCGCGGTCACGGCGGTGCGCTCGAATACCTTGGCACCGGCGCGGGCAGCTGCCTGGGCGAAGGCCGGGGAGACCAGGCGCGGATTGGCGTGGCCGTCCTCCGGGCAGAAGGAGGCACCCACGGCGATGTCGCCGACCCAGGGAAAGCGCCGGCGCAATTCGCCCCGGTCGAGCAGTTGCAGATCGAGGTCGAAGCCCTGACTGGCCTGGGCATAGGCCTGCAGGGAGGCGAAGTCGGTGTCGCTACGGGCCAGCTTCAAGTGGCCGGATCTGAGGTATTCGCCATCGGTACCCAGCAGGTCCCGCAGACCGCCCCAAATCTGATGGGCGCGACTGGACAGCGGCAACTGCACCAGCGGGCGGCCCTGGCGGCGTACCCCGCCGTAGTTGACGCCACTGGCCTGGGCGCCGCAGAAGTTGCGTTCCAGCAGGGCGACGCGCTGGCCGCCCTGGGCCAGGAACAGCGCCGCGCTGCTGCCGACGATGCCGCCACCGATGATCAGGACATCCACGTCCAGCCGGCTCATGGCGCCAGCTCCACGCCAAAGGGCAACGGCTTGATCGGCGCCTGGGCGCGCAACCGGCCGATCTGGTCCAGCGGGCGACCACTGGCGCAGGCGATCAGCTCGGCCGCGGCGGCACCACAGATGCGCCCCTGACAGCGGCCCATGCCGACCCGGCAGGTGGCCTTGACCCTGTTGATCTCCCAGTGACCCAGGGCCACGGCGGCGCGGATCTCGCCGGCGCTGACCTGTTCGCAGCGACAGACCGTGACTTCGTCCGGCGCCTTGGCCGCCCAGTCCGCGGGGAAGGGAAAGGCCCGCTCCAGGCCCTGACGAAACACCTCGAAGCGCGCCAGGCGTGCTTGCAGGGTCTGGATGCGCGTCCTGTCCACCGGCACGCCGCGATCGTCCAGCAGACTCAGGGCCGCCAGTTCGCCCGCCAGTTCGGCGGCATCGGCGCCCTGGATACCGGCGCCATCGCCGGCCAGGTAGACCCCGGTCTGACTGCTGCGCCCACCCGGATCCCGCACCGGCAACCAGGCGCGATTGAGGTCACTCCAGGCGAAGTCGCAGCCCAGCAGGTCGGCCAGCTGGGTTTCGCTGCGCAGCGTCTGGCCAAAGCCCAGGGCGTCGCACTCCAGTCGGTGGGCCTCACCATCGGCGGCGCGCCAGCGCACGGCGTCCACTCGGCGCTCGCCTTCGACCGCCAGGAGCTCGGCGCCCTGGTGCACGGGCACGCCGTGCAGCGCCAGCCAGCTGCGGTAGTAGAGGCCCTTGGCGAAGGTGGCCGGTTGGCCGAGCAGGGCCGGGGTAGCGGCGGCCTGGTCGCGGAAGGGGGCGCTGTCCAGCACCGCCAGCGGCTTGGCTCCGGCCTTGGCGTATTGATAGGCGACCAGATAGAGCAAGGGGCCGGTACCGGCCAGCACCGGGCGGCTGCCGATGGCGCAGCCCTGGAACTTGAGCGCCACCTGGGCGGCGCCCAGGCTGTAGACGCCGGGCAGCGTCCAGCCCGGCATCGGCAGGATGCGGTCGGTGGCGCCGGTGGCGACGATCACCTGGTCGAAGGCCAGGCGATCGACATAGCGGCCCTGGCTCAGGGTATCCAGGGCGCGCGCCTCGGCATTCCACACCAGGGTGTCGGGTCGGTAGTCCAGCTGTTCCTGCGCGGCTTCCAGCGCGCCATGCAGCGCCTGGGCCTTGCTGGCTTCGAAGCCGTACAGCGCCTTGCTCGGCCGCCGGAAATTGCCCGGTTGCTGGCGATAGATCTGGCCGCCGCCGCGCGCGCTTTCGTCGAGCAGCACCGGCTCGAGGCCATGGGCGACCAGGGTCTGGGCCGCGCGAATGCCCGCCGGTCCGGCGCCCACCACCACGACGGCGCTCACAGCGGCCGCCCCGGATCGCAGCTGACCTGCTGGCCCGCTTCGAGAAAGGTGGCGCAGGCGCGCACCCGGCGGCCGTCGGCCAGGCGTACCCAGCAGTCCTGGCAGGCGCCCATCAGGCAGAAACCGGCGCGGGGTTCGCCGCCGAAGTCGCTGCCGCGCAGGTGATCGCTCTGGGTCAGGATGGCGGTAAGCAGGGTATCGCCCTGCAGGCCCTCGGCCGGCTGGCCGTCGAGGGTGAAGGCCAGGGTCGGGCGGTCGCGTTCGGCCACCCGCTTGAGCAGTGCCATGGAAGGGTCTCGGCTGTTCATTGTTTGCCCACCAGCACGCGATCCAGGCCATAGATGCGGTCGAGCAGGATCATGGTGGCCGCGGTGAGGGCGATCACCAGGGCCGACACCGCCGCCATCATCGGGTCGATGGATTCGGTGGCGTAGACGTACATCCGCACCGGCAGGGTCTGGGTCGCCGGGGAGGTGACGAAGATCGACAGGGTCACCTCGTCGAAACTGTTGATGAAGGCCAGCAGCCAGCCGCCGGCCACTCCGGGCAGGATCATCGGCAGGGTGATGCGGCAGAACAGCGTGGTGCGACTGGCGCCCAGGCTCTCGGCGGCCTGCTCGGCGCTGCGGTCGATGCCGATGGCGGCGGCGATCACCAGGCGCAGCACATAGGGGGTGATCACCACCACGTGGGCCAGCACCAGCCAGCTGAAGCTGCCGTTCACCCCCAGCAGGGCGAACAGCCGCAGCATGGCCACGCCCAGCACCAGGTGCGGGATGATGATCGGCGAGAGGAACAGGCCGTTGAGGAAGCCTTGGCCGGGAAAGCGGTAGCGGGTGATGGCCAGCCCCGCCGGCACCGCGATCAGCGTCGCCAGGGTGGCCGACAGCGCCGCCAGCTGCAGGCTGTTGTAGAAGGCGGTGAGGAAGTCCGCCCGCTCGAAGACGGCGGCGAACCAGCGCAGCGAGAAGCCGGCGGTGGGCAGGCTGAGGGTATTCTCCGGGGTGAAGGCCACCAGGCAGACCACCACCAGCGGCGCCAGCATGAAGACCATCACCAGGGTATGGAAAGCGAGCCCGAGCGGGCCGTTGCGGGTCATGGGTCAGACTCCCAGGGCACGTTTGTAGCGGCGTTCCACCAGGCGATTCCAGCCTAGCATCACCAGCAGGTTGAGCAGCAGCAGGGCCACCGCCAGGGTGGCGCCCATCGGCCAGTTGAGTTCGGCCAGGTACTGGTCATAGATCAGGGTGGCGACCATCTTCAGCCGGCGTCCGCCGAGCAGGCCGGGGATGGCGAAGGAGCTGGCGGCCAGGCCGAAGACGATCAGGGTTCCGGAGAGCACCCCGGGCATCACCTGGGGCAGCACGATGCGGCGCAGCACCGTCAGGTGACTGGCGCCCAGGGACAGCGCGGCCTGTTCGGCGGCAGGGTCGAGTTTCTGCAGCGAGGTCCACACCGGGATGATCATGAAGGGCAGCATCACGTGGACCAGGCCGACGACTACCGCGAAGGGGGTGTAGAGCAGCTTCAGCGGGCGCCCGCCCAGGGCCACGATGGCCTGGTTGACCAGGCCATCGGCGCCCAGCAGCAGACTCCAGCCAAAGGCGCGCACCACTACCGAGATCAGCAGCGGCGTCAGCACCAGGATCAGGAAGATCGAGCGCCAGGGTGCGCCCATGCGACTGAGGACGATGGCCTCCGGCACCCCGATCAGCACGCAGAGCAGGGTGACCAGGGCACTGATCCAGAAGGTGCGCAGGAAGATCTCGTAGAAATAGGGATCGCCCAGCAGGCCGAGGTAGTGCGCCAGGGTGTAGCTGCCTTCCTTGATCCCGGTCTCGTAGTCGAAGGTGTTGAAGGACAGCGCCAGGGTCAGCGCCAGCGGCGCCAGCAGCAGTCCGGCGAACAGCAGCAGGGCCGGAGCGCTGAGCAGATAGGCGCGACCGGTACCGCGCAGCAGTGTGCTCATGCCGCGGCCTCCGCGGCTTCCAGGCGGCGCAGCAGACCGTCGTCCCAGTGCAGGCCGACGCGCTGGCCCTCGTCCAGCGGCGGCAGCCCATCGTTGCTGCGCAGCACCGACACCTCGCCCAGCGCCGTCTCCAGGCGGTACAGCCACTGGCTGCCAAGGAAGAACCGGGTCAGCACCCGCCCTTGCAGGCGCCCCTCACCGGCGGGGCGCAGCTCGATCTTTTCCGGCCGCAGCGATATTGCCAGGGCGCCGCCGGCGGCGATCTGCGGCCGGCCTTGCGCATCCAGGCTGCCGGGCAGCAGGTTGGCCTTGCCGACGAAGTCGGAGATGAATCTGTTGCGCGGATGCTCGTAGAGCCGATAGGGCGCATCCACCTGGGTGATACGCCCGGCCTCCATCACCACCACCCGGTCGCTGATGGACAGCGCCTCGGACTGGTCGTGGGTCACCATCAGGGTGGTGATGCCCACCTCGCGCTGGATGCGGCGGATCTCGAACTGCATCTCTTCGCGCAGATGGGCGTCCAGGTTGGACAGCGGTTCGTCCAGCAGCAGCACCGGCGGGGCTATTACCAGCGCCCGGGCCAGGGCCACCCGCTGGCGCTGGCCACCGGAGAGTTCGCGGGGATAGCGCTCGGCGTGCTGGCGCAGGTGCACCAGGCCCAGGGCTTCCTCGACGCGGCGGGCGAGTTCGGCGCCCGCCACCTTGCGCATGCGCAGGCCGAAGGCGACGTTGTCGCGCACCGTCATGTGCGGGAACAGCGCATAGCTCTGGAAGACCACCCCGAGGCCGCGACTGGCCGGCTTGGCGTGGGTGATGTCCTGGCCGTCGAGCAGGATGCGCCCGCTGCTGACCTCGACGAAGCCGGCGATCATCTGCAGGGTGGTGGTCTTGCCGCAGCCGGAGGGGCCGAGCAGGGAGACGAATTCGCCGCGCTCGATGGCCAGGGTCGAACCGGCCACCGCGTAGCTGTCGCCGTAGCGCTTGCTGAGATTGTCGAGAGTCAGGAAAGCCATGGCCGCAATGCTCCTCCGGTCGCGCCCACGGGGACGGTGGGCAAGGTTTTGGCAGGGCGAAAGACAGCCTGGATCTGGACGTTGGCGCTCGCTCGAATGGCGGCGTCCGGTGATTGTGAGTATCGCCCTATGGACCTGAAGGTAAGGGCGACCTAGGATGCAGGACAAGCAGGTTTTTCACTGAATGAACTCTTTTTTAAGATTTATTCATTCAGTGAAATATTTTGGAGTGCTGCAGATGGAAGATTCCAGTGAAAGAAAGGCGGCTGCGGGCGAGCCAGGCGTCGGTGCCATCAGCCGGGTGTTCGCCGTGGTGCGCGCCCTGGGTGAGGGCGATCCTGAAGGCGAGAAGGTCACCCGCTTGGCCGAGCGCGTGGGCCTGTCGCAACCCACCACCCACCGGCTACTGCGCGGCCTGGTGGAAGAGGGCATGGTCGAGCAGTGCGCCCGCAGCAAGAG
The DNA here is from genome assembly GCF_054558395.1 of Pseudomonas sp. No.117. Lineage (NCBI taxonomy): Bacteria > Pseudomonadati > Pseudomonadota > Gammaproteobacteria > Pseudomonadales > Pseudomonadaceae > Pseudomonas > Pseudomonas sp. No.117. The sequence continues at coordinate 340,423 of NZ_BAAJNP010000009.1, forward strand.
ATACCGCCTGAGCCTGGACTTCTTCGCCCTGGCGGCGCGCGCCGGCCAGGTCGGCAACCTGCGCGACCTGGCGCGGCCGAGTCTGCTGCGACTGTCGGCGTCCCTGGGCGATTCGCTGTTCCTGCTGGCACGCAGCGGCTTCGACGCCATGTGCCTGGACCGCAGCGAGGGGCCCTATCCGATCCGCACCTTCACCGGCGACATCGGCGGTCGCGTGCCTCTGGGTGGCGGCCAGGGCGCCCTGGCGATCCTGGCCTTCCTGCCCGAGGAAGAGCGCGAAGAGGTGATCCGCTACAACCTGCCGCGGCTGCGCGACGCCCATCACTACGACGAGGTGCTGCTGCGCGCCGAGATCGACAACGTCCGCCAGCAGGGCTACGCCGCGCGCAACACCGGGGTGCTGGCCGGCATGGCGGGCCTCGCCGTGCCCATCCTCGACCGCAACGGCCGGGCGGTAGCGGCCCTGAGCGTGGGCACCCTGAGCGAACGCCTCAACGCCCAGCGCCTGCCCACGGTGATCGAACTGCTCCGCCGCGAAGCCGGGGTGATCGCCGCGCGCATCAACCCCTTCGATCCGGTCTTGCGCCGGCCGACTCAGGGTTTTGGTTGAAAACTCTTAGAACAGCGGACCGGAGCGGGTGTTATTGCCCTTGGCCAGCCGGTCGTAGAGCACCACATTGACCGTGGCCGCGAGATTCATGCAGCCCTGGGTGGGGATGTACACCACGTCCTCGCACCAGTCGCGCAGCTCCTGGCTCAGCGAACCGTCCTCGGCGCCGAACAGGTAGAGCGCGCGGTCTGGATGGGTGTACTCGGGCAGCGGCCGGGCGCCGTCCACCAGCTCCACCGCCACCGGCACGCAACCCAGCGGCAGGATGCGGCGCAGGTCGTCGATGTTGATCAGCGGGATGTCCTGGTGGACCTTCTTGGTGTCGGTGACGAAGTCCTTGGCGCGGTCGTAGCGGGTGCCGGTATAGAACACCGAGGCCACCCCGTAGCAGCCCGCGGCCCTCATGATGGACCCGACGTTGGACGGCGACTTGGGGTTGCTCAGGCCGATGCAGGCGTATCTCTTGTTGCTCACGTCAGGGGACTCTCGGGAAAACCGCCAGTATAAGGCGTCCATCAGCGCGAAAACCGACTAAGATGCGCGCCCGCGTCTCCAGCCTCGAGCCCCTGCGATGTCCGCCACCGCCCTCTACACCGACCTGTCGGCCTACTACGACCTGCTCTGCGCCGACATCGACTACGGGGCCCAGAGCCAGGCGGTGCTGCGTCTGCAGCGGCTATTCGGTAACGGCGGCACCCGCCATCTGGACCTCGCCTGCGGTACCGGTCCCCATGTGCGGCACTTCCTCGATGCCGGCTTCCAGAGCAGCGGGCTGGACCTCAATCCGCCGATGCTGGCCCAGGCTGCGCTGCGCTGCCCCGAGGCCCAGTTCTCCTGCCAGGACATGTGCGCCTTCGAGCTGGAGCAGCCGATCGATCTCATCACCTGCTTTCTCTATTCCCTGCACTACAGCGGTAGCCTCGAACGGCTCCAGGCCTGCCTGGCGCGGGTCCACGCGGCCCTGACCCCGGGCGGCCTGTTCTGCTTCAACGCCGTCGACAAGCGCCGCATCGACAATGGCTCCAGCGTCGGCCACAGCGTCGCGCGGGCCGACGGCCACTTCAGCTTCGCCTCCGCCTGGCACTACCCGGGCGAGGGCGAGCACCAGCAACTGCGTCTGCGCATCGAACGCCGTCACGCCGGCCAGCAGCAGACCTGGCAGGACGAGCACCCCATGGTGGCGGTGGACTTCCCCGAATTGCTGGTCCTGCTGGAACCGCACTTCGAGGTCCAGGTGCTGGAGCACGACTACCAGCGCATCGAACCCTGGGCCGGCGAGGCGGGCAATGCGCTGTTCGTCTGCGTCAGGCGCTAGTGGGCATGGGCATGCATCCCGCCATCCACCGCGATCACATCGCCGGTGAGGTAGCGCGCCAGCGGTGAGGCGAGAAAGGCCACCACGTGCCCTACGTCTTCCGGCTCGCCGAAATAGCCGATGGGAATGTGTCGGGCGATGAAGGCCTGGCGCGCCTCGGGCGTCGGGTGCAGCCGCTGCAGGATCTGCTCGGAATTGATCCGCCCCGGGGCGATGGTGTTGACCGTGATGCCCTCGGCCGCCAGCTGACTCGCCAGCCCCTTGGACCAGAACTGGATCGCCGCCTTGGCCGCCCCGGCGCCGTTCACGTCCCGCGGCTCCATGCTGCCGCTGAAATTGACGATGCGTCCCCAGCGTCTTTCGCGCATTCCACCCAGCAGCGCCTGGGTCAGGCGGCGGGTCGCGGTGAAGTTAAGATTCCAGGCTTCGTCCCAGGCGGCGTCGTCCGCATCCACGGGTATGGGCCGCGATCCGCCAGCGGTATTGATCAGGATGTCCACCCGGCCCAGCCCGTCCTCGGCTTCCCGTGCCAGGCGCTGGACGTCTTCGGCGTCGGTGATATCCGCCGCGATCACCAGCGGCCGGGCATGACCCGCCGCCACGATCTCCTCGGCCAGGCCCTCCAGGGCATCCCGCCGCCGCGCGGTGATCGCCAGCCGAACGCCTTCAGCCGCCAGGACGCGGGCGATACCCGTGCCTATGCCCATGCTGGCACCGGTCACCAGGGCGGTACGGTCGTGCAGTTGCAGATCCATGATCGATTCTCCACTTCAGGGTCGTAGGGTGGAAAACGGCGCAGCCTTTTCCACGGGTTTGGCTGAGCGCAGCGAAGCCCAACACTTCGCCACCTCACCCACGCCACTAGCCTCAACCACCACCCAGATGAGATAAACACCCTCCCAGTGCGAGGATTCCTTAGCAGGAGTGTGGAATGGATCTGCTCGACAGCATGCAGGTGTTCGTCGCCGTGGTGGAGCGTGGCAGCCTGGCCGCTGCGGCCCAGGCGCAAGGCATCTCGCCGACCATGGCCGGCAATCACCTGCGCAGCCTGGAAAAGCGCCTGGGCCTGCAACTGCTGGTGCGCACCACCCGGCGCCAGCGGCTGACCGCCTTTGGCGAGGGCTACTACGCCCGCTGCCGCGAGATCCTCGCCCTGGTCGCCGACACCGATCGCCAGGCCGAAACCCAGCGCCTGGCACCCGCTGGCATCCTGCGCGTGTCGGCGCCGGTGTCCTTCGGTACCTACGGCCTCACGCCGCGGCTGGGCGACTATCTGGCGCGGCATCCCCAGGTCACCCTCGATCTGGTGCTGAGCGACCGGGTCCAGGACCTGGTGGAGGAGGGTATCGACATCGCCATCCGCATCGGCGAACTGGCCGATTCCTCCCTGGTGGCGCGACCCCTGGCGCCCTATGTGATGTGGTGCTGCGCCGCGCCCGGCTATCTCGCCCAACGCGGCACGCCCGAGCGACTGGCCGATCTGGAGGCCCACGACTGCCTCGGCATGGACCCTCGCGCCCTGAGCCAATGGCGCGCCCAGACCGGCACCCCCTTCGGCCCGCTGCCACCCGGCCGCCTGCACCTCAGCAACGGCCCCGCTCTGCGCCTCGCCGCCCTGCAAAGCCTCGGCGTCATCCTGCAGCCGGCCTTCCTGCTGCAGGACGACGTCGCCGCCGGCAATCTGGTCCGCCTCTTCCAGGGCCAGGAACTCACCCGCCCCCTGACCGCGCTCTATCCCCAGACGAGATGGCGCTCGGTGACGGTGAGGAGCTTCGTGGAGTTCTTGCTAACGGAGTTCGGCCCGTAGCGTGGAAAACGGCGAAGCCTTTTCCACTGGCGCCACCAACGTACGACTCCAAAGGTCTCGCGTGGATAAGCTTCGCGTTGTCCACCCTACCTTGCCAATCGCTTCTCCATGAACACACTCAACGGATCATCCCGATAGACGCCGAAGGGGCCGCGCCGCCCATAGCCTGCCGCCGCATAAAGCCTCAAGGCTTCCGGCTGATAGGGCCCCGTCTCGAGGCGTGCGAGCTCGCACCCACGGGCTACCGCCTCATGTTCCAACTCCGCCAACAGGCGGCCGCCCAGCCCCTGTCCACGACCCCTAGGGCTCACATACATCCGCTTGATCTCACCATAGCCCTCATGCAACACCATGGCGCCACAGCCCAGGGCACTGCCGCTGTCATCGCGGGCGACCAGGAACAGCACGTTCGGTTGCTTCAGCGAGGCGAGATCCAGGGCGTGGCGACTTTCCGGTGGATAGAGGAGATCCTGGTAGGCATCCAGTTCGGCGATCAGGGTGATCACCTCGGGTTGGTCGGGCGATTCGAGGGCGATGGGCATGGCGGCTCCGCTCAGGCGATCCCCCGAGCCTAAGCCATAATCCCGCGGCAGCCCATCACCCCAGGCTCACGCGCAGTCCATCGCGCCCGCCGCGCTTGGCCTCGTACAGGGCGCTGTCGCCTTGCTCCAGCAAGGCTGCCAGACTCGCCGGCGGCCGGTCGAACAGCACGGCGCCCAGGCTCAGGGTGACTGGTTCGGGTGTGTTCAGGCGTTGCGCTGCCAGCTGGTTGAAACGCTGGCGCAGGGTTTCGGCCAGGCGCACGACCTCGAACTGGGTCGCCTCGCCCAGCAGGACGACGAACTCATCACCCCCCAGCCGCGCCGCCAGGGCCTGGCGGGGCAGGGTGGTGCGCAGCAGGTCGCTGAGGGCGATCAGCAGGCCGTCGCCGGCGGCGTGGCCATGCAGGTCGTTGACCAGCTTGAAGTTGTCCAGATCGATCAGCAGCAAGGCACCCGGACGCTCAGCGGTGGCCTGGAGCAGCAGGCGCGGGGCCTCCGCTTCCAGGGCGCGGCGGTTGTAGAGCCCGGTAAGGGGATCGCTGCCGGCCAGGCGCTCGATGTGCTGCTCGCGTCGATAACGCACCGTGCCGGTCATGGACAGGGCGATCAGCATCACGGCGACCACCCCTTCCACCAGTGAGATCTGAATGATGGCGCCGCGGTACACCGTCAGGTCGATCAGGGTGCCCGGGGTGAGCGGCGGGATCATCTTGGCGAAGTAGAACAACCCGTGGGCCAGCAGCACGACGTGCAGTTGCCGCTCACCCGCGTTGCGCCGGCGCAACAGCAGGCTCGCCCGCACTGCCAGGATGCCGATCAGCAGCGACTGCACCACCAGCATCACCTTGGACCACCAGGGCTCGCTGGGTAGTAGCAACAGCCCCAGCCAGATGACGGCGAAGGCCCACCAGCCCAGGCTCAGGCGGTGCCCGACGAAGCGCGCCACGCCGATGAGGAAGAGGCCATGCACCAGGATCAACTGGCCATTGGCGTACCAGATGCCCACCAGTAGCAGCCCCTGGCTGCGCAGCAGGGCGAGGATGCAGCCCAGGCTGATCAGCGCGAAACCGGCGCTCCAGTACAGCAGCGCCGATTCGCGTACCGACCGCCACTCGATGGCCAGATAGCCCGCCGCCGCGGCCGCCAGGGCGATGGTGAGGATCAGCATGGTAGGGGCATCGAGTGCCATGGGTGAGACGAACCTTGGTGACGGGTGTTGAAGGTCGGGCGTGCTGTAGCGGGGGCGGACGCCGCCCAGGCCAGTGGGTCTGGCAAGGGTCGCCAGTTTATCCTGATCGGCCGCTTCGCTTGCGGGATGATAGGCGGTGATAGTCAGGAACCGCGAACCCCCTGGATCAGCGGCGGCGATCCTTGGGGTTATCGGCCGCAGCGCCCGGACCTTGATAGGCGTGGGCTCGAGCGGAAGGCGTTGCGCAGCGGCCAGGGCCATGGCCCTCGCGGCTGGTGGTACGCGGGTGAAGGCTGGCGATCGGCCCTAGCCTCCGCACCACGGCTTGCAGCCGGTCGCTTAGAAACGGAGGCGCGGCCCGAGCGCCGCGGCGACATCGGCCAGCTTGACCCAGTACTGGTCCCGCCAGCGCAGCCGAGCCAGCGGCTTGCTATCAACCCGCACCTGCCCCTCCTGGGCGGGCACGATGCGGCAGAAGAACAGCTTGAGACAGTCGTCGCGTAGCCATTCCTCGAAGGCGGCCGCCTTCTCGCTGGGGCTATGGATCAGCAACCGCAGGGTGTTGGTCAGGTCGATGAGCCGCACCGTACCCTGTTCGGCCCCTGGACGCAGGCCATTGCCGCTGCAGTGGCTGCGCACGGCCTCCTGGGCATCGGGATAGCCCAGCACCCTGGCCACGTCGCGGCAATCGAACCAGAGCTGTCCATCGACGAATTGATAGAGCCGCAAGGGGCGACCGGCATAGTGCATGAGCTGAGGGGTAGGCATTCCATTACCTCCGTACCGGCAACAGCGCGCAAAGTTAGCTGCTGATCGCAGGGTGCTTACGGCTGAAGCGCCGCTGTCGTCCTGGTAGGCGTGAATGAAATCACAAATCTCATTTTTCCTGCAAATCAAGGTTCAAACCGGGACGGAAGTGGACTTTAACGTCCCTCTCCATGAATGACAGATCCGACTTCGCCCAGCGCCTGCGTGCCGCCCTGCTCGCCGCCGGCTATCCCGACCGCCCCGCCGTAGTGGAGCGGGAATTCAACTCGCGCTACTGGGGCCGCTCCGTGACCTTCCAGGCGGTATCGCGCTGGTTGAGCGGCAAGTCCATCCCTACCCAGGACAAACTCCAGACCCTCGCCCAGTGGCTGCAGATCGATCCCCAGGTGCTGCGCTACGGCGAACAGGCCCTGGCGACGATCCGCGAACCCCGGGGCAACTGGGAAGCCCCCGAACACTATCCCGAACGCGAGGCCATCGAAGCCTTTCTGAAACTCCCGGACGAGCAGCGCAAGGTCGTACGGGACGTTATCCAGGCCTTCGCCAAGGCCGCTGAATCGCCACCGACGGTGAAGGGCGGCAAAGGGAAGGCTTGATTGGGGCGAGGCCCGGTAGCTGCTCAGTGAGCGCCAGCTTGACCGGCGTTGGGCTTCGCTCCGCTTAGTCCACCTACGTGTAGAAGCTGCCCTTTCCCCTTACGCTTGGCCTGGAAGGTCAGGAGGTTTTCTGCGGAACCTGCCAGTCAGGCCGTTCGAGAGCTTCCAGCAGCGGCCCGAGGCCGGTCGAGCTTGGCGCCCGCGCACGCGCGGTGCGGGCGTCCAGCCAGGGATAGTCCAGGGCTTGCAGCCAATCCAGCAGGGGTTGCAGGTCCTGCGCTGGCGCAACGTCCATCCGTTCGATGGTGATCGTCAGCTGGGATACCCGGCCGGACGCTGGATCGAACCGCCAGAGGTACTCCCCATAGCCAATGCGCACCTCGCCCGTCTCCTTCAGCGACATGCCCACCAGCCAGTGGCAGTCATGGGCGAGGGCTCCCTCTCGCGGCGGTTCGCCGAGGCAAAAGGTGTAGATGTTTTCGTAGGTCTGGTTGAAGCGACGGACCAGGGTCTCGGCGATGGCCGCGATGCCCGCGAGTTCGGTGGGGAAGGAGATGGTGCTGGTGAGCACCGCCATGTTGACCGTCGCGTCCGGGGTGAAGGCCTGGCGTAGCAGGTCGGGTCGATTGCCGTCCTTGGCCCTGATATAGGACTCGATGGCGTGGCGGTGGGTTGGCATCTGGTCTACTTCCTTGGTTGGCGCCCGTGGGCGGCTCGCTGCCCGCTCAGCAGCCAGTAGAGGCTGGCGTGAGCGGGCAGTCAAGCGACCTGCTTGGCCGGAGGCGCTGCTGGAAGGGGACTTACGGCGGGCAGCGTCGCCTGGCTCCAGGGATCAGGGCGCGGCCAGGGTCTTGCCGTGTCGATCCACGATCACGCCGGGCAGGTCGTGGCTGAGGGTATCCCCTTCGAGATAGTGCACCACCGAGCGGATCGCTTCGCCGCGCTTGAGGAGGTCGAAGGCGACGTTCAGGGCTTCGTGCCCCATGTTGTGGGTGATGTAGGGATCGACATTGATCTCGCCACGCAGCCATTCGTCCACCATCTGCGGCAGTCCGCTGCGGCCGAGGACGCCACCGAAGGCCGATCCCCGCCAGACGCGACCCGTCACCAGCTGGAAGGGGCGGGTGGCGATTTCCTCACCGGCGCCGGCCACGCCGATGATGACGCTTTCGCCCCAGCCCTTGTGGCAGCACTCCAGGGCCGCGCGCATCAGCTTGACGTTCCCGACGCATTCGAAGGAGAAGTCCACGCCGCCATTGGTCATCTCGACGATGACCTGCTCGATGGGCGCCTTGAAGTCATGGGGATCGAGGCAGTCGTGCGCACCCAGGGCGCGTGCCAGGGCGAACTTGGCCGGATTCACGTCGATGCCGATGATGCGGCCGGCGCCCTGCAGGACCGCGCCCTGGATCACCGCCATGCCCACCGCCCCTAGGCCGAACACGGCCACGGTATCGCCAGGCCGTACCTTGGCGGTGTTGCGCACCGCGCCGATGCCGGTGGGGATGGCGCAGCCCATGATCGAGGCCTTGGCCAGCGGTGCCTCGCGGCTGATCTTGGCCACGGCGATCTCGGGCAGCACCGTGTATTCGCTGAAGGTGCTGGTGCCCATGTAGTGGAAGATCGTCTTGCCCTTGTAGGAGAAGCGACTGGTACCGTCCGGCATCAGGCCTTCGCCCTGGGTCTTGCGGATGCTCTGGCTGAGGTTGGTCTTGCCCGACTTGATGTAGGGGCAGTTCGGATCCTCCGGGGTATAGAGGGGAATGACGTGATCGCCTGGCTGCACGGAGGTCACGCCGCGTCCGACCTCTTCGACGATGCCGCAGCCTTCGTGACCCAGGATGCAGGGAAAGCGGCCCTCGGGGTCGCGTCCCGACAGGGTGAAGACATCGGTGTGGCAGAGGCTGGTGGTGACGATACGCACCAGCACCTCGCCGTCTTTCGGACCTTCGAGGTCCACTTCTTCGAATTCCAGAGGCTGGTTGGGTGCCCAGGCGATGGCTGCTCGTGTCTTCATGGCGCTGTCCTGTAAGTGTTATAATGTAACGATATCTAGCTTACCGACTGCCTGTGAGGAGGAGCGAGGCCAGGAGCGGAGCTTGGCGCGGAACGACGGAATCTTGTCCGTTTCTGCGCCCTAGCGGAGGCGTCTGCCCGGCCAGGGGTATGGATACGCAACGGAGCTACCGGACGCAGCGCGTCGATCTCGTCATCTACCCGGGCTTCAAGGCGCTCGAGGCGACCAGCGCCCTCACGGTCTTCGAGTACGCCAACGCCAAGCGGCTGGACGTTGGCCTGCCGCCGGCCTACGAGCTCCGCCTTTGCGCACCCGATCCCGGCATGATTCCGTCGGATACCCAGATCGTGCTGGAAGCCCGGCACGGACTGGCGCTGGAGGCGGACATCGCCTTGATCGTCGGCGCCCGCGACATCGACCGGGCCCTGGCCGAGCAACCACGTCTGGTGGACTGGAGCCGGCGCCTGGCCCAGCGGGCAGCGACCCTGGTCGGGGTGTGTTCGGGAGCCTTCTTCCTGGCCGAGGCGGGGCTGCTGGATGGCCAGCGCGCCACCACCCATTGGCGCCTGGCGAACGGCCTGGCCCAGCGCTATCCGCGGATCGACGTCGTCGAGGACGCCATCTTCCTGCAGGCCGGACGGCTCTGGACCTCGGCGGGCGTCACGGCGGCGCTCGACCTGGGGCTGGCGCTGGTCGAGCGGGACCTGGGCCTGGACCTGGCCCTGGCGGTGGCGCGGGACCTGGTGGTCTACCTCAAGCGCCCGGGCGGGCAGTCGCAATTCAGCCACTTCCTGCACAGCCAGATGACCCAGCATGCTGGAGTACGGCAGCTACAGGAATGGATCCTGGGCAACCTCGACCGGCCCCTGAGCCTGGCCGTCTTGAGTGAACGAGCGGCCATGAGCCCGCGCAACCTGGCGCGGGTCTTTCGCCGCGAGACCGGCTGCTCACCGGCGGAATTCGTGGAGCGCGGGCGCATCGAGCTGGCGCGGCGACTGCTGGAAGAGGGCAAGGCGCCGCTCAAGCAACTCGCCCAGCGCTGCGGCTTCAGCTCGGACGACCACCTGCGCCGGGTCTTCCAGCGGCAGCTGGGCGTCACGCCCAGGGCCTACCAGCAGCGTTTCGGGCGAGGAGCCGAGGCGCTTGGCGAGCCTTGAGCTGCACGCCTGGCGGCGCGAAGGAGCCACTCCAGAGCAGGGAATAAAGCCCTGGCCAAATGAAAAACGCCCCGACCTCACGGCCGGGGCGTTTGCTCAGCTACCCAGGCTACCCAATCAGACGGCCGCGCTGCGTTCCTTGATGTCCTGGTGCAGGATGCGGTCGTTCTCGGAGTAGTCCACCGGGCAGTCGATGACGTGGACGCCGGGGGTGTCCAGGCAGTGCTGTACCAGCGGGGCGAAGGCGGCCGCGCTTTCCACACGGTGGCCCTGGGCGCCGTAGCTTTCGGCGTAGCGGACGAAGTCCGGGTTGCCGTAGTCG
>NZ_BAAJNP010000010.1:0-241071 GCF_054558395.1 Pseudomonas sp. No.117
CGGAGGGCGTCAACAGGTTATTTCAAGATTCTTCAATAAAGGGGTGTCGGGGCCAGGCGATAGCCCGCCTCCGTCCCTATGATCCGGTACTGCTTGATCTCGCCGGGCGCCAGCAGGATGGACTGGGACACGCTGCTGGCCATGGGGGCGGCGCAGGCGCCGGGACCGGACGAGGTGAGGCTGACGGCGACTTCGCCCGGGGGCAGATTGAAGGAGGCGCTCTGTCCCGCCATCAGGGTACCGGCGAGACGCCCCTGGATCACCAGACCGATATCGCAGCCCGAACCTGAGTAGGCATCACCGCGGGTGATCATGAGGATGCCCGGCTGCCCCGTCCCACCCTGGGGTACCTGGGCCAAGGCGGCAGAGCTACCGAGCAGCCCCAGCAGAAAACCGATAAGCAACTTCATGGCTGTGTCCTCCAGATCGTAAGCACCTTAGCACTGCCCGGCCGCGCGCGCTCCGTTTCGAAGCACAGGCCCGTGGCAGGCCTCCCTGACGCCCAAAAACTGAGCGAGTGGTCAGGTTCTGCGCCGGGCAAAAATCCCGAATCGGGCGGAAGCCTTATACAAATCATTGAAAAATAACTATTTTTCCCGCCCGCTCGTGGTTGGCGCCAATTTTGCTGAGCACGGCGGGGATCTGACCATAACGAGAAAGCACCTTAGGAGCCGACATGCGTAAAACCCTCACCACCGCGCTACTGACGAGCAGTCTGCTGGCCACCGGCGTGGCCAATGCCGCGGATAGCCCGTTGCTGTGGCACGGCGAAAGCCTCACCTATCTATATGGCAAGGATTTCCGGGTCGATCCACGTATCCAGCAGACCGTCACCTTCGAGCACGCCAGTTCCTGGACCTGGGGTGATCTCTTCCTGTTCGTCGACAGCATCTGGTTCAACGGGGCGACCAATGCCAGCGATGGCCATCAGGGCTTCTATGGCGAGGTCAGTCCGCGACTGTCGTTCGGCAAGCTGTCGGGCAAGGACCTGTCCTTCGGACCGGTCAGCGATGTACTGCTGGCCACGACTTTGGAATACGACCAGAACGATGGCCGCGGCGCCGGTCGCGACCAGCGCAACTACCTGGTCGGCCCTGGCTTCGATCTCAAGGTGCCGGGCTTCGACTACTTCCAGCTCAACCTCTATTACCGCAAGCCGGATGGCGGCAGCGCGCCCTCGGGTGCCTGGCAGCTGACGCCGGTATGGGCCTATACCCTGCCCCTGGGCAATTCGGATCTGCTCATCGACGGTTACATGGACTGGGTGATGAACAACAAGGGCAGCTACCACGCCAACCTGCACTTCAATCCGCAGGTCAAGTACGACCTGGGCAAGGCGATGGGCTACGAGGCCAAGCATCTTTATGTGGGTACCGAGTACGACTACTGGTCGGACAAGTACGGCATCAAGGACAGCGAAGGTTTCCGTACCGACCAGAGCGTCTTCAGCTTCCTGGTGAAGTATCAGTTCTAAAGCGCCCAGGATCCCCTGCGGTCCTGCACCTGCCGTCCATACCGGCAGAGCCGATGTGAGGTAACCACCCATGACCACCCCCCTCCGGGACGATCTTCTCTATGGCCTGGAAGAGCGCCCAGCGCCCCTCGCCGCCTTCTGCGCCGCCCTGCAGCACGTGCTGGCGAGCTTCGTGGGGATCATCACGCCCCCGTTGATCATCGCCGGCGCGCTGGGCTTGCAGGAGCACCTGCCCTACCTGATCAGCATGGGGCTGATGGTGTCGGGCGTCGGCACCTTCCTGCAGGCCCGGGGAAAGGGCGGCCTGGGGGCGGGCATGATCTGCCTGCAGGGCACCAGCTTCGCCTTCCTGTCGGCAGTGCTGGCGGCGGGGATGCTGGTCAAGCAGCGCGGGGGTTCGCCGGAGGACATCCTGGCGATGATCTTCGGCGTGTGCTTCTTCGGTGCCTTCGTGCAGATCGGCCTGAGTCGCTGCCTGGGATTGTTGCGCCGGGTGATCACGCCCCTGGTGACCGGTATCGTGATCACCCTGATCGGCATCAGCCTGATCAGGGTAGGCATCACCGACCTGGGTGGCGGAGCCAAGGCTGCCAACTTCGGCGCACCGGCCAACCTGGCACTGGGTAGCCTGGTGCTGATCATCATCATTGCCCTGAATCTGTCGCGACGTCCGTGGCTCCGCCTATCGGCGGTGGTGATCGGCCTGCTGGTGGGCTCACTGGCGGCCTGGGCCTGCGGACTGCTGAAGCCCCAGCCGCTGCCGTCCCTGCCGCTGGTAAGCGTACCCCTCCCCTTCCATTTCGGTTTCCATTTCGATTGGTCGGCCTTCCTGCCGGTCGCGCTGATCTATGTCATCAGCACCATAGAGACCACCGGCGACCTGACCGCCAACTGCCTGATCTCCCGGCAACCCATCGAAGGGCCGGACTATATAAGGCGGCTCCGCAGCGGGGTCCTCGGCGATGGTGTCGCCTGCCTGCTGGCGGCCACCTTCAATACCTTTCCCAGCACCACCTTCGCCCAGAACAACGGGGTGATCCAGCTGACCGGCGTGGCCAGCCGCTACGTCGGCTACTGGATCGGCGGCATCCTGCTGGTGCTGGGGCTGTTCCCGGTGCTGGGCGCCATCCTGCAGCAAATTCCCAAACCAGTACTGGGCGGGGCGACCCTGGTGCTGTTCGGCAGCGTGGCCGCGGCCGGTATCCGTCTGCTGGCGCACTGCAGCCTGGATCGCCGCAGCCTGCTGATCATCGCCACCTCGCTGGGGGTAGGCCTGGGTATCGCCAGCCAGCCGACGCTGCTGGATCAGTTGCCGCCCCTGGTGAAGAATCTCTTCGATACGGCGATCACCAGCGGCGGTCTCACCGCCATCCTGCTCAACCTGCTACTGCCCGAGGAGCGCACTGTGCCAGCGGCCGAAAGCCCCTCGCCAGCCTCCCACCCTTGAAAGAGGTCTTGTGTCCGAGGCCGGGGGTGCGCTATTGATGCCTGCCGCGCCTTCGGATCCTGCAGTTGACATGACCCTTCTCGTACCCGCCCATTACGCCGGCCAGGACAAGCCGGCCGGTCGCATCCGGCAGCAGAACGAAGAGTCGATCCTGAAGGCGGCGGAGGAGGAATTCGCCCGCCACGGCTTCAAGGGCACCAGCATGAACACCATCGCGCAACGCGTCGGGCTGCCCAAGGCCAACCTCCACTATTACTTCAACAACAAGCTCGGCCTCTACATGGCCGTGCTGGGCAATATCCTCGACCTGTGGGACAGCACCTTCAACCACCTGACCGTGGATGACGATCCCGCCGAGGCCCTCGGCCGTTATATCCGTGCCAAGCTGGAATTCTCGCGGCGCCAGCCGCTGGCCTCGCGGATCTTCGCCATGGAGATCATCGGCGGCGGCAACTGCCTGTACGAGTATTTCAACCAGGACTACCAGACCTGGTTCCGCAGCCGGGCCGCGGTCTTCGAAGCCTGGATCGCTGCCGGCAAGATGGATCCGGTGGATCCGGTCCATCTGATCTTCCTGCTGTGGAGCAGCACCCAGCACTACGCCGACTTCGCCAGCCAGATCTGCCAGGTGACGGGACGCAAGCGCCTGACCCGGCAGGATTTCGAGGAAGCCTCCCAGACCCTCACCCACATCGTCCTCAAGGGATTGGGTCTGCAGGTACCATGACGTTCACCCTGATCCAGGAGGCTTCCTGGGAAGAAGAGGTGCGCAAGAGCCGTTTTCTCGCCCTGGCCGCGCCGGTCACCAGCGTGGACGCCGCCCTGGCCTTCATCGAGCGGGTGAGCGTGCCCACCGCGACACACAACTGCTGGGCCTGGAAGCTCGGCAACCAGTACCGCTTCAATGACGATGGCGAGCCCGGGGGGACGGCCGGCCGCCCCATCCTGGCCGCCATCGAAGGGCAGGACTGCGACCAGACGGTGGTGGTGGTGATCCGCTGGTACGGCGGCATCAAGCTGGGGACCGGTGGCCTGGTGCGTGCCTATGGCGGTTGCGCCGCCCGCTGCCTGCAGCAGGCGGACAGACAGCCGCTGGTGCTGCGCCAGGACTATGGCTTCGCCTGCACCTATGCCGAATGGCCGCTGATCAAGGCGCGGCTGGCGGCCTTGGCGGTGGTGGTGCTCGAGGAAGACTATCAGGCCCTGGAAATCGCCCTGCGGATCGCGCTGGAGCCGCAGCGGCGAGACGAGGTGGCCAGGCTGCTGGCGAATCTGAGCAGCGGCCGGATCGTCCTGCAAGGGCACTAGCGGCACGACCTTTGCTGTCTGGCGGTGCACGCCTGCACGATCCGCACCGCCTTGGCGCACTTTCCCGTCCTTGATGCGTTGCAGGGTTGCTTGGCGGCATGACTGGACCTGCCGAAGAGCTGCGTATCGCCCTAAAATCGAGCAACGAGCAGCCACATGGCATGTTTTTGGTGCAACCCTTTCAGACGACTGCCTTGATGAACGAACTGCCCTCCGCCGTGGCCACCCTGGTCCACAGTGCCAATACCCTGTTCCTGCTGCTGGGCGCCGTGATGGTGCTGGCCATGCATGCCGGCTTCGCCTTTCTCGAGGCCGGCACGGTCAGGCACAAGAATCAGGTGAATGCCCTTTCCAAGATCCTTGCCGATTTCGCCATCTCCACCCTGGTGTATTTCTTCATCGGTTATTGGATCGCCTATGGCGTGACCTTCCTCGCGCCCGCCCAGGTGCTGACCGCCGACAGCGGCTACGCCCTGGTGAAATTCTTCTTCCTGGCGACCTTCGCCGCGGCCATTCCGGCGATCATCTCCGGGGGGATCGCCGAACGTGCCCGCTTCGTCCCACAGCTGTGCGCCACCGCCCTGATCGTGGCCTTCGTCTATCCCTGCTTCGAAGGCTTGATGTGGAACAACAACCTCGGCCTGCAGGACGGCATCGAACGACTGTTCGGCGCGCGCTTCCATGATTTCGCCGGCTCGGTGGTGGTGCACGCGGTGGGCGGCTGGCTGGCGCTGGCGGCGGTGATGCTGCTGGGCCCGCGCCAGGGGCGTTATCGCGAGGGCCGGCTGGTGGCCTTTCCACCGTCGAACATTCCCTTCCTGGCGCTGGGCTCCTGGATCCTGATCGTCGGCTGGTTCGGCTTCAACGTGATGAGCGCCCAGAGCCTGGCGGGCGTCAGTGGCCTGGTGGCACTGAACTCCCTGATGGCCATGGTCGGCGGGACGCTCGCGGCCCTGCTGCTGGGGCGCAACGACCCGGGCTTCCTGCACAACGGCCCGCTGGCCGGACTGGTCGCCATCTGCGCCGGCTCCGACCTCATGCACCCCATCGCCGCGCTGCTTACCGGCCTGGTGGCGGGCGCCCTGTTCGTCTGGGCCTTCACCGCGGTACAGACGCGCTGGAAGCTGGACGACGTCCTGGGCGTCTGGCCCCTGCACGGACTCTGCGGGGCCTGGGGCGGCATCGCCTGCGGGCTGTTCGGCCAGACCGCCCTGGGCGGCCTGGGTGGCGTGAGCCTGCTGGCACAGCTCGCCGGCACGGCGCTGGGCATCGCCATCGCGCTGGTCGGCGGGTTGGCTGTCTACGGACTGCTCAAGGCGGTGCTGGGGCTGCGCCTGAGCCAGGAAGAGGAATACCAGGGCGCCGACCTGGCGATCCATCGCATCGCCGCCAACAGCCACGACGGCTAGCGCCTGGTTACCCACAGGGGCCGTGCACAGTGGTGTGGATAACCCGTGCATGAAGTCACCAGAGCGCCACGGGGACCGGGCTGGCAGCGACTGGTGAAGAAATGAGCATACGCCGACGTCGCGACGGAGACCGTGAACGCCGGGTCCCCGGTAGCCGGCCGGCGCACGGAATGGGTAGAGTGGGCGACCCTTCCTGCTGGAGCCCCCCATGCCCGCCCTCGCCACCCTGCTGCCCTGGCTCCGCGAGGTGGACCGCACCACCCTGAAGGCGGACCTCGGCGCGGGCCTGCTGGGGGCGGTACTGGCGCTGCCGCAGGGCGTCGCCTTCGCCACCCTGGCCGGACTGCCTCCGCAATACGGCGTCTATGGCGCGGTGGTGCCCTGCATCGTTGCCGCCCTGGCGGGCTCCAGTCGCCATGTGGTGACCGGGCCGACCAACGCCAACTCCCTGGCCCTGCTGGCCGCGCTGTCGCCGCTGGCGCTGGCGGGCTCCGGCCCCTACATCGATCTGGCCCTGGCCGTGACCCTGCTGGTCGGCCTGCTGCAATTGACGGTGGGCGCCCTGCGCCTCGGCGCGGTGGCCAACTTCATCTCGCCCTCGGTGCTGCTCGGCTTCATGAGCGGCGCCGCCGTGCTCATCGGTCTCTATTCGCTCAAGGACCTGCTCGGCCTGTCGCCGCCCCTGGGTACCTCCGCCTTCGGTGTGCTGGGCTATGGGCTCGCCCATCCCCTGGCGATCCACTGGCCGTCGCTGGTCATCGGCCTGGCGACCCTGGTCGCCACCCTGCTGCTGCGCCGCCTGCGACCGCGCTGGCCGACCATGCTGCTGGGTCTGCTGGCCGGTTGCCTGTGCGCTTGGGTCCTGGAGCGCAGCCTGCCCGGTGCGGCCCAGGGTATCGCCACGGTCGGCCGCATCCCTTCGGCCCTGCCGCCCTTTCACCTGCCAGACGTCACCCTGCAGGACCTGGGCAATCTTTCGGGGATCGCCGTGGCCCTGACCCTGGTGGCCCTCGGGCAGTCGCTGTCGATCGCCAAGGCGGTGGCCCAGCGCTCCGGGCAGCGCCTGGACGTCAACCGTGAATTCCGCGGCCAGGGCCTGGCCAACCTGGTCGGCGGCTGCTTTTCGGCCTATGTCTCCTGCGGGTCGCTGAACCGCTCCATGCCCAATTTCGAAGCCGGTGCGCGGACCCCACTGGCGGCGGTGTTCGCCGCCTTGCTGGTAGTGGCCCTGGTCGCCTTCGGCGGCGAGTTGATCGCGGCCATTCCTTTGGCGGCCATCGCCGCGACCCTGCTGCTGGTGGCGCGCGGCCTGCTGGACCTGGGCCGCTGGCGTGAGGTGCTGCGGGTCAGCCGCACCGAGGCGCTGGTGGCCGGGGTGACCTTCCTGGCGACCCTGACCATCCCGCTGGACCGCGCCGTGCTGCTGGGCACCCTGGTGTCCCTGGTGGCCTATCTCTATCGCACCTCCCATCCGGCGATCCGCCCGCTGGTGCCGGATCCGAGCACACCCGAGCGCCGCTTCACCCCGCTGGACGAACTGGGACAGCCGGCGCGGGAGTGTCCGCAGCTCAAGCTGGTGCGGGTGGAGGGATCGGTGTTCTTCGGCGCGGTGCCCCATGTCGGCGATCAACTGGACGGCTTTCGGCGCGCCCAGCCGGGCCAGAAGCATGCGCTGTTCATGACCAAGAGCATGAATTTCATCGACCTGGCGGGCAACGATCTCTGGCGCCGTGAAGGCCGCGAGCGACGCGCCCTGGGCGGCGACCTCTATTTCCACCGGCCGCGCACCCCGGTGCTGCAGCTGTTCGCCAAGACCGGCTTCCTCCAGGAACTGGGCGAAGGCCATGTGTTCTCGTCCAAGGACCAGGCCTTGCGCAGCATCTATCCGCGCCTGGACCCGGAGGTCTGCCGCACCTGCACCGCCCGCACCTTCGTGGAATGCGCGGCGCGGGCGGCAGAGCGGGCCAAGGACGAGACCCGCACGGACTGCTAAGCTGGCGGTTTTTACCCTGCCGCTGGAGAAGCTCATGCCTGCCGTCCTGTCTCGCGCCCGTTCGCTCGCCCTGGCCTGCCTGCTGTTACCGGGCCTGGCGCTGGCCCATGGTCATCTGAAGAATGCCGAGCCGGCGCCCGACAGCACCAGCAGTCAGGCCCCCAAGCAGCTGAGCCTGACCTTTTCCGAGGGCATCGAGGCTGCGCTGAGTCAGGTGCAGCTGCAACGTCTGGAGGGTCAGGCGAGCACGGCGATCACCACCGGCAAGGTGATTTCCGGTACCGACGCCAGCACCCTGGAGGTGCCGCTGGAGGCGCCGCTCCAACCTGGGCGCTACCAGGTGAAATGGCGCGTGCTGGCCAAGGACGGACACAAGACCCAGGGCGATTATCGCTTCAGCGTCCAGTAAGTCTTCCCGTGTTTGACGGCGGACTGGCGACGCCCGAGGCCTGGCGTCCGCTCACCCGCGTCCTGCTCCTGCTGCCGCTGCTGCTGACCTGGGGCTACCTGGCACTGGCGCTCTGGCTCGCGCGACCAGGGTTGCGTGCCTGGCTGCTGGGGCGGGCGCGAGGGAGCGCGCGGGCGTTGGGTGCCCTCCTGCTGCTCGGCGTCGTCGCGCAGTTGCCGGTGCAGGCTGCGCTGGTGGGCGATGGCTGGACGGACGCCTTCAACCTGGCGGTCTGGCGACTCTTCATGGCCACCGACGCGGGACAGGCCTGGCGCTGGCAGCTCCCCCTGGGTGCGCTGGTGGCACTGTGGCTGCTGGCCGGCACCTTCAACCGGGGCTGTGCTGTGCTCTGGGGCCTGAGTGGCACCCTGCTGGCCAGCCTGGCGCTGGGCGGCCATGCGGCGGCGACGGCGGGCGCCCTGGGTATCGCGCACCCGCTGAATCAAGGGCTGCACCTGTTGAGCAGCGGCCTTTGGCTGGGCAGCCTGCCCGGCGTGCTGCTCTGTCTGCAGCGACCACCTGCGACGTTGAAGGCCGAGGTCCGCGACCTGCTGCGCAGCTACTCGCTGCCGGGTCAAATGTGTGTGGCACTGGCGCTGTCCACTGGCGCGCTCAACAGCCTGTTGATTCTCGGGCCTGAGAAGATCTTCCAACTGACGCCCTACTCGGGGCTGCTGCTGGGCAAGGTGCTGGTGGTGGCGGGGATGGTCGGGCTGGCGTTGCTCAATCGCTATGGGCTGGTGCCGCGACTCGCTCACGGACCCCGTGCGCTGCTGTGGCTGCGACGGGCCACCGCCGTGGAGATCGCCCTGGGTATCGGTGCCGTCGCCCTGGTGGCGGTCTTTTCCGGTCTCGATCCCTACGGCTAGCAAGAGGGGCGGCCTGCACCGCCCCGGTACGTCCTAGAAATAGACGTTCATGCCCAGGTAGATTTCCTTGGTGCTGTCGAGTTGAGTCGAGCCGAGCTTGGTGCCGTCCTGGTCGATGTCCGGCTTGGCGTTACTGCGCAGGTAGCGATAGCCGGCCTCCAGCGAGGTGCGCTGGTTGACCTGCTGCAGGATGCCCGCCTGGACCCCGGCCAGGTAGCCGGTATCGCCGTTGTGGCTATAGCTGGAGCCGTCCTGGGTGACCCGTGTCAGGCCGAGGGTGCCGCCGCCGAACAGCCTGGTGCTGTCGCTCAGCGGGTAGAAGGCGTCGTAGCTGCCGGTGAGGTCTTGCTGGCGGAGCTTTATGCCATCGCTGCTGCCACTGGCCTGGTCGAGGGTAGCGTAGTAGCGACCGGCATCGTTCTGCTGGCCGAGGCGCAGGCCCCAGGTGTTGTTGCCGTCGATGGCACCGTCGGTGTCGGGGCTATTCAGGTTGCCATTGAGTGCGTGACTGTTGTCGAAGTTGTCGTAGCTCCTGCCGTAGGTGAGGCCGGCAAAGTTCTGCGTATCGGCAGCGAAGACCGAGTGGCTGGCCACAGCCAGCAGACCAAAGAGGACGACACGGGATTTCAGGGCATTCATGGTGGAAGATCCTCACGCGATTCGAATACAGCCCGACCGGCTGCCTGGCCATCTTCCGGGGCGGCAGGTTAGCGACGGATTAAGGGGACTGAATCGAAGCTGAACGTCAGGACGACCTGAGCAGCGACCAGGCCGCCCGTTGCAGGCGGCCCGGCAGGCGAGGATCAACGCTGACGGTGGTACTCGGTCACGCGCAGCACTTCCTCCTTGGAGCCCAGGAACACTGCCACCCGCTGGTGCAGGCCGTCGGGCTGGACGTCGAGGATGCGCTGGTGGCCGTTGGTGGCCGCACCCCCGGCCTGCTCGACCAGCATGGCCATGGGATTGGCCTCGTACATCAGCCGCAGCTTGCCGGGCTTTTCCGGCTCGCGAGCGTCGCGGGGGTACATGAACAGACCGCCACGGGTGAGAATGCGATGGACGTCGGCTACCATGGAGGCGATCCAGCGCATGTTGTAGTTCTTGCCCAGGGGGCCTTCCTTGCCGGCCAGCAGCTCATCCACGTAGCGCTTGACCGGGGCTTCCCAGTGGCGCTGGTTGGACATGTTGATGGCGAATTCGGCGGTGCTCTCGGGGATGGTGATGTCTTCATGGGTCAGCACGAAGCTGCCCAGCTCGCGATCCAGGGTGAAGCCCTTGACGCCATCGCCCAGGGTCAGCACCAGCATGGTCTGGGGACCGTAGATGGCGTAGCCGGCGGCGACCTGCTCGGTACCCTTCTGCATGAAGGCTTCTTCGGTCACGTCACCGGTGGTGCTGCTGACGAAGTCCTTGCGCAGGATGGAGAAGATGGTGCCGACGGAAACGTTGACGTCGATGTTGGACGAGCCGTCCAGGGGATCGAACATCAGCAGGTAGGCACCCTTGGGGTAGTGACCGGGAATCTGGTGGACCTGGTCCATTTCCTCGGAGGCCATGCCGGCCAGGGTGCCGCCCCATTCGTTGGCTTCCAGCAGGATCTCGTTGGACAGTACGTCCAGCTTCTTCTGCACCTCGCCCTGGACGTTCTCGGTGCCCATGCTGCCGAGTACGCCACCCAGCGCCCCCTTGGACACCTCGTAGCTGATGCGCTTGCACGCCCGCGCCACGACTTCGATGAGGAAGCGCAGGTCGGCCGGGGTCTTGTGGCTGCGGGTCTGCTCGATGAGGTAACGACTGAGGGATATCCGGGACATCGCGGTGCTCCTTGTAATGATGGGCGCGAGTGTAGCGCCAAAGCTCAAGCTCCGTCTCAAGCAGAGCGGACCGTCAGGCCAGGTCTGCCAGCCAGTGCCGATTCCAGGCTTCGTCATCCGGGCGACGAGGCGCTGGGCAGCGGCGGCCGACAGGGAACGTACGCCTAGCGCACGCTCGAGGTCTCCATGGCCAGCAGTACGCCTCGGCCCACACGGAGATTTTCGGCGCTGGGATAGACTGCCGAGTCGGGTTCCAGTTCAGGCTGGCGGCTGTCCAGCTGTATCACCCAGTGATGTCCGTCACGTGACGGCGGCAGGCGCAGCTCGATTTCCTCCCGCCGCGGCTGGAAGGCCAGCCAGATCCGTGCGGCCTGAGGCTGATCCGCTGCGTCGAGGGGCTCCAGGGTGAGGGCAAGCGGCAGGCTGCCCCCGGCCTGCCAGCGGCCGTCGTCCATCGGCGCACCGTCGGCATCGAGCCATTCGATCCTGACCCAGCCGCGGGGATCGGGGCGCCCGAGCAGCCGCTGCGCCTGCAGGGCCGGTAGTTCCTGGCGCAGCGCCATGAGTTGGCCGACGAAGGCGCTCTGCTGCTGCCCAGCTGGGCTGGCGGCCTGCTGCCAGTCCAGCCAGGACAATTCATTGTCCTGCACATAGGCATTGTTGTTGCCCTGCTGGGTGCGACCGAATTCGTCGCCGGCGGTGAGCATGGGTGCGCCCCCGGCCAGGATCAGGGTCGCCAGTAGGGCGCGCTGGTCGGCGGCGCGAGCTTCCTGCACTGCGGGGTCGTCGCTCGGCCCTTCCACGCCGTTGTTCCAGCTCTTGTTGTCGGTGGTGCCGTCGCGATTGCCTTCGCCGTTGGCCTCGTTGTGCTTCTCGGCGTAGCTGACCAGATCGGCCAGGGTAAAACCATCGTGGGCGGTGATGAAGTTGACGCTGGTGCGCAGCAGGCGATCACCCGCGCCGAACAGGTCGGCGCTGCCGGCCAGGCGCGTGGCCAGGGCGCCGCGCAGGCCTTCGTCGCCGCGCCAGAAGCGGCGCACGTCGTCGCGGAAGGCATCGTTCCACTCCTGCCAGGGTGCGCGGAAGGCGCCGACTTGATGCCCACTGGGCCCTATGTCCCAGGGTTCGGCCACCAGCCGCACCTGGCGCAGCACCGGGTCCTGGGCCAGGGCCTGGAGCAAGGGCGCATCGCGGTCGAAGCCGCTTTCCAACCGGCCTAGAGCGGGGGCCAGGTCGAAGCGAAAGCCATCGACGCCCGCGGCGGTGACCCAGTGGCGCAGGCTGTCCAGGGTCAGGCGCAGCGCTGGCGGGCTGTAGAGCGCCAGGCAATTGCCGCAGCCCATGTCGTTGATGTAGCGCGCCGGATCGTCCGGCTGCAGCCGGTAATAGCCTGCATTGTCCAGGCCGCGCAGGTTGAAGGTGGGACCGAGTTCGTCACCTTCGCCGGTGTGATTGAAGACCACGTCGAGGAGCACCTCGAAGCCGGCCCCCTGCAGGGTGGCCACCGTCTCGCGCAACTCGCCCAGGGCATCGCCCCCCGCCAGGCGCGGATCGACGGCAGCCATCACCACCGGGTTATAGCCCCAGTAGTTGGCCAGCCCCAGGGCCGGCAGGTGGCGGTCGTCGGCCCAGGCGGCGATGGGCAGCAGCTCCAGGGTGGTGACGCCGAGGCGCTGCCAGTGCTCGATCAGCGCCGGATGGCGCAGGGCGGCCAGGGTCCCGCGTTGGCGGGCCGGGACCTCGGGGTGGAGCTTGGTCTGGCCGCGCACGTGCAGTTCGTAGATCAGCCCGGCGTCGCGGGCCTTGGGGCTGGGCACGAGACTGTCCAGCGGTGGCAGGACGATGGCCTTGGGTACATGGGCGCCGCTGTCGCGCTCGTCCGCACGATTGGGGGCGTCGGGATGGAAGCCGTAGGTGCTGGGATGGAGTTGGAAGGGCCGATCCACCGCCAGGGCCCAGGGATCTACCAGCAATTTGTTGGCATTGAACCTGAGGCCGTCTTGGGGCCGATAGGCGCCCTGGGCGCGCAGGCCGTATCTCAGACCCGGCTTGGCGCCGGGGAGGAAGCCATGCCAGACGCCGCCTTCATGTTCGCGAAAGACCAGGCGCTGGGTCTCGGCTTCACCCTTGGCGTCGTAGAGGCAGAGTTCGACGGCCTCGGCGGCGGGCGACCAGACGGCGAAGTTGATCCCGTCGTCGACGACGGTGGCACCGTAGTGAACAGGGCTGCCCGCTTCGAGGCGGGTGAAGGTACGGGGCATGGGGGCTCCAGATCAGGGCTTGTGGGGCGGATGCTGCAAGGATGTAGACGGCGTGGAAGGCGTGGGTTCTCAATCGGGGGTAGTTGATCGCGGCCATGGCCGGCCGGCGTAGGTTGGGTTGAGCGTAGCGAAGCCCAGCATCACCTTGGGGCTGGCAGTGTTGGGCTTCGACGATAGAGCCGTCTCAACCCAACCTACCGGCAACCGCAGGTCGGCTGAGCACAGCGAAGCCCAGCATCGCCTCGGGACCGGCAATGTTGGGCTTAGACGAGGGAGCCGTCTCAACCCAACCTAGGGTCTATCGCCGCAATGGCTGCGCAGCGCATTCAACTACAACGCCTTCCAGATCTCCGTGGCGTATTCGCGGATGGTGCGGTCCGAGGAGAACCAGCCCATGCTGGCGGTGTTGATCACCGCCGATTGCCACCACTTGTCCGGCTGCTGCCAGCGGGTCTCGACCTGGCGCTGGGCGTCCCAGTAGGCGTCGAAGTCGGCGCAGACCAGGAAGCGGTCGTGCCAGGTCAGGACGTCCAGCAGGCTGTTGTAGCGCGCCGGATCCTCGGGCGAGAACTGGCCACCCCGTAGACCGGCCAGCACCTGGGACAGCCGCGGCGAATTCTCGATGATGTCCGAGGAGATGCCGCCGCTGCGCTGGCGTTCCTCCACCTCGGCCGCCTTGAGGCCGAAGATGAACATGTGCTCGGCACCGATCAGCTCGCACATCTCGACGTTGGCGCCATCCAGGGTGCCGATGGTCAGGGCGCCGTTGAGGCCGAACTTCATGTTGCTGGTACCCGAGGCTTCCATGCCGGCGGTGGAGATCTGCTCGGACAGGTCCGCCGCCGGGATCATCACCTCGGCCAGGCTGACGTTGTAGTTTGGCAGGAAGACCACCTTGAGCAGGTCACGGGTCAGGGGGTCGCTGTTGACCACCTTGGCCACGTCGTTGGCCAGCTTGATGATCAGCTTGGCCTGGTGGTAGCTGGCCGCGGCCTTGCCGGCGAAAATCTTGACCCGCGGCGTCCAGTCGCCATTGGGGTTGTCGCGGATGGCCTGGTACAGCGCGATGGTCTGCAGCAGGTTCATCAGCTGACGCTTGTACTCGTGGATCCGCTTGATCTGGACGTCGAACAACGCACTGGGGTCGAGATCGATCTCCAGCCGCTGCCTGACCAGGGTGGCGAAGGTGTCCTTGTTGCGCTGGCGCTGCAGGGCGAAGCGCTCGCGGAAGGTGCTGTCGTTGGCATAGGGCTTGAGCTGCGGCAGGGTCTTCTCGGGATCGTGCAGCACGCCCTGGCCGAGGGTATCCACCAGCAGGTCGGTGAGCGCCGGATTGGCCTGGTGCAGCCAGCGGCGGAAGGTGATGCCGTTGGTCTTGTTGTTGATCCGCTCCGGGTAGAGCCGATGCAACGAGCGGAAGACCGTCTTGCGCATCAGGTCGGTGTGCAGCCCGGACACCCCGTTGGTGCTGTGGGAGCCGAGGAAGGCCAGGTTGCCCATGCGTACCCGGCGGCCCTGGCTTTCGTCGATCAGGGAGACGTAGGAGATCATGCCGCCGTCGGTCTCGCCGCGGGCCCGCAGGGAATCGAGGAACTGGGCATTGATCAGGTAGATGATCTGCATGTGGCGCGGCAGCAAGCGCTCCATCAGCTGCACCGGCCAGGTTTCCAGGGCCTCCGGCAGCAGGGTGTGATTGGTGTAGCTGAGGGTGCCGACGGTGGTGTTCCAGGCGGCGTCCCAGGGAATGCCGTGGACGTCCACCAGCAGGCGCATCAGCTCGGCGACGGCGATGGCCGGGTGGGTGTCGTTGAGCTGGATGGCGACGTGCTCGGGCAGGCTGAGCAGGTCGTTGTGCTGCTTGAGATGGCGACGGGTCAGGTCGGCCAGGGAGGCGGCGACGAAGAAGTACTCCTGGCGCAGGCGCAACTCCTGGCCGGCTTCGCTGCTGTCGGCCGGATAGAGTACCCGCGAGATGCTCTCGGCCCGCGCCTCGTTGGCCACGGCGCCGACGTGGTCGCCGGCGTTGAAGGTCTCCAGGTGAAGGATCTCCAGCGGCCGGGCGCGCCAGAGTCGTAGGGTGTTAGCGCCCTCCCCGCCCCAGCCGATCACCGGGGTGTCGTAGGCCACCGCGCGGATGCGCTCGCCCGGGGTCCAAGTCTGCCGCCGGGGGTCACCCTCGCCATAGGGCGCGACATGGCCACCGAAGCCGATCTCGTACACCACCTCGGCACGTTCGAATTCCCAGGGGTTGCCGAAGTCCAGCCAGTTCTCCGGCTGCTCCAGCTGGAAGCCGTCGGCGATCACCTGGCGGAACAGGCCGTGTTCGTAGCGGATGCCATAGCCATGGCTGGCGATGCCCAGGGTCGCCATGCTTTCCATGAAGCAGGCGGCCAGGCGGCCGAGACCGCCGTTGCCCAGGGCGGCGTCCGGTTCCAGGCCGCGGATGCGCTCCAGGTCGACGCCCAGATCGGCCAGCGCCCGGCGGGTCTCCTCGAGGATGCCCAGGTTGGACAGGCTGTCGATCAGCAGGCGGCCGATGAGGAATTCCAAGGAAAGGTAGTAGACCCGTTTCTGGCCGGTGCGATAGGCCTCGCGGGTACGACTCATCCAGCGGTCGACGATGTAGTCGCGCGCCGCCAGGGCGGTGGCCTGGAACCAATCGTGGTCGAGGGCGTTGTCGGGATCCTTGCCGACGGCGTAGGTGAGCTTGGAGAGGATGTTGGTGCGGAGCGCGGAAACTTCGTTGGGCGAGATGAAGCGGGGTCTCGTCATCAGGATTGACCTCTGCAAGCGCTTAGGAATCAGATCGCGAAGTGGCCGCGGAAAATGCGGTGCGTGCCGTTGCCTTACTTTTAGGCGAAACGGCCGGGACGTCCAAGCTTTTTTCGACCAATCAGACGGTTAGACGTCAGTCCTGCCTTCTCTCCAGACCGAGGTTTTCAACATGCGCAAGACCCTGCTCATCACCGGCGCGAGTCGCGGCATCGGCCGCGCCACGGCGCTGGGCGCCGCCGCCCGCGGCTGGAACGTCGCCTTCAACTACCGCCAGGACGAGGCCGCGGCCCAGGCCACCCTGGCCGAGATCGAGGCGCTGGGCGTGGAAGGCCTGGCGCTGCGCGGCGACGTGGCCGACGAAGCCCAGGTGCTGGCGCTCTTCGAGCGCACGATGGAGCGCTTCGGCGGCCTGGACGCCTTCGTCAACAATGCCGGGATCGTCGATCAGTCGCAGCCGCTGGTGGAAATGAGCGCCGAGCGATTGCGACGGATGTTCGAGGTCAACGTCTATGGCGCCTTTCTCTGTGCCCGCGAGGCGGCTCGCCATCTGTCGCGGGAGCGCGGCGGCCGCGGTGGCGCCATCGTCAATGTCTCTTCCATCGCGGCGCGCCTGGGCTCGCCCAACGAATACGTCGACTATGCCGCCAGCAAGGCGGCGCTGGACACCCTGACCCTGGGCCTGGCCAAGGAACTCGGCCCGCACGGGGTGCGGGTCAATGCGGTGCGGCCCGGCGTGACCCTTACCGAAATCCACGCCAGTGGCGGCCAGCCGGGGCGCGCCGAGCGCCTGGGTGTGACCACCCCGCTGGGGCGTGCGGGCGAGGCCGAGGAGATCGCCGCCGGCATCCTCTGGCTGCTGTCGGACGAAGCCTCCTACACCACCGGCGCCCTGCTGGATATCGGCGGCGGCCGCTAGGGCCTAGGCTCTGTACGAAAAGTCGCCGAGCGACGGTCAGGCGAGGCGAAAAACGCTGAGGAAGCGGAGTTTACGAGTGGTAAATGAGCATTCCGAAGCGTTTTTCAACGAAGCATCACCGAGCGCAGGCATTTTTCGTACAGGGCCTAGTCGCGGCGGGGCGTCAGGGCGTTCAGCACCTGCTGCGACAGCGCATGGTAGAGCGGCACCGGCATCAGCCAGCCGGAGACGGCGGCGGCCAGCAGGCAGGCCGCCAGCACCGGCAGCGCCATGTCCGGGCTGTGGGCCAGCTCCAGGGTGATCACGGTAGCGGTCAGCGGGGTGCGGGTGACCCCGGCGAGGTAGGCGGCCAGCCCCAGCAGGGCGCATTGCGGCAGGCTGATGCCCGGCAGCCAGTCGACCAGCCAGGGGCCCAGGGCGGCGCCCACCGCCAGCGAGGGCGAGAACAGGCCGCCCGGCACCCCGGCCAGGTAGGAGACGACGTTGGCGAGGAATTTCCACAGCAGGAAGTCGCCGCCGGTCAGGGGTTCGCCCGCCAGGATGGCATGGGTCTCGGCATAGCCGGTGCCGAACACGTGCTGGCCGGAGAACAGCCCCAGCGCGGCCAGCAGCAGTCCGCACGCGGCGGCGAAGGCTACCGGTCGCTGCCGACGCAAGGCGTTCAGGCGGCCCAGCCAGCCCCGGTCGGTGGGTAGCACCAGGCGCCCATAGCAGCCGCCCAGCAGGCCGCCGACGACACCGATCACGGCGACCCCGACCCAGCCGAGGCCCCAGGTCAGGTGCAGGTCCAGGGCGCCGAGGTAGCTGTAGGGCCCGACGATCCCCAGGGTGACGATGCCGCCGAGCAGCACGGCGGTCAGCACCAGGCCGCTGAAGCGCTGCTCGAAGGTATGGGTGAGTTCCTCGATAGCGAAGACCACGCCGCCCAACGGGGTGTTGAAGGCCGCGGCGATACCTGCGGCGCCTCCGGCGAGGATGAGTCCGGACAGGGTGCGGCGGCCATGCAGGCCGAGGCGCTTGCCGAAGCCATAGAGCAGCGCCGCGCCGACGTGCACGGTCGGTCCTTCCCGCCCCACCGAGCCGCCTACCAGCAGGGCGCCAGCGGTGAGCAGCAGCTTGGCCAGGGCGATGGGTGGCGCCAGCAGCCGGGCTCGGAGGTCCGCTTTGGGGCGTTCGAGGGTGGCGATGACCTGGGGAATGCCGCTGCCACGGGCATCGCGCAGCACGCCTTGCGTCAGCCAGACCAGCCCGGCGAAGCCGAGGGGCGTGACCAGCCAGGGCCAGATGGCGCTGTGCTGCAGCAGCTGCTGAAAGAGGCCGAAGGAGGCGTCGGCCAGCCAGGCGAAGGCCAGGCCGGCCAGGCCTACCAGTACCGCCCCGACCCAGAAGGCGATCCGCTGGCGCCATTCGCGCAGCCGCCGACGGCGACGATGACGCAGCAGGTGCAGGCGGCGCCGGGCGGCGACCTCGGGATCGGTATCGGGAAAGACGGGATCGGACATGGGAGGCGGCTACACCGGAAGGCCAGAGCCTGCCAGTGTAACCGCTTGTTACCGCAAAGTTGCCGCAGCCGGGTCAGGCGGCGGGAACCAGCTCCGTCGCGGCCTCGTTACGCTTGAGTACCGCGTAGATGACCCCGGTCACCAGGCTGCCGGCCGCGATGGCCGCCAGGTACAGCCAGGCATGGCTGATGGCGTTGGGGATCAGCAGCACGAAGAGGCCGCCGTGGGGCGCCATCAGCTTGCAGTTGAACAGCATCACCAGGGCGCCGGTCAGGGCGCCGCCGATGACGCTGGCCGGGATCACCCGCAGCGGGTCCTTGGCGGCGAAGGGAATGGCGCCTTCGGAGATGAAGCACAGGCCCAGCACCGACGCCGCCTTGCCCGCCTCGCGCTCGCTCTGGGCGAACTTGCGCCGCGCCAGGAGGGTGGCGATGCCCATGCCGATGGGCGGCACCATGCCGGCGGCCATGGTGGCTGCCATGGGGCCATAGGTCTTGGACGCCAGCAGGCCGACGGTGAAGGCGTAGGCGGCCTTGTTGATCGGGCCGCCGAAGTCGATGCACATCATGGCGCCGAGGATCAGGCCGAGCAGCACGGCGTTGCTGGTGCCCAGGTTGTTGAGGAAGTCGGTGAGCCGACTCAGGGCGCCGGCCACCGGGGTGCCGACCAGGTAGATCATCACCAGGCCGACGATGAGGCTGGCGAACAGCGGGATGATCAGGATCGGCTTGAGCGCCTCGACGCTGGCCGGCAGCTTGACGTGCTGGGCGATGACCTTGGCCACGTAGCCGGCCAGGAAACCGGCGATGATGCCGCCGATGAAACCGCTGCCCAGGCTGGCCGCCAGCCAGCCACCGATCATGCCGGGCGCCAGGCCTGGACGGTCAGCGATGGAATAGGCGATGTAGCCGGCCAGCACCGGGACCATCAGCTTGAACGCCGATTCGCCGCCGATCTGCATCAGGGCCGCGGCCAGGGTGCCCTGTTCCTTGAAGGCCTCGATGCCGAAGACGAAGGACAGGGCGATCAGCAGGCCACCCGCCACCACCATCGGCAGCATGTAGGACACCCCGGTGAGCAGGTGCTTGTAGACCCCCGCACCTTCCTTCTTGGCGGGCTTGGCGCCCTCCCCGGCTGCCGGCGCGGCGCTGCCGGCCAGGGTCTCGCCCTCGGCCAGCGCCTTCCGGATCGTCGCCTCGGGTTGCTTGAGGGCCACGCCGGTGCCGCAGCGATAGACGCGCTTGCCGGCGAAGCGCTCGACGTTGACCTCAATGTCGGTGGCCAGCAGCACCACGTCGGCGTCGCGGATGGCCTCGGCCGGTAGCGGATTGCGGGCACCCACCGAGCCCTGGGTCTCCAGGTGCAGGCGATAGCCGAGCTTCTTGGCGGCGTTCTGCAGGGCTTCGGCGGCCATGAAGGTATGGGCCACGCCGGTCGGGCAGGCGGTGATGGCGACCAGGCGCGGCGTCTCGCTGGCGCTGGCGGGCGCACTGGGCGCGGCGCCACTGGCGGCCGGAGCCTGCTCGAGCACCTTGGCCTCGCTGGCGGCGCGCTGCAGGAAGGCGTCGACATCGCGCAGGGCTTCGGCCGGGGCCGCGCGGTAGACCCGCTTGCCGACGAAGCGCGACAGGTCGACGGCGCCGGTGTGCACCACCACCACCAGTTCGGCGCGGGCCACCTGGTCGTCGGTCAGCAAGGTGGCCTCGGGACCGTCGTGGATCTCGACGCTGGTGGTCCAGCCACGGCGTTGGGCGGCGGCATCGAGCAGGCGTGCGCTGAGCACGCTGGTGACCATGCCGGTCGGGCAGGTCGTGACAATGGCGATGTTCATGGGGTTACCCCTGATTCTTGTTCTAGCGGAAAGTCGGGAAGGATGCGCACCCGCACCTGCTCTTCGAAGGTGGCGAGCCGCGCGGGATCATTGATGCCGAAGCCGATCTGGGTGACCGCCAGGGCGGCGATGGCGGTGGCCGTGGCCAGGGTGCGTTCCGGCGTCTGGCCGGTGAGCAGGCCGTGCAGCATGCCGGCCAGCAGGGAATCCCCCGCGCCGACGGTGCTGGCCACGGTGACCTTGGGCGGCTGCGCCTCCAGGGTCTGGGCGCCATACCAGCGCACGCCCTCGGCGCCCTGGGAGATCACCAAGTGCTCGATGCCCAGGGCCCGCAGCTGCTCGACCAGCAAGGCCTGCTCGGTGGCGGTCTCGGCGGGCGCGCCACAGGCCTCGGCCAGTTCCTCGGTATTGGGCTTGATCAGCCAGGGACCGGCGGCCAGGGCGGCGCGCAGGGCGGCACCACTGGTGTCCAGCGCCACCGGCAGGCCCAGCGACTTGAGCCGGCCGATCAGCGCGGCCAGCCACTCGGGGCTTACCCCACGCGGCAGGCTGCCAGCCACCACCACGGCATCATGGCCAGCGGCGATGCGGTCGAGGGTCTCCAGCAATTCCTGCTGGGCGGCGGCCGACACCTCCGGGCCCGGCCCGTTGATGTCGGTGATGCGGCCAGCGGCCTCGGCCAGCTTGAGGTTGCTGCGCGTCTCGCCGGCGACCCGGACGAAGGCATCGGTGAAACCACGACGGGCGAACAGGGCGTCGAAGGCGGCCGCATTGTCGGCACCGAGGAAGCCGCTCACCGTCAGCTCATGGCCGAGGTCCGCCAGCACCTGGGCGACGTTAAGGCCCTTGCCGGCGGCATGGACGATCACCGCCTCGCTGCGGTTCACCGCACCGGGCTTGAGTTCGGGCAGCTGGACGGTGAGGTCCAGCGCCGGGTTGAGGGTCAGGGTGAGGATCCGGCTCATGACAGGGCCTCCACGCTCTGCCGGACTTCGGCGGCGGTGGCCAGCTCCAGGGCCCGCGCGGCGCAGGACTGCACCAGGCGCAGCTCCAGCTCGCGCACCCGCGCCTTGACCAGCGGCACGCTGCGCGCCGAGACCGACAGCTCGTCCACCCCCAGGCCGACCAGCACCGGCACCGCCAGCGGATCGGCGGCCAGCTCGCCGCAGACGCCGACCCACTTGCCGTGGGCATGGGCGGCGCGCACCGTCATGTCGATCAGGCGCAGCACGCTGGGATGCAGGCCGTCGGCCTCGCCCGACAGCAGCGGATGGCCGCGGTCGATGGCCAGGGTGTACTGGGTGAGGTCGTTGGTGCCAACGCTGAAGAAGTCCACTTCCGGGGCCAGCACCGGCGCCAGGAGGGCGGCCGAGGGCACCTCGATCATGATGCCGACCTGCAGGTCGGTGGTGGGAATCTCCTGGCGCAGGCGGTCGAGGATGTCGCGCGCCTGGCGCCACTCCTCGACCCGCCCGATCATGGGGAACATGATCCGCAGCGGCCGGCCATCGGCGGCCTTGAGCAGGGCGCGCAGCTGGGTTTCCAGCAGCTCGGGACGGCGCAGGGTCAGGCGGATGCCGCGGACGCCGAGGAAGGGATTCTCTTCCGGCGGCAGCGGCAGGTAGGGCAGCGGCTTGTCGCCGCCGACGTCCAGGGTGCGCACCACCAGCGGCTTGCCGGCCAGGCCATCGAGGGCGCGGCGGTATTCCTGCTCCTGGGCGGCCTCGTCGGGCGCCGCATCGTGGCTCATGAACACCAGCTCGGTGCGCAGCAGGCCGACGGCTTCGGCGCCCTGCTCCACCGCGGCGGCGGCCTGGGCGGTGTCGCCCAGGTTCACCGCGATCTCGACCTGATGGCCATCGCGGGTGGTGGCGCTGTCAAAGCGACGGGCTTCGGCGGCGCGGCGGCGCTCGGCCTGGACCTCGCGCTCGCGCTGCACGGCCTCGATCCGGGCGGCGTCCGGGGCGATCTCCAGGGTGCCCTTATCGCCGTCCAGCAGCAGTACGCTGCGCGGCGCCAGCTCCAGCACCCGCCGGCCGGCGCCGACGATGGCCGGGATGCCCAGGGCGCGGGCGACGATGGCGCTGTGGGAGCTGGCGCCCCCGCGGGCGGTGAGGATGCCGCAGACCCGCTCGCGGTCGAGGCGGGCTACGTCGCCGGGGCCGACCTCGTCCATCACCAGTACATAGGGTTCTTCGGGTTCACGGACCGCTTCGACGCCACAGAGTTGGGCCAATACCCGGCGCCCGACGTCACGCAGGTCGGCGGCGCGCTCGGCGAGCAGCTTGTCGTGCAGGGCTTCCTGCTGGCTGGCCGCCTCCTCGATCTGGGCATCCCAGGCGGCTGCCGCACTGGCATTGGCCTTGAGACGGGCCGCGATGCCCTGCTGCATGTCGGGATCTTCCAGCATTTCCAGGTGGGTCTGGAAGATCTCGCGCAAGGCACTGGATTCGCTACGGGCGATCAGCGCCTCGATGTCGGCGCGCACGGCGGCCAGGGCGACGTCCAGGCGCTGGCGCTCGGCCGCGGCCCCTTCGCCGGTGGCGGGATAGTCGAATTGCTGGGGCGCCACTACGTGGGCCGGGCCCACGGCCAGGCCCGGTGCGGCGGCCACCGCCTGGGCGTAGTCACCCGGCGCCAGCGGCAGTTGTTCGGACGGATCCACCAGGCTGATGGCGGTGACCCGGGCGGCGCCAGCGGGGGCCGGGGCGCTGGCGGTGACCGGCTCGACTTCTTCGCCGAGTCCAGCCTGCACCGCGCCGATCAGATCGTTCAGGGCCGCCTCGGCCGGGGTGCCGGGTTCGACCAGGAATTCCAGGGTCTGGCCGCGACGGGCGCCCAAGGCCAGCAGGCGCGACAGGCTCTTGGCCGAGACCGGGGCACCACCGTCGACCCGCACGCGGATCTCGCCGTCATAGGCCTTGGCCAGCCGCGCCAGCTCCTTGGCCGGACGGGCATGCAGGCCGTGGGCGTTGGCCAGCACCACCTGGGCGCTGGGCCAGTCGGGCGCCACTTCGCCACCCAGGGCTTCGAGCACGGCGCGACGCGAGGTGGCCTGGGCCAGCTCCTGGCCACGGCCGGCGACCAGCAGGTCGCAGAGGCGTTCGAGCAGGGCGCGGTGCCCCTCGCCCAGGCTGGCCAGGCAGAACAGGCCGCGCACCGGCTGGTCCTGGTAATGCAGGATCTGCAGCGGGGTGACGAAGGCCAGGCCGGGGCGCTTCACCGCGCTCTCGCTGTTCAACCACCAGAGGCCGTCGCCCAGCGGCAGCGGCTGGCTGGCCTGCAGGGCACCGGCGAAACCGGCGCCGACGCATTCCATGTGCTTGAGCATGCGCGCGCCCTGCCAAGCCAGGTCTTCCAGGTCTTCGGCGTCGATGGCCAGCTGGACCAGTTCTTCGTCCAGCGCCAGGGCCTGGGGCGCGCCCTGCAGCAGGTCGAGGATCTGCTGGGGTTCGCGGGCCTCGCGCAGCGCCTGCTGCAGGTCGCTCTCGCCCAGGGCACGGGTCAACAGCTGCAGGATGCGCAGGTGCTCGTCGGACTTGGCGGCGATGGCGATGGCCAGGTAGGTCAGTTG
This sequence comes from Pseudomonas sp. No.117, assembly GCF_054558395.1. Lineage (NCBI taxonomy): Bacteria > Pseudomonadati > Pseudomonadota > Gammaproteobacteria > Pseudomonadales > Pseudomonadaceae > Pseudomonas > Pseudomonas sp. No.117. The sequence continues at coordinate 23,622 of NZ_BAAJNP010000010.1, forward strand.
CCCGTCACCCCAGTCCACCCCTTCGGGGAACTGCATCATCCGCACCCCGGTGACGAACACCTGGTCGCGGGTCTGGGGCGTACCGTGGGGAATGGCGATACCCTGGCCGAGGTAGGTGGAGCCCTGGGCCTCGCGGGCCTTGAGCCCCTCGAGATAACCCGGGGCGACCAGGCCATCGGCGACCAGGGATTCGGCGAGCATGGCCAGGGCGGTCGCCTTGTCGGGCGCCTGCTGGGCCATGCGGATATGCTGGGCGTTGAGTTCGAACATGGAAGGATACCTCCGGCGCCGCGCGCCCGATCCTGGCGCCGTGCCTTTCTTGTAATAGATGCTTGCCGGCTCGCTCGACCCTGCAAACGCGCCCGAACAGGCGTGGCAGGGCTTCGGGTAGAGGCGTGACAGCCCTCGGACAACAGAAAGCTGAAACGTTTCACCCAATGGGACTGGAACGTTACTCGATAATCGCCGATCCTTGAAGCACAACACACAATAAAGACCGTCGCGTTTCTGCCGTATCCCGCAGGCGCTTCAGGTCCGATGAGGAACAGGCGTGAAACTCAGCGACATCGCCCAATTGGCTGGCGTATCCCTCACCACCGCGAGCTATGTCATCAACGGCAAGGCCGCGCAGCGACGCATCAGCGCGGCCACCGTGGCGCGGGTCATGGCGGTGGTCGAAGCCCATGGCTACCAGCCCGACCAGCGCGCCGCCGGCCTGCGCCGCGGGGCTACCCATACCCTGGGTTTCCTGCTGCCCGACCTGGAAAACCCCAGCTACGCCCGACTGGCCAAGCAACTGGAGCGGCGGGCACGGGCGCGCGGCTACCAATTGCTGATCGCCTGCACGGACGACAATCCCGACAGCGAGCGCCAGCTCATCGCGCTGTTCCGGGCGCGCCGGTGCGACGGCCTGTTCACTGCCAGCAGCCTGGCCGAGGACGACGCCCCCTACCGGCAACTGCAGGAACACAGCATCCCGATCATCGCCATCGATCGCCAGCTCGACCCCACCCAGTTCTGCTCGGTGGTCAGCGATGACCATGCCGCCGGCCGGCAACTGGCGGCCACCCTGCTCACCCCCGATACCCGCAGTATCGCCCTGATCGGCGCCCGCCCCGACCTGGTCATCAGCCGCGAACGCGCCGCCGGCTTCGCCGCCGCCCTCGTCGACCACCCGGCGCGCCACTGGGAGCGCCATGCGCCCCACTACAGCCGCGACGGCGGGCGCGCCCAGGCGCAGGCGATGATCGAGGAGCTCGGCCACTGGCCCGAAGCCCTGCTGACCACCTCCTATGTGCTGCTGCAGGGGGTGCTGGACGTCCTGCGCGACCACCCCTTGGCCGAGGGCGACGGCCTGCGCCTGGCCACCTTCGGCGATACCCAGCTGCTGGACTACCTGCCGTTCAAGGTCAACGCCATCTCCCAGCAGCACGAGGTCATCACCGAGCGGGCCCTGGAGCTGATGCTGGATGCCCTGGAAAACGACCACTACCTGCCCGGGGTCCAAGCCATTCCGAGGGTCCTCAAACACCGCCTGCCATGAGCCTGCTGATCGACACCCACAACCATCTGGACTATCCAGGCTTCGACGCCGAGCGGTCGACCCTGCTGGCCCAGTGCGCGCGCCTGGGCGTGGTGCGCCAGGTGCTGATCGGCGTGGAGCGCAAGCAGTGGCCGCAACTCTGGCGGGTGGCTATGGAAAATCCAGGCTTGCATGCAGCGCCAGGCCTGCATCCGCTGTACCTGCAGCGTCATCAGGACGTCGATCTCGACGCGCTGCGGGCCTTCTGCCTGGACCGTCGAGCGGACCGACGGCTGTGTGCCATCGGCGAGATCGGTCTGGACTATTTCATCGAGGCGCCGGACAAGCCGCGCCAGGCCTGGTTCTTCGAGCAGCAGGTGCGCCTGGCCATGGAGCTGGAACTGCCGGTGCTGCTGCACGTGCGCCGTGCCCATGCCGACGTGGTGAAGATCCTCAAGCGCCTCAGGCCACCCCGGGCCGGCATCGCCCATGCCTTCTCCGGCAGCTACGAGGAGGCGCGGGAATACCTGCGTCTGGGCTTCAAGATCGGCCTGGGCGGCGCGCCGACCTGGCCCCAGGCGAAACGCCTGCAGCGCGTGCTGCCGCGACTGCCGCTGGAGGCCATCGTCCTGGAGACCGATGCCCCGGACATGCCGCCAGCAATGCACCCCGACGTGCGCAACAGCCCGACCCACCTGCCGGCCATCTGTGCGGCCCTCGCGCCGCTGTGGAACGTCTCGGCCGAAACCCTGGCCGCGACCACCACCCGCAACGCCTGCGCGGTGTTCGGCTGGGACCCCGGCCAACTGGCCTAGTCCTGCAGTGCCTCGTGTAAACGCGGCCAGTCGAACGCGGGACCCGGATCGGTCTTGCGCCCCGGCGCTATGTCGCTGTGTCCCTGGATCCGCGCGGCGGTGATCGCGGGATAGGCGCGCTGTAACGCCCGGGTCAGGCGCTCCAGGGCCCGGTACTGGGCGTCGCTGTAGGCCTGGTCATCGGTGCCTTCGAGTTCTATGCCGACGGAGAAGTCGTTGCAGTTGTCGCGCCCCTCGAAGGAGGAAACCCCGGCGTGCCAGGCACGCTGGTCGCAGGAGACGAACTGGGTCACCGCGCCCTCGCGCTCGATGAGGAAGTGGGCAGCCACCCGGAGGTCGACGATTTCCTGGAAGAAGGGATGGGCCGTGTGGTCGAGCCGATTCTGGAAGAACGCCTGGACACAACCGGTGCCGAATTGCCCGGGCGGTAGGCTGATGTTGTGGATCACCAGCAGCGACACCTCGGTGCCGGCCGGCCGCTCGTTATGATTGGGCGACGGACACAGCCGCGCCTCACGGTACCAGCCCTCGACGAAGACCCCGTCCATCAGCGCGCCTTGGCCTTGAGCGCATCGCGCAGGGCGATGGCATCGCTGAACTCACGCTGGCCGACGAAGCGCCCATGATCGAGCATGATCCAGAGCACCCTGTCCGCATCCCCGGGAAACCGGGGCGCAACCCGCGATTCGCGGTCGAGCAGCACGGGATAGCCGTACTTGCGCATGGCCGGCACGGCGAACAGCCGGGTGATGGCGGCGGGCATGCCGCTGATGTCTGCGACATAGACCACCCGGGTGCCATCGATGAAGCCCGCGGGCTGGTCGCGCAGGGCTTCCTTCACCAACCCGGATCCGGTCATGCTGCGGGCGACCAGCAGCACCTGCGCGCGATCATCGAAGGTATAGGGCTGGTCGCGCTGATCGAGCAGGGTAAAGGGCGCGACGCGCTCACCTGGCTCGAGCGCCAAGGCGGTCAGGGGCAGCAGCAGACACGACAGCAACAACGCCAAGGCTCTCCCGCGCATGGCATCCTCTCCCAGGTGATCCATCGAGGCCGTTATCCTGCCCTACCGGCCGGCCAGGCACCACCTTAGCGTCGAGGAGCTGCATGATCCCACTCAAAGATTTGCTCGCCCAGGTTCCCCAGTCCGGCGCGGTCCGCTGGATCGGCGTGCGGCCCGTGGCCCGGGCGCCCATGGTCGAGATCGAGGCGGTCGAAGCCCGGCGGGATGCCGGCCTGACCGGCGACCATGCCCGGCCCACGCCACGCAACCAGCGCCAGGTAACCCTCATCCAGTGGGAACACCTGCCGGTGGTCGCCGCCCTGATCGGCAGGCCGGTCGCCCCCGGCGACCTCAGGCGCAATCTGGCCATCGCCGGGATCAATCTCTTCAGCCTGAAGAATCGCCGCTTTCGCATCGGCCAGGCGGTGCTGGAAACCACCGGCTGGTGCCAACCCTGCGCGCGTCTGGAAGACCGGCTCGGTCCGGGTACCTTCCAGGCCATGCGCGGCCACGGCGGCCTCACCGCCCGAGTGCTGGAGAGCGGCATCATCCGTCTCGGCGACCGGGTGGAGGTGCTGGATTGACCCCAGTATCCCTAGGGTCGAATGGCTGCTCCAGCCCAGTTAAACTAGGCCTACCTCTCGTCGTGGCGAACCTCTTCATGCAGGCGAATGCATGCCGTTGCCCTTGAAACCCCTGGCTTTTCGCCCATCTTCCACCTTGGCTGCCGCGCTTTTCAGCCGCCTCGACGTCCCCAGATTCCGTCCGGCCCGGGACTGCGCCCGCTTGCGGCGACGCGCCCGGACCGGCCAGCGCTTTCCTTCCCTATGAGTACCTTCCATGACCCATCGCATCGTTATCGTCGGCGGCGGCGCCGGCGGCCTGGAACTGGCCACCCGCCTGGGCCGTAAGCTGGGCAAGCGTGGCCAGGCCAAGATCGTGCTGATCGACGCCAACGCGACCCATATCTGGAAACCCCTGCTGCACGAGGTCGCCGCCGGATCGCTCAACTCCACCGAGGACGAACTGAGCTACGTCGCCCAGGCCAAGTGGAACCACTTCGATTTCCAGCTCGGCCGCATGACCGGCCTGGATCGTGATCGGCGCAAGGTCCAGCTGGCGGCCATCGAGGACGACGGTGCCATCCTGGTGCCCGAACGGGAGATCGGCTACGACTCCCTGGTCCTGGCCATCGGCAGCACCACCAACGACTTCGGCACCCCAGGCGCGGCGGAGAACTGCATCTTCCTCGACACCCGTGCCCAGGCCGAGCGCTTCCACCGCAAACTGCTGACCCATTACCTGCGCGCCCACATCAGCGAGCAGCCGGGTGAATTCATCGAGGTCGCCATCGTCGGCGCCGGCGCCACCGGCGTGGAGCTGGCCGCCGAGCTGCGCAACGCCGCCGAGGAACTGCAGGCCTACGGTCTCGACCGCATCCGTCCCGAAGACCTGCGTATCACCGTGGTCGAGGCCGGTCCGCGCATCCTGCCGGCCCTGCCGGAGCGCATCGCCGGGCAGGCCCATCGCACCCTGGAAAAGCTCGGGGTACGGGTGCTGACCGGTTCGGCGGTCAAGGAAGTTCGCGCCGATGGCCTGCAGACCGCCAGCGAGTTCGTCCCCGCCAGCCTCAAGGTCTGGGCGGCCGGCATCCGCGCCCCGGCCTTTCTCAAGGAGCTGGCCGGCCTCGAGACCAACCGCATCAACCAGCTGGTGGTGCACTCGACCCTGCAGACCACCCGCGATGCCAATGTCTTCGCCCTGGGCGATTGCGCGGCCTGCCCCCTGACCCCGGGCGACACCCGCACCGTGCCACCCCGGGCCCAGTCGGCCCACCAGCAGGCCTCCCTGCTGGTCAAGACCTTCAAGGCACTGCTGGACGGTCGGCCGCTGCCCGAATACCACTACAAGGACTACGGCTCCCTGATCTCGCTGTCGCGCTTCAGTGCCGTCGGCAACCTCATGGGCGGCGCTCTGGGCAACCTGACCCTGGAAGGCTGGCTGGCGCGGACCTTCTACGTCTCCCTCTACCGGATGCACCAGGTCGCCCTCTATGGTCCGTTGCGCGCCCTGGCGCTGTTCGCCGGCGATCACCTCAGACGCAAGACCGAGCCGCGCCTGAAGCTGCACTGAGCCGCAGCCGCGCGGATACGAAAAAGCCGTCCCGAGGAACGGCTTTTTTATGGGTACCGCTGCCTCAGGACGACGACTGGCCGCGCAGGTTGCCGATCACCGAGGTCATGGCCCGGTCGAACAGCAGCGCATCGTCCAGCAGCCGTACCCGGCCTTCCTGGTAATCCAGCGCCAGCTCTTCGCGCGTCCGGTCCAGCACCTTCATGCCGGTCCGGTTGACGAAGACCAGGCGCCCCATGGGCCGGATGATCGCGGCCAGCTTGCAGCGCAGCTTCTGCTCCACATCGAGGATCTCCAGCCAGGCCCCCACCGACAGCGCATCCACCCAGTCGAGGGATTCACTGGTCAGCCCGGCGATCCGATCACCGCCGCGCGGCAGCTCGAAGGGTTCTTCGACAGGCGCCGGCGCGGGCACCGCGGCCGCCACCTCGGCGTCGACCGGCTCGGCGCGGGTCTGCTGGAAGGTCTGCACGTGCAGCGATTCGAGTTCGGTGAAGAATTCGGAGGTCGAGAAGGGATCGAAGGCGGCACTCGCCAGGCCTTCACGCAGCGCCTTGAGCAAGCCGGGGACCATTTCCAGCAGCCGCTGGCGCGAGGCCACGTCGTAGTGCGGCTGGATGCTCCAGATCAGATCGTCCATGGTCTGCAGCGCCGCGCGCCACTCGCTGGAATCGTAGCCCTGCTTCAGGCAGGTCAGCAGCAGGACCTGGCTCCAGGCCTCGCGCAGCACCCGCTGCACGGCGGCCGGCAACTGGTGCTCCTGCAGGCGCTGGCTGAGCACGTGCTCGACCTGCAACCGGGCGATCTCCGCCCGGGCACGCCCTTCTTCGGCGTCACGGGTACGCTGTTCGAGCAACTCGCTGCGGCGCTGCTCGTCACTGACGTAGGCCATGAAATCGGCCAGCAGCTCGGCGAAGATCTCCGGGTCGTCGACGAAGTCGCTCAGCAGCCGTTGCACGATCTGTTCGATCTTCTGGTAGAGGCCGTCGCGCTGCAGATCGCTCTGCTCACCCCAGCCCAGGGAGGCGGCGGCGATCTCGTTGAGCAGCCGCCGCGCCGGATGGCTGCCACGACTGAAGAAGGTCTTGTCGAGCACCGCGACCTTGAGCATGGGGATCTGCAGCCGGGCGATCAGCGCCTTCAGCGAATCCGGCAGCGTGAGGTCGTCGAGAATGAATTCGAAGAGCATCGCCACCAGATTGATGACGTCCTCGTCGACCTGGCCCACCACCCGCTTTCGTCCGGAGCGCTCGCTGATCCTTCCCAGCGCCACGCCCAGCTGTGCCTTGAGGTCGTAACCGTCCAGGGACTGGCTGGAAATCTGCTGCTGCAGGTGGGACAGCAGGCGCATGAGGTCGTAGCTGGTGATGACCTGGCCATCGCCGGTCGCCGCACCGCTGTCAGCGGACGGCGCGCCACCCAGGCTGCCGCCGTTCGGGGCACGCAACTGGGCGAGGAGCCCTTGCAGGGTACCGAAGAGTTCCTGGCCATCGTCTTCGCTGTTGACGTGCGCCGGCGTACGACCGCTGTAGCCCTTGGCCGAGCGCCCCGGCACCTGCTGGGGAATGGCCTTGAGCTGCGGCAGCACGCCGGCATCGACCAGTTGCCGATTGGATTCCGCGTACAGCTGGCCGAGGCCATTGAGCACGAAGCGCTCGAACAGCTTGTAGATGATCAGCTTGACCTTGATGTCGGTATCGAGATCGCGACAAGCCTCGACGAAGGCCTCGCACAGCCGGCGCGGCCCCAGGGGATGGGTCGCGTCGTCCAGCTTGCTCGACAGCTGGGTATTGAATCTGATGGTCAGGTGACTGATGGCCATGGCGTTGTTGCTCAGCGCCTTAGCCACCATGGTGTCGACCGCCACGCTCTCTTCCAGCGCATCGTTCTGCACCAGGCTCAGGTCTTCGTAGGAGACGCTGTCGAGGCGCATCTCCGGCTTGCTGCCGACCAGGTTGTTCAGCGCCGCGAAGCGCTCGAAGTACTGCTGGAGAAAGCTGCGCTCGATACTCTTGCGCCGCAGGCGCAGGTCGCGCATGGCTTCGAAGTAGAGGCTCTGTTCCTGGTTGCTGCCAGCCCGGTCGGCCATCTCGAACAAGGCATCGTCGGCATTGTCGAACAGCTGCTGCAAAGAGGCATTGAGTCGCTGAGCGGCGCGATCTCGAACCGGCAAAAGTACCGCGGGCAATCGGGAAGAGGACTCCCCGAGCGCCTTGAAATGAACTACGTTTACGTCGTTCTGCACCACCGCCTCCCACAACCGTTCTTGCGTTCGGCTGAATCGCGTTCCACTACAGGAGCATTGAACAACGTTGGCCGCCCTGGCCGCGAGGTGAAACGTTGTCGAAGTGCCATTATTTGCTTTGCTACGGCATCGACCAATCGGCATCTGCACAGTACATGACAGGGTTCACAAGGCACCTGTCCGACAGCGCCTGCCCTTAGAATAACTCAACGTTGTCTATCTCAGATCGTCAACCTCCCCTAAAGTTGCCCGCGCGTCCGCCGCTATCCCCTACCGGAGTCCGTTCATGTCCAGCGCCACCCTGCCCGAGCTTGCCCAGGTCATCACCGACAACGTCGCCGCCGCGCTGCGCGAAGACGTCGGCAGTGGCGACCTCACGGCAGGCCTGATTCCCGCCCACCAGCACGCCCGGGCGCGGATCATCACCCGCGAAACGGCGGTCGTGGCGGGCACGGCCTGGGTCGATGAAGTCTTCCGGGTCCTGGATCCGCAGGTAGCGGTCACCTGGCACGTGGCCGATGGCGAGCGGGTGGCGCCGGATCAGGTGCTGTTCGAACTCCAGGGCCCGGCGCGGGCGCTGCTCACCGGCGAACGCAGCGCCCTCAACTTCCTGCAGCTGCTGTCCGGCACCGCCACCCGCTGCCGCCACTATGCCGACAAGGTGCAAGACACCCAGGTACGCCTGCTGGACACCCGCAAGACCCTGCCCGGCCTGCGCCGCGCCCAGAAGTACGCGGTCACCTGCGGGGGCTGCCACAACCACCGCATCGGCCTGTTCGATGCCTTCCTGATCAAGGAAAACCACATCGCCGCCTGTGGTGGCATCGCCCAGGCGGTGACCGCGGCCCGCCAACTGGCACCGGGCCGACCGGTGGAGGTCGAGGTGGAAAACCTCGGCGAACTGGAACAGGCCCTGGCCGCGGGGGCCGACATCGTCATGCTCGACGAGCTGAGCCTGGCCGACATGCGCACGGCGGTCGCCCTGACGGCGGGCAGGGCCAAGCTGGAAGCCTCGGGCGGGGTCAACGAAGACACCCTGCTGGGTATCGCCCAGACTGGGGTCGACTACATCTCCATCGGCACCCTGACCAAGGACGTCAAGGCCATCGACCTGTCGATGCGGATCCGCGATTGAGCGGGATAGGCAAAGGGCCTCGCGGCGGCTAGACTCCGCAGCCGCGCCCCTGGGCGCACCGGCTGCGAGCGGTCCTGGCGACCGCTCGCCCCTCGCGACACTCGAACAAGATCGAACCCGTGACCAAAGACCAACTTCGCGCTGAACTGGAACGCCAGGCCCAGCGCTATCAGGATGTATACGGTGGCGAAATCGTCACCTACGCCGCCCAGCCCAAGCCCGATCGCAAACCCTGGAAGAAACGTCCTACCGTGCAGGACGAGGTGTTCGCGTCGGAAGTCCGCAAGATCGCCGACCTCAAGGCCAAGACCAGCGCCGAGTCCGTCGCTCAGGACGACTGAGCGGCAGCCGCCGCTTCGCCCTCGTCCGGCGCAGCGGCGGGGTCCGCAGCCTTCTGCAACCGATGCCACAGCTCCGCGGCCGCGCTGAAATCGGCGCCGCTCTCGGCGGCGAGGCCCTGCAGGTCATAGCGGGCCAGGCAGCCCTCGCCCAGGCGCGGTGGCGCCCCGGCGGTACCGGGTACCGCCGGGGCGTCGCGGTCAGTCGAAGATGACGGTCTTGTTGCCATGCACCATGACCCGCTCTTGCAGGTGGTATCTCAGACCACGCGACAGCACCATCTTCTCGACGTCCTTGCCGAGGCGGACCATGTCCTCGACGTTGTCCCTGTGGCTGACGCGCTCCACGTCCTGCTCGATGATGGGGCCGGCATCCAGCTCCTCGGTCACGTAGTGGCAGGTGGCACCGATCAGCTTGACGCCCCGCTGGGCCGCCTGGTGATAGGGCTTGGCCCCGACGAAGGACGGCAGGAAGCTGTGGTGGATGTTGATCACCTGGTGGGCGTAGCGGGCGCAGAGATCGGGCGGCAGGATCTGCATGTAGCGCGCCAGCACCACGGTGTCCGCTTGGTGCAGGTCGATCAGCCGCGACACCTCGTCGAAGGCCGGCTGCTTGTCGGCCGGATCGACCGGTACGTGGAAGAAGGGAATGCCATGCCACTCGACCATGCTGCGCAGGGTGTCGTGGTTGGAGATGACGCAGGGAATCTCGCAATCCAGCTCGCCGCTGTGCCAGCGGTGCAGCAGATCGGCCAGGCAATGGGATTCGCGACTGGCCATGAGCACCACGCGCTTGCGCTGGGCCGAATCGGTAATCCGCCACTGCATGGAAAACTCCCGCGCGATGGGCGCGAAGGCCTGGCGGAAGCCCGCGAGGTCGAACGGCAGGGAGTCGGCGCGGATCTCGTGGCGCATGAAGAACCAGCCACTCTCCGTATCCGAATGGTGGCTCGCTTCGGTTATCCAGCCATTATAGGTCGCCAGGAAGTTGCTGACCTTGGCCACGATACCTACCCCGTCCGGACAGGCGATCACCAGACGAAACGTTTGCATAGCACAACCTCGAACGAAAAGGGGCTGCATTCTAGGCGCAGTCGCAGGCAGCGTCGAGCGGTGCACAGGCAACGTGGCTGGAGGATCCGGTCGTGGAAGCGGAGCGGTAAAACAATCGCGCTGTGCGAAGTTCCGCCAAGGCCGCAATGAAAGTTATGGGTTGCGGCGAAAGTCCCGCCAAGAAACAGTTGGTCTGTTAATTATTCAGCGGTGCCCGCCTAGTTTACTTATCCCGATAGCCAACCTATGATACAGGCACTTTCATCTCTGCATCAGCAGCAAACAAAGGCCAGCCATGTCGCTCATCAATGAATATCGCCAGACCGAAGAAGCCATCAAGGAACTGCAGGAGCGCCTGAAGTCGCTGCAGCAGGATGACAAACTGCAACGCGAACTGGAGTTCGAAAAGAAACTCCGTTCCTTGATGGGTGAGTATCAGAAGTCGCTGCGTGACATCATTGGCATCCTCGATAGCGAAGCCAAGCCCGCACGCCAAGCTCGTACCACCAAGGCCAATACTGCCAGCACCCCCAAGCGCGCGCGCAAGGTCAAGCAGTACAAGAACCCGCACAACGGCGAAGTGATTGAAACCAAGGGTGGCAATCACAAGACCCTGAAAGAGTGGAAGGCCAAGTGGGGCTCGGACGACGTAGAGTCCTGGGCGACCCTGCTGGATTGATCTGAAAACGCCGGTTCGCCGGCGTTTTTTTCGTCTCGCTGGGGTGCAGCCCGCGGCTCACCGCCCTGTAACAGCGGAGTGCTGCGCCATCGGCGCTACTCTTTTCGATCCTGGATTTTCGCTGGCAGCTGCCTGCGGCTGGATTGGGTACAAGACTCACTTCGCGCTGTGCGACGACGGCCCATAAGTCTGGATGCCGTTCTTAAGAAACTTGCCATCCCTGGCAATGTTTCCTAGCAAAAAAGTTGTCGCGCCATTTGTCGCGACGTTAAGTCGCACTCTCGACCGAACTCTCCAACCGCTGCATCACGGCGCGAACATGGGCGGACCAGGCATCGAGAATGGGCAATAGATCACTGGATACTTCACCCCGCAGCTGTTCGGCCAGGGTGAAGAATTGACCGCAGGTCAGTTGGCCTTGTCCTTCTTCCTTCAAGAGTCGTAGCCGACAGAATTCCCGCCAACGCGCGCCCTCTTCCGCCGTGAGTAACTCGGGAAAGTTACGGGCACGGTAGCGAAAGAACAATTCGGGATGACGTTCGTCACGAAAGGCCCACGTCTGGACGCTCAATTGTTCGGCAGGACACTGGCGAACTCGCTCGCAAAGGCTTCGCTCTTCGGCATCGATGAAGCCGTCATAGAGTCTCAACTCCGCATCCTGTCCCTGTCCTGCGAACGCGGCAGACTCGGTGTAGAGCTCGCGGAGCTTGGGTTGCCAGTTCGAGCGCTGGTCGAGCAGGCGGCTGACGGCGCGCCACACCGCGGCCAGGTCGAACTGCAGGCGCTCCAGATCCGCGGGACGCAACACACTGAAAGGCGCCAGGACCGGGCATTTGTTGATCTGCACCAGCTTGAGCGGCACGGGCAGCTCGCCCTCCGCCAGATCCTCGCGACGGGTGTAGAGGCGCTGGCGCAAGGTATCGGCATCGAGTTCGAACAGGGGTTCGGGCGCGGCGCCGAGGTCGCAGACGATCAGGGCGTTGCGATTGACCGGATGCCAGGCCAGCGGCAGGACCGGCGCGAGGAAGTGCCGCTCGGCACTGAAGCGGCCGGAGACGTGCAGCAGGGGTTCGAGCAGGCGGATACGCGTCTGGACCGCCTTTTTCTGTCGCTGCGTCCAGAGATAGTCATAGAGCCGCGGCTGGCGCTGCCTGACCAATCGCGCCAGGGCCAGGGTCGCCCGGACATCCGCCAGGGCATCATGGGCCTGGCCATGCTCGATGCCATTGGCCAGGGTGAGACGATCCAGCCGCAGGGAGACGCGCTGGTTCTCCTCCGGCCAGGTGAGGCTCTCCGGGCGGAAGGCATAGAGGGCGCGGATCAGGCCAAGCACATCCCAGCGACTGTTACCCTGCTGCCACTCGCGGCCATAAGGATCATGGAAGTTGCGGTACAGGCTGTGCCGCACCATTTCATCGTCGAAGCGCAGGTTGTTGTAGCCGACCGTGCAGGTATTGGGCCGCGCGAGCTCGTCGTGAAGGCGCTGCAGGAACTCCCGCTCACGCAGTCCCTGACGCTGCAGGGTATCCGGCAGGATGCCGGTGACCAGGCAGGCACGCGGATGCGGCAGGACATCGTCGCTCAGCCGGCAATGCAGATTGAGCGGTTCGGCGATTTCATTGAGGTCGAGATCGGTACGCACCCCGGCGACCTGCAGCGGACGATCCCGCCGTGGATCTATCCCCGTGGTCTCGAAGTCGTACCAGAAGATACTTTGAGTCACACCGCCCTCCCCTAGAATCGGCGCAGTCTAGCATCGTCGAGCGCCTTGCTCCCGGCCCCCCGCACCCGCTAGGCTCTGGAGTCTGTCCATCCGTGTATCCGCTCCCCGCATGCGTTCAGTCGATCGGCTCTCCTTTCGCGTCAGGTGCCGACTGCTCGGCGCGCGCCTGGGCGCCGCCGGCTTGGCCCTGACGCTGTCCCTGGCCTGCCTCGCCGAGCCGGAGCCGTTGTCCTGCCCGCTACCGCCGCAGGCCGACAGTGGGCCGGCAAGCCTGCGACTGACCCACCAGGGACTCGACAGCCGCGCCGCCCACCAGCTCGCCACCGAGCTCGCCGCCTCGACCGCAAGCAGCCAGGACCCGCAGGCGCTCGCGGCGGCCTACCTGCGCCGGCTCGGCAGTCCGGTGCAGCGCAGCAGCCCCGAGCACCTCGGCGAACTGCCGTCGACAGGGGGCGTACGCTTCTGGCTGGCCGGCAATCCACCCCTCACCGAACAGGACGCCCAGCGCCTGCTGGACTGGGTCGAGTCGGGTGGCCGACTGGTGGCGGTCGCCGACGACAGCACCCTGGCCCTCAGTGCGACCCTCGGCGTGAGGCCGATGCCCACCCGCGAGTTGAGCGGCACGCCGCAACCCATCATGGCCCTGCCGCTCTGGCCCAACCTGACGCAGCTGTATCTGGCCGACGACGACGCCCCCGCCTACCTCGGCTTCGACGACAGTCGCCACCTGTTCGATGTCGGCGACCAGGCCGTGGCCTGGGCGAGCAGCGCCAGCGCCACGCATCTGCTGCTGCTACCCTGGGGCGAGGGTAGCGTCACCCTGCTATCGGACACCGAGCTCTGGAGCAATGGGCGCCTGCCCCAGTACGACAACGCCTGGCTGCTGTGGTACCTGACCCAGGGCGCAGCGGTCGTCATCGTCGCGCCGACGCCACCCGTTCCGCTGTGGCTCGACCTGCTGCAGCGCTTCGGCGTGGCCACCCTGTTGCTGGCACTGGCGCTGACCCTCTGGCGGTGGCGGACGGGCGGCGGCAGCCGCGCGGCCCATCGCTGGCCGGAGCTGGTCGCCGCACTGCAGCGTGACATCCAGCGCGACCTGCATCGCCGCCGCCCCGAATTTGCCGACCAGGGCGTGGCGGAGCACTGGCACTATCTGGCGCGCCTGAGCGGCCTGAGCATCCGCGCGGTGGGCGAGGCGCTGCGCCCCGGGCCGGCGCGCCTGTCCGGCAAGGACTTCACCCGCCGTATCGTCCACTTGCGCCAGCTGCGCCTGGCCTTGCGCACCCTTAGCCCGAGGAATTCCGATGACCGACACCGCCCTTCCTGATGCCAACCCGGCGGATCCCGGTGAGGCGAGCGTCAAGGCGCGCGCCCTGGCCCGCGTGCAGGCGCTGCGGCAGGCGCTGCTCAGGGTATTGCCGGCGCAGGAGACCGCCGTGGACGGCCTGCTCGCGACCCTGCTGGCGGGGGGGCACCTGCTGCTGGAAGGCCCCACCGGATCCGGCAAGACGCTGCTCGCCCGAGCCCTGGCTGCCAGCCTGGAAGCCGGCTTCGCCCGCCTGCACTGCCATCCGACACAAACCCTGGCCGAGGTCGCCGGGGAGATCGTTCTGGACAGCGGCCAGGACAGTGCCCGTCTCCGACGCGGGCCGCTGTTCAACCCGCTGGTCCTGATCGAGGATCTCCACCGCGCCCCGGCGGTAGTCCTCAATCTCCTGGACGATGCGCTGCAGAGTCGCCAGGTGCTGCTGGAGGGCCGCCAGGTACCCTTGCCGGCGCCCTTCCTGGTGATCGCCACCCGGGCGCCGGGCCACGACCTGCCCCTGGCGCTACGGGATCGTTTCCTCAGCCAGCTACGCCTGGACTGGCCCGCGGAAAGCCAAGAGCTGGCCGCCTTGCGCCAGGTCGTCCAGCAGGGCTACGGCGACCCCCTGGAGGCAGCGGCGCTGCGCCCCCTGCTGCACGCGCGGGATCTGCCCGCCCTGCAGCGCCTGGTGGCGAGCCTGCCGGTCCCGGAGTCTGTGCTGGACTACGCCGTGCGCCTGATCCGCCTTACCCGGGACTGGCCGGCGTTCGACCAGGGCGCCGGTCCGCGGGCGGGCCAGGCGCTGCTGCGTCTCGCCCAGGCTCAGGCCTTCCTGCGCGGCAGCGCCACGGTCGCGGGCGAGGACGTCCGCAACGCGCTGCCAGGCGTGCTGCGTCCGCGCCTGCGGCTGACCCCGGAACGGGAATTCGAGGGTGACAGCCTCGATGGCCAGATCCTCAAGCTGCTGGGGCAATGTCCGGCACCACGCCCATGACCCCGAGCCGCCGCTTCCCACTCGTCCTGGTCATCCTGGCCCTGGCCAGCCTGGTCCTGGGGATCGCGGTGCCACCCCTTTGGCAAGGACTGCCCGCGGCGGCTGCCGCGCTGGTGTTGGCCCTGGCGATCCTGGAGCGGCAGAGTCCGCGCTGGCGCTGGGTGGGACTCTGGCAGCATCCGCCTGCCGTTCCGCGCCCATCGAGGACTCCGCGGTACCCCACTGCCTGGCACCTGTTGCTCGACAACCAGGCGCCCAGCGGCCTCGACGCCTGGCGACAGGACCGCGACCAGGTGCTGGAGCTGTGGCGCAATCTAGCGGTCGGTGGCAATGAGGTGCGCCTGTATGGCCTGGCGCCCGAGTTGCGCCTGCTGGCGGCGGCCGCGCCCGGACGTCCCCCGGTCCGGCCCGATCCGCTTCCGCCGCGACCGACTGCCGCCGGCGACCTGCAATCCGCACTGGCACGACTATGCCGCCAGGCCGCGCCTGGGAGTGTCATCCTGGTGGTGGCACCGCTGGAGGAAGCGGCAGTGGACTGGCTCGCCCGCCTGGACCTGGCCGGGCGCGGACTGCAGCTCTGGGTGGTCGGCACCTCGCTACGACTCGCCGGGGAGCCTCGCGAGATTAGCGGCTGGCGCAGTGCCCGGCGCTACGCCGAAGCCTGGCAGACCGAGATCCGCAGCGAGCGGCTGGCCAGGCGCCTGGAGCGCCTGGGCGTGAGCTGGTTGGCGGCCAGTCATACGGCGGATCTGCAGACCCGCCTGCTACGGCGCCTGGAAGAGCAAGGCGCTCAGATCGCCGACTGCGACAGGCGACCGAAGGTGAAATAGTGCTGCAGCACGCCGATCAGCTCGGCGAACTCGGGCGGCGGCTCGGCGACGCTGAAGCCGGAATCGTAGTTGCCCGGCGTCACGTCTTCATGGCTCCACTGGCAGCGAGCATCGAAGTCGACGAAATGCAGCTGGCCGTCCTGGCCGGGAATCTTCAGCCGGAGTTCGAAACGCGCATTCACCAACATGGGCAGCTGGCTGATCATCAGCAGCCCCTCGCGGGAGATGTTGCCGATGTAGCCCATGGGCTTGTCGGTGAAGCGGTTGAACACCTTCAGGTAGTAGGGCAGCTGGTGGCGCTCGATACGACGATTCTGAGTCATGGTGCGATTCATCCTGCACACGGTAAAGCCACTTTACCGACAACGTCCTGGAAAGCTCAGCGCTGCGGTAGGTTTCGCACCGGTTGGGGCGTCGCAACGGCCGTTCCGCCATCTAGCCCCATTTGGCGCAGGGTGTCCAGTCGGGCCTGGGCCCGATAGGCATATTCGCTGGCCGGATAGCGGGCCTGGATGAAACGATAGGTCTGGGCGGCGTCGCCGTACAGCTGCTGCTGCTCCAGGCACTGGCCGCGCAGCATGGAGAATTCCGGTTGCAGCCAGGGCCTCGCCCTGCCCTTGCGCTCGGCCTGGGAGATCTGCAGCAGGGCATTGGCACAGTCGCCTTCCGCATAGGATTTGTAGGCGGCATCGAGATAGGAATTCATCGAGACACTGGTACAGCCCGTCAGGCCGAGCAGCAGGAACAGGCAGAGATAAGGGCGCATGGAAAGTCCTCCTGTTCGCTAGATCGGCGCCGGGGCCAGCTTCTTGAGGACGAACGACCATCGGTGTGACGAAGCTGCGAAAAGCCGTCATGTGCTGGCCACGCGGGAGCGCTACAATGAGCTGCGCTTCGTGTTCTACGTCGACTCGGCGCTCGGGCGCCGACTCATGGTTGCAATCCGCTAAAGGAAAGACTGCATGATTTATCGCCGTACCAAGATCGTCGCCACCCTAGGCCCGGCCAGCAATTCTCCGGAAGTCCTCGAGCAGCTCATCATCGCCGGCATCGACGTCGCCCGGCTGAACTTCTCGCATGGAACGCCCGATGAGCACCGGGCCCGTGGTCAGCTGGTACGGGATCTCGCCGCCAAGCACGGCCGTCACGTCGCCCTGCTCGGCGACCTCCAGGGTCCGAAGATCCGCATCGCCAAGTTCGTCAATAAGCGTATCGAACTCAAGGTCGGCGATCCCTTCCGCCTGTCCATTGCCCATCCGCGCACCGAAGGCACCGAGGAAGTGGTCGGCATCGACTACCCGGGCCTGGTCGCCGACTGCCGCGTGGGCGACGAGCTGCTGCTGGACGACGGCCGCGTCGTGCTGCGCGTGGAAGGCGTCACCGCCACCGAACTGCATTGCACCACCCTGATCGGCGGTCCGCTGTCCGACCACAAGGGCATCAATCGCCGTGGTGGCGGTCTCACCGCGCCGGCGCTGACCGACAAGGACCGCGAGGACATCAAGCTGGCCGCCTCCATGGAGGTCGACTACCTGGCGGTGTCCTTCCCGCGTGATGCCGAAGACATGAACGAAGCCCGGCGCCTGATGGAAGCCGCCGGTGGCAAGTCCTGGCTGGTGGCCAAGATCGAACGCGCCGAAGCCGTCGCCAACGACGAAGCGCTGGATGGCCTGATCCAGGCTAGCGATGCCGTCATGGTGGCCCGCGGCGACCTGGGCGTGGAAATCGGCGACGCCGAACTGGTAGGCATCCAGAAGCGCATCATTTCCCACGCGCGTAGGCTCAACAAGGCGGTGATCACCGCGACCCAGATGATGGAGTCGATGATCAGCAGCCCCATGCCGACCCGTGCGGAAGTCTCCGACGTGGCCAATGCCGTGCTCGACAACACCGACGCCGTGATGCTCTCCGCCGAGAGCGCCGCCGGCCAGTACCCGGTGGAAGCGGTCAAGGCCATGGCGCGCGTCTGCGTCGGCGCCGAGAAGCAGCCCACCAGCAAGCTGTCCAGCCACCGCCTGGGCCAGACCTTCACCCGTTGGGACGAGAGTATCGCCCTGGCCTCCATCTACGTGGCCAACCACTTCCCCGGCGTGAAGGCCATCATCAGCCTGACCGACACCGGCTACACCCCGCTGATCATGTCGCGCCTGCGCTCCTCGGTGCCGATCTTCTCCTTCGCCTCCAGCCGCGCCACCCAGGCCCGCACCGCGCTGTTCCGCAACGTGCACACCATCCCCTTCGACCCGACCACCATGCCGGCGAACAAGGTGAGCCAGGCCGCCGTGGACGAGCTGCTCAAGCGCGGTATCGTCGAGCACGGTGACTGGGTGATCCTGACCAAGGGCGACAGCTACACCAAGCGTGACGGCACCAACACCATGAAGATGTACCGCGTGGGCGACCTGCTGGTCTGAGTCACAGCGCCAGGCATCACCCGTCCAGGCGGGTAAGGCCTCGAAAAGCCCCGATCAGGCGACTGGTCGGGGCTTTTTCTTGCGCCCTGCGCCGCGGCCCAAGGAGCGGCTCGTCGGACTAGCCACTGGCACCGGCCAGGTAGGCCAGATGCAGCGCCGCCGCGCCCATGACGCCTAGGCTGCAGACGACGAGGATGTAGCGCTGCAAGGAACGCAGGCGGCCTTCCCGCCTGGCCTGCGCATTGAGGGTATCGACAAGGGCCAGGCTGGCTAACGGTTGTTCGCGCATCGTCTCGCTCCCCAATTCCTAAATGCACTATATTCTCATTCTCACAAAGTGCAAGGGAGTCCAACGAGTGCCTGGTGGACTGTGGCAGAATAGCCGGTTTGGTACGAACAGCCTGGGTGAACGATGGCGTTACGTTTCGAACGGCTCAAGTGGCAGGACTGGAAGGGCGCCTTCACGGAGCGCAACTACGAGCGCGGCCGGCGCCTGGTCCTCGACGGGCTGGTACAGCTCCGCTCGGCCGCCAAGGGGCAGGTCTACGCCGAGTGCAGCAGCCCGGCCGGCCCGGCCTATCGCCAGGCGATCACCCTGCGCCCGGGCGAATCCGCCTGGCGGGTCGAAGCCCGCTGTACCTGTCCGGTCGGCCGCAACTGCAAGCATGCCGCCGCGGCCCTCATCGAACTCGAACGCCTGCAGCGCTGCGAGGCCGATCTGCCGAGCGTGCCGGTCGCCAACCCGGACCTGCCGCAGCCGATCCTGACCCTCGGCAGCCACACCCAGATCGATTACGACCGCCACATCGGCAAGATGCGGCCCACCGTAAGGCACCGCGCCGCCCTGGCCTTCCAGTATGGTCAGCGCCGGGTATTCGGCACGCCGCCGCGCACTCCGGGCGCCGACTATCCCGCCCGCCAGCTGGCTGCCGAGCAGCGCTGGCGCCAGACGCTGATCGACCATGGCCTGCGCCTAGCGACTCGGCGCAGCGCCGCCCTGCCCGAGGAATGTGGCGAGATGTTCGAGCTGCCTGACGATCCCGCCTGGCTCAGGTTCGTGCAGCAAGTCATCCCGACCCTGCGCGAGAGTGGCTGGCAGATCGAGGCCCAGCCGGAATTCACCTTCGATCTCACGCCGGTGGAAGGCTGGTACGGCCACCTCGAAGAGGTGGAAGACCAGGCCGCTACCGGCCTGTTCGACGTCGAACTGGGCATTCGCCTGGGTCAGCGCCGCGTCAGCCTGATCCCGCTGCTGATCGACGCCATTCGCCGCGAACCCTCCCAGTACGAACCGGGGATCCTGGCCAAGCGTCCTGACGACGAGCCGGTGCTGCTGCGCATCGAACCGCCGCGAATGGCCGGCCAACAGGGCCGGGTACAGCGGGTCGCCGTCCCCCTGGGGCGACTCAAGCCGATCCTGCAGATCCTCGGCGAGCTCTATGCCACCGAGCGCCTGCCCAATGACCGTGCCCTGCGTCTGCCCCGCCTCGATGCCGCGCGCCTGGCCGAGTTGGACGAGCGCCTGCCGCTGGAATGGGAAGGCGGCGAGCGACTAAGGAGCTTCGCCGAGCGCCTGCGCAGCTACGCCGCCGAGCCGGTGGTGCTACCCGAAACCCTGCACGCGGAATTACGACCCTACCAGCGCGAGGGCGTGGCCTGGCTGCAGGCCCTGCGCGAACTGGAGGTGGGCGGCATCCTCGCCGACGACATGGGCCTGGGCAAGACGCTGCAGACCCTGGCGCACATCCTCGTCGAGCAGGCGGCCGGCCGCCTCACCGCGCCGGCGCTGATCGTCATGCCGACCAGCCTGATCCCCAATTGGCAGGACGAGATCGCCCGCTTCGCGCCGGGCCTGCGCGTCCTCACCCTGCAGGGCAGCGCCCGCAGCAGCCGCTTCGAACGCATTCCCGAGCACGATGTGGTGCTCACCACCTATGCGCTGCTCCCGCGCGATGCCGAGCGCCTGGCCGGCTACGACTTCCATCTGCAGGTACTGGACGAAGCCCAGTCGATCAAGAACGCCGCCACCAAGGCCGCCCAGGCGGCCCGGCACCTGCGCGCCCGCCATCGCCTGTGCCTAACCGGCACGCCGCTGGAAAACCACCTGGGCGAGCTGTGGTCGCAATTCCACTTCCTCATGCCCGGCTGGCTGGGTGACGAGAAGACCTTCAAGCAGAGCTATCGCATCCCCGTCGAGCGCGAAGGCAATGTGCAGCGCCTGGCGGCGCTCAAGGCGCGGGTGCGGCCGTTCATGCTGCGCCGTACCAAGCAACGGGTTGCCAGCGAATTACCGCCGAAGACCGAGATCGTCCAGCTGGTCGAACTCAGCCCGGCGCAGCGCGAGCGCTACGAAGCCCTGCGCCTGATGCTGGACGAACGGGTACGCGCCGAGATCGCCCGCCAGGGGATCGGCCGCAGCCAGCTGCTGATCCTCGATGCCCTGCTGCGCCTGCGCCAGGTCTGTTGCGACCTGCGCCTGGTGCCCCATGAAGACGATGCCGTGGCCAAGCCCTCGGCGAAACTGGCGGCGCTGAACGAAAGACTCGACGCCCTGCTACCGGGAGGCAGCCGGGTCCTGGTGTTCTCCCAGTTCACCAGCATGCTCGATCTCATCGCAGCGGATCTCGATGAGCGCGGCATCGAGTACGTCACCCTGACCGGCGAGACCCGTGATCGCCGCACCCCGGTGCAACGCTTCCAGAGCGGCGAGGTGCCGGTGTTCCTGCTCAGCCTCAAGGCGGGCGGCAGCGGGCTCAACCTGACCGCCGCCGATACCGTGATCCACTTCGACCCCTGGTGGAACCCGGCGGCCGAACAGCAGGCCAGCGACCGGGCCTACCGCATCGGCCAGGATCGCCCGGTGTTCGTCTACAAGCTGATCGCCCGCGGCACCCTGGAAGAGCGCATCCAGCAGCTGCAGCAGGAAAAGGCCCGGCTGAGCGCCGGCATCCTCAGCGAGAACGCCGGCGACTGGCGCCTGACCGAGGCCGACCTCGCCCAGCTGCTGGCGCCGCTGGACCGTTAGGCCAAGGCTGGGAAGCAAGCGGCTGGCTGGGCTAGGCGGCCTGCTGCTCGTGGAGCATCCAGGCCGACACGGCCCTGCTCGCCAGGGGCGCCTCCCGCCGCACAGGCGATGGAAGGCGCCGCTCCTGCAGCGCTGCCGCCCGGCTTATTTCTCTCCAGCGCTGTCCCCTACCGCTTCCCCCGTCGCATCCAGGGCCTTGCTGGAAGGAAACTTGTTGGAGGCGACCCTGACCGCCAGTACCGAGAGCGACAGCAGGAAAATCCCGCCACAGAGATACAGCAGGCCAACATCCGGCGGCCGGTGGTGCGAGACATCGCCGATCAGATAGCGGGTCAGCGCAGTGATGGCGATGTAGAGCAGAAACCGGATCGGCAGGTGGTTGGTCTTGAAGTAGATGCCGACCATGGCACCCAGCTCCAGATAGATGAACAGCAGGAGGATGTCATCGATGCTCGCCTGGCCTTTGTCGAACATCTCCATGAAGGCCATCACCGAGGCCCAGGCCGTGGCTGCGCCTATGGCGAACAGACCGCAATAGTGGAAGCCTTCCACCATCAGGTTGCCCAGCGAATTGGCGCCATCGTGCATGCGCTTGCGACTGCCATCTGCCCACTTCATACCGGGTCGCTCCATCCAGCCATACCGCGATCACTGGCCAGACGGGCCAGCGGCTTGCCCAGGCCGTTGGCCAGGAGGTGCGTACGAGGCCGCAGGCGTTCGTTCAAGGATTCATCCATGCTGAAAAGTCTCCTTCGTCAGGTTGCCCTGGCGCCGTGGCCAGGGGGTTCTTATAGCGAGAAGCCAGGCAGCCCGCCAGTGCGCGACTGTCGCAGACTGGACGCGCGGGCAGCGGCAGGCTAAAACCTCAGGAAAAGCCCCAAGGGCCTGGAGTCTACCGTGGAGTCGCGTCTCGCCTGCCTCGCCTGTCTGGACCGCCCCGATCCCCGGCTGCTAGAAGCCGCCCTGTGGATCGCCGCCGAGCATCGCCAGGACCTCGAGCCCCGTGCCCTGCTGCACTCGCTGGACGACCTGGCGCTGCAGCTGGTCGCCAGCCTGGACGGCGACGCCAGCCACTCGGAGCGTGCCCAGGAATTGTTACGGCAGCTGTGCGACGCCGGGTTCCGCGCCGCCGAGTGGCCCCTGCGCCCCACCGCCGCCCTGCTCGACGAGGTGCTGGTACGGCGCCGCGGCCAACCCCTGTCCATCGCCCTGGTGGCGCTGGAGCTGGCCCGGCGGCTGGACATCGAGCTGCAAGGCATCGGCTTTCCCGGTCATTTCCTGCTACGTGTGCCCGGTGCCGATCACCTGCTCGAACCCTTCGGCGGACGCCGGCTGTACATGAACGACTGTCGCCAACTGCTGGTAGATCAATTCGGTCCCACGGCGCGGCTGCAGGCGACCTACCTGGCGCCGCTCTCTCCCCGGCAGATGATGCAGCGTCTCTCGCGCAACCTGCGTGAGTTGCACCGCCAGGGCGACCAGCCGCTGGCGGCGCTCAAGGATGCCCAGCGCGTCATCGAACTGGGCGCCGCGGGTGTCGCCGACCACCTGGCGCGCGCCGATCTGTATCGGCAACTCGACTGTCCCCAGGCCGAGCGCTACGACCTGCAGCACGCGCTGCTGATTAGTGAAGACGAGGCCGAGCGGGAGCAGGTACGGCGGCGCCTCGAGCAACTGGGCGCCGCCAAGACCACCCTGCACTAGCCGTGCAGCAGCCAGAGCACCAGCTGGGCACCCAGCAGGTTGCTCAGGCCGGCCAGCACCATGACCAGCCCGGCCACGGTACCCTCCTCCAGGCCGACCTCGTAGGCCTTGCTGGTGCCGACGCCATGGGCGCCCATGCCGAATAGGGCGCCGCGGGCGAGGGCCGACTTGAGCGGCAACAGCTTGATCAACAGGCTGCCGAGGATGGCACCGCCCAGCCCGGTGATCATGACGAAGGCCGCCGTCAGCTCAGGCACGCCACCGACGGCGGCGGACATCGGCATGGCGAAGGGCGTGCTGATGGAGCGTGGCAGCATCGACAGCAGCACCCGATCATCCAGCAGCAGCAGGCGGGCCAGCAGCCAGGAGCTGCCGATGGCGACCCCGCTGCCCACGCACAGCCCCGCCAGCAGCGCCTGCCAGTAGCGCGCCAGCAGTCGTCGCTGCTGCCAGATCGGCACGGCGAAAGCGACCGTCGCCGGCCCCAACAGGGTGATCAGCCAACGGCTGTAATGGGCGTACTGCGCATAGCTCACCTGTTGCCAGAGGGTGGTGGCATAGAGCAGTACGGTGACGAAGATGATGGGGCTGACCACATACCAGCGCAGGCGGGCATAGAGCAGCCGGCTCACCCCATAGGCGGCCACCGTCAGCAGCAGCCAGAAGAGTCCCGGCAGATCAAGCATCGCGGCGTCCCCGGCGGCGGAACATCCAGTCCACGGTATAGGCGGTGGCGACCATGGTCAGCACCGTGCTGAGCAGGATGGCGAGGAGGATGCGCACCCCCTCCTGCCGTAGCAGCGGACCGTAGTCGAGCAGACTCAGCAAGGCGGGGATGAAGAACAGCAGCATCTCACCGAGCAACAGGCGCACGCCATTCTGCAACCACTCGGGTTCGACGATACGCGCCGCCAGCAGCAGGAGCAACATGGCCAGCCCTACCACACCGCCCGGTACCGGCAAGGCGAAGGCAGTCGCCAGCCAGCTGCCCAGCCCCCATAACGCACCCAATCCGCACAGCTCCAGAGCCAGGCGTAGATATCTATTCACCCAGGGCTCCATCTCAAACCGTCATCAGCGCCCAAGGATACCCAGGCTGACCTGGCGAGGACAGCGACCCGGGCCCGGCGGCGGCGATCCGGCAGGTAAAGCTGTGTTGTCCGCCGGGCAAGGTCAGCCCAGGGCGGCGATGACCGCGGAGGTCCAGCGCTCGGCGTCCTCGTCCGGGGTCACCGTCTCGCTGGCATCGATGCGCAGCAGGGGCAGCAGCTCGCGCAGTCCCAGCTCGGCGAACAGCTCCTGCATCAGCTCGCCGCCGCCGCAATAGGTATCGCCATAGCTGGAGTCCCCCAGGGCCAGCACCGCACCGGGCCGGCCGCGCCAGGACGGCAGCCGGTCGCGCAGCTGGAAGTACAGCGTCTCGAGGTTGGCGGGCAACTCGCCCATGCCGGTGGTGGAGGTGATGGCCAGCAAGGCCTCGGGCGCGAAGGCCTCCAGACTGGCAAGTTCGGCATTCGGCTGGTGCCAGACCTCATGGCCCGCCGCGACCAGACGGGTCTTCACCTGCCGCGCGATATCTTCCGCGGTGCCGTATACGGAGCCATTCAACAGTGCGACTTTCATGCAGACCTCTAGCGGTGAAGGCTGCCCAGTATGCCTCGAACGACCCTTGTTTGGCGTTTGCGACATCCCTGCAACGTCAGGCGCTGCCCCGGGGTCTCAAGGCTTGCTATGCTAGCGGCGCCTGCTACCCCAGGTATTTCTCCACCCTGCCCGCCTACCCGGCGGCTTGATGGCATCCGGCCTATCCGACCCGATCGCTTGGAGCTCCAACATGAGTCAGCCCGTTACCCTCATGGTCGCGCGCCGCGTGGCGGCCGGCCAATACGACGCCTTCCTGGTCTGGCTACGCGAAGGCGAAGCCCTGGCGACCCGTTATCCGGGCTATCTCGGTTCCGGGGTCCTGACCCCACCGCCGGGCGACAACCTGGTGCAGATCATCTTCCGCTTCGCCTGCCCCCAGAGCCTCGACCAGTGGGAACACTCGGAGACGCGGCGCCTCTGGCTGGAGCGCGGCCAGGGCCTGTTCGAAGCGCCCCAGGCGCGCCGCGCCCAGGGCATGGACGATTGGTTCGGTGCCGGCGTGCAAGCCCCGCCGCGCTGGAAACAGAGCATCGCCGTCTGGCTGGCGTTCTTTCCCATCTCGCTGCTGTTCAACGCCGCCTTCGGTGACTACCTGGCGCATCTGCCTTTGCTGCCGCGCATCCTGCTGAGCACCCTGATCCTCACGCCGGTGATGGTCTGCGTCTTCATCCCGCTAATCACCCGCGCGCTCAGGGGCTGGCTGCACAGCGCCTCGTCCAGGGCCGAGGAGCTCAGAGGCAGCGCCCGCTAGACGTAACGGATCGGCCTGCTGCCCGACGAGTCGAATGCGTACAATACGCACGGCCAGCTTCCTGGCCGTTTCGCTCTTAAGGATCGGGTACCCTCATGTCTGCAGCCCTTCCCCTGCTGGTAACCGGCGCCAATCGCCGCGTCGGCCTGGCTCTTACCCGCCGCCTTCTGGCGGAAGGTCAACCGGTCATCGCGGTCTACCGCGACGATCCGGGTCCGTTGCGTGAGCTGGAGATCGAGGCCTACCAGGTCGATCTGGTGGAGGAACAACAGCGCGACCTGCTGATGCAGCAGCTGCATGAAAGGCACCAGGCGCTGCGCGGCGTGGTGCACAACGCCTCGGTCTGGGCGGAAGACGGCCTCGACAACCTGCGCCTGCTCTATCGCCTGCACCTGGAAGCGCCCTACCACCTCAACCTGGGCCTGCAGGATCTGCTCTTGGCGGCGCCGCGGGCCGACATCATCCACATCGGCGACGACAGCGCGACCCGTGGCAGCCGCAACCACATCGGCTACGCTGCCACCAAGGCCGCGCTGCACAACCTGACCCTGTCCTTCGCCGAAGCCCTGGCGCCCACCGTTCGCGTCAATACGATCGCGCCGGGCCTGCTGATCTTCAAGGAAGGCGCCGACGAGACCTATCGGCAGGCTACGCTCGACAAGGCCCTGCTGGACTTCGAACCCGGCGCCGATCCCATCGTGGATACCGTGCTCTATCTGCTGTCGACGACCTACGCGACCGGCAGCACCTTCACCGTCAACGGCGGGCGCCACCTGCGCCATGGCCGCCGCTAGCCAAAGGAGTCACCCATGACCGAACAAGACCGCCTGGAACTGGAGGCCGCCGCCTTCCGCACCCTGGTCCAGCACCTGCGCAAGCGTACCGATGTGCAGAACATCGACCTGATGAATCTCTCCGGCTTCTGCCGTAACTGCCTGTCCAAGTGGTACAAGGCGGCCGCCGACGAGAAGGGCTTGGCGCTGAGCCTGGATGACGCGCGCGAAGTCGTCTACGGCATGCCCTATGCCGAGTGGAAGGCCCAGTACCAGACCGAAGCCTCCCCCGCTCAGGCGGCCGCCTTCCAGGAGAACCAGCCCAAATGAGCGAGCTGTCCAGCTTCCGCGCCAGCCTGGCCAGTGGTAACCACGCCTTCGCCGATACCCTGGCGTTCGTGGCCGAGCACTATGCCTACCAGCCAACCGCCTTCCACAATGGCGGGGTGGAAAACGCCGCCGGCCAGAACGAAGGTTCCTGCAAGACCCTGGGCCTGGCTAAGCTCGAAGGTCTGAGCGATCAGGAAGCCCTGCTGGCCTTCGGCGAGCATTATCGCAGCGTGCTGGAGACGCCTGAAGGCAGTGATCATGCCAATATCCGTGCGCTCATGGCCAAGGGCCTGGCCGGCGTGAGCTTCCAGGGCGAGCCCCTGAGTCGTCGCTGAGCGATCCTGCGCTCATAAAAAAGCCCTGCATAGGCAGGGCTTTTTCTTGCAACCGGGCTCAGACGGCAGCCGCGGGTCTCATGTAGGAAATGGGCGCCAGACCGGAGTCTTCGAAGGTCACCACTTCCCAGGCATCGCGATCGGCCAGCAGCGCGCGCAGCAGGCGATTGTTCATGGCGTGGCCGGACTTGTAGCCGCGGAATTCGCCGATGAGGCTCTTGCCGAGCAGGTAGAGATCACCGATGGCGTCGAGGATCTTGTGCTTGACGAATTCGTCTTCGTAGCGAAGACCGTCTTCGTTGATCACACCCTTCTCGTCCACCACGATGGCGTTATCGACGCTGCCACCCAGAGCCAGGTTGTGCGAACGCAGGAATTCCAGGTCACGCATGAAACCGAAGGTACGGGCGCGGCTGACTTCCTTGAGGAAGGAGGTGCTCGAGAAGTCCACCGAGGCCTTCTGGGTGCGGTTGTTGACCACCGGGTGATCGAAATCGATCTCGAAGGTCACCTTGAAGCCGTCGAAGGGCACGAAAGTGGCGCGCTTGTCGCCATCGACGACGGTCACTTCCCGCTTGATGCGAATGAACTGCTTGGCCGCTTCCTGCTCCTGCAGACCCGCGGACTGGATCAGGAACACGAAGGGACCGGCGCTGCCGTCCATGATCGGTACTTCGACCGCGGACAGCTCGACGTAGGCGTTGTCGATACCCAGGCCGGCCATGGCCGACAGCAGGTGCTCGACGGTGCCGACCTTGACGCCGCTGTCGCTGAACAGGTTGGTCGACATGGTGGTTTCACCCACGTTCTCCGCCCAGGCCGGGATTTCCACGACCGGATCGAGATCGGTGCGACGGAACACGATTCCCGTATCGACCGGAGCCGGCTTCAGGGTCAGGTATACCTTCTCCCCGGAATGCAGGCCGACGCCAGTGGCGCGAATGGTGTTCTTGAGGGTGCGTTGTCTAATCATGCCAGGGCCGCTCGGTCGCAGGGTGCGAATGGTGGTCAACGAAATCGCGATGATAGCAGAAGCGAAAATCGATGCCCACTAATCACACCCGCGCTTGTGATATACCCGATCAATCAGCCTGACGACGCAGGAAGGCCGGGATGTCCAGGTAATCCAAGTCGTCGTTGGGATTGACCTTGGTTGCTGCCGCCGAGCCGCCATGGTTCTGGCTGCCACGACCGGAGCGCATGGAGGTCGGGTACTTGAGGTCGTCGTAGTTGACCGGAGCGGACTCCTGACGGGCTGCGGCGAGGGTCTGGGCGGTGTTGTCGACCACCTTGACCGGCTTCTCGATGCGCGCACCCAGGCCAGTGGCGACCACGGTGACGTGCAGCTCGTCGCGCATTTCCGGATCGATGACCGCGCCGACCTTGACGGTGGCGTGCTCGGAAGCGAAGTCCTCGATGATCTCACCCACGGCGGCGTATTCGCCCAGGGACAGGTCCAGGCCGGCGGTGATGTTGACCAGGATGCCGCGGGCACCGTGCAGGTTGACGTCTTCCAGCAGCGGGTTGCGGATGGCGGCTTCGGTGGCTTCGCGCGCCCGGTTCGGGCCGCTGGCGTGACCGGTACCCATCATGGCCATGCCCATCTCGCCCATCACGGTCTTGACGTCGGCGAAGTCGACGTTCATCAGGCCGGGACGCTGCATGATGTCGGAGATGCCACGGACCGCGCCGGCGAGGACGTCGTCGGCCTTGGCGAAGGCGGCCAGCAGGCTGGCGTCCTTGCCCAGGATGGTCAGCAGCTTCTCGTTGGGGATGGTGATCAGCGAGTCGACGCATTCGGACAGGGCACGGATACCTTCGTCGGCGACCTGCATGCGCTTGCGGCCTTCGAAGGGGAACGGACGGGTGACCACGGCAACGGTCAGGATGCCCATTTCCTTGGCGACCTCGGCGATGATCGGCGCAGCACCGGTACCGGTGCCACCGCCCATGCCGGTGGTGATGAAGACCATGTCGGCGCCTTCGAGGACTTCGGCGATGCGCTCACGGTCTTCCATGGCCGCCTGGCGGCCGATTTCCGGGTTGGTGCCAGCACCGAGACCCTTGGTGACGCCCGGGCCGAGTTGCAGCACGGTACGGGATGTGACGTTCTTCAGGGCTTGGGCGTCGGTATTTGCACAGATGAATTCGACGCCTTCAACACCGCTTTTGACCATGTGGTTGACGGCGTTACCACCGCCACCGCCTACGCCGATAACTTTGATCACGGCGCTTTGTGGAATGTTGTCTACGAGTTCGAACATGGTCCCCTCTCTTCCTTTCGGATCTTCGCCTACTGCCGCGGTTTAATTGTGAATTACAAATTGCCCTGGACCCAACGCTTCATGCGTTCCAGGACTGTGGATTTGGTTTCGCTGCTATATCCGCCGGAAACGACCGGCAAGGGATCGGTCTGCTTTTGCAGGCCATAGAGCAACAGGCCGACGCCTGTGGAGTAGATCGGGTTGCTGATCACGTCGGTCAGCCCCTTCACCGTCTGGGGTACCCCCAGGCGTACCGGCATATGGAAAATCTCTTCCGCCAGCTCGACCGCGCCTTCCATCTTCGCGGTGCCACCGGTGAGTACGATCCCTGCCGGGATCAGATCCTCGTAACCACTGCGGCGCAGTTCCGCTTGCACCAGTGTGAATAGCTCATCGTAACGGGGCTCGACCACTTCCGCGAGGGCCTGACGCGACAATTCTCGCGGCGGACGATCACCTACGCTGGGCACCTTGATGGTTTCGCCCGGGCCAGCCAGCTTTGCCAAGGCACAAGCATACCGAATCTTGATTTCTTCCGCATATTGCGTAGGGGTTCTCAAGGCCATGGCGATGTCATTTGTGACTTGGTCGCCAGCAATGGGTATCACCGCGGTATGGCGAATGGCGCCTTCGGTAAAGATCGCGATATCGGTAGTACCGCCGCCGATATCCACCAGGCAGACACCCAGTTCCTTTTCATCATCGGTCAGCACGGAATAAGCCGAGGCCAACTGTTCGAGAATGATGTCGTCGACTTCCAGGCCACAACGTCGGACGCACTTCTCGATGTTCTGGGCAGCGTTGACGGCGCAGGTCACCACATGGACCTTGGCTTCCAGGCGCACCCCGGACATGCCCAGGGGTTCGCGGACGCCTTCCTGGTTGTCGATCACATAATCCTGGGCCAGGGTGTGCAGCACGCGCTGGTCGGCGGGGATGGCCACCGCCTGGGCGGCGTCGAGCACGCGCTCGATGTCGGCCGGGCTCACTTCGCGGTCGCGGATCGCCACGATGCCGTGGGAATTCAGGCTGCGGATGTGATTGCCGGCGATGCCGACGAAGGCCGAATGGATCCGGCAACCGGCCATCAGCTGGGCTTCTTCGATGGCCCGCTGGATGGAAGCGACGGTGGACTCGATGTTGACCACCACGCCCTTCTTCAGCCCGCGCGACGGATGGGTGCCAATGCCGACGATCTCGATCTGACCCTCGGAAGACACCTCGCCGACCAGAGCCACGACCTTGGAAGTGCCGATGTCGAGGCCGACGATCATCTTGCCGCTTTGCACGCTTGCCATAGTAAGAAACTTCTCCTCAATGCTTGGCCGGTTCGGTCACGGGGGTGGCGGCGACGGCGGGATCGCGCCAGGCCACGGCCAGACCGTTCGGATAACGCAGATCGATCCGCGCGATATTGTCCATCTGTGCCTTGAGCACCTGATCGTACAGGCGCATGAAGCGCCGCATCTTTTCCACCAGCTGGTCGCGGCCGAACACCAGTTCCAGGCCCTGACCGGTGGTGAGGTACCAGCTGCCGCGCTCGTGCATTTCCAGGCGCGACACGGTGTAACCGAGCGGCCGGAGCATCTGGCTGAACATCTGGTACTGCTGCATCACTTGCTGCTGGGCCCGCTTGGGGCCGTACAGGCGCGGTAGATTGTCATAGTTGGCCAGATCCTGTGGGGCAAAAGCCTCACCCTGGTTATTCAGCAGGGCTTCATCGCCCCAGCGGGCGATGGGCATCTGCTCTTCCAGGCGGATGCTGATCTCGTCGGGCCAGACCCTGCGCACCTCGGCATGGGCGATCCACGGCATGGTCTCCAGCTCGTGGCGCATGTCCGCCAGGTCGACCTGGAAGAAGGTGGTGCCCACGAAGGGCGCGATGCGCTGCTGCACGGCTCCCTGGCTGATGTAGGACAGGTCGCCCTTGACGCTGACCTTGGCGATCGGCCGGTCGGCGTAGGGCAGCAGCTTCTGCGCACCCTCGTAGGTGCCGAAGCCCAGGCCCAGCAGCAGGAACGGCCAGAGGATGCGCTTGAGCAACCCCAGGCTCGGCCGCGGCAGGCGCGTCGACAGCGGTTCCTCGGCGACCAGGCGACTGGCGCCGCGGGGCTCGACGTTGCGCGACCGGCCGTAGCCGGGCTGGTTGTGACGTAGGGTGGCGACCAAGGTTCAGCCCTCCACGTGCGCGCCGGCAACAGGGGTTGCCGGCAGAAAGTTGGACGGATAACCGCTCATGCCGAACTCCCGGACGTCGCGGCGCTGGCGAACAGCGGGTGCTTGAGCAGTTGCGGCGCCAGGGCACCGATATCGCCCGCGCCCTGGCAGAGCAGGATGTCGCCGGGACGCAGCAGCGGCTTGACCAGCGGGGCGATGTTGGCACCGCGCTCCACGTAGATGGGATCGAGCTGGCCACGCTGACGGATGCTGTGGCAGAGCTGGCGGCTGTCGGCGCCGGGTATCGGCTCTTCGCCGGCCGGATAGACTTCCATCAGCAACAGGACGTTGGCATCGGCCAGCACCTGGACGAAGTCTTCGTAGAGATCGCGGGTACGGCTGAAGCGGTGCGGCTGATAGACCATCACCAGCCGGCGCTCGGGCCAGCCGCCACGCACCGCCTTGATCACCGCGGCGACCTCGCGCGGGTGGTGGCCGTAGTCGTCCACCAGCATGACGCTGCCACCAGCGACCGGCAGTTCGCCGTAGACCTGGAAGCGTCGCCCTACCCCCTGGAAGCCGGACAGGCCATTGAGGATGGCTTCGTCGCTGACACCTTCGTCGGTGGCGATGGCGATGGTGGCCAGGGCGTTGAGCACATTGTGCACGCCCGGCATGTTCACCGAGACCGCCAGCGGCGCACGGCCGTCGCGCAGGACGGTG
Organism: Pseudomonas sp. No.117; assembly: GCF_054558395.1. NCBI lineage: Bacteria > Pseudomonadati > Pseudomonadota > Gammaproteobacteria > Pseudomonadales > Pseudomonadaceae > Pseudomonas > Pseudomonas sp. No.117. The sequence continues at coordinate 55,518 of NZ_BAAJNP010000010.1, forward strand.
AAGTAGGTGCGCATGCCTTCCTGGCGGATGTCCACGGCGCGCACGTCGGCGTCCTCGACGGTACCGTAGGTGACGGTGGGCCGGGCGACCTGGGGAATGATCTCGCGTACCACCGGGTCATCCACGCAGAGCACGGCCAGGCCGTAGAACGGCAGGTTGTGCAGGAAGTCGACGAAGGTGCGCTTGAGCCGGTTGAAGTCCCCTTCGTAGGTGCTCATGTGGTCGGCATCGATGTTGGTGACCACGGCGACCATCGGCTGCAGGTGCAGGAAGCTGGCGTCGCTCTCGTCGGCTTCGGCTACCAGGTAGCGGCTGGTGCCGAGCTGGGCGTTGGTACCGGCGGCATTGAGGCGGCCACCGATGACGAAGGTGGGATCGAGGCCTTCAGCCGCGAACACCGAGGCGATCAGGCTGGTGGTGGTGGTCTTGCCGTGGGTGCCGGCGACGGCGATGCCGTGGCGATAGCGCATCAGCTCGGCCAGCATCTCGGCGCGGGGGACCACGGGAATGCGCTGTTCGAGAGCGGCGGAGACCTCGGGGTTGGATCTGTTGATGGCGCTGGAGACCACCAGCACATCGACCTGGTCCAGGTTTTCGGCGCGATGGCCGATGTAGATGCGCGCGCCGAACTGCTGCAGCCGGGCGGTCACCGCGGATTCCTTGAGGTCCGAACCCGAGACTTCGTAGCCCAGGTTGAGCAGTACCTCGGCGATGCCGCACATGCCGACTCCGCCGATGCCGACGAAATGGATGCGCCGGATGCTGCGCATGCGCCGAACTTCGGCCTGGATGGCGCTTTGCGACTTAACCACGGGCAACCTCCAGGCAGGCATCGACGACCGCACGGGTAGCGTCGGATTTGGCCAGGGCACGGCTGCGGGTGGCCATGTCGACTAGACGTTCGGGATGCATCAGGACCTCGGTAAGCTGCGCGGCGAGATCCGCCGGGCGGGTGGAATGTTGCGGCAGTACCACCCCGGCACCGGCACGCTCCAGGAAGCGGGCATTGCTGGTCTGGTGGTCGTCGATGGCATGGGGCAAGGGAATCAGCAGCGCCGGCAGGCCAGTGGCGGTCAGCTCGGCCACGGTTAGGGCACCGGCCCGGCAGATCACCAGGTCGGCCCAGGCGTAGGCCGTGGCCATGTCGGCGATGAACGGCTGGACATCGGCCTCCACGGCGACATTGGCATAGCGCTCGGCGGTCACCTCGGCATGCTGGCGACCGGCCTGGTGGCGTACCTGGGGCCGCAGCCCGGCCGGCAACTGGGCCAGGGCTTCGGGCAGAAGCTTGTTGAGCGGCTCGGCGCCCAGGCTGCCGCCCAGTACCAGCAGGTTGGCGGCGCGCTCGTCCAGGGGGGCGCGGGTCACGGGCGCGAAGAGCTCGGCACGTACCGGATTGCCGGTGGACAGGCGCTTGGCCGAAGCCGGGAAGGTGTCGGCGAAGCCTTCGCAGACGCGCGCGGCCAGGGGCACCAGCATGCGGTTGGCGGTGCCGGCATAGGCATTCTGCTCGTGGATCACCAGCGGGATGTTGCACAGCTTGGCCGCGAGGCCGCCGGGACCGGTGACGAAGCCGCCCAGGCCCAGCACGCAGACGGGCTTGAGCCGGCGCATCAGGCCCACGGCTTGCAACAGGGCGCCGCTGAGCTGCAGCGGCGCCTTCACCAGCGAGCGCACGCCCTTGCCGCGCAGGCCGGAGACCTGGATGTGATGCAGAGTGATACCGGCCTTGGGCACCACGTCGTTCTCGATGCCGCGCGGGGTGCCGAGCCAATGGACGGTATAGCCGCGCGCCTCGAATTCGCGGGCACAGGCCAGGGCCGGGAAGACGTGTCCCCCGGTGCCGCCGGCCATGATGAGGACGTTAGCGGACATCGGCGAAGTCCTCCTCACTGAATTCCATGTCCTCGGTATCGACCAGGGTTCGTCGCTCCCACTCGATACGCAGCAGCAGGCCCATGCTCACGCAGCAGATCACCAGGGAGCTGCCGCCATAGCTGAGGAAGGGCAGCGTCAGGCCCTTGGTGGGCAACAGGCCGACGTTCACCCCGATGTTGATCAGGAACTGGCCGATCCACAGCATCGACAGGCCATAGGCCACGTAGGCCGAGAAGAACTGCTTGGACTGCTCGGCCCAGCGGCCGATGAACAGGCCGCGGACGCAGACGAAGAAGAACAGGGCGACGGTGGCCATGGCGCCGATCAGCCCCAGCTCTTCGGCCAGTACGGCGAAGAGGAAGTCTGTATGGGCTTCGGGCAGGTAGAACTGCTTCTGGATGCTGTTGCCCAGCCCCAGCCCGGTCCAGCCGCCGCGGCCGAAGGCGATCAGCGCCTGGGTCAGCTGGTAGCCGGAGCCGAACTGGTCGGCCCAGGGATCGGTGAAGGTGATCAGCCGCTGCATCCGGTAGGACTGGGTCTGCACCAGGACGAAGACCGCCAGCACCGCCAGGGCGACCATCAGCAGGAAGCGAAACAGGCCGACGCCGCCGAGGAACAGCATGGCGCCGGCGGCGCCCATCATCACCACGGTGGCGCCGAAGTCGGGTTCGCGCAGCAGCAGCATGGCCATGGGCAGCAGCACGATGAACGGCTTGAAGAAGCCCGCCCAGGTGTGGCGCACCTCGTGCTGGCGACGCACCAGGTAGCCGGACAGATAGAGCACCACGAAGACCTTGGCGACCTCCGAGGGCTGCACGTTGAAGAAGCCGAAGCCGATCCAGCGCAGGGAGCCGTTCACCTCGCGGCCGATACCGGGCACCAGCACCGCCACCAGCAGCAGGAAGGCGATGATCAGCAGCGGGAAGCCGAAGCGTTGCCAGGTGGCCATGGGGATCAGCATCACCACGCCACAGGAGACGAAGCCGATGGCCAGGTAGATGAGGTGGCGATACATGAAGTACAGCGGATTGCCGGACTGGGCGGCCGCCACTTCGGACGATGCCGAGGTCACCATCACCAGGCCGAGACCGAGCAGCAGCAGGCAACCGGCCAGCAGCGGGAAGTCCAGGTCGATGCCGTGGCGACTGGCCAGCGGCGAAGGATAGGGACGCAGCAGGCTGAGGATCATGACAAGGCTCCCACGGCCTGGGCGAACAACCGTCCGCGCTCTTCGAAATTGCGGAACATGTCGAGGCTGGCGCAGGCCGGCGACAGCAGCACGGCATCGCCCGGCTGCGCCAGGGCACGGCTCTCGCGCACGGCGTCTTCCAGGGTGGCGACACGCACCTGTTGCACGCTCGGCGGCAGGATGGCGGCGAGGCGCTCGGCATCGCGGCCCAGCAGCACCACGGCGCGGCAGTGACGCGCGATGGGCTCGCGCAGGGCGCTGAAGTCGGCACCCTTGCCATCGCCACCGGCGATCAGCACCAGTTGGCCGGCGATGTCGTCGCCCAGGCCTTCCACGGCAGCCAGGGCCGCGCCGACATTGGTGGCCTTGGAGTCGTTGTAATAGTTGACGCCACCCACCTCGCCCACCCACTGGCAGCGGTGTTCGAGCCCCGGGAAGGCACGCAGGGCCTCCAGCATGGGTTCCAGCGGCAAGCCGGCGGCCTGGCCCAGGGCCAGCGCGGCCAGGGCATTGCTGTGGTTATGGGTGCCGCGGATCTTCAGTTCCTCGACATCCAGCAGGTTGTCGAAGGCCAGCGCCAGGTAGCGGCGGCCCTCTTCCTCGCGGATGCCGAAGGCGCGGAAATCGGGACGACCGAGGCCGAAGGTCAGGCAGGGTACGCCATCGGCGATCAGCGGCCGCGACAGGGCGTCATCGCGATTGACCACTACCTGGCGGGCGCCGCGGAAGATGCGGTGCTTGGCCTGGTGATAGGCCGGCATGCCGCTGTAGCGATCCATGTGGTCTTCGCTGACGTTGAGTACCGTGGCCACCTCGGCGTTCAGGCGCTCGCAGGTTTCCAGCTGGAAGCTCGACAGCTCCAGCACATAGAGCTCGACGTCGTCGGCCAACAGATCCAGCGCCGGGGTGCCGAGGTTGCCGCCCACGGCGACGCGCTTGCCGGCACGCAGGGCCATGTCGCCGACCAGGGTGGTGACGGTGCTCTTGGCGTTGGAACCGGTGATGGCGACGATGGGCGCCTTGGCATGACGGACGAACAGGTCGATGTCGCCCGACAACCGCACGCCACGGGACGCGGCCTCTTGCAGCGCCGGCGTTTCTAGCGCCAGGCCGGGGCTCACGTAGACTTCCGCCGCGCGGGCGAGGAAGTCGGCATCCAGCTCACCGCAACGCACCTCGACCTGGGGATACTGGGTCCGCAGCGTCGCAAGTTCCGGCGGCTGGCTCCGCGTATCGGCCACGGCGAAGGGCACGCCGCGGCGCGCGAGAAAGCGCACCAGCGACATGCCACTCTTGCCGAGGCCGACGACGATACGGAACTGGTCGGAAGCGATGAGCACTGGGATTACCTCAGCTTCAGGGTGGCGAGGCCGAACAGCACCAGGATCACGGTGATGATCCAGAAGCGCACGATGACCCGGGGTTCGGGCCAGCCCTTCAATTCGAAATGGTGGTGGATCGGCGCCATGCGGAAGACGCGCTTGCCGGTCAGCTTGAAGGAGGCCACCTGGATGACCACCGAGAGGGTCTCCATGACGAAGACGCCGCCCATGATGAACAGCACCACTTCCTGGCGAACGATCACGGCGATGGTGCCGAGGGCGGCGCCCAGCGCCAAGGCGCCGACATCGCCCATGAAGACCATGGCCGGATAGGTGTTGAACCAGAGGAAGCCCAGGCCCGCCCCGATCAGGGCGCCGCAGAAGACGATCAGCTCGCCGGAGCCTTCCACATAGGGGATCAGCAGGTAGTCGGCGAATTTCACGTTGCCCGACAGGTAGCAGAAGATGCCCAGGGCGCCGCCGACCATCACCGTGGGCATGATCGCCAGGCCATCGAGACCGTCGGTGAGGTTGACCGCGTTGCTGGAGCCGACGATGACGAAGTAGGTCAGCACAACGAAGAAAATCCCCAGCGGGATTTCGATGTTCTTCAGCAGGGGCAGGATCAGCGTGGTTTCGATGGGCGCCTTGGCCGTGACATAGAGGAAGATCGCCGCCCCCAGGCCGAACACCGATTGCCAGAAGTACTTCCAGCGACTCGGCAGGCCCCGGGAATTCTTCTCGATCACCTTGCGATAGTCATCGACCCAGCCGATGGCGCCGAACAGGAAGGTCACCGCCAGCACGGTCCAGACATAACGGTTGTGCAGGTCGGCCCACAGCAGGGTGCTGATGCCGATGGTGGTCAGGATCAGGGCGCCGCCCATGGTGGGGGTGCCGGACTTGGACAGGTGCGACTGGGGACCATCGTTGCGCACGGCCTGGCCGATCTGGCGGATCTGCAGGGTGCGGATCATCCAGGGGCCGAGCCACAACGACAGCAACAGGGCGGTCAGTACGCCCAGAATGCCGCGCAGGCTGAGGTATTGGAAGACGGCGAAGCCCTTGTAGAACTGTTGCAGGAACTCCGCCAACAGCAGCAGCATCAGTGTTTCTCCTCGGTGTTGATAGCGCAGAGCGCGGCGACGACCTTGTCCATCGCCGCGCTGCGGGATCCCTTGATCAGCAGGGTGGTTCCGGCCCGGTCCTCGTCCGCCAGGGCCTCGATCAGGTGTTCGCGATCGGCGAAATGCCGAGCCTCGGCGCCATAGGCGCGGGCCGCGTGGGCCATCGAAGGCCCGACGCTGTAGAAGGCGTCCACCTTGCCGCGGGCATGCTCGCCCACGTCGCGATGGCCCTCTTCGGTCCATTCGCCCAGCTCGGCGATGTCGCCCAGGACCACCACCCGACGGCCCGGCAGGGCGGCCAGCAGGTCGATCCCGGCCTTCACCGAGGCAGGGTTGGCGTTGTAGCTGTCATCGATGACCTGGGCACCGCGACGGCTGGTCTGGGTCAGGGTGCGACCCTTGACCGGTGCCGCCTCGGCCAGGCCGCGGGCGACGGTGGCCAGGTCCAGGCCCAGGCTGAGGGCCGCCGCAGCGGCCGCCAGGGCGTTGCCCACGTTATGGGCGCCGAGCAGTTGCAGGGCGATGCGCGCCTCGCCCTGGGCACTGTGCAGGGTGAAACTCGGACGACCCTGGCTGTCGAGGCTGACGTCTGTCGCGCGAACATCGGCACGGGCATCCAGGCCGAAGGCCACGACCCGGCGGCCGGCGGCGCGGCGCTGCCAGGTCTCGAAGGCCGCGTCGTCGCGGTTGAGCACCACGGTGCCGCCCTCGCCCACCCCTTCGATGATCTCGCCCTTGGCCTCGACGATGCGGTCGACGCCGCCGAACTCGCCCACATGGGCCTGGCCGGCGTTGGTAATGATAACGACATCCGGGCGTGTCAGGCTCACGGTGTAGGCGATGTCCCCGACGTGCGAAGCGCCCAGCTCGATGACGCCATAGGCGTGCTCGGCGGCCAGCTGCAGCAGGGTCAGGGGCGCCCCCAGGTCGTTGTTCAGATTGCCCTGGGTGGCCAGGGTCGTGCCGCGCTGGCGCAGGATGGCAGCGAGCAATTCCTTGACCGTGGTCTTGCCGCTGGAACCGGTGACGGCGGCGACCTGGCCGTGGAAGAGGTCACGGTTGAAGGCGCCCAGGCGACCCAGCGCCAGGCGGGTATCGGCCACCACCAGCTGGGGCAGGTGTACCTCGGGGACGGCGCGCTCGACCAGGGCAGCCGCGGCGCCCTGGGCAGCCACGTCGGCCAGGTAGGCATGGCCATCGAAGCGTGGCCCGGTCAGGGCGACGAACAGCTGGCCGGCCACCGCCTTGCGGCTGTCGGTACCGACGCCGTCGAACAGGGTATCGGCACCCAGCAGATTGCCGGTCAGGGCCTCGGCCACTTCGGTCAGGGTAAAGGATCTAAGCATCGTGTCGCTCCCAGGCGGTCAGGGCCCGCTCGGCCTGGTCGAGATCGGAAAAGGCATGCCGGACACCGGCGATTTCCTGATAGGGCTCATGGCCCTTGCCGGCCAGCACCACGATGTCCTGCGGCTTGGCCTCGGCGACCGCCAGGGCGATGGCGGCTTCGCGTCGTCCGGCGAAGCGAACCCGCTCGGGATGCTTAAAGCCGGCGCGGATGTCGGCGACGATGGCGGCCGGATCTTCCGTACGGGGATTGTCGTCGGTCACCACTACCTGGTCGGCCAGGCGCTCGGCCACCGCGGCCATTTCCGGCCGCTTGCCGCGATCGCGATCGCCGCCACAGCCGAACACGCAGACCAGTCGACCCTCGGCACCGACATGGGGCCGCAGGGCAGTGAGCACCTTGTCGAGGGCATCCGGGGTATGGGCGTAGTCCACCACCACCAGCGGCTGTCCGGCACCGCCCAGGCGCTGCATGCGTCCGGCCGGGCCCTGCAGCTGCGGCAGGATGGCGAGGATGTCGTCGAGGCGATGGCCCAGACCCAGCAAGGCGCCGATGGCGGCCAGCAGGTTGCTCAGGTTGAAGCGGCCAATCAGTTGGCTGCGCAGTTCGCCGGCGCCCAGGGGGGTCACCAGGTGGGCACGTACGCCATGGTCATCGAACTGCACAGCCTGGCAGTGCAGGCTCGCCGCTGGATCACCAAGGCTGTAGGTCAGGGTCAGGGCATCGCTGGGACGCGCCGCCAGCGCCCGGCCGAAGGCGTCGTCCAGATTGAGTACCCGGACGCCGAGCGCCGGCCAGGCGAACAATTGGGCCTTGGCCTCGCCATAGGCGTCCATGGTGCCGTGGAAATCGAGGTGGTCGCGGGTCAGATTGGTGAAGACCGCGACCTTGAAGGCCAGGGCCGCCACGCGACCCTGGGCCAGGCCATGGGAAGAGACTTCCATGGCCACGCTGGCGGCGCCGCGCGCGGCCAGTTCGGCCAGGGTCGCCTGCAGCTTGAGGGCGTCCGGCGTGGTGTGGCGGCCTTCGGCGAGGGCGCCATGGAAGCCGTTGCCCAGGGTACCGACGATGCCGCAACGCTGGCCGAGCAGGTCACAGCCCTGGGCGATCAGTTGGCTGACGCTGGTCTTGCCATTGGTGCCGGTCACCCCGACCAGGCTCAGGCGCTGGCTGGGCTCGCCATGGAAACGCCCGGCGATGGCGGACAGCTGGCCGGCGAGGCCGTGAACGGCCACGAGGGGAATGTCCAGCGCCGGCAAGGCCGGGGCGTTGTCGGCCTCATAGGCGATGGCGGCGGCGCCACGCTCGACGGCGCCGGCGATATGGCCACGACCGTCGCTGTGCAGACCGGGAACGGCCAGGAACAGGAAGCCGGGCTGGACCTCGCGACTGTCCAGGGCCAGGCCGACGATCTCGACGGCAGGGGCCGCTTCAGACAGGAGGTCGGTCAGCAGGCGGCTCATCGATCACGCTCCCCGACCAGCAGCGGCTTGCTGGCGGCCTGGACCTGCTGCTGCACCGGCAGCGGCTGGATGTTGTCCGGCTGGATGTTCATCAGGCGCAGGGCACCTGACATGACCCGGCTGAACACCGGCGCCGACACCACACCGCCGTAGTAGCCGCCCTTGCTCGGCCGGTCGATCACCACCACCGCGGCCAGGCGCGGGTTGCTGGTGGGGCCGAAGCCGGCGAACAGCGAACGATAGGAATTCTCGGCGTAGCCGCGGGTACCGGTGCTGGTCTTGCGCGCGGTCCCGCTCTTGCCCGCTACGTGGTAGCCAGGCACCTGGGCGCGGAAGGCCCCACCGGGGGCTTCCACGACCTGCTGCAACATGCCTTGCAGGGTCTTGGCGACCCGTTCGTCCACCGCCTGGTCGCTGGCCGGGGCCTTGTCCAGGCGCACCATGGACAGGGGCACCGAGCGACCGTCGTTGGCCAGCACCGAATAGGCATGGGCCAGCTGCACCGCGGTCACCGCCAGGCCATAGCCATAGGACAGGGTCGCGGTCTCGGCCGGGCGCCAGTTGCGATGATTGGGCAGGTTGCCGACCCGCTCGCCGGGGAAGCCCAGGCCGGTGTCCTGGCCCAGCCCCACGGCGCGCATGGCGTTGTAGATGTTCTCGCCGCCGACGTCGAAGGCGATCTTGCTCATGCCGACGTTGCTGGACTTGATCAGGATGCCGGTCAGGTCCAGGGCGCCATCGCTGTGGGAGACGTCCTTGATGGTGTAGCGGCCGATCTGCAGCGAGCCGGGATAAACGTTGACCTTGTCGGTGGGCTTCCAGCGACCGCTGGCGAGGGCAGCGGTCATGGAGATCGGCTTCATCACCGAACCGGGCTCCATGACGTCGATCATCGCCCGGTTGCGCATGGCGGCCGGTTCGAGACTGCGTCTGTTGTTGGGGTTGTAGGTGGGCATGTTGACCATCGCCAGGACCTCGCCGGTCTTGACGTCGACGATGGTCAGGCTACCCGCCTCGGCTTCGAACTGGGTCAGGGCATTGCGCAGTTCGCGGGCGGCGAGATACTGCAGGCGCAGGTCGATGGACAGTGCCAGGGTATTGCCCGGCTTGGCGTTCTTGGCGACCTGCACATCGCGAATCAGCCGGCCACGGCGATCCTTGACTACCTGGCGCCGACCCGGCACGCCGGACAGCCACTCGTTGAAGGCCAGCTCGATGCCTTCGCGACCGTGATCGTCGATGTCGGTGAAACCGACCACGTGGGCCGCCACGTCGCCCGCGGGATAGAAACGACGAAATTCCTCGATGTCGTAGACACCGGGAATCTTGTGCGCCTTGACCTGGGTCATCACCGCCTCGCCCTGCTCGGGGGTGAGTCCTCGCGCCAGGTAGAGGAATTCCTTGCTGGCGTTCTGCTCGAGGCGCTTGCTCAGCTCTGCCCGCGGCTGGCCGACGGCATCGGCCAGCAACGGCCAGCGATCCTCGGCACCGGCCAGTTCCTTGGGATTGACCCACAGGGTGGTGACCGGGGTGCTGACCGCCAGCGGTTCGCCGTTGCGATCGGTGATCAGGCCGCGGTGGGCCGGAATCGGAATGGTGCGCACGCTGCGCGCATCGCCCTGCCCCTTGAGGAAGGCGCGGTCGATCACGTGCAGGTCGACGATGCGCCAGACGATGGTGCCGACCATGACCAGCAACAGCCCGAGGATCAGGCTGAAGCGCCAGGGCAGGCGCGCGATGAGGCCTATCACGGATTGACCATCCGGATTTCGGCCGGATCGGGGATGCGCATCTGCAACTGGCCGCTGGCCAGGGCCTCGACCCGGCTATGGGCGGTCCAGGTGCTCTGCTCCAGCAGCAGGCGGCCGTACTCGGCCTGCGCCTTGTCGCGGATGGCCATCTCGCCGTAGAGGGTATTGAGCAGCTGGCGATTCCAGTGGGCGCTGTAGGCCACCGCCACCGCCGACAGCAGTACGCCGGCGAAGAGCACCAGCATGACGCTGCTGCCCAGGGGCAGCTTCTTCACGAACAGCCGGCTCATTTCAGTTTCTCGGCAACGCGCATGACGGCGCTGCGAGCACGGGGGTTGGCGGCCAGTTCGCCTTCGCTGGCATAGATGGGCTTGCCGAGCAGGCGCAGCGAGGGCTCGAACACCGTGGCGCGGATGGGCAGGTCGCGCGGCAGCTGGTCGGCCTCGCCCTTGGCCAGCCGGCGCATGAATTGCTTGACGATGCGATCTTCGAGGGAGTGGAAGCTGATCACCACCAGCCGCCCACCGACCGCCAGCTGCTCGTAGGCGGCCTGCAGGCCCTGCTCGAGGTCACTCAGTTCACGATTGATGTAGATGCGCAGGCCCTGGAAGGCGCGGGTCGCAGGATGCTTGCCCTTTTCCCAGGCCGGATTGGCCTCGGTGAGTACCTTGGCCAGATCGGCGGTGCGCTCGAAGGGCTGGACTTCACGGCGCTGCACCACGGCACGCGCCATGCGTTTGGCGAAGCGTTCTTCGCCGAATTCCTTGAACACCTGGGCGATGTCGGCCTCGGCGGCCGTGGCGATCCAGGCAGCGGCGCTCTGGCCCCGACTCGGGTCCATGCGCATGTCCAGTGGACCGTCCTGCATGAAGCTGAAGCCGCGTTCGGGGTCGTCGAGCTGGGGCGAAGAGACGCCCAGGTCGAGCAGTACGCCATCGACCTGCCCGGACCAGCCACGACTGACCAGTTCATCGCCAAGTTCGGCGAAGCTGCGCTGGACGATCTCGAAGCGGGAGTCCTCGCTGGCCAGCGTCTGACCCGCGGCGATCGCCTGGGGATCCTTGTCGAAACCCAGCAGGCGCCCTTCCCCACCCAGCAGGCGCAATACCGCCCGGCTGTGACCGCCACGGCCGAAGGTACCGTCCAGGTAACGGCCGGCAGGCTGGATCGCCAATGCCTGTACGGCCTCGTCCAGCAGAACGGAGACGTGGTGGAAGACTGGGTTCATGGTCACAGGATCAAGTCGCGCATTTCATCCGGCATACCGCCGGGTTCTTTAATTGCCAGGAGATCCGCGTCGCACACGGCGCTCCAGGCGTCCTCATCCCATAACTGGAATTTGTTGAGCTGCCCGACCAGCATCACCCGGCGGTCCAGCTTGGCGTAGTCACGCAGGCGCGGGGGCACCAGGAAGCGGCCACTGCCGTCGAGTTCCAGGTCCACCGCGTTGCCGATCAGCAAGCGCTGCAAGCGGCGAGTCTCCTCGCGTAGCGAGGGCAACTGCCGCAGCTTGCTTTCGATGATTTCCCACTCGGGCAGGGGGTAGACGCAAAGGCAGGGATCGACCGCATCGATCGTCACGATGAGCTGGCCGGCACAACGCTCCAGCAGCTCGTCACGATACCGGCTCGGCATCGCGGCGCGCCCCTTGGCGTCGAGACTGATGGCGTTCGCTCCCCGAAACAATGTCGCGTCCTCTAATAGGCTCTTCCTGCCATTTAATCCCACTTCGTCCCACTTCGTACCACCGGCCGCCACTATATTGAGGAGGGCCACTTTCAGTCAAGGTAAGCGAAGGGGTTCCCAGGCCGCGTGGGACGCGGATTTCGAGCAAATTGCACGAGTTCACGGACAGGACGAACGACATCGATTTCCGACAAACGGAAATGAAGTCAATTGATTGGCTCAATTGATTAAAGTGATTTATGAAGAGGCGCCTGGAGCCCCAGGCAGAGCACCCTGGGAGGGAGGGGGATGCGAGAGCCGACCTGTAAGCCGGGTTCTGTCGAGGACAGTCATTCCTCTGGGACAACCATCGCTGATTGCCTCTAGCGACCTACCCGAATCCAGCGCGGGCCACGCCTATGGATTCCTATTTGGTCTTGCTCCAGGTGGGGTTTACCTAGCCACGAACTGTTGCCAGCCGTGCGGTGCGCTCTTACCGCACCTTTTCACCCTTACCGGCGCTCGCGCGCTTAGGCGGTTATTTTCTGTGGCACTTTCCGTAGGCTCACGCCTCCCAGGCGTTACCTGGCACCTCGCCCTATGGAGCCCGGACTTTCCTCCCTCGCAACCCTTGCGGATCACGACAGCGACTGCCCGGTCGGCTCTCGCGGCGCAAGGGTATAGAGACTGGTGCCGGATAACAAGGAAAGATGTCCAGGAAACGCCGATCACTCGGCCTTGCGCTCGAGGGCCAGCTGGTACAGCAGATTCTTGCGCGCCCCGGTGATCTGCGCCGCCAGGGCGGCAGCGCGCTTGACCGGCAGTTCTTCCAGTAGCAGATCCAGGATGCGCAGGGTCTCGGCGTCGACCTCGGCGTCCTCGGGCGCCGTCCAGCCGGCTACCAGCAGCACGCATTCGCCGCGCTGCTGATCCAGGTCCGCACGGATCCAGGCCTGCAACTCCACGGCGGGCAGGCCACGCAGGGTTTCGAAGGTCTTGGTCAGTTCGCGGCCCAGCACGATGTGCCGGTCGGGGCCGAAGGTGGCCACCATGTCGGCGACGCACTCGTCGAGGCGGTGGGGTGCCTCGTAGAAAATCAGCGTCCGCGGATCTTCGCGCAGCGCGGCCAGGCGCCCCTGGCGCCCCACCGCCTTGGCCGGCAGGAAGCCTTCGAAGCTGAAGCGATCCGATGGCAGGCCGGCCGCCGATAGCGCCGCGACCAGGGCGCAGGCCCCGGGCACCGGCGAAACCCTGACCCCCTGGGCGCGCGCCGCCCGGACCAGGTGAAAGCCCGGATCGGAAATCAGCGGCGTGCCGGCGTCGGAGATCAGGGCGACGTCGTCGCCGGCCAGCAAGCGGGCGATGAAGCGGCCACCGGCATCCCGCTCGTTGTGATCATGACAGGCCGCCAGGGGCGTCTCGATCCCGAAATGCCGCAGCAGGCGCGACGAATGACGGGTGTCCTCGGCAGCGATCAGGGCCACTTCGCGCAGGACTTTCAGGGCGCGGGCGGTGATGTCGTCCAGGTTGCCGATGGGGGTGGCAACCACATAAAGAGTACCGGGCGAAATCATGATGAAACCTGACGGACTGGAAATAGCCCAACAGTGTACGCCGCTCTCGCCCTCGGCGTTCGCAGCGCCTGGGTGCTGTGAGACAATCGGGCCCTTTCCAGACCCTAGCTCAGGAACCACCGCATGAAGTTCCGCCTGCGTCCGCTGCTCTGCGCCACCGCCTTCGCCCTGCTCGCCGCCTGTAGCAGCACGCCTACCACGAGCACGCTCGGGGAACTGCCCCAGCCCAGCCAGGCCAGCATCGAGCAACTGCTGAACCAGGCCGGCGCCAGCCAATCCGAACAGGCCAACCTGCTGCGCCTGACCGCCGCCGACAAGGCCTACGCCCAGCAGAATTCCCGTGAGGCGCGGCAGATCCTGGGCTCTATCAACCTGGAAGGCCTGAAGCCGGCGCAGCAGATGTTCGCCCAGACCCTGCTGGCCCAGCTCGACCTGCTCGACAAGCAACCGGCGCAGGCGCTCAAGCGCTTCGATCACCCGAGCTTCGCCCAGTTGGGCGAGTTGCCGGCGCAGCAGCAGATCCGCAGCGGCCTGACCAAGGCCGGTGCCCAGGCCGCCAATGGCCAGGCGCTCGCTGCCGCCCAGGAGCGGATCTTCCTCGGCCCGCTGCTCGACGGCGACGCCGCCCATGATAATCGCGAGCAGATCTGGCAGCTGGTGACCAGCCTGCCGGATGCGCAACTGCGCCAGAGCGTGAAGGACGCCGACCTCAATGGCTGGCTGGCCCTGGCGGCCATCACCCGCGGCAACCTGGCGCTGGATCAGCAGCTGGCCGCCATCGAGGACTGGCAGAAGCAGCATCCCGGTCATCCCGCCGCGCGCACCCTGCCCGATGACCTGGAGCGCCTGAAGACCCTGGCGCGGGAACCGCTCAACCGGGTCGCCCTGCTGCTGCCCTTGCAGGGCCAGCTCGCCGGCGTCTCCCGCGCGCTGCAGGATGGCTTCATGGCCGCCCGCTACGAAGCCCTGGCCGCCAACCAGCCCGTCCCGACCGTGACGGTCTACGACAGCACCCAGATGGGCTCGCTGGACGCCTTCTACCGCCAGGCCCAGGCCGCCGGCATCCAGCTGGTGGTCGGCCCGCTGGAGAAGAACCTGGTCAAGCAACTGGGCGATCGCCCGCAGCTGCCGATCAATACCCTGGCGCTGAACTATGGCGACAGCCAGGGCGCCCAGCCGCCGCAACTCTTCCAGTTTGGCCTTGCCGCCGAAGACGAAGCCCGCGAAGCCGCCCGCCGTGCCTGGGCCGACGGCAAGCGCAGCGCCGGCGCCATGGTGCCCCAGGGTGACTGGGGCAGCCGCGTGCTGGCCGCCTTCCAGGGCGAATGGCAACAACTCGGTGGCCGCCTGGTCGCCGCCGAGCGGATCGGCCAACCGGTGGAGATCGCCAATCGCATCACCAGCCTGCTGCAGATGCGCCAGGGCATGGACTTCATCTTCCTCGCCGCGACACCGGCCCAGGCGCGCCAGATCAAGCCGATCCTGGTCTACCAGAACGCCCGCGACCTGCCGGTGTACGCGACCTCCAACCTCAACAGCGGGGTCAACGAGCCGGGCGTCAACCAGGACCTGAACGGCATCCTGTTCTGCGAGACCCCCTGGCTGCTCGACCCCAGCAATCCGCTGCGCGCCAAGATCACCGGCCAGTGGCCCCAGGCGGGTACCAGCATCGGCCGCCTGTACGCCATGGGCGCCGACGCCTACCTGCTGGCGCTGCACCTGCAGCAGCTCAAGGCGCTGCCCAACTCCGAGCTGCCCGGCCTGTCCGGCAATCTGAGCGTGGCACCTGACCAGCGCGTGGTGCGTCACCTGCCCTGGGCGGAATTCCGCAACGGCGTGGCCCAGCCGCTGCCGGCCAGCAACGCACCGCTGCCCGCCACCAGCGTGCCGGCTTCGCTCAGCACGCCGTGAAGCAGGCCCCGCATCTGCAACGCGGCCAGCAGGCCGAGGACCGCGCCCTGCAGTTCCTGCAGACGCGCGGCCTGCGGCTGATCGCGCGCAACTGGCGCTGGCGGGGTGGTGAGCTCGATCTGGTCATGCTCGACGGCGATACAGTAGTATTCGTCGAGGTGCGCGCTCGCCGGCATACCGCCTGGGGCGGTGCCGCGGAAAGCATAGATGCCCGCAAGCGGCAACGGCTGGTCAACAGCGCCGCCCTCTTTCTGCAATCCGAAGCGCGCTGGGCCAAGCGGCCCTGTCGTTTCGACGTGATCGCGATCGGCCCCGGGGCCGACGCGTCCCCTCAGTCACTCGAATGGATCACCCAAGCCTTCGAGGCCTGAGGCCCTCCACTGCACAGGTCAAAGATATCGCGATGGACACCCACGCCCGCATCCAGAAACTCTTCCGGGACAGCATCGAAACCAAGCGTCAGGCGATGGAAGTCCTGATTCCCCATATCGATCTGGCCAGCCAGGTCATGGTTGCGGCCCTGCTCAACGAAGGCAAGATCCTCACCTGCGGCAATGGCGGCTCCGCCGGCGATGCCCAGCACTTCTCCTCGGAGCTACTGAACCGCTTCGAGCGCGAGCGCCCCAGCCTGCCGGCGCTGGCGCTGACCACCGACACCTCGACCCTGACCTCCATTGCCAATGACTACAGCTACAACGAGGTGTTCTCCAAGCAGATCCGCGCCCTGGGTCAGCCCGGTGACATCCTCCTGGCCATTTCCACCAGCGGCAACTCGGCCAACGTGATCCAGGCGATCCAGGCCGCCCACGACCGCGAGATGACCGTGGTCGCCCTCACCGGTCGCGACGGCGGCGGCATGGCCTCGCTGCTGCTGCCCGAAGACGTCGAGATCCGCGTTCCGGCCAAGGTCACCGCCCGCATCCAGGAAGTGCACCTGCTGGTGATTCACTGCCTGTGCGACCAGATCGATCAGCAACTGTTTGGAAGCGAAGAA
This sequence comes from Pseudomonas sp. No.117, assembly GCF_054558395.1. Taxonomy (NCBI): domain Bacteria; kingdom Pseudomonadati; phylum Pseudomonadota; class Gammaproteobacteria; order Pseudomonadales; family Pseudomonadaceae; genus Pseudomonas; species Pseudomonas sp. No.117. The sequence goes on from NZ_BAAJNP010000010.1 coordinate 71,737, forward strand.
TGAAGAAGGCTCCCCTCCTCGCCATCCTGGCGCTGTCCTTCGCCGTGGCTGGCTGCAGCAACGTGGTCACCGCCAGCCGCGACAAGCCCATCGACGACAACCGCGGCACCCGTACCCTCGGCAGCACCGTGGACGATGCCTTGATCGAGACCAAGGCCGCGGTCAACATTTCCAAGGCCAATACCGATCTCGCCAGCTCGCACATCGTGGTGGTGAGCTACAACGGCGTGGTGCTGATCGCCGGCCAGACCCCGCGGGCCGACCTCAAGGCCCAGGCCGAACAGGCCGTGCGCAGCGTGCAGCGGGTCAAGACCGTGCACAACGAACTGCAGGTGACCGCCAACTCCTCGCTGCTGGCGCGGAGCAACGACTCCTGGCTGACCACCCGCATCAAGACCCAGATGTTCGCCGACGAAGACATTCCCGGCTCGCGCATCAAGGTGGTCACCGAAAACGGCATTGTCTACCTCCTGGGCCTGGTGACCCAGCAGGAAGCCGCCCATGCCGTACAGCTGATCCAGAGCGTCTCGGGTGTCCAGCGCATCGTCAAGCTGTTCGAATACATCAACTGACCCCAGTCGACGCCCAACAAAAAGCCCCGCCAGTGCGGGGCTTTTCGTTAACCGAACGCTTGATCAGGCGGCTTGCCACTCACGCTCGGCTTCGTCGCGGGTCTTGACCAGGCGGACCTGGGTGCCTTCCACCGACTTCACCCAGCTCAGCGGAATGTAGTGGTGCTTGCCCTGGGCGTCCTGGTCACGCTTGGTCAGCTTGATGCGATCGGCACCTTCCATGTGGTCGACGGTGCCTACGTGCTCACCATCCGAACCGACGACTTCCGCATGCTCTTTGATCTGGGTTGCATCTACCATGGTCGTTCTCCGGCAGGTTAAGAAAAAGGAGGCGCCTCTCTGAGTGCCTGCAGGATAGGAGGCACGAGACGCCGTCTGGGTTCGCCCCTTGCCGACGAAAGGCCTGCACCGTGGTCAGATGCGCAGGACCTGCGAGGAGGATCCACCGATGAGCGACGAGCCAAGCAAGTTGACCCGTTCCAAGGAACGCTGGGCCCAGGAGGGACGCTTCCTGACCGGTGAGCGCGCACGTCCGGAGAGCGAGCGGCTGCCACCCGGCCAGCACCGCGTCAGCAACTGGCCGGTCCTGGACCTGGGCGTCCGGCCCGAGGTCAGCCTGGCACGCTGGCAACTGGCGGTGACCGGGGCGGTGCGGCAGACGCTGCGCTGGAACTGGGACACCTTCGCCGCGCGGGCGACCACCCACGCGGTCAACGACATGCACTGCGTCACCACCTGGTCACGCTACGACAACCACTGGATAGGCCTGCCGGTGAGCGAACTGCTGGCGGAGGTGCAACCGCGCGAAGAGGCGACCCATGTGCTGTTGCACAGCTACGACGGCTACATCACCAACCTGCCCCTGGCCGACTTCGCCGCGCCCGGGGCCATGCTGGTGCACAGCTGGGAAGGTCAACCCCTGACGGCCGAGCACGGCGGACCGGTGCGGGCGCTGATCCCGCACCTCTACCTGTGGAAGAGCGCCAAGTGGCTGAGACGCATCGATTTCCGGGTGGGCGATACGCCAGGCTTCTGGGAGATGCGCGGCTATCACGACCGGGGCGACCCCTGGCAGGAGCAGCGCTACGCCGCCGACGACGCCTGATGGCGCCCTAGGGCGCCGCCGGGGCCAGTTGCAGCTCTACCGGATCGCCGGGATTCAGGCTGCGGATGCGGAATTCGTCGCGCTTGAGGCTGAGGATTTCCGTGGGATAGGTGATGCCTTCCTCGATCAGGTTCAGACCCTTCTCGGTTCGCGTCCAGCGCCCCAGGGACGGCTGGCTGCTGGGCGAGCCCATCACCAGGGTGCCGTCGCTGAGGAAGACGTAGAGCATGCCCGGCTCGATGCTGTTGCTGGTGCGGATCTGCCAGACCTTGTTGACGAAGCTTTCCTGGGTACCGCTCGCCTTGCCGCCGCCCTGGCCGTAGCCGATAAGGCCGGCCACGACGCACAGGGCGCCTAGCGCCAGTACCACCACGCGCCAGTAACGACGCGCCTTGTCTTGCACACTCATGTCACTCCTTGGGTGTTCTTCAGGCTGGCCAGGTAGGTGCCGAGTGGTGGCCGCTCCTGGAAGTAGCCATGCAGCCCGGCGAAAATCGAATCGGCCAGCTGCTTCTGGTGGCGACTGTCGAGCAGGCGTCGGCAGTCGCGATCATTGGAAATGAAGCCGGTCTCGACCAGGATCGAGGGGATGTCCGGCGATTTGAGCACAGCGAAGCCGGCCTGCTCCACCCGTTTCTGGTGCAGGTTGGTGATGCTCGACAATTGCCCCAGCACCTTGTGGCCCAGGTCCAGGCTCGAGGAGATGGTGGCGTTCATCGACATGTCCAGCAGCACGCCGGCCAGCATGGGGTCGCGCCCCTTGAGGATCTCGTTGGCACCGATCAGGTCGACGTTGTTCTCGCTGTCGGCGAGGAAACGCGCCGTGGTCGAGGTGGCCCCACCCTCGGACAGCGCATAGACCGAGGCGCCATAGGCCGTGCGGCGCGGGGCGGCATCGGCGTGCACCGAGACGAACATGTCGGCGTTGTAGCTGCGCGCGACCTCGACCCTCTTGCGCAGCGGCACGAAGAAGTCGTCGTTGCGCACCAGCTTGGCCTTGAAGCCCTTCTGCAGGTTGATGCGGCGCGCCAGGTTCTGCGCCACGATCAGGGCGATGTCCTTTTCCCGATCGCCACGCGCGCTCAGGGCGCCAGGATCCTTGCCACCGTGGCCGGCGTCGACCACTACCATGATGTCGCGACCCGCGGCCAGGCCCTTGCCACGCTTCACTTCCAGCGGCGGCTCGGCGTCGGCCGGCGGGCGTGCCGCGACCACCGGCGCACCGGCGCGCTTGAGATCGAGGACCAGGCGATTGGCGGCGCCCTCGCCGGGGCCGAGGATGAAGCTTTCCATTTCCACCGGGTGCGCCAGCTCCAGCACCACGCGGGTGTCCTGGGCGCCGTAGTGGGCGCTGCGCACGGCGCGGACCGGGGATCCCTGCAGTGCCAGGTGGTTGAGCACCGCGGGCGCCTGGGTATCGGCCAGGTCGAGAATGATGCGATCCGGCGCCACCAGGGTGAAGGTCTTGTAGCGCACCGGCCCGGTGAGATCGAACACCAGGCGAAGCTTGTCGGCATCCTGCCAGGCCCGTGCCCCCTTGAGTTGCTGACGGGCGGCAAAGGCGGGCAACCCGACGGGCAAGGTCATGCCGGCCAGGATCAGATTGAGCAGACGACGGCGATTCATGAAGTCCTCGCAAGAAACGAGAAACGGCTGGGAAGTTACAACATAACGCCAAAGATCGCCTGCCGCCTGGCAGCTGTCAACTGCCGTTCGAACAAAATATTCCTTAAAAAACGGGGATATAGCGTTCGTTTGAAGAATCAGCTTTAGATACAGTCACTTGCCGTCGCCACGGCGTCGGCTGTCAGAAAGGCGAACGGCGAGAAGTGCGACGGAGAGCGAATTTATCGGCGTTGCCATCGTCGAAGTGTCAGGCACTTCCGCCTTTGAAGGGATCACACCATGAACAAGAAGATTGCAGTCGCGACCGCCCTGTTGGCTGGCACCGTCCTGGCGGGCTGCGCCTCGGTCAAGAACACCGCCGACTACACCGTGGGCCGCGTCGAGTTCCGCGAGCAGCCGCTGGTGAAGCAGGTGGACAAGGGCATGAGCAAGGCTGATGTCCTGCGTATCGGCGGTACCCCGTCGAGCACCTATACCCGCAAGTATCGTCCGGGCACCTGCAACAACTATGTGCTCAACAAGGATGGCAAGGAGCAGGTCTACTCGATCGGCTTCGACAGCATGAACCGCGTCGACAGCAAGGACTTCGAGACCTGCGAAAGCGCTGATCGCGCCTGAAGCAGGACGCGAACCGGCCGGTCTGGCCGGGTGTCCTGAAGGACGCTGGCGGCGTCTGATGGACAGGATGGGCGAGCGGCTGCACCATGGGCCCTCCCCATCCCCGATCGCTGCGCCGATGTCATGTCCTGCGGATCGACGCGGGTTCGGCCGGCACCGCCACGCTCTACCATCGTTCCAAGGAATTCAGGCATGTCCAGACGTCACCTCATACTCACAGCTGCGGTGCTTTCCCTGACTGGCTGCGGTGGCTATGACTACAGCTGCGATGCGGCCAAGACCGCCGAACTGGTCCGCCAGCAATACGCCCAGACCATCAACGAGATCTACGCCGAGGACATCGCTGCCGGCCAGCCCGCCCTGGAAGCCGGCCAGGTCTCGCTGGTCGACATCAAGACCCAGGAGGAGCCGTCGGACAGCGGCGACGCAGGCTTCTATACCTGCAACGCGACCGTCGAGGCGACCTGGCCCAAGGCCGCCCTGGAGCGCCTGGCACCCGCGGCCGCCCAGCTGGCCAGCGTCGGTGCCATCCTCGAGAACGGCCACCTGCGCCATGCGCTGAGCTACGAGTCCTCGCTGGAAGGGGGCGACAAGCAGCGCGTCGACATCACCCTGCCCGAAGCCGTGGACCTGAGCCTCAAGACCCTGGCCGGCCAGGAGCCCATGGATGAATACCTGGAAGACGCCCCCGACGGCGAACAGGAAGCGCCCTAGGCTTTGTCTTAAAAGTGCCTGCGCTCGATCATGCGGCGTTAAAAATCCGCTGGGTCGCCAGTCCGATCGGAATGCTCATTTACCACTCGTAAACTCCGCTTCCTCACGGATTTTTGCCTTGCCTGACCTTCGCTCGGCGACTTTTTAGACAAGCCCTAAACTCAGGGCGCCAGCGCTGCTGTGCAGCCCTGGTGCCCGCGTGTATGATCCGCTTTCCCCTCGCCAGCATCCTCCGGCGGGTTCGTGAGCCCTGGTGCCCCTGCGGTGATCCCGCACGACGTCGCCATCCTCCGGCCCGGCATTCGTCACTCCGCGTTTGCACCGTGCCTCGCCTGCGCTCACGATGAGCAGAACCGTGACCTAGAAAGCCGCCTCGGAGAGCCGCTTCATGCCTGACTATCGCTCGAAAACCTCCACCCAGGGTCGCAACATGGCTGGCGCCCGGGCGCTCTGGCGCGCCACCGGGATGAAGGACGAAGACTTCAAGAAGCCGATCATCGCCATCGCCAACTCCTTCACCCAGTTCGTACCGGGCCATGTCCACCTCAAGGACCTCGGCCAACTGGTCGCCCGCGAGATCGAGCGGGTCGGCGGCGTGGCCAAGGAATTCAACACCATTGCCGTGGACGACGGCATCGCCATGGGCCACGACGGCATGCTCTATTCGCTGCCGAGTCGCGAGATCATCGCCGACGCCGTGGAGTATATGGTCAATGCCCACTGCGCCGATGCCCTGGTGTGCATCTCCAACTGCGACAAGATTACCCCCGGCATGCTGATGGCCGCGCTGCGCCTGAACATCCCGGTGGTCTTCGTCTCCGGCGGCCCCATGGAAGCCGGCAAGACCAAGCTGGCCAGCCACGGCCTGGACCTGGTGGACGCCATGGTCATCGCCGCCGACAGTTCGGCCAGCGACGAGAAGGTCGCCGAATACGAGCGCAGCGCCTGCCCCACCTGTGGCAGCTGCTCCGGCATGTTCACCGCCAACTCGATGAACTGCCTGACCGAAGCCCTGGGCCTGGCCCTGCCGGGCAACGGCTCGACCCTGGCCACCCACGCCGACCGCAAGGAACTCTTCCTGCAGGCCGGCCGCACCATCGTCGACCTGTGCCGCCGCTATTACCAGGAGAACGACGAGTCGGCCCTGCCGCGCAATATCGCCTGCTATGCGGCGTTCGAGAACGCCATGACCCTGGACATCGCCATGGGCGGCTCGACCAACACCATCCTGCACCTGCTGGCCGCGGCCCAGGAAGCCGAGGTGGACTTCGACCTGCGCAACATCGATGCCCTGTCGCGCAGGGTGCCGCAGCTGTGCAAGGTGGCGCCGAACATCCAGAAGTACCATATGGAAGACGTACACCGGGCCGGTGGCATCTTCAGCATCCTCGGCGAGCTGGCCCGGGGTGGTCTGCTCCACACCGACCTGCCCACCGTGCACAGCCGCACCCTGGGCGAAGCCATCGAGCAGTGGGACATCACCCTGACCCAGGACGAGGCGGTGAAGACCTTCTTCCGCGCCGGTCCGGCCGGTATCCCGACCCAGGAAGCCTTCAGCCAGGCCACCCGCTATGACAGCCTGGATGACGACCGTGCCGAAGGCTGCATCCGCAGCGTGGAGCACGCCTACTCCCAGGAAGGCGGTCTGGCCGTGCTCTACGGCAACATCGCCCTGGACGGCTGCGTGGTGAAGACCGCCGGCGTGGATGAGTCCATCCATGTGTTCGAGGGCAATGCCAAGGTATTCGAAAGCCAGGACGCCGCCGTGCGCGGCATCCTCGCCGACGAGGTGAAGGCCGGTGACATCGTCATCATCCGCTACGAAGGCCCCAAGGGCGGCCCGGGCATGCAGGAGATGCTCTATCCCACCAGCTACCTGAAGTCCAAGGGCCTGGGCAAGCAGTGCGCCCTGCTCACCGACGGGCGCTTCTCCGGCGGTACCTCGGGCCTGTCCATCGGCCACGCGTCGCCGGAAGCGGCCGCGGGTGGCGCCATCGGCCTGGTGCGCGATGGCGACAAGGTGCTCATCGACATTCCCCAGCGCAGCATCAACCTGCTGGTGAGCGCTGAAGAACTGTCCCATCGCCGTATCGAGCAGGACAAGCTGGGCTGGAAACCGGCCCAACCCCGCGCCCGCCGGGTGACCACCGCACTCAAGGCCTATGCCCTGCTGGCCACCAGTGCCGACAAGGGCGGCGTGCGCGACAAGGCGCTGCTGGGCTGACCGCTCCTGCCGGGCGATGGCGTCTGCCGTCGCCCGGCTGCTCCACTTTACCCTCCCCCATAGGCGCCTGCCGGTCTATCTCGGGCCTTTCGCCCCGCCCCCTCTTTGCCGCTTCCCCTGCCCTTCGCTAAGCTTCAGCCCTCCCGCCACGATGCCCATTCCAGAGCGGTTCTACCGTTGCTTGGCTTGCTATTTTTGCAGAAGCGCGACCTGTGATTCAGCTCACAATCGACCCGAAACGAGACGCTAGGCCGTTGAGTGATCAAAGGCTACCCTCCGTCTGCCGCTGAATTGATTCAGCGATAAGTTTGTAGTCAGGTAAGGCCGCAATGGTCACACCTAAGTTGATCTTTCGCTGGAGCACGGCGGATCAGGTGTGAACCAGGCATCGCGTTACACAACAACAATAATTAGGGAACATAAATGAAGAAGAAAAAGGCTATCCCCCTGGCCAGGGTTTCGGTCGCATCCTTGGTGAGCACTCTCCTCCTGATCCCCGCTGCACAAGCCTTCGAAACCACCGGTTACTTCCGTGCCGGCCTCGGCGATTCTTCCGGCTCCGGCTCCATGCGCTGCTTCAAGCTCCAAGGCGCCCAGTCCAAGTACCGCCTGGGCAACGAGTGCGAGCAGTACGGTGAGTTCGCGGCCAAGCAGGATGTCTTCTCGCTGGACGATGGCTCCGCCGTGGGCGTCTACGGCATGGCCAGCCTCTACAACCAGTACGACCGCACCCCAACCTTCCATGGCGACAACGGCCAGATCCGCGCGGTCCAGGCCTATGCCTACTGGAACAACATCGCTGCCCTGAATGGCGGTAACCTCTGGGCCGGTCGCCGTTACTACAAGCGTAACGACATCCACATCTCCGACTTCTTCTACTGGAACCAGAGCGCCACCGGCGGCGGTATCGAGGACGTCAACATTGGCGGTCTCAAGTACAGCCTGGCCTTCTCGCGCAAGGACAACCAGAACCAGAAGGACTTCCAGAACCGCATCGACTTCAACGTCGCCGGCTTCAACACCAATCCCAATGGCTCGCTGGAGATCGGCGTCAGCTACCTGGACAAGCCCAGTAACCAGCCCAACGCCAACAGCGGCGTGGCGGTGACGCTGCAGCACAAGCAGGCCAACTTCATGGGCTGGGGTGGCGTGAACACCTTCGCCGTGCAGCGCGGCCAGGGCCCGGGCACCGCCCTGGGCAGCACCGGCGATCCCACCCTGAGCAGCGCCGACGTCTCCTATCGCGTGGTCGACTACTTCGACTGGCAGATCAGTCGCTACTGGGGTGGCCAGATCGCCGCGGTGTACCAGAAGGACGAACGTCCCAATGGCAACGACCTGCGCTGGACCTCGCTGGGTGGCCGTCTGGTCTACGGCATCACCGACCAGTTCAAGTTCTCCACCGAACTGGGCCATGACCAGGTGGAAGCCCCTGGCGGCACCCGCAAGCTGACCAAGCTGACCCTGGCGCCGACCTGGTCGCCCAAGGGACCGGAATTCAAGACCCGACCGGAATTCCGCCTGTTCTACACCTATGCTGTCTGGAACCGGGCTGCGCAGAACGCCGCTGACGAGTTCGATCCGGGTTCGTCCCTGTCGAGCACCGGTAACTTCGGTAGCGACCTGCATGGCTCCAACATCGGCTTCCAAGTCGAGCAGTGGTGGTAACAGCTCCACCGCGACCGGCGCACTGCCGGTCGCCTTCCTGTCTCTGAATCCGAGCGCACAACAATGAAAAGAACCGTCTCCCTCGCCTCCTTCGCCGGTTGCCTGTTGGCCGCCGCTCTGGCCAGTGGCACCGCCCAGGCCGCTCCCGTCTCCGCCTGCCTCATCACCAAGACCGACACCAACCCCTTCTTCGTCAAAATGAAGGAAGGAGCCACCGCCAAGGCCAAGGAGCTGGGGGTGACGCTCAAGGCCTATGCCGGCAAGATCGACGGCGACAGTGAAAGCCAGGTGGCCGCCATCGAGACCTGCATCGCCGATGGCGCCAAGGGCATCCTCATCACCGCCTCGGACACTAAGGGCATCGTGCCGAACCTGCAGAAGGCCCGCGAAGCCGGCCTGCTGGTGATCGCCCTGGATACCCCGCTGGATCCGGTGAGCGCCGCCGACATGACCTTCGCCACCGACAATCTGCTGGCCGGCAAGCTGATCGGCCAGTGGGCGAAGGAGACCCTGGGCGACAAGGCCAAGGACGCCCGGGTGGCCTTCCTCGACCTGAACGCCTCCCAGCCGTCGGTGGACGTCCTGCGCGACCAGGGCTTCATGCTCGGCTTCGGTATCGATCCCAAGGACCAGAGTCGCATCGGCGACGAGACCGATCCACGCATCGTCGGCCACGACGTGACCAACGGCAACGAAGAAGGCGGTCGCGCGGCGATGGAGAATCTACTGCAGAAGGATCCGACCATCAACGTGGTGCACACCATCAACGAACCGGCCGCCGCCGGGGCCTACGAGGCGCTCAAGGCCGTGGGTCGCGAGAAGGACGTGCTGATCGTGTCCATCGACGGGGGCTGCCCGGGCGTGCACAACGTGGCGGACGGCGTCATCGGCGCCACCTCCCAGCAGTACCCGCTGCAGATGGCCGCGCTGGGCATCGAGGCGATCAAGACGTTCGCCGATACCGGCAAGAAACCGACCCCCACCGAAGGCAAGAACTTCGTCGACACCGGGGTGAAGCTGGTGACCGACAAGCCGGTGCCGGGTATCCAGTCCCTCGACAGCAAGGCCGCCCTGCAGAAATGCTGGGGCTGATGCCCTCTCGTCTAGGCTAGAGCAGAGGGATCGCCCCCGCTTGAGCGCCATTGGCGCCGGCGCGGGCGATCGCCTCTCGGCCGCTTTCCCGCTCTCAGGAGATTGCCATGAGCGATCCGACCTCGCCCTCCCCGTCCGGCCAGCCGTTCGAGCAGGTGCTCAAGCACAGCGCCACGGAGGTGGCCTCCTTCACCCGTGACGAGCGCAGCGCCCTGCTCCGATTCCGTCACTTCCTGCATTCGCGCCCCTCGGCGGTGTCGCTGCTGGTTCTGCTGCTGTCGCTGGGCATCTTCGGCGTGCTGCTGGGTGGCAAGTTCTTTTCCGCCTTCACCCTGACCCTGATCCTGCAGCAGGTCGCCATCACCGGCATCGTCGGCGCCGCCCAGACGCTGGTGATCATCACCGCCGGCATCGACCTCTCGGTGGGTGCCATCATGGTGCTGTCCTCGGTGGTCATGGGCCAGTTCACCTTCCGCTACGGCCTGCCGGTGGAGCTGTCGATCCTCTGCGGCCTGGCGGTGGGCACCCTGTGCGGGATGGTCAACGGCTGGCTGATCGCCCGCATCAAGCTGCCGCCCTTCATCGTTACCCTGGGCATGTGGCAGATCGTCCTGGCGGCCAACTTCCTCTATTCGCGCAACGAGACCATCCGCGCCCAGGAGATCGGCGCGACGGCGCCACTGCTGCAGGTCTTCGGCGAGAATTTCCGCCTGGGCGGCGCCGTCTTCACCTATGGGGTAATCGCTCTCGCGGCACTGGTCGCCCTGCTCTGGTACGTGCTCAACCACACCGCCTGGGGCCGGCACCTCTATGCAGTGGGCGATGATCCCGAGGCCGCGGCACTGGCCGGGGTCAACGTCAGGCGCATGCTGATCACGGTGTACGGGCTGTCCGGACTCATCTGCGCCTTCGCCGGCTGGGTGCTGATCGGCCGGATCGGCTCGGTCTCGCCTACCGCCGGCCAGTTCGCCAACATCGAGTCCATCACCGCCGTGGTGATCGGCGGCATCTCCCTGTTCGGGGGGCGCGGCTCCATCCTCGGCATGCTGTTCGGCGCCCTGATCGTCGGCGTCTTCGCCCTCGGCCTGCGGCTGCTGGGCACCGACGTGCAATGGACCTATCTGCTGATCGGCACGCTCATCATCGCGGCCGTGGCTATCGACCAATGGATCAGAAAGGCGGCCAGCTGATGACTACCGAACCCCTGCTGATGGCCCGTGGCCTGGTGAAGCGCTATGGCCGCGTCACCGCCCTCGACCATGCCGACTTCGACCTCCTGCCGGGCGAGATCCTCGCCGTGATCGGCGACAACGGCGCCGGCAAGTCCTCGCTGATCAAGGCCATCTCTGGCGCCCTGCGCCCGGACGAGGGCGAGATCCGCTTCGAGGGCCAGCCGATCCAGTTCGCCTCGCCCATCGCCGCACGGCGCGCCGGCATCGAGACGGTCTACCAGAACCTGGCGCTGTCGCCGGCGCTGTCCATCGCCGACAACCTCTTCCTCGGTCGCGAATTGCGCAAGCCGGGCCTGCTCGGCAGCCTCTGCCGGACCCTGGACCGCAAGGCCATGGAGCGCATCGCCCGGGAGAAGCTGTCCGAGCTGGGGCTGATGACCATCCAGAACATCAACCAGGCGGTGGAAACCCTGTCCGGCGGCCAGCGCCAGGGCGTGGCGGTAGCCCGGGCGGCGGCCTTCGGCTCCAAGGTGATCATCCTCGACGAACCCACCGCCGCCCTTGGCGTGAAGGAGTCGCGCAAGGTCCTGGAGCTGATCCTCGACGTGCGCGCGCGGGGCATCGCCATCGTGCTGATCTCCCACAACATGCCCCATGTGTTCGAGATCGCCGACCGCATCCACATCCATCGGCTGGGCCGCCGGCTGACGGTGATCGACCCGCGCGAGCATTCCATGGCCGACGCCGTGGCGCTGATGACCGGGGCCCAGACCGTGGCGGCCTAGTCCAAAGGCGTCGGCTGAACGGCTCGCCGAGAGCTTCCTACGGGCAACCAGGGTGCCTGTAGGAAGCCAGGTCGATGGTGGCTATTCCCTGGGTGGCAAGCCGGGGCTGTCGCACTATCGCGATCTGCTCGCCTGCCTGGCGCGTTGCCAGGGCGCAAGAGTCCGTCTTCGCCAGGATGACCGCTGCGCTTAAGGTACTCCGCGCCTTTGTCGATACAGGGGGATAACAAACATCCCGATGGATCTCCCCTCATGCCCACTGCCCTGTCGTTGAAACAGAAACTCTCGCTATCAGCCACCGCAGCCGTCCTGGTCGTGGGTATCGGCCTGACGACCATCAACTTTCTCAACACACGCGCGGCCCTCGAGGCCTCCACGGTCGAGCAGCTGAAGACGGTCAGCTTCGTCTTCAACGGCGGCGTCCGCCAGTGGCTCGATGGCAAGGCCGCGGCCCTGGGCGCCCTGGCGCCGGAGACCCAGGAGGCGAATCTTCCCGCCAGCCTCAACCAGGTCAAGCTGTCGGGTGGCTTCGACAACGTCTTCTATGCCCGCGGTGACGGCAGCCAGGTCAACGCCAATGGCGTCCAGCTGCCGCCGGACAACAACGATCCGCGGAAATGGCTGTGGTACCAGCAGGCGCTGCAGCACCCCGGCCAGGTGTTCTTCTCCATCCCCACGGTGGCGGCGGCCACCAAGCAGAACGTGCTGTCGCTGGGCTGGGCCCTGCAATCGGCAGGCAAGACGACCGCCATCCTCGGCGCCGACGTGAGCATCCGCGACATCCTCGAGCAGCTCAAGCGCGTGCAATTGCCGGGTGCCGGCAGCGCCGTGCTGGTCAACGGCCAGAACATCGTGCTGGGGCATGAGGACGCCGCCCTGCTGGCCAAGCCGATCACCGACCTCTACCCGCTGCTGGGTGCGGACACCCTCAAGGGCCTGGCCCAGGCGCCGGGCGAGAGCTACGTCGAGACCGCGGCTGGCCAGCGCCTGTACGCGGCGCCCATGAACCACAACGGCGAAACCCTGATCATGATCGTCGACGAAGGGGTGCTCATGGCGCCGCTGCAACGGCAACTGTGGATCAGCGTCGCCATCCTGGCGGCGGTGCTGGGGGTGTCGCTGGTGCTGATCAATCTCTTCTGCAGCTACCTGCTCCGGCCGCTGGGCGTAGTCTCCGCGGGCCTGCAGGTCATCGCCGATGGCCAGGGCGACCTGACCCGGCGGATCGCCGTGCAGAGCCACGACGAGGTCGGCGGGCTGGCGGGACACTTCAACCAGTTCGTCGCCAGCCTGCATGGCCTGATCGGCGGCGTGCGCCAGCATGCCGAGAACGTGGACGCCGAATCGCAGAAGGTCCTGCAGCGCAGTGCCTCGGCCACCCAGGAACTGGGCCGCCTACAACAGGAAATTACCCTGGTCGCCACGGCCGTCACGGAGATGTCCTCCGCCACCCAGGAGATCGCCCGCAACGCCGAGCAGACCGCCGCAGCTATCCGGCAATCCTCCGACAGCACTACCCAGGGCCTGAGCCTGGTGCAGACCAGCAAAACCTCCATCACCAGCCTGGCCCGGGAAGTGGATGACGCCACCCAGGTGATCGGCGAACTGGACCAGCACTCGCAATCCATCGCCAAGGTGCTGGACAGCATCCAGAGCATCGCCGAGCAGACCAACCTGCTGGCGCTGAACGCAGCCATCGAGGCCGCCCGCGCCGGCGAGCATGGCCGCGGCTTCGCGGTGGTCGCCGACGAGGTGCGGACGCTATCGCAGCGCACCCAGGCGTCGACCCGGGAAATCAACGAGACCATCGGCACGCTCCAGCAGATGACCCGCCAGGCGGTGCAGCGGATGGGCAGCAGCATGGCCATCGCCGAACGCAGCGTGGCCGATGTGGAGCGGGCCTCCAGCGCCCTCGAGGCCATCGCCGAGAGCGCCGGGGTCATCTCCGAGATGTCGCTGCAGATCGCCACGGCGGCCGAGGAGCAGACTTCGGTGACCGAGGAAATCACCCGCAACGTCATCACCATCAAGGCACTCGGCGACACCCTGGCCAGCGGCGCCGAGGATTCGGAACGGCAATCGCGCTCCCTGCAGCATCATGCTGCCGACCTCAACCGGGACGTGGCCCGCTTCATCCTGTAAGGCTCAGCCTCCGTACCAGGACTACCCGCCGGCCGCCCGGTCCCCGGGCAGTCCTGGTCGAAGGCCTGCGCCGCGCGGCAGGCATCCGGTAAGATCGGCGCTTTGCCGCGACGACCCGCCCATGTCTCAGTCTCCCCGCTCCGAATTGCTCTATGGTCCTGCCGACCGCCCGCGCCCGCTGATCGCCCTGCTGGCCGCCATCCAGCACCTGTTGGCGATCATCGTCCCCATCGTCACCCCCGGCCTGCTGATCTGCCAGGCCCTGGGTGTCGCCCCGCGCGACACCAACCTGATCGTCTCCATGTCGCTGGTGATCTCCGGCATCGCCACCTACGTCCAGTGCCGGCGCTTCGGACCCTTCGGCGCCGGGTTGCTGATCGTCCAGGGCACCAGCTTCAACTTCGTCGGCCCGCTGATCGCCGGTGGCGCCCTGATGGTGAAGAACGGCACCCCGGTGGAAGCGGTGATGGCCGCCATCTTCGGCGTGGTCATGGCCGGCTCCTTCGTCGAGATGGGGGTGTCGCGGGTGCTGCCCTTCGTCAAGCGCCTCATCACCCCGCTGGTGACCGGCATCGTGGTGCTGATGATCGGCCTGACGCTGATCAAGGTCGGCCTGATCAGCATGGGCGGTGGCTTCACCGCCCTCGGCAACGGCACCTTCGCCAACGGCGAGAACCTGCTGCTGTCGGGCACCGTGCTGGCGACCATCGTGGTGGTCAATCGCCTGCCCGTACGTGGCCTGCGCAGCAGTGCCATCGTCGTCGCCCTGCTGCTGGGCTATGCCCTGGCCGCCTGGCTGGGCCGGCTCAACTTCACCGGCCTGCACGAAGCCGCCTGGGTGCAGATCCCCCTGCCGCTGCACTTCGGCCTGGGCTTTTCCTGGTCGCTGTTCGTACCGCTGCTGGTCATCTACCTGGTGACCTCCCTGGAAGCCATCGGCGACATCACCGCCACCAGCAAGGTCTCCCGCGAGCCGGTGGAGGGCCCGCTGTGGATGCAGCGGATCAAGGGCGGGGTGCTGGTCAATGGCGCCAACTCGCTGCTGGCCGGCCTGTTCAACACCTTTCCCAGCTCGGTGTTCGCGCAGAACAACGGGGTGATCCAGCTGACCGGTATCGCCAGCCGTCACGTCGGCCTGTGGATCGCCGCCATCCTGGTGCTGCTGGGGCTGTTCCCGACCGTGGCCGGGGTCATCCAGGCGGTGCCCGAGCCGGTGCTCGGCGGCGCGGCCATGGTGATGTTCGGCGCGGTGGCCGCCTCGGGGATCAACATCCTCGCCGGCGTCGAACTGGATCGCCGGGCGCTGCTGATCATCGCCGTGTCCCTGGCGCTCGGCCTGGGCATCTCCCAGGTTCCGGAATTCCTCGCGCACCTGCCGGCCGGCCTGCGCGCGGTACTGGAATCGGGCGTCGCCACCGGCGGCCTCTGCGCCCTGCTGCTGAACTGGTTCCTCCCGGAAACGCCGCGAGCCGCGGATTAGCCGCGCTCATTTCATCCTGGGGCTGAAGTTCCGCGGCGGGTTGCCGATAAGCCTGGCAAGTCACCTGTGGACTCGCCGCGAGCGTCGTTGCGCGCGTAGGCGACCCACCCAGCAGAGCGCCCATGATCAGCCCGGATGTTCCTGTCGTTAAGGTCCCGCTGCGCGAATACGCCGTCCTGGCCCGTGCCATGGGTGCCACGGTCTTTGCCCAGAACCTCGAGAAGCGGCCTGGCGAGCTGGTCGGCTGGCGTTTTCCCAAGGGCTGCTTCGTGCAGAAGGCGCATTTCCAGAGCCTGCTGGGCCGCCAGCCGGAGACCCTCTAGGCGTCGTCTTCCAGCACGGCGAGAAAACGCTGCGCCTCGACCAGTTCGGTCTCGTTGAAGACGGCGACCCCGGCGCATTTCAACGCCGCCGCCGTGACCCCCTCG
Source organism: Pseudomonas sp. No.117 (assembly GCF_054558395.1). Classification (NCBI taxonomy): domain Bacteria; kingdom Pseudomonadati; phylum Pseudomonadota; class Gammaproteobacteria; order Pseudomonadales; family Pseudomonadaceae; genus Pseudomonas; species Pseudomonas sp. No.117. The sequence goes on from NZ_BAAJNP010000010.1 coordinate 87,363, forward strand.
CCCACTACCCGGGTGCCGCTGAAGCTGCCATCGTAGTTTTCCAGATTGCCACAGGACGGACTGCGCGCCTTGAGCACCGCCAGGCGGATGCCGTGCCGTGCGATCAGTTCGAGGGCCGCCTCGGCACCGGCGACGAAGGCCTCGGTCACGTCTTCGCCACCCGCGGTCACCACCGCTACTCGGCCATCCAGCACGGCGCCGCCCTGACCGCCAGGAATCTCCGCGGGCGGGCGCGGCGTGGGCAGGCCACCGGCCACCTCCGGGCAGAGCGGCACGATGCGCCCTGCGGCCTGCCAGACGCCCAGCAGATCGAAGGGACCATGGGCGCCGCCGTCGTAGCGCACCCGGTGCCCCAGCAGGCAGCGACTCACCAGTATCTTTTCCATGGCTCCTCCGGTAGTCCCGCTACTCTAGCCCTAACCCTGCAGCGGATTCTCGCCCCGGCGACGGAACCAGCCGGTCAGTGACAGCCGCTCGCGGGTCGCGGGCAGCACCTCGTGGGGCAGTTGGCCGGAGAGAAAGCAGACCAGGCTACCCCCCAGCGGCAGGACGTCCTGGTGACGCTGCCCGTCGAGGTAGAGACGCAATTCGCCGCCCTGCTCCGGTAACCAGGCGTCGTTGAGATAGAGCACCAGGGAGACCATGCGCCGGTCGTCATCGCGGAAACGATCCAGATGCCGGGCATAGAAGGCGCCGGGCGGATAGAGGGCGAAGTGGCTCTCGTAGTCCTCCAAGCCCAGGAACAGGCTCCGGTTGAAGGCCTCGCGCAGGGTATCCATGAGCTGCAGGTAGCGCTGCACGCCCGGGTGGGCATCGTCCGGCTCCAGCCAGGCGATGTGATCGCCACGCACCCCCTCGCGGATCAACGGACTGTCGCCGCGGCCGATGCCGGCGCGCTCGAGTTCACCACGGGCATGGCGCCGCTGACACTCGGCGGCCAGTTCGGCGGTGAGGTCCAGGGGCAGGAAGATGCTCTGCCGCGACCAGCCGTGCTCGGCGAGATCCTCGACGATACGTTGCAGCAGGGGATGCTCGGGGTGCAGAGCCATCGCGAAAACCGTGAAAGACCGGGCGTGGCCGGCGGGATGCCGAGTGTAAGAGAAGTCGACCACGGCTGCGCGCCTGCCTTGACCAGGCGACGAATGCCCGGGATGAGCGCCTCGACAGCCAGCCTGGGGTTGCCGACAATGGCGGACTTTCCGGCTCCGTGCCGCTGCCCGAGGTGTCCATGCGCGTTCTGTTCGCTTCCCTGCTCTTCGCCATCAGCCTGCCCGCCCTGGCCGACGACACGGTCAGTCTCTATCAGGCCGCCGGTTGGCCCGAGCAACGGGGACATTTCCGCGACGCCCTGCAGGCCGCCCAGCAGCGCTACCAGAACAGCCTGCCGCCGGCGCTCTACCAGAGCCTGGTGGACAACAGCAACAAGCGTTACACGGCCGCCGCCATCGACCAGCGCGCCCTGGCCGCCTTGCGCCAGAGCCTTCCCGCCGACGGTCCGGCACTGCAATTCTTCCAGTCGCCGGTGGGCCGCAAGGTGGTCGCCGCGGAGATCGCCGCCACCCGTAGCGACCAGCTGGCCAAGAACGCCAACGGCGTACCCCAGCAGCAGGCCAGCGCCGCGCGCCGTGCCCAGGCCAAGCGCCTGGCCGCGGCCCTGCCGGTCCGGGAAGCCGGTGCCGAGGTCAGCGTGGCCCTGGCGGGCCTCGCCGCCGACAGCCTGAGTTCGATGCTGCCGGGCCTGCTGGGCCAGCAGCAATCCGGTGGCATGATCGAGCAGCAGCGGCAGCGATTCATCCAGCAGATGAACGCGGGCGACCTGGAAAACACCCTGCTCTATGTCTACCGCAGCCTCAACGACAGTGAACTCGGCCAGTTCGCCGACTTCGCCAGCTCGGCCAATGGCACTGCCTACTACCAGGCGGCCGTGGTCGCGCTGCGCGCCGCCCTGGGGGGTGGCGGCCAGTAGGCCGTCCTAGGCCAGGCGCTCGTCCAGCCAGCGAAAATAGCGCTGACGCAGGACTGCGGTCTCGTTGACCAGATGGTGCCGCGCCTCCGGCAGGCGCAGCACCTCGGGTCGGGCGAACTTGGCGTCCAGAATCCCCAGGTTGTGTCGCCAGTCCACGGTGAAGTCCTGTTCGCCCTGGATCACCAGCGGGCTGCGGGTACTGACCGGCGCGGCTTCGATTTGCGGAATCCAGCGCGCCAGGGCGCCCACCCACTGGGCGGGTAGCTCCCGCGGCTGCAGCCCGTCGCGCTGCAGGAAGTCGAGAAAGTCCGGATCGCCGGAGTTCACCGAGAAGCGCCGCGGCAAGGCGCGCACGAAGGGCTTCACCAGCCGATAGGTCCACAGGCCCTGGCGCCAGGCATGGGGCCGCACCAGGGGAGCCAGCAATACCGTCTCGCCCAGCTCGGGCGCGGGCTCCCCCCTCAGCAGATAATCCAGCAGGATGGCGCCGCCGGTGCTCTGGCCGAGCAGGTGCCAGGGCCGGGGCAGGTCCAGGCGCCGCGCCTCGGCGATCAGGGCCGTCAGGGCAGTCTGGTATTCGGCGAAATCCCGGATGCTGGCGCGGGCGCCGCTCGACAAGCCGTGCCCGGGCAGGTCGCAGGCCAGCACCGCCAGCCGGCGCGACAGCGCCCAGTCCACCACATGGCCATAGAGTCCCATGTGATCGTAGTAGCCGTGCAACAGCAGCACGCTGCCGCGCGGCGCCGGTGGCCACCAGGCCTGCACCGCGAGCTGGTAGTCCCCTGCCGCCAGCACGCCCAGGGCGACCGTCACCTCCGGGCGGGCGCCACGGTCCGCGAGGCGGTATAAGGTGCGATAGGCCTGGTGATCGTCGGCGGGCGCGAGATCGCGGTGCAGGGGCGCCAGGGCGCCGCGCAATCGGTCTGGATCGAAGGAAGCGTTCATGAGGGGTTCGACTGGACAGAGCGGCCCATGATCGACGTCCAGGCCGGTGCGGGACAAGAGCGACCAGCGTACTTTTCCAATTGTTTCAGAATGTGCAACTCAGCCCTGCGCAATGATGTCTGAATATTTCACTGCCTAGGCAGTATTCTGGATACGCTTGATTGCCTGGGCAGATACTGCAATGTCACATTTCGACCGTAGCAACTTTCCACTGCGCTACTCCGTGGGCCATCTGATCCACCTGGCGAACCAGTACAAGGATCGCCTGCTGGACAGCCACCTGGTGCCCTACGACATCACCGCTGCCCAGTTCAAGGTGCTGCTGCTGCTCGCCCGTGATCTGACCGATACCCCGGCCGAACTCAGCCGCTGCCTGTCCCTCGACAGTGGCGCCATGACCCGCATGCTCGATCGCCTGGAAGCCAAGGGCCTCCTGCGCCGCGTGCGCAGCCTGAGCGACCGCCGCCAGGTGCGCCTGGAGCTGACCGCCACGGGCAAGGCGCTGAGCAGCGAACTCATGCAGATCGGCGTGGATGCCCTCAATGACCTTACCCAGTGCCTGGATCGCCAGGAGCTGGATGACCTCGAACGCCTGCTACGCCGACTGCTCGGCCCCTCCGGCCTGCTGCCGGAGACCTCTGGAGACCTCTGAGCCATGACCTTCCGCCTGCCTTTGACCGCCCTCTGCGCCGCCCTGCTGCTGGCCGGCTGCGTGTCGTCCGAGGGGCTGCACACCCAGGGGCACGCCGTGGATCCGGCGACGCTCAAGGGTGAGGCCACCTTTGCCAACGACCGTCTCTCGCCGGCCCAATGGCCGAGCGCCGACTGGTGGACCCGCCTCGGCGATCCGCAACTCGACAACCTGATCCGCGAGGCCCTGCGTGACAGCCCCTCGCTGCAGGAAGCCGATGCGCGCAGCCGCCAGGCCGATGCCGCGGTGCTCGCCGCCGACGCCGACCGCTATCCGCAGATCGACGCCAACGCTGGCGTGACCCGCTCCCGCCTGGCGCGGCCGGACGACCCCCTCGGCCAGGGCGACCGCTATAGCACCCTGCGCCAATTCGACGTCAGCGGTAGCTACAGCTTCGACCTCTGGGGTGGCCAGCGCGCCGCCTGGGAAGCCGCCCTCGGTCGCGCCCGCGCCGGCGAGGTGGATCGCCAGGCCGCCCGCCTGACCCTGGCCGCCAACGTCAGCCGCGCCTACAACCAGCTCGGCCTGGCCTACGCCAACCTGGACGTGGCCCAGCAGGACCTGGAGCGGACCCGCGGCATGCTCGACCTGGCCCAGCGCCGGGTGGACGCCGGGCTGGACAGCGACTACCAGCTGCAGCAGACCCAAAGCCTGGAAGCCAGCGCGGCAGCCTCCCATACCGCCGCCGAGCAGCAGGTGCGCAGCGCCCAGATCCGTCTCGCCGTGCTGCTGGGCAAGGGCCCGGACCGCGGCGCCGAGATCCCGCGGCCCAAGCTGATCGCCCCCGCCGCGGTGAATCTGCCGGCCCAGCTGCCGGCCGAACTGGCGGGCCGCCGTCCAGACCTGATCGCCGCCCGCTGGCGGGTGGAAGCCGCGAGCAAGGACATCGTCGCGAGCAAGACCAACTTCTATCCCAACCTGAACCTGACGGTGGCCGCCGGCAGCAAGGCGATCCTTGGCGACGCCCTGTTCGGCAGCCCGGCGCGCTTCTTCAATGTCGGTCCGGCGCTGTCGCTGCCGATCTTCGACGGCGGGCGCCGCCGCGCCGACCTCGCCAGCCGGGACGCCGACTACGACCTGGCGGTGGCCCAGTACAACCAGACCCTTGTGCAGGCGCTGGGCGACATCGCCGACGCCATCACCCGCCAGCGCTCGCTGGACCAGCAGATCGTCGAGCAGCAACGGGCGCGCGACATCGCCAAGAGCTCCTTCGACATCGCCATGCAGCGCTATGGCGCCGGCATCGGCAACTACCTCGACGCCCTCACCGTCGAGCAGCAACTGCTGCAGGCCGAGCGCCAGCTCGCCAGCCTCCAGGCCGACCGCGTCGACAGCGGCGTGCTGCTGATGCAAGCCCTGGGTGGCGGTTTCCAACCGTCCAAACTGCCGCCGGCGCCCGCCGCCGCGGCCACACACTGATACCGAGAGCCCGACCATGGCCGATTCCGCCGCAACCGCCCAAGACAATACCCAGGAGCAGCCCAAGAAGCGCTCGGGTAAACGCAAGCTGTTCCTGCTGCTCCTGCTGCTGCTGGTGATCCTGGCGGGCGTGGGGGTCTACTGCTACCACCTGTTCTATGGGCGCTTCCACGCCAGTACCGATGACGCCTACGTCAATGGCAACCTGGTCCAGATCACGCCCCAGGTCACCGGCACCGTGACCCGCATCGCCGTGGACGACGGCGACTTCGTCCGCCAGGGCCAGCCGCTGGTGGAGTTCGATCCGAGCGACACCGCCGTGGCCCAGCAGAGCGCCGAGGCCAACCTGGCCAAGACCGTGCGCCAGGTGCGCGGCTTGTACAGCAACGTCGACAGCTACAAGGCCCAGGTCGCCGCCCGCCGCGTCGAGGTCGAGCGCGCCCGTGCCGACTACGCCCGGCGCCAGCAGCTGGCCAAGGGCGGTGCCATCTCCAAGGAAGAGCTGGCCCACGCCCGCGATACCCTGGTCGCGGCGCAAAGCTCCCTGACCTCCGCCCAGCAGCAATTGGATACCAACCAGGCGCTGGTGGACGACACCGAGATCGCCTCCCACCCGGACGTCAAGGCCGCCGCGGCCCAGCTGCGCCAGGCCTATCTCAACCACGCTCGCAGCACCCTGGTGGCGCCGGTCAGCGGCTATGTCGCCAAGCGCTCCGTGCAGGTCGGCAGCCGCGTCCAGCCCGGCGCGGCGCTGATGGCCGTAGTGCCCCTGGACCAGATCTGGATCGACGCCAACTTCAAGGAAACCCAGCTGGCCGAGATGCGCATCGGCCAGCCGGTGGAGATCCATTCCGATCTCTACGGCGACGACGTGCGCTATCGCGGCGTGGTGGAAAGTCTCGGCGTGGGCACCGGCAGCGCCTTCTCGCTGCTGCCGGCGCAGAACGCCACCGGCAACTGGATCAAGATCGTCCAGCGCCTGCCGGTCCGTATTCGCCTCGAAGGCGACAACCTGGACAAGCATCCGCTGCGCATCGGCCTGTCGACCATCGTCGACGTCGACCTGCACGACCAGGATGGCGCGCGCCTGCCCACCACCACCCCGTCCCAGCCGCGCTACAGCACCGATGTCTACGATCACCAGCTGGCCGAAGCCGATCAGCTGATCCAGCAGATCGTCCACAACAACGGTCCGGCGGCGCGCGCCGCGGGTGTCGCCAAGCGCTGAGAGCCAAGGAGGCTCGGTCCCGAGCCTCCCCGCCCACCCCTTCTGGTAATCCGTCATGAGCGATAACGCCTTTCGCCCGGCGAGCCTGGTGCTCGCCACGGTGGGCCTGTCCCTGGCCACCTTCATGCAGGTGCTCGACACCACCATCGCCAACGTCGCCCTGACCACCATCTCCGGCAACCTCGGGGTGAGTTCGGAACAGGGCACCTGGGTCATCACCGCCTTCGCCGTGAGCAACGCCATCGCCCTGCCGCTGACCGGCTGGATGGCGCGCCGCTTCGGCGAGGTCAAGCTGTTCATGGCCGCCGTGGTGCTGTTCGTCATCACCTCCTTCCTCTGCGGCATCGCCACCTCCATGCCCGAGCTGGTGATCTTCCGCGCCATGCAGGGCTTCGTCGCCGGCCCGCTCTACCCCATGGCCCAGACCCTGCTGCTGGCGATCTTTCCCGCGGCCAAGCGCGGCATGGCCCTGGCGCTGCTAGCGATGGTGACGGTGGTGGCGCCCATCATCGGTCCCATCGCCGGCGGCTGGATCACCGACAACTACAGCTGGCCGTGGATCTTCTTCATCAACATTCCCATCGGCATCTTCGCCACCCTGGTGGTCTGGACCCAGCTGGGCAAGAAGCCGGAAAAACTGGTCAGTCAGCCCATCGACTACGTCGGGCTGATCCTGCTAGTGATCGGCGTGGGCGTGTTGCAGGTGGTGCTGGACAAGGGCAACGACCTGGACTGGTTCGAATCCAACCTGATCTGCCTGGGCGCGGCCATTTCCGCCGTGGCCCTGACCGCCCTGGTGATCTGGGAGCTGACCGACAAGCATCCCATCGTCAACCTGCGGCTGTTCCGCTATCGCAACTTCAGCTTCGGCACCCTGGCGCTGGTCCTGGGCTACTCGGGCTTCTTCGGCATCAACCTGCTGCTGCCCCAGTGGCTGCAGACCCAGCTCGGCTACACCCCGGTGTGGGCGGGCCTGGCGGCGGCGCCCATCGGTATCCTGCCGGTGATCCTCTCGCCGCTGGTTGGCAAGTTCGCGCACAAGACCGACCTGCGCCTGCTGGCCGGCGGATCCTTCCTGGTGATCGGCGCCTCCTGCTTCATGCGGGCGACCTTCAACAACGAGGTGGACTATCGCCACATCGCCGAGGTGCAGACCTTCATGGGCCTCGGTGTGGCGCTGTTCTTCATGCCCACCACCAGCATCCTGCTGTCTAGCCTCAAGCCCTCGGAACTGGCGGACGGCGGCGGCCTGGCCACCTTCCTGCGGGTCCTGGGCGGCAGCTTCGCCTCTTCCCTGACCACCTGGCTGTGGCAGCGCCGCGCCATCCATCACCATGCCCAGCTGACCGAGGACGTGACCGTCTACAGCCCGGCTACCCAGCATTACCTGGACGCCATCGGCGGCCCATCCCAGCAGGCCTATGCCCAGCTGGACAAGGTGGTGGAAGGCCAGGCCTACATGCTGTCCACGGTGGACTACTTCACCCTGCTCGGCTGGATCTTCATGGGGCTGTTCCTGATCATCTGGCTGGCCAAGCCACCCTTCGCGGCCAAGCCGGGGGCCGGTGGCGGCGACCACTAGAACGGATCAGGGGGCGTGGTGCTGGGTCTGCAGGTAGTCGGCGATGTCACCCAGATCCTCGGCATCGCCAATGCCCCAGAATCTCATCTTGGTGCCCGGCACCTTCTGCTCGGGATCGCGCAGGAAGGCCGCCAGGGCTTCGCGATCCCAGGCGAAGCCGGCGTTGCGCATGGCGTCGGAGTAGTTGTAGCCGGCCAGGCTGCCGGCCTGGCGGCCGAAGAGGTCGTTGAGCTGGGGCCCGAAGCCGGACTGGGCGCCCGGCCCCACCGAATGGCAGTTGTGGCAGCGCCGCAGGAACAGGTTGCGGCCATTGTCGGCATCGGCCCAGGCCAGCTCCGTGCTCAGCAGCGTCAGCAGCACCAGCCCGAGCAGGGCCTTCATCGCTGGCACTTGCGGCAATAGACGCTGGCGCGCTGGCCGAGGCGGATCTCCTGCAAGCCGGTGCCGCACACCTTGCAGAACTCGCCCTTGCGGCCGTAGACGAACAACTCCTGCTTGAAATAGCCGGGCGCGCCATCGCCACCGATGAAGTCACGCAGAGTGGTGCCACCACTCTCGATGGAGCGCGCCAGCACCTTCTTGATCTCCTCGGCCAGACGGTCGTAGCGCGCCCGGGAGATGCTGCCGGCGGCGCGGCGCGGATCGATGCCGGCGGCGAACAGCGCCTCGGCGGCGTAGATGTTGCCCACCCCCACCACCACGGCGTTGTCCATGATGAAGGGCTTGACCGCCATGCTGCGCCCACGCGACAGCTCGTACAGCCGTCCGCCGTCGAAGGCCTCGGTCAGGGGTTCGGGTCCCAGCTTGCTGAGCAGCACATGGGCAAGAGGATCCTGGGTCCAGAGCAAGGCGCCGAAACGCCGCGGATCGGTGTAGCGCAGCGACAGCCCGGACTCCAGCTCGATGTCGACATGCTCGTGCTTGGCCGGCGGCTGGTCCGCCGGCACCATACGCAGGCTGCCGGACATGCCCAGATGGCCGATCAGGGTACCGCTTTCGGCCTTGATCAGCAGGTACTTGGCGCGGCGCTCCACGGCCTCGATGCGCTGCCCGGACAGGCGCACGTCCAGGTCCTCGGGCACCGGCCAGCGCAGGCGCGCATCGCGGACGATGACCCGGCGCACGCGCTGACCGACGACATGGGGCGCGATGCCCCGGCGGGTGGTTTCGACTTCAGGTAATTCGGGCATGAGGATCCAGGAGGCTTATTCCAGAGATTTGGCTTAAAAGGCGCCGAGCGAAGGTCAGGCAAGGCGAAAAACAGCGAGGAAGCGGAGTCTACAAAGGGTAAATGAGCATTCCGACCGGGCTGGCGAACCAGCTGGTTTTCAACGCCGCATGGCCGAGCGCAGGCCCTTTTAACCAAATCTAGTAATTGATCCGACCGCTGCCCATTTCAAGGATGGTCTCCTTGAGCGACTCGAAGTCGTATTCGGACAGGCCGACGTGATCCAGCACCCGCGGGGCGATCGCCCGCCACTCGTGATCCTCGTCCTGGCCACCCAGGGCGCGATAGCAGCCGCAGATGTGTTCGGCCATCTTCAGCAGGGCCAGCAGGTTCTTGATCTGGATGTCGGTGGTCGACTCCTCGTCGAACACCGACTGCGCGTTGTGGTGGTTGGCGATGGCCTGACCGACGTGCTCCGGCAGGCGCCAGGAACGGGAGATGAAATAGCCCACCACCGCGTGGTTGGTGCTGAAGATGCGGTTCTCCACATCCACCACCCGCACCTGTTCGTTGACGCTGGCATAGGCCTCTTCCAGCACCGCCATGTAGTTGGGGAAGCGCTTGAGCATCAGCGGGATGCCGCAGTTGTGGAACAGGCCCAGGGCATAGGCTTCGTCGGGCGTCGGGTAGCCGGTCTTCTTGGCCAGGCTCAGGCAGGTCTCGGCCACGTCCTGGGCGGTGTCCCAGAAGCGGTTGAGGATGACGATGGTCTCGTCGGTGAGCTCGCCCTTGATCGACTGGGCATTGATCAGATTGATGACCGACTGGCTGCCCAGCAGATTGACCGCCCGCTGGATCGAAGTGATGCGGTTGCTCAGACCGAAATACGGCGAATTGACCAGCTTGAGCAGGGCGCCCGACAGCCCGGGATCCTGGCCGATCAGGCGGGAGATGACCTTGAGATCGGGATTGGGCATGAGCTGCTCGAGTTGCAGATCCACCATGATCTGCGGCTGCGGAGGAATGCTGATGCCTTGCAGGGCCTGACGGATCTGCTCCTCGGTCAGCTGAGGGGACGCTTGGGACATGAAGACTACTCTGCGAGGGATGTCACAAATTTACTCCGCGCCGCCGAGGGATGCCATCGGGCGCGACGAAGGAACTTCGTATGGCCCGAATGAGCCGGATCTATGAGCGCTGGCAAAAGGCTAGCCCGACCCGAATTCCAACCGAGGTATCCGCATCATGGCTACATCCCTGAACGGCAAGAAGATCGCCATCCTGGTCACCGACGGCTTCGAACAGGCCGAACTCACCGGACCCAAGGAAGCGCTGGAGCAGGCAGGCGCCCAGACCCACATCATCTCCGCCGAAAGCGGCGAAGTCCGTGGTTGGGACGGTACCGAGCCGGCCGACAGCTTTCCGGTGGACCTGACCTTCGACGCCGCCAATGCCGGTGACTACGATGCCGTGCTGCTGCCCGGGGGCGTGGTCAACGCCGATACCATCCGCATCGATGCCCAAGCCCAGCAACTGACCAAGCAGATCGCCGATGCCGGCAAGCCGGTCGCCGTCATCTGCCACGGCGCCTGGCTGCTGATCTCCGCCGGCCTGGTGCAGGGCAAGACCATGACCAGCTGGCCGTCACTGACCGATGACCTCAAGAATGCCGGCGCCACCTGGCAGGACCAGGAGGTCATTGTCGACGGTCAGTTGGTGAGCAGCCGCAAGCCGGACGACATCCCCGCCTTCAACCGTGAATTCCTCAAGCTGCTGGCCGGCTGAGGATGATTGCGCGCCCCGGACGGTCCGACGCTCGGGGCTTCACCCTCGCGCTCCCGACCCGATGGACACGGCGGTGCTCAGCGGCTTCTGCCATGAACTCCTGCAGTGCCCTCCAGGCCTAGGCTCAGGGCTGCGCCCCGTCCAGCCGTTGGCGCAGGGCTGCCTGCATATGGGCAACCATCCGCTCCAACGCGGCGGGATTGACGAGCTCTCCGTCCGTGGTCGTCCAGCCAAGCGGTGGCCGGCCTCCGGACTTCAGGTGCAGGACGATACGTATCAGGCCCGAGGCGGAACGCTCGGCCTGGCAGCTGTGCCGGGGAAAGGCACCGGCAATGGCGCCCAGGGCCCTTTGTAAAGCGGGATTGTGCATCGTGCTTTCATAGATCTTTATCGCAATAGGTAAGACTATTACCCAGGCAATCGCCGGTAAAGCCGCTTCGCCTGAGCGGTAGCTATCGCGATAGCGAACGGAACTCAGGGAAGGATTCGGGTCTGATTCCGCATCGCCACCATGCAAGGATGCATGAGATGCCCTACCGCAGTCCCGATCCAGCAGAGCTGGAGCAAAAGTCAGTACCGGAACTCGAGCGCGAGGTCGCCCGACGTCGCCGCAATGTCGAATCGAGCCGTCGCTGGCTGAAGCATCAGCTCGACCGCTTCGCCAAGCAGCAGGAAGACCTGGCCGTCATCGAGGCCATGCTCGAACAAAAGCGGCTACCCCAGTCTGAAAAGCCGGTTCCGCCCCGCGCTGAATGATCCTTCGCAGGGCGTCACAGCGCCCAGGTTTTGGCCCGGAAGCCAGAAGTCCCGCGAAGCGGCATTGCCGAGCAGGCCCCCCCAGTCGACGGCCGTCGCGGCTGCCCGCGCAAGAATGGCACTTTGATCTCATAAGACTGAACTTATGGCAAAGTGCCAGAGTCCTATCCAGTGCCCCCAAAGCACTTTTAGCCCGCCCTGCCCGGCGGGCTTTCTTTTGCCCGGCGTTTGGGCTCGACGCCTGCCTGTCCTACGCAAGGCAATGCCGGTAGCCCTGCAAACAGACGTGGAAAGGCATAGGACGCGCATGACCAGGCGAGCTGCTGCGGTGTTCTAGGGATGCCATTGATCGGTCTGGCGATCCAGGCCACTCAAGATGCAGGCGGGCCGAGGCGCAACCGGGGATGACCAGGCTCGTTCAGGCCTGGAAATCGCCCTGCAGGTCCACCAGGTGGCGCTCGATGTCGGCTAGGCGCTGACCCTGGTCATCCATGCCCAGCCAGGCTAGTTTCAGATGCGCCTCGAAGGGCAGCAGATAGGCCAGCTGGCAACCGAGCGCCTGGCGATCGGCGACTTCTCCCCCCATGTCCAGACTGGCCACCATGGGATGCTGGGCCAGGGCCACCAGCAGCGCCAGCAGATCCGCGTCGGCATCGCGCAGCGGTTGCGGCGCGGTCTCCGGCAGCCATTCCACCTCGCCGACCACCAGGTGATCGGCCTGCTCCTCCTGGCTCAGGAGGCGAAACCGGCGTCCCCCTTCGATACGGATGCCCAGCAGTCCATTGCTCTGCTGCTGCCAGTCGCGGATCAGCGCCTCGCAGCCATGGCTGCCCAGTCGATTCGGCGCGGCACCGGTTTCACGGCCTTCGAGGATGGTCACCACACCGAAGCTGCTGCCTTGCTTGAGGCAGCGGCCGAGCATGTCCAGGTAGCGCGCTTCGAACAGCTGCAAGTCGAGGCGGCAGCCGGGAAACAGGGTGGTGTTCAGCGGAAACAGGGGCAGCGTCATGGAGCCTCCGAGGCCTGATGGTCCTGCTGGATAGAGCGTCGGGCGCCACCGACAGCTCCCGCGCGGCGACGCACGGGAGCCTGCCGGGTCAGAAGCGATAGACCTCGGCACCGGTGCGAATGGGCACCACGGCCGGCAGCGTCGGTCGCGCCTGGGCCTCTTCCACGAGTTGCTTGGGCTCCTTGCGGGCCACGTCGCTGGGGCGGCGACCACGCTGGGCGACTTTGGTGAGATCGGTGGCGAGACGGGCGGCGAATTGCTGCAGCAGCTCGCCCTGGGCCCGTACCTGGGCGGCGCGATCACCCGCGTGGCGCGCCTGCAGGTGCACCACCTGGGTGTCCAGCAGCCGATCCTGGCTATCGCGCAGCTGCCAGCTGGCATCCAGGGTGGCCGGCGCCCGGTCACCGGCGTCGAGACGGGTCACCACCAGCTCCACCCGGTATTGCGGAGCGAAGCCCTCGGGCTGCTCGCCCACCACGATCCGCCCGCTGTTCAGCCGGCTGGCGAGCTGGCGTTGCAGCAACTGGCGCACGTTGGCATCCAGCGGACCGGCCCAATGGTCACGGGTGGTCGCCAGGCTGCCATCGGCTTGGCGCTCCAGCAGGACGTCACGCTGCAGGTAGTCGGCCAGTTGCAGGCTTTCGATCCACACCGCGAGTCCACGGTCGCCGCTGGCAGGCGCGCGCACGCTGCCGCCATCGAGCTGATAGTAGTGGGTAGGCGCGACGCTGGCACAGCCACCCAGGCCGGCCAGCAGGCCGACGAGGGCCAGCCTGGCGAGACACATCCGTTTCATCGAGGCTCTCTCTCGACGGGCACCGAGGCCCGGCGAGTCCTGGTCGAAAAAATCGGGCCTATGCTAGCGGCTGACCGCAGTCGGCTCAAGTTTCCACCTGCAGCGAGTCCACCCGCTGGAAGCCACGCGGCAACTTGTTGCCCCGCCGGCCGCGCTCGGCGCGGTAGTGCTCGAGGTCACTGCCCTTGAGGGTATAGGGCCGCTTGCCGGCCTGCAGGGTCAGGGAAGCACCCGCCGGGACTACGGCCAGGTCGACCACGTATTCCTCGCGCTTGGCAACCCGCTCGCCGGGAATGGAGATCAGCTTGTTGCCCTTGCCCTTGGCCAGCTGCGGCAGCTCGCCGATGGCGAACACCAGCAGGCGACCCTCGTTGGTGACCACCGCAATGGAGGTGTCTTCCAGGGCGGCCACCGGCTTGGGCGGCAGCACCTTGGCGCCGTTGGGCAGGCTGATCAGCGCCTTGCCGGCCTTGTTCTTGGCCTGCAGGTCCTCGCCCTTGACCACGAAGCCGTAACCGGCGTCCGAGGCCAGCACATAGAGGCCATTGTCGTCCGGCAGGAGCAGGCATTCGAAGCTGGCGCCCGGCGGGGGGGTCAGGCGGCCGGTGAGCGGTTCGCCCTGGCCCCGCGCCGACGGCAGCGAATGGGCCGCCACCGAATAGCTGCGCCCGGTGGAGTCGATGAACACGGCGAACTGGTTGGAGCGGCCCAATGCCGCCGCCTTGAAGCCGTCGCCGGCCTTGTAAGACAGCCCCGTCGCATCGACGTCGTGACCCTTGGCCTGGCGCACCCAGCCTTTCTCGGAAAGCACCACGGTCACCGGTTCGGTGGGCATCAGCTCGGTTTCCGACAGGGCCTTGGCCTCGGCACGCTCGACGATGGGCGAGCGACGCTCGTCGCCATAGGTCTCGGCGTCCTTGATCAGCTCGTCGCGGACCAGGTTGCGCAGCTTCTTGTCGCTGCCCAGCAGGGTCTGCAGGCGCTTCTGCTCCTTGAGCAGCTCGGCCTGTTCGCCACGGATCTTCATCTCTTCCAGCCGCGCCAGCTGGCGCAGGCGGGTTTCCAGGATGTAGTCGGCCTGTTCCTCGGAGAGTTCGAAGCGGGCCATCAGCGCCTGCTTGGGATGCTCCTCGGTGCGGATGATGTGGATCACCTCGTCCAGGTTGAGGAAGGCGACCAGCAGGCCATCCAGCAGGTGCAGGCGGCGATTGACCTTGTCCAGGCGGAACTGCAGCCGACGGCGCACCGTGCCAATGCGATAGATCAGCCACTCCTGGAGGATCTGCCGCAGGTCCTTGACCTGGGGCTTGCCGTCCAGGCCGATGACGTTGAGGTTGACCCGGTAGCTGGACTCCAGATCGGTGGTGGCGAACAGGTGCTGCATCAGCTCGTCGGCATCGATGCGGTTGGAGCGCGGCACGATGACGATGCGGGTCGGGTTCTCGTGGTCCGACTCGTCGCGCAGGTCGGCCACCATGGGCAGCTTCTTGGCCTGCATCTGGGCGGCGATCTGCTCGAGCACCTTGGAGCCGGACACCTGGTGCGGCAGCGCGGTGATGACCACGTCGCCATCCTCCCGGCGGTAGACGGCGCGCATGCGCACCGAACCGCGGCCGGTCTCGTAGATCTTGCGCAGGTCGGCGCGCGGCGTGACGATCTCGGCCTCGGTGGGGAAGTCCGGACCGGGCACGTGTTCGAGCAGCTCGGGAATGCCGGCGATGGGATCGTCCAGCAGGCGCACGCAGGCGGCGGCCACTTCCCGCAGGTTGTGCGGCGGGATGTCGGTGGCCATGCCCACGGCGATGCCGGTGGTACCGTTGAGCAGCAGGTTCGGCAGTCGCGCCGGCAGCACCGCCGGCTCGTTCAGGGTGCCGTCGAAGTTGGGTACCCAGTCCACGGTGCCCTGCCCCAGCTCGCTGAGCAGCACCTCGGAATAGCGCGACAGCCGCGCCTCGGTGTAACGCATGGCGGCGAAGGACTTGGGATCGTCAGGGGCGCCCCAGTTGCCCTGGCCATCCACCAGCGGATAGCGATAGGAGAACGGCTGGGCCATGAGCACCATGGCTTCGTAGCAGGCCGAGTCGCCGTGGGGGTGGTACTTACCGAGCACGTCACCGACGGTACGGGCGGACTTCTTGTGCTTGGCGTCGGCGTCCAGGCCCAGCTCGCTCATGGCGTAGACGATGCGGCGCTGGACCGGCTTGAGGCCGTCGCCGATGTGCGGCAGGGCGCGGTCCATGATCACGTACATGGAGTAGTTCAGGTACGCCTGCTCGGTGAAGTCGGCCAGCGAGCGGCGTTCGACGCCGTCCAGGCTCAGGTCGAGGGGTGCACTCATGGGAATCCTTTGGTGTTACATCGGTAATCGGGTTACTCGATCCATCGCGGCCAGGGGCCGCTCCTACGGTCTCTGTAGGAGCGGCCCCTGGCCGCGATAAATACGGCCAGGTCGGGATTTCAGATCAGCACTTCCGCGCGGTCGCCCTTGGATTCCAGCCAGCTCTTGCGGTCGCCGGACCTCTTCTTGGCCAGCAGCATGTCCATCATCTCGAGGGTGCCGGGCACGTCCTCCAGGGTCAGCTGCACCAGGCGCCGGGTGTTGGGGTCCATGGTGGTCTCGCGCAACTGCAGCGGATTCATCTCGCCGAGGCCCTTGAAGCGGGTGACCTGGGGCTTGCCGCGCTTCTTCTCCGCTGCCAGGCGATCGAGAATGCCATCGCGCTCGGCTTCGTCGAGGGCGTAGTGGACCTCCTTGCCGAGGTCGATGCGGTACAGCGGCGGCATGGCCACATAGACGTGGCCGGCATCCACCAGCGGGCGGAAGTGCTGCACGAACAGGGCGCACAGCAGGGTGGCGATGTGCAGGCCGTCGGAGTCGGCGTCGGCGAGGATGCAGATCTTGCCGTATCTCAGGCCGCTCAGGTCGGCGCTGCCCGGATCGATGCCGATGGCCACGGCGATGTCGTGCACCTCCTGGCTGCCCAGCACCTCGCTGCCGTCCACCTCCCAGGTATTCAGGATCTTGCCACGCAGCGGCATGATGGCCTGGAATTCCTTGCTGCGCGCCTGCTTGGCGCTGCCGCCGGCGGAGTCGCCCTCCACCAGGAACAGCTCGGATCTCATCGGATCCTGGCCGGCGCAATCGGCCAGCTTGCCGGGCAGGGCCGGGCCCTGGGTGATCTTCTTGCGCTCGACCTTCTTACCGGCCTTGAGGCGGCGGCCGGCGTTGTTGATGGCCAGCTCGGCGATCTGCTGGCCCAGCTCCGGATGGGCATTGAGCCAGAGACTGAAGGCGTCCTTGACCACCCCGGCGACGAAGGCCGCGGCCTCGCGGGAAGACAGCCGCTCCTTGGTCTGGCCGGAGAACTGCGGCTCCTGCATCTTCATCGAGAGCACGAAGGCGATGCGCTCCCAGACGTCTTCCGGGGCCAGCTTGAGGCCGCGCGGCAGGAGGTTGCGGAATTCGCAGAATTCGCGGATGGCATCCAGCAGGCCCTGGCGCAGGCCGTTCACATGGGTGCCGCCCTGGGCGGTGGGAATCAGGTTGACGTAGCTTTCCTGTACCGACTCGCCACCCTCGGGCAGCCAGAACAGCGCCCAGTCCACGGCCTCCCGGGCCGAGGCCAGGCTACCGTGGAACGGCGCTTCGGGCAGCCGCGGGGCATCGCCCACGGTGTCCACCAGATAGGATCTCAGGCCGTCTTCGTAATGCCATTCGAGGCGCTCGCCGCTGGCTTCGTCGTGGAAGCTCACGGCGAGGCCCGGGCAAAGCACCGCCTTGGCCTTGAGCACGTGCTTCAGGCGGCTGACGGAAAACTTGGGCGAATCGAAGTACTTGGGGTCAGGCCAGAAGTGCACGCTGGTGCCGGTGTTGCGCTTGCCGACGCTGCCGACCACCGCCAGCTCGCTGGCCTTGAAGCCGTCGGCGAAGGCCATGGCGTATTCGCTGCCCTCGCGCTTGACGCGCACCTCGACCCGGGTCGACAGAGCATTCACCACCGAGATGCCCACGCCGTGCAGGCCACCGGAGAACTGGTAGTTCTTGTTGGAGAACTTGCCGCCGGCGTGCAGCTTGGTGAGGATCAGCTCGACGCCGGAGACGCCCTCTTCCGGGTGGATGTCCACCGGCATGCCGCGGCCATCGTCGATCACCTCGAGGGAGTTGTCGGCATGCAGGATCACCTGCACCGCGCGGGCATGGCCGGCCAGGGCCTCGTCCACGCTGTTGTCGATGACTTCCTGGGCCAGGTGGTTGGGCCGGGAGGTGTCAGTGTACATGCCAGGGCGCTTGCGCACCGGATCGAGTCCGGAAAGGACTTCGATGGCATCGGCGTTATAGGCGTTCTGCGTGGCCATGGGGTCTCTATTCGAAGGTGTTGAAATCCAGCTCGCGCCAGAGCGCCGGGTCAAAGCCGGCCAGCTCCAGCAGCAGCGGCAGCTGGCGATGGAAGCCCTGGAAGCCGTGGTCGCCGCCCTGCTCGATGCGCAGGGTGCAGGCGCCGTAGTAACGTTCGGCGTCGCGGTAGTCGAGGGTCTCGTCGCCGGTCTGCAGCCAGACGTGGAAGCGCTCGGGATCGGCCGGCGCCGCGACTTCCAGCGCGCTCAGGGCCGCGACGTGGGCCTCGGTGAGGGTCCAGGTCTCGCCGGTGTGGTGATTGCGCTGGGGACCCAGGTAATGCTCCATGAAGCGCCAGGGCCGCACCGCCGGGTTGATCAGCACGGCCTTGAGCCCGTGGCGTTCCGCCAGGACGGTGGCATAGTAGCCGCCCAGGGAGCTGCCGACCAGCAAGGGGGCGTCCAGCTCGGCCAGTTCGCGCTCCAGCAAGGCGAAGGCGGCGCCGGCATTGTTGGGCAGCGCCGGCGTACGCAGCTGGTCCGCGAGGCCCAGGTGCGTCATGCAGGCGGTCAGCTGCCGCGCCTTCAAGGACGCGGGTGAGCTGTTGAAACCATGGATATAGAGGATCGACGGCATCGGGCCGCTCCTACTGGATAAAAAAACAGGTATAGGGTAACCCGTTTCGATCCCTGCCACCATGACCGACCGGCGTCAGTAGCCCGCGGCGCTGTGGTCCACGGCGAAGCCATGCTGCTCCAGGCGCGAGACGCCGGTCTCCAGACCGCCATCGGGCAACAGCCGCAACCAGCGATACCCCGGGGCCTGGTCACCGGCCTTGAAGTCCTGGCTGCCCGGCTCGAATTGCAGCCCGGTGGAGGGCGAGGCCAGCAGCCGCACGCCGTTGCGCAGCTGATCGAATTCCTGGTGGATATGGCCCCAGAGCACCACCCTGACCTGAGGGTGGCGATCGAGTACGGCGAATAGCTCGTCCGGCCGGTGCAGCCCCAAGGGCTCCATCCAGCCGCAACCCACCGGTACCGGGTGATGGTGCAGGCAGATCAGCGCCGGACGCTCGGGTGCCGCGGCCAGGGCTTCGTCCAGCGCGACCAGCTGCGCCTGCTCCAGCTCGCCGAACACACAGCCACGCACGGTGCTGTCGAGCAGGATCAGCCGCCAGGCGCCCACATCGGTGACCGTTTCGAGGAAGTCGCGATCGCCACAGGCCTTGGCCATGGGCGCATTCTCGTCATGATTGCCGGCCAGCCAGCGCATGGGCGCGGCGAGGGGCTCGGTCAGCTCGCAGAATCGCTGGTAGGACGCCACCGATCCGTCCTGGGAGAGGTCGCCGCTGGCCAGCAGCAGGTCGATGCGGGGCTGCTCGCGCTGCACCTGGGCGACCACCTGTTGCAGGCTGGCCGCCGTGTCTATGCCCAGCAACCGGCCACTGGCGCGCGCAAACAGATGGCTATCGGTCAGTTGAACAACCAGGGGAGCGTCGACACTATCCGGCAAACTCACCAAAGCCTCCTAGGCATAAGGGGACAACGAGCGCAGGCAGGGTGCAGAAAAGTTCCCGGGAACTTGCGTGCATGGTTCACATTTTCGCAGCTTGACCGGCATCAGGGAAGACGCGGCTGTCAGCGTTGCGCTCTGGTGCTCATCGCTGCAGGATGGGCTCGGCCTCGTGGCCACAGGCCAGGCAGTGACTCAGCCACTCGCCGAGGAACAGATTGAGCTGGCTCTTCTCGTCGGGCTGGTGCATCGCCTGGTTGGGATAGGGATAGCGACCGAGCAGGTGCCGCGAGGCTCCCGCCGACACGACCTCCGCCATCCGCGCATCGTGATACACCCGCACTTCCAGTTCGGGCACCGGCAGCCAGGGCAGCCCCAGCTCCTGGCGCACCCGCAGCGCCGTCGTGTAGGGACAGGCTTCGGTGACTTCCAGGGCGAGCACCCCCAGCGGTCGCTCGCCCTGAGACAACATGACGCGGCGCGACACCACGGCTTCCCGCATCTTGGGCAGAAGCCGCATCAGCCGCACGTAGTTGGCCTCGCACGTGGCCTGCAGGCCCGGCAGGTCAACTCGATAGCGATCTCGCAGTTTCAGCCCCATAACCCCCGTACCTCGGCGCGATTGAGCGCCAACCATTGCAGGGCGATGATAGCCGCTGCGTTATTGATTCGACCGTCGCGAACCCCGGCCAGTGCCTCGTTCAACGACCAGACATGGACGCGAATGTCCTCGCCCTCCTCTTCCAGGCCATGGACGCCGCCGGCGTCCGCGGTGCTGCAGCGCCCCAGGTAGAGATAGACCTGTTCGTCGCTGCCGCCAGGCGAGGGGAAGTAGGTGGAGATGGGCCAGAGCGATTGCAAGGTCAGGCCAGCCTCTTCCTCGGCTTCCCGATGAGCGACCGCCTCGACCGCCTCGCCCTGCTTGTCCACCAAGCCCGCGACCGGCTCAAGCAGCCAGGGATGAGCGGTCTTTTCCATGACGCCGACGCGAAACTGCTCGATCAGCACCACCTCGTCGCGCACGGCGTCGTAGGGCAGCACGCAGACGGCGTCGGGGCGCACGAAGACCTCGCGCTCCAGCTCGGGGCCGAGCCCACCGGAGAACTGCCGATGGCGCAGCCGGAAACGGGCCATTCGGTAGAAGCCCTGGAAGCAGATCTCGCGACTCAGGATCTCGACGGCAGGCGCCTGGGATTCGTTGGCTTCGTTCATGGGCGCTCCGGCGCTGGTGAAAGGTAATCAGATCATCCTAGCGCGCCGCTTCCGCGCGTGCAGCCCCTTACGGGACAAGTCGCGAAACGGACAACAAGCCGGGAATCCTCCGCGCGGCCCTGGCAAACTTATGCGGCCAGACGGGTTCGAAAGCCGTCCCACTCCGTTCCAACGAAGGTTTCAACGACAAGGAATCCCATGCGTATCCGCCCGCTCCTCCTGCTCGCCGGCCTGCTGCTCGGTGGTTGCCAAAGCGTCTTCGGCCCCAACCTCGACAAACCCCTCACGCCCCGCCACCAGGCCTGGGAACACCGGCCCGCCGGTTGCCAGGGCGAAGACTGCCCGCTGATCAACATTGACTACGTGGCATTCGGGGAGCCGGCGCTGGACGCCCTGGTGCAGCGCCACCTCCTGGGCCTGGCCCGGGCCGAGCCGGGCGCACCCATCCCCGCCTCCCTGGCCGGCTACGAGCGCGACTTCCTCAGCCAGGCCCAGCCGCGCTGGAGCAGCTATCTGCAGGCCAAGGTGCGCGAGCAGCATGACGGTCTGGTGATCATCGAATTCTCCAGCTACCTGGCCAATGGCGGCGCCCACGGTCTGGCCGGCCGCGACTTCGTCACCTGGGATCGCCATCTCGATCGCGAGATCACCCTTGGCGACATGCTGATTCCTGGCCAGGAAGGCGAATTCTGGCGCCTGGCGCAACTCTCGCGGGAAGCCTGGATGGTCAGCAACGGCGTCGGCGATGCCGAATTCCGCCAGCAGTGGCCCTTCCTCAAGACCAACAACGTGGCTCTAGACTTCGGCGCCCTGACGCTCAAGTACGACATCGGCAGCATCGCCCCCTACGCCATGGGCCACCCGGAGCTGAAGATCCCCTATCCCAAGCTCAATGGCATCCTCAAGCCGGAATACTTCCCCGGTCGTGGGAAGAGTCGCCAGCCGTAGGACCTGGCGCGTGGAAAACGCTAGGCGGTTTTCCACCCTACCTGCCTAACCCCCACCCCAACCCTCCCCCGCGCGCGGGAGAGGGGGTTATTCGGCGTCAGGGATAACCTTTTCGCGCGGGGTCGTAGGGTGGATGACGGCGCAGCCTCATCCACGCGTGCCGACCTACCTGCCCCCACCCCAACCCTCCCCCGCACGCGGGAGAGGGGGCCGTTCAGCGTCAGGGATCACCTTCCCACGCAAGATCAGAACTCGCGTAGGTTGGGCTGAGCGCAGCGAAGCCCAACCGCTCGGCCTATACCCGCTTCAATCCCAATATCGCCTGGGCGGTGCCCGCCACCACGATGGCTGGCAGGGTCGCCCCCCAGGCGGGCAGCGCCAGCGGCAGCAGGTGGTAGACGGCGACGCCCAGGGCCCAGGCGACCAGGGACTCCAGGCGCAGCGCCCTCATCCGCTCGGGCGCCCGACGGCGGCGCAGCAGGAAGTGATCCACCAGCACCACGCCGAACAGCGGGGCGAACACCGAGCCGATCAGCAGCAGGAAATGCTCGTACTGGGCCAGGGGCACCAGCAGCGCCAGCAGGGTGCAGAGGATGCCGATGGCCAGGGTCAGCTGCCAGATCTTGATCTGGGCGAGAAAGCCCGTGGCCACGGCTGCCGAGTGATAGGCGGCGAAGGCGTTTTCCGACTCGTCCAGCAGGATCAGCAGCAGCGGCAGGCCCAGGCCGGCCACGGCCAGGGCGCGCAGCAGGGCGTCGGCCTCACCGCCGCTGGCGAAGGCCAAGGTATAGGCGAAGCCCAGCCCCATCAGCCAGAGATTGCCGCAGAAATAGCCCAGCATGACGCCACGGCCGGCGCTGCGGCCGGTGCGGGCGAAACGGGTGTAGTCGGCGATCACCGGCAGCCAGGACAGCGGCATGGCTACCACCAGGTCGAAGCCCAGGGCCTGGGTCAGGGAGCCATCGCCCGGGCGCTGCCAGAGCGCGGCCAGATCGGCGCGCAGGAAGAGGTCCAGGGTCAGCCAGGTACAGGCGCCGAGGAGCAGCCAGATCCCCCAACGACTGAGGAAGCGCCGTACGAAGGTCAGCGGACCCGCCACCGCCAGGGCCGTGGCCAGAGCGCCGAACACCAGCGTCCAGAGCATCGGCGAGGCCCAGGCCTGCAGGCCCCAGCTGCCCAGCAGCACGCTGGCCGCCTCGCGCATCACCACCAGCTCGAAGGCGCCCCAACCGATCAGCTGGGTGATGTTGAGCACCGCCGGCAAAAGGGCGCCACGCTGGCCGAGGCTCTGGCCCAGCGCGGTCATGCCGGCCAGACCGGTGTCGCTACCCACCAGGCCGGCGGCGGCCAACAGGAGCACCCCGACCAGGGTCCCCAGCACCAGTACCAGCAGGCCGTCGGCCAGCCCCAACCCGGGCGCCAGCAGGGCGCCGGCCTGGGCCACCATGAGGCCGATACCGAGGGAGAACCAGAGGGTGAAGAGATCGCGCCCGCCGAGGACGCGACGATCCGCCGGAACGGGAATGGTGGGGGTATAGAGGCCGGGAGCCTGGGCCATGATGGGTCTCGTGAGCAAGAAATTGAGAAAGACGTAGGTTGGGCTGAGACAGCCTTACCGTCGAAGCCCAACAGTGCGGGACCGACCTGGGCATTGTTGGGCTTCGCCGCGCTCAGCGCCAACCTACGGAAACAGCGTGTGGGCTAGCAAACGTAGGTTGGGCTGAGACGGCTCTATCGTCGAAGCCCAACGTGCGAGGTCGACCTGGACAACGTTGGGCTTCGCTGCGCTCAGCGCCAACCTAAGGTTGTCAGACCTGCTTGTAGATCACTCCACCTTCGTCCTTGAAGCGTGCGGCCTGCTCTTGGAAGCCGGCCTCGATGGCCTTCTGTTCGTCGGTCAGGCCGTTTTCCTTGGCGTAGTCGCGGACTTCCTGGGTGATCTTCATGGAGCAGAACTTGGGTCCGCACATGGAGCAGAAGTGCGCCACCTTGGCCGAGTCCTTGGGCAGGGTCTCGTCGTGGAAGGCGCGTGCCGTGTCTGGGTCCAGGCCCAGGTTGAACTGGTCTTCCCAGCGGAACTCGAAGCGCGCCTTGGACAGGGCATTGTCGCGGATCTGGGCACCCGGATGCCCCTTGGCCAGGTCGGCGGCATGGGCGGCGATCTTGTAGGTGATGATACCGGTCTTGACGTCGTCCTTGTTGGGCAGGCCCAGGTGCTCCTTGGGCGTCACGTAGCAGAGCATGGCGCAGCCGAACCAGCCGATCATGGCGGCGCCGATGCCGCTGGTGATGTGGTCGTAGCCGGGGGCGATATCGGTGGTCAGCGGGCCGAGGGTGTAGAACGGTGCCTCGTCGCAGCATTCGAGCTGCTTGTCCATGTTCTCCTTGATCAGTTGCATGGGCACGTGGCCGGGGCCTTCGATCATGGTCTGGACATCGTGCTTCCAGGCGATCTTGGTCAGCTCGCCGAGGGTTTCCAGCTCGCCGAACTGGGCGGCGTCGTTGGCGTCGGCGATGGAGCCGGGGCGCAGGCCGTCACCCAGGGAGAAGCTCACGTCGTAGGCCTGCATGATTTCGCAGATGTCTTCGAAGTGGGTGTAGAGGAAGTTTTCCTTGTGGTGCGCCAGGCACCACTTGGCCATGATGGAACCGCCGCGGGAGACGATGCCGGTGACGCGCTTGGCGGTCAGGGGCACGTAGTGCAGGCGCACCCCGGCGTGGATGGTGAAGTAGTCCACGCCCTGCTCCGCCTGCTCGATGAGGGTGTCGCGGAACAGCTCCCAGGTCAGCTCCTCGGCGACGCCGCCGACCTTTTCCAGGGCCTGGTAGATGGGCACGGTGCCGATGGGCACCGGCGAGTTGCGGATGATCCACTCGCGGGTCTCGTGGATGTGCTTGCCGGTGGACAGGTCCATCACGGTGTCGGCGCCCCAGCGGATGCCCCAGGTCAGCTTCTCCACCTCTTCCTCGATGGAGGAGCCCAGGGCGCTGTTGCCGATGTTGCCATTGATCTTCACCAGGAAGTTGCGGCCGATGATCATCGGCTCCAATTCCAGGTGGTTGATGTTGGCGGGGATGATGGCGCGGCCGCGGGCCACCTCGTCGCGGACGAATTCCGGGGTGATCTCCTGGGGAATGCTGGCGCCGAAGCTCTGGCCACGGTGCTGGTTGCCGAGCAGGCCGGCAGCCCGGGCCTCCTGCAGCTTCATGTTCTCGCGGATGGCGATGTATTCCATCTCCGGGGTGACGATGCCCTGGCGGGCATAGTGCATCTGCGAGACGTTGCGCCCGGCCTTGGCCCGCCGCGGCTGGCGCGCCAGGTCGAATCTCAGGGCGGCGAGGCTCGGGTCGGCGAGGCGCGCCTGGCCGAACTCGGAAGAGAGCCCGGCCAGCAGCTCGGTGTCGCCGCGCTCTTCGATCCAGCGCGAACGCACGTCCGGCAGGCCCTTGCGCAGGTCGATGCGCGCGGCGGGGTCGGTGTAGGGGCCGGAGGTGTCGTACACGAACACCGGCGCGTTCTGTTCGCCGCCGAAGGCGGTGGGGGTGTCGGCCAGGGAGATTTCCCGTACCGGCACGCGGATGTCGGGACGCGAGCCGGTCAGGTAGACCTTGCGCGAATTGGGCAACGGCTGGGTGGACTGGCGGTCGACGCGGGTGAAATCGGTGACGTTATTCTGCTTGTTCATCGAGGCTCTCCTGGTGGGCACGTTGCCGAGGGAAGAACCTGGACGAAGGGTGGGCACGCAAGAAGAGGCAAGCCCGGACGGATGGCGCCCACGGATCGAGCCTGCGGACGCCCTCTTGTTCCCTACGCAGGTTGACGCACCGCCATGCGGCGCGCCTAGCCTGATCAGGTTCAACGGGATCCGGGACTACCCGATCTCAGCGCCTCGTAGCGCACCCCGACAAGAACCCGGCCAGTGTAAACCCAGACTGGCCGAAACTTCGACTGCTATTTCCTCTCCTATGGCGGATTCGGACGAAGCCACTACACTGGCGCGGTCCCTCAAGGAAGGCTCTAGAATGCGAAGACTCCTGCTGCTCGCTGCGCTCTGCTCCGCCACCGGCCTGGCCCAGGCCCAGGTAGCCGGGAACGGCTTGCTCGATGTCTACCGCGAGGCGCTGGACAACAACGCCGACCTTGCTGCCGAGCGCGCCGGCCTCGGTGCCCAGCGCGAGGCGGTGCCCCAGGCGCGCGCCGGCTTGCTGCCGCAACTGGGCCTCGGCGCCCAGTTCAACGACACCCATACCAGCCTCGAACTCAAGGACAACCCCGCGCTGGGCGTCCAGGGCGGCCGGTACGCTAGCGATCGCAGCAGCCAGCTGATCCAGGCCACCCTCAGCCAGCCGCTGTTCCGCGCCGATCGCTGGTTCCAGCTGAAGGCTGCCCAGGCCGCCACCGAACAGGCCGAGCTGCAGTTCTCCGCCGCCCAACAGCAACTCATCCTGCAGACCGCCGAGGGCTATTTCAGCGCCCTGCGCGCCCAGGATGCCCTGGCCACCGCCCGTGCCGAGGAAAAGGCGCTGTATCGCCAGCTGGACCAGTCCCGCGAGCGCTACAAGGTCGGCCTGACCGACGACACCGACGTGCTCCAGGCCCAGGCCAGCTTCGACAACGCCCAGGCCAACCGCTCCCAGAGCGAGCAGCAGGTGGCCGACGCCTTCCAGGCCCTGACCCGCTTGACCGACCGCGACTACGGCAGCATCGCCGGCATCCGCCATGACCTGCCGATCCTGCCGCCGCAACCCAACGATGCGCGGCTGTGGGTGGACACCGCCATGCGCCAGAACCTGCAGTTGCTGGCGGCGGGCCAGGGCGTCAACGCCGCCCAGGAAACCTTGCGCCAGCGCCGCGCCGGGCACTTGCCGACAGTGGATGCGGTGGCGCGCTACAGCCACAGCGACAACGATGCGGTGAACCTGCCCAACGCCGAGCAGCTCTCGCTGTTCGGCAGTCCGGTCAACAGCCACAGCATCGGTATCCAGGTGGAGGTGCCGCTGTACAGCGGTGGTGCCACCAGCTCCCAGGCGCGGCAGGCCTACCAGCAACTGGACCAGAGCGAGCAGCGCCAGGAGAGCCTGCGCCGGCAGGTGGTGCAGAACACCCGCAACGCCCACCGCGCGATCAACACCGACATCGAGCAGGTACGCGCCCGGCGGCTGTCCATCGCCTCCAGCCAGCGCGCGCTGCGCGCCACCGAGATCGCCTACCAGGTGGGCAGTCGCACCATCGTCGACGTGCTCGACGCCCAGCGGCTGCTGTACAACGCCGTGCGCCAGTACAACGACGCGCGCTACAACTACATCCTGGATACCCTGAGACTCAAGCAGGCGGCCGGTACCCTGGCGCCCAACGACCTGCTGGCGCTCTCGGGCTATCTCGATCCCCACTACGACCCGGATCGCGACTTCCTGCCGCCGGACCTGGCCAAGACCCGTGCCGACGTCCTGCCGGCCCGTTCGCTTCAGGGCGTGAGCAGTCCGTCGAGTCCGGAGAGCAGGCGTTCCAGCGCGCCCTGATTGGCGGCCAGTACCGCCAGGCCGGCCTGGCGGCGTCGCTCGGCTTCCGCCGGCTCGGCCCAGAGCCAGGCCACGGCGGTGGCGATGGCCGAGGCCTCTGCCACGGTTTCCAGAGCACCGGCATCGCGCAGCTGGGCGACGATGTCGAGGAAGTTGAACACATGGGGCCCGCTGAGCACCGGCAGGCCAAGGGCGGCCGGTTCCAGCGGATTGTGGCCGCCGCGCTCGATCAGGCTGCCGCCGACGAAGGCCACGTCGGCCAGGGCGTAGAGAAACAGCAACTCGCCCATGGTGTCGCCCAGCAGTACCTGGGTTTGGGACTGCACCGCCTCCCCCGTCGAGCGCCGTACCACGGCGAAGCCTTCGCGACGCACCTCGGCCAGTACCTCGGGGAAGCGCTCGGGATGGCGCGGAACCAGGATTAGCAGGGCGTCGGGCCGAGTGGCCAGCAATTGGCGATGAGCCTGGAGCAGGATTTCGTCTTCGCCGGCATGGGTGCTGGCGGCGATCCAGACTGGGCGGTTGCCCCAGCCCTGGCGCAGGGCGACGGCCCGGGCCGGCAGCCCGGGGTCGATGCGCAGGTCGAACTTGATGGAACCGGTCACCGTGACCCGCTCGGCGCGAGCGCCGAGGGCCCGGAAGCGCTCGGCTTCCACCGGCGTCTGCACCGCCAGCCAGGCCAGTTCCGCCAGCATCGGCCCCGTTACCCCACCCAGCTTTCCGTAGCCACGAGCCGAGCGCTCGGACAGCCGGCCATTGGCCAGGGCGATGGGAATATCGCGGCGCGCCGCCTGGTGGATGAGGTTGGGCCAGAGTTCGGTCTCCATCACCACGCCCAGGCTTGGCCGCAGCCGGTCGAGGAAGCGTCCGGCCAGCCAGGGCAGATCATAGGGCAGGTAGCAGTGGTGGACATCGTCACCGAACAGCGCACGAATGCGCTCCGAGCCGGTGGGCGTCATGCAGGTCACGGTGATCGGCAGGTCGGGATGGCGCTGGCGCAGGGCGCGGATCACCGGCGCGGCGGCGATGCTCTCCCCCACCGACACCGCATGCACCCAGATGCCGCCGGGTGGCACCGCCGGCAAGCCCAGCGCCAGGCGCTCGCCGATGCGGTGTCTATAAGCGGACGCCTTGCGTCCACGCCAAAGCAGGCGCAGCAGGATGAAGGGCAAGGCCAGGGTGAAGATCAGGGTATAGAGGGTAAGGTTCATGGCGGCAGAGCTTAAACGCAGACCTAGGGCAAGGGCGAGAAGTGAGCGATGCCTCAAGGCAAGCACGGCAGCCGTCCCCAACCGCCACTACTGCCTCATCCGGCCTAGAACGAGGTAATCCCGACCTCCAAAATCTACCTTCCGCAACACTGCAGCTCGTGATGCTACGCAATCCTGCGGCTCGAATTCCGGGGGCGCATCCAGCAGCTTGCTGGAACGGACAACCTGCGCTGGCAGCAGGTCAAGTTGCCCGGAGCGCTTGAATTTAGAGAGTCTTGTTTCAGCAGTATCGGCGATGACAAGCCCCCACTCATCCTCAAGGATCATGACGTCCTTCTCTTTGAGGTAGGCGTTGATGCGTTGACCTTCTAGCCCCGCGAAAGACACGCCCACGGCATAAGGAGAGAGGGCACAGACTAGCCCGGCATGAGCTCCGAAAAGCTCATCGACACCTACATTTTGATTTGCCGCCAGTCTCTGCAAACGCCGCTCTTGAAGCTCCCGAAGCTCGTGGTCTTCGCCAGCGATGGAGTCGCAGCCCATGACAGAAAGCGCCAAGGCGCCCAGAACGGCGAAACGCCCGCGAGTCGCGAATAGATTTCCTACCAGCTCCCATCCCTTCACGCTCGCCGATTCCTTCCGCCGCTTCACCACGCCAAGCCTGCCAGAAACTGGCTGCTCGTGCGCGATGAAGGCCAAGCGAAACGCCAATGGCCGTTGACCAGATCGGCACTGGCCGCTGCGAAGCGCCAGCCGCCTGTTGGCAAAGCAAAATGGCCGTTGAGCATGGCGGCTGAGCCAGGCTGCCATGCTCTGAGCCGAAGACTAGTGCGAATGCCGCGGCACCCCACCCTCGCGGGCGATCACCTTGAGGTGCAGGGTGGCCGGTTCCAGGCAGCCGCCGGTGGAGAGCTGGCCCACCAGTTGCCGATAGAGCTCCTGCCAGGGGGTCTGGGCCGGCGGCAGGTTGGGCGTCCAGGCGGCGCGGCGGCGTTCCAGCTCGGCGGCATCGAGCAGGACATCGACGCGGCGGGCATTGAGGTCCACGCGCAGGCGATCATTGGTCTGGAGCAGCGCCAGACCGCCGCCCACCGCCGCCTCGGGTGACATGTTGAGGATCGAGGGGCTGGCCGAGGTGCCGCTCTGGCGACCATCGCCCAGGCACGGCAGGGAGTCGATGCCCTTCTTGATCAGGGCCGCCGGCGGCGCCATGTTGACCACCTCGGCGCTGCCCGGATAGCCCACCGGACCGGCGCCACGGATCACCAGGATGCAGCGCTCGTCGATGTCCAGGGCCGGGTCCTCGATGCGCGCGTGGTAGTCCTCGGGGCCCTCGAAGACGATGGCGCGCGCCTCGAAGCTGTTCTCCTTGCCCGGTTCGGCCAGGTAGGTCTGGCGGAAGGCCTCGCCCACTACCGACATCTTCATGATGGCGCTATCGAAGAAGTTGCCGCTGAGCACGATGAAGCCGGCACGATGCTTGAGTGGCGCCTCGTAGGGCTGGATCACCGCCGGGTCGGCGCTGGCGGCACCCTCGGCGATGGTGCCGATGGTCTTGCCGGAGACGGTCAGGCAGTCGCCATGCAGGCGCCCGGCCTTGAGCAGTTCGTGGAGCACCGCCGGCACCCCGCCGGCGCGGTGGAAGCCTTCGCCCAGGTATTTGCCGGCCGGCATGCAGTTGGCCAGCAGCGGGATGTCCTCGCCCAGGCGTTGCCAGTCGTCCAGCGATAGCTCGATGCCCATGTGCCGGGCGATGGCGATCAGGTGCGGCGGGCAGTTGCTGGAGGCGCCCAGCGCCGAGGCCACCACGATGGCGTTCTCGAAGGCTTCGCGGGTCATGATCTGCGAGGGGCGCACATCGTCCAGCACCAGCTGGCAGATGCGCTTGCCGGTGGCATAGGCCATCTGGCCACGTTCGCGATAGGGCGCGGGAATGCTGGCGCACCCCGGCAGCGACATGCCCAGGGTCTCGGCCAGGGCATTCATCGACAGGGCCGTGCCCATGGTGTTGCAGTGGCCCACCGAGGGCGAGGCGGCGGTGGTCAGGGCCATGAAGCCCTCGTAGTCGATCTCGCCGGTGGCCAGCAGGTTGCGCGCGTGCCAGAGCACGGTGCCGGAACCGATCAGTTCGCCCTTGAAATGGCCGTCGAGCATGGGCCCGCCAGAGAGCACGATGGCCGGCAGGTCGGTGGTGGCCGCGGCCATCAGGCAGGCCGGGGTGGTCTTGTCGCAGCCGGTGGTGAGCACCACGCCGTCCAGCGGGAAGCCATGCAGGATCTCCACCAGGCCGAGATAGGCCAGGTTGCGATCCAAGGCCGCGGTGGGCCGGCGACTCTGCTCGGCGATGGGATGCACCGGGAATTCCATGGGGATGCCACCAGCGTCGCGGATGCCGGCCTTGACCCGCTGGGCCAGCTCCAGGTGGTGGCGATTGCAGGGGGTGAGGTCGCTGCCGGTCTGGGCGATGCCGATGATGGGGCGGCCGGACTGGAGTTCGTTGCGGGTCAGGCCGTAGTTCATGTAGCGCTCGACATAGAGCGCGGTCATGTCGGCGTGAGCAGGGTCATCGAACCAGAGCTGGCTGCGCAGCGGGCGTTTGGCGGAAGTCATGGTGGTCTCTAGTTGTTATGGGTGAAGAGCGGATCAGCGGCCCAGCAGGCCACGGGCGGCGAGGTTGTGCATCAGGGCGCCGAGGCCGAAGCGCCAGGGCGGTGCCTGGTCGCTGGTGGTCACCCGGTTGTGCAGGGTACCCAGCAGCGGGCTGGCGATGCTCACCACGTCACCCACCTTGTGGGTGAAGCCGCCGCCGGGAGCGTCGCGGTCCTGGGTCGGGGCGAACAGGGTGCCGAGGAACAGCACGAAGCCGTCGGGATACTGGTGGTTGGCGTTGAGGGTCTGGGCGGCGAGATCGGTGGGGTCGCGACTGATCTGCGCCATGGAGCTGCTGCCATGGAGCCGGAAGCCATCTTCGCCCTGCACTTCCAGGGTCACCACGCAGTGGCGGACCCGGTCGAGATCGAAGGTCTCGTCGAACAGGCGGATGAAGGGCCCCAGGGCGCAGGAGGCGTTGTTGTCCTTGGCCTTGCTCAGCAGCAGGGCGCTGCGGCCCTCGATGTCGCGCAGGTTGACGTCATTGCCCAGGGTGGCGCCATGCAGGCGACCGCGGCTGTCCGCCACCAGCACCACCTCGGGCTCGGGATTGTTCCATTGGGACACCGGATGGATGCCGATGGCGCTGCCACTGCCGACCGCGGCCAGCACCGGCGCCTTGGTGAAGATCTCGGCGTCCGGGCCGATGCCCACCTCCAGGTACTGCGACCACAGGCCCTGCTCGATCAGCAGCGCCTTGAGTGCCTGGGCGCGCGGACTACCCGGCTCCAGGCCCTGGAGGTCCGTGCCTATCACCCCCCGTACCTGCTCGCGGATGGCCGCGGCGCGCCCGGCATCGCCGCCGGCCTGCTCCTCGATCACCCGTTCCAGCATGCTGGCGGCGAAGGTCACCCCGGCCGCCTTGACCACCTGCAGGTCGGCCGGCGGCAACAGGTGCAGGCGAGCCGGATCGGCCTGCTCGCCGCTGTTGGCCAGCAGCTCCTCCAGGCTGCCCAGGTAACGCCCGGGGGTGTCGCGCAGGGCCTGCAGCGGCTCATGCTCTTCGAACAAGGCGCTCAGGGTGGCGAAGCGCTGCGAGACATCGAAGACGCCGTCCTCGCGCAGCACCACGGGGGACGGTCCAGCCAGAGTGCCAGGCACCCAGGCGCGGCCCACCAGGGTGCCGGCCAGGCCATCAGTGGGAAGGGTGTTGGCGGGCGTGAGGCGAAGGGACATGGGCAGGACTCCGGGGATGGATGGATCCACGCTAGGCAGCCGGACTGATAAACTCAAATGGGCTTATCTCATCATTCGATAACCGCTGCTTATCGCGAAGGAAGGATCCATGTCCGAGCCATCGTTCAGCCAGATCTGCCACTGGCTCAAGTTTCGCCACCTGCTGCTGATCGACACCCTGGGGCGCACCCGCAACATGCACCTCGCCGCGCAGCAGATGAATCTCAGCCAGCCGGCCATCAGCAAGATGCTCAAGGAGATCGAGCACCTGCTGGGCTTCGCCCTGTTCGAGCGCCAGCCGCGCAGCATGCCGCCCACCGCCCTGGGCGAGCACGTGTTGCGCTATGCCCGGGTGGCGCTCAACGACGCCCGCGACTTCGCCGAGCAGATCGACAGCCTGAGACGCGGCGGCCATGGCCAGCTCAAGGTGGGCGGCATCTTCGCCGCCACCGCGGTGGCCCTGCCGGAGGCCATCGTCGAGATCAAGCAACGCTGGCCGCTGCTGGCCATCGAGGTGGTGGAGCAGACCAGCGATCACCTCATGGAGATGCTCGACGACAAGCTGTTGCACCTGGCGGTGGCACGCTTCACCGACGAGGCCCAGGCCCAGCGCTTCGACTTCCAGCCCCTGGCACCGGAGCCGTTCCGCTTCGTGGTCAACCGGCAGCATCCGCTGGTGGACAGCGGCCCCGTGGCCCTCGACCAGGTGCTGGCCTGGCCGTGGATCCTCTATCCCAAGGGCACGCCGATCCGCGGTCGCATGGAGCGTGCCTTCGCCGCCGCTGGCCTGCCAGTGCCGAGCAACACCATCGACACCATCTCCATGCAGACCTTCCTGCGGGTGCTGCGCGCCGGCCCCATGATCGGCATGCTGCCCGAGGCCATGGTCGAGCCCTATCTCGCCAGCGGGGTGCTGAGCGCCCTGGAATTGCCGCTGCACCTGCCGGCCCAGGACTACGGCATCCTCACCCGCAAGGGCGAACCCCTGGGCGACGCCGCCTGCGAATTCGCCGCCATCCTGCTGGCCCATGCCGGGCGCGAGGAGGCCGCCACCTAGACGGCTCGATAACGCCACGTTATCGAATGATCCGCAAATGCCATTAGGAAAGAATCGCTCGCCCTCCTAGAGTGGCCTGGCGTTTCAGGTGGCCACCCTGCATCCCCGGCCGCCTTCGACCTCTTCAATAACAACAACGGGCCCCAAGGCCCCGAAGGTCATTCCCATGTTCGAGACCACCGCTCCCCAGGGCGCCGCTGGCGACGCCTTCGAAGAACGCACCTATCGCAAGGTGGTGCTGCGCATCCTGCCGATCCTGCTGCTGTGCTACATCGCCGCCTACCTGGATCGGGTCAACGTCGGCTTCGCCAAGCTGGACATGCTGGGCGACCTCGGCTTCAGCAACACCGTCTACGCCCTGGGTGCCAGCATGTTCTTCTGGGGCTACTTCATCTTCGAGGTGCCCAGCAACCTGTTGCTGCACCGCTACGGCGCGCGCTTCTGGATCGCCCGCATCATGCTCAGTTGGGCGATCATCTCCATGGCGGTGGCCTTCACCCAGCCGCTGGCACAGTTCTTCGGCCTGCAGTCGAGCACCCTGTTCTATGTGCTGCGCTTCCTGCTGGGCGTCTGCGAGGCGGGCTTCTTTCCCGGGGTGATCCTCTATCTCAACTACTGGTTTCCGACCCGCCGCCAGAGTCGGGTGATGTCGGGCTTCCTCATCGCCCTGCCCTTCAGCCTGAGCTTTGGCGGCGTGCTCTCCGGCTGGCTGATGAGCAGCCTGCACAACTGGCACGGCCTGGCCGGCTGGCAGTGGATGCTGCTGGTGGAAGGGGTGCCCTCGATCATCATGGCCGTGGTGGTGTTCTGCTGCCTGAGCGACAACATCGACAAGGCGCCCTGGCTGGACGCCCGGGAAAAGGCTCTGCTCAAGCGCAACCTGGACCAGCAGAACACCGGCAAGGCCTCGCGCCTCGGCGAGGTCTTTCTCAATCCGCGGGTCTGGCTGCTGGTGCTCATCCTGCTGACCTTCAATACCGGTTTCTATGGCCTGGCCTTCTGGATGCCCTCGATCATCAAGAACGCCGGGGTCAGCGGCAGCCTGCAGATCGGCCTGCTCACCGCCATCCCCTACAGCGTCGCCCTGGTGGTCATGCTGCTCAATGCCCGCCACTCGGCGCGCACCGGCGAGCAGCGGCTGCATGCGGCGGTGCCGGCCTTCGTCGGCGCCCTGGGCCTGGTGCTGAGCGCCTGGTTCATCCACAACATCGTGCTGTCGATCTTCTTCCTGACCGTGGCCGCCTCGGGCCTGCTGGCGCTGATGCCGATCTTCTGGTCGCTGCCCGGCACCCTGCTCTCCGGCGTCGCTGCCGCGGCGGGCATCGGCATGATCAACGCCATCGGCAACCTCTCCGGCTTCACCGGCTCCATGATCACCGCGACCATGGAAACCCTCACCGGCGACATCAACAACGGCACCTATGTACTCGGCGCCTGCCTGTTCGTCAGCGGCCTGCTGATCCTGGCCATCCCGGCCTCGATGCTGCACCGCACGCCAACGGCCGTGCCGCTGGATCTCAAACCCGCCTAGCCCGCCTCGGGCACGGCCGAGCGCCCGGCACCGGCGGCGCTCGACCGCCCGATCCCCAGGGCCATCAGCGCCGCCAGGATGCCGGTCAATCCGGCCAGCACCAGGGCCTCCTGGTAGGAGCCGAAGTGTTCGCGCAGGGCCCCGGCCAGGAAGGCGGCGAACGCGGCGCCGAGCATGTGGCCGCAGAACACCCAGCCGAACACCACCGGGGCGGCCTTCTCGCCGAAGCTCTGGTTGGTCAGCTTGACGGTGGGCGGCACGGTGGCGATCCAGTCCAGGCCGTAGAAGATGCCGAACAGCAACAGCTGCTCAGGGGCGAAGCCGGAAAACGGCAGGTAGATCAGCGAGAGCCCGCGCAGGCTGTAGTAGATGAACAGCAGCCGGCGCGGATCGTATCTGTCGGTCAGCCAGCCGGAGGCGGTGGTGCCCACCAGGTCGAAGAGGCCCATCAGCGCGAGGATACTGGCGGCCTGGACCTGGGACAGTCCGTGGTCGTGGCCCATGGCGATGAAGTGGGTGCCGATCAGGCCGTTGGTGGTGAAGCCGCAGACGAAGAAGGTCAGGAACAGCAGCCAGAAGTCGCGCCGGCGACTGGCCATGGCCAGGGTGCCGAGGGTCACGCGAAACAGGTTGCCCGGCGCGGTGGCGGCCGGCGCCTGGAAATCCGCCGGGGCGCCATGGGGCCGCAGACCGATGTCCGCCGGCCGCTCCGGCAGCAGCCAGGCCACCAGCGGGATCAGCGCGGCGCTGGCCACAGCCACCGTCAGCACCACGGTCTGCCAGCCCTCGTGACTGGCGAGATGGGCCAGCAGCGGCAGGAACACCAGGTTGCCGGTGGCGGTGCTGGCCGCCAGGAGGCCCATCATCAAGCCGCGCCGGGCGACGAACCAGCGATTGACGATGGCGGCGCCCAGCACCATGGCCACGCAACCGGTGCCCAGGCCGCTGAGCAGGCCCCAGGTGGCCACCAGGTGCCAGGGCTCGCGCATCAGGGTGCTCAGGGCGGTGGCCAGGCTGATCAGGGTCAGGCCACCGAGCAGGGTACGGCGGATGCCCAGGGTCTGCATCAGGGCGGCGGCGAAGGGCCCCACCAGGCCATAGAGGAAGATACCCACGGCGGCGGCGAAGGAGACCGTCTCGCGACTCCAGCCGAAGGTATCCTGCAAGGGCAGCAACAGCACGCCGGGGGTGGACCTCACCCCGGCGGAAACCAGCAGGGCGAGAAAGATCAGCGCCAGGACGACGAAGACATAGCGCTGGCCGAGGGCGGGAGGTGTGGTCATGGTGATCATCCCAGATCAGGAAGGAATGACCCGAGTATCGCAGCGCGCGCGGCCTGGCGCTGGTCAAGCTGCCCCACGGATCTGGCCAGAATGGATTTTCACAGGAATGGGCGGCGGGCGAGTGCTGAAGGTTCGTTTTGTTGGGCTTCGCGGCGCTCAACCCAACCTACGCAGGGCATCCGTAGGTTGGCGCTGAGCGCGGCGAAGCCCAACAGCTCGATTCAACCGATCGCCCGCAACTCCTCCGCCAGCCGCTGCGCCAGCCAGCGCGCCGCCGGTCCCGGCGCGGCGTTGCGGCGCCAGGCCAGTTCCACCACCAGGGCGGGCGGGACCCAGTCGCAGTCCAGTTCGGCCAGCAACCCCTGGTAGGAGGGATAGCGCGCCACATGACGCGGCAGCCAGCCCCAGCCCAGGCCGCGCATCAGCAATTCGGCGAGCAGGTAGAAGCTGTCGGCGCGCCAGACCTGGGGGGCGATCTGCTCGCCGCCGGGATAGGGGTTCTCCAGCG
Source organism: Pseudomonas sp. No.117 (assembly GCF_054558395.1). Lineage (NCBI taxonomy): Bacteria > Pseudomonadati > Pseudomonadota > Gammaproteobacteria > Pseudomonadales > Pseudomonadaceae > Pseudomonas > Pseudomonas sp. No.117. Next base: position 123,651 of record NZ_BAAJNP010000010.1, read on the forward strand.
GCGCGATCAGCAGCTGACGATGGCGGGCCAGTTCGCGCCGCCCCACGCCGCGCTGGCGGGCCAGGGGATGCTGGGCACCGCAGGCAGTGACCTGGGCGACATCGCCCAACGCCTGGCGCTCCAGGGCCTCTGGCATGTGCTCATGGCGAAACAGCAGACCGAGGTCGGCCTGGTCGGTCAGCAGCTTGCGCGCCACATCGCCCTGGGCACCACTGGTGAGCTGGACCTCCAGGTGTGGGAAGGCCGTGGCCAGCGCATCCAGGGCATCGAGCACCGGTTGATAGGGCATGGCCTCGTCCAGGGCCAGGCGCAGCAGGGGCTCCTGCCCGGCGCACAGGGCCTGGGCCCGGCTGTCCAGCCGCTGGCACTGGCGCAAGACTTCCCGCGCCTCTTCCAGCAAGGCCTGGCCAGCGGCGGTGATGACCGGCGTACGGCCATTGCTGCGCGCGAACAACTCCACGCCCAGATCGGTCTCCAGCAGGGCGATGGCCGAGCTGACCGCCGACTGGGCCCGCCCCAGCCGCCGCGCCATGGCAGAAAAGCTCGCGCCCTCGGCGACCCCGACGAAGATCTCCAGTTGTTCCAGATTCCACTGCATGACCCATCTCCCGGGAAGATAGGTATCAACTTTTACCTATCGCGAGCTGCGGCACAATGGGGTCATTCGAGAGGAGGACCCACCATGAGCGGATACGTCTACCTGGCCATCGCCATCGCCGCCGAAGTCGTTGCCACCACCTCCATGAAGGCCATCAGTGGCTTCAGCAAGCCGCTGCCGCTGATCCTGGTCATCTGTGGCTACGGGCTGGCCTTCTGGATGCTGACCCTGGTAGTGCGCAGCATCCCGGTGGGTATCGCCTACGCCATCTGGGCCGGGCTGGGCATCGTGCTGGTCAGCATCGCCGCAGCGGTGCTCTACAACCAGAAGCTGGACCTGCCGGCCATGCTGGGCATGGGCCTGATCGTCGCCGGGGTGGTGGTGATCCAGCTGTTTTCGGGTAGTACCGGGCATTGAGACCAGCGGTTGCAAGGAGCGTGTAAAATCGTCCCTTTGCTGATTACCCGAGCAGGCCGTTCATGTCCCAACCCTGGTCCACCGATCTCCTCATCGTCGGCGGCGGCGTCGCCGGCCTCTGGCTCAACGCCCGCCTCCGGCGCGCCGGCTACGCCACCGTGCTGGTGGAGACCGGCGCCCTGGGCGGCGGCCAGAGCGGCAAGTCCCAGGGCATCATCCATGGCGGCACCAAGTACGCCCTGACCGGCATGCTCACCGGTGCCTCCGAAGCCATCGCCGACATGCCGCGGCGCTGGCGCGAGAGCCTGGCCGGCAGCGGCGAGCTGGACCTCTTCGGCGTGCGCCTGCTCTCCGAAGCCCACTATCTCTGGTCGCCCGGCAGCCTGGCCGGCAACCTCACCAGCTTCTTCGCCAGCAAGGCGGTACGCGGCCGGGTGGATGCGGTCAAGGGCGACGAACTGCCCCCGGCCCTGCGCGATCGGGCCTTCAAGGGCAAGGTCTATCGCCTGGCCGAACTGGTGCTGGACGTACCCAGCCTGGTCGCCCGCCTGGCCGAGCTGGCCGGCGACAGCCTGCTGGCCGCGCGGGACCTGCAACCGCTGCGTGAAGACGGCGAGCTGACTGGCCTGGTGGTGGATGGGCAGGCCATCCGCGCCCGCCGCATCGTGCTCACCGCCGGTGCCGGCATGGCCGATCTGCTCAGGGCCCTGGGTCTCGAACAGCCGGCCATGCAACGCCGGCCGTTGCACATGGTGGTGGTCAAGGGCCCCATGCTCAAACCCCTCTATGCCCACTGCCTGGGCGGCGGCCCCAAGCCGCGGGTGACCATCACCAGCCACCCCACCGCCGACGGCCAGTGGCTGTGGTACCTGGGCGGCGACCTGGCCGAAGCCGAGGGCGTGGCCCGCGAGCCCGCCGAGCAGATCGCCGCGGCACGGGAAGAGTTGCAGCGCCTGCTGCCCTGGGTCGATTTCAGCGGCGCCCAGTGGGCGACCCTGCGCGTCGATCGTGCCGAGCCGGCACAATCCGGCCTGGTGCGCCCGGACAACGCCTTCCTTGCCGAGGAAGGCCGTCTGCTGGTGGGCTGGCCGACCAAGCTGGCCTTGTCACCGGACCTGGCCGACCGCGTCCTGGCCAATCTCGACCGCGATGGCATCGCGCCGGGGCAGCACCCCGCCCTGCCTGCCCATCCGCAACCGCCGGTGGCCGCGCCCTTCTGGGAGGAGCTGCTGCCATGAGCCTGCGTACCCTGCACGGCCTGCACCGCCCCCTGGGTAGCACGGGTCTCGAGATCTCCCCGCTGGGCCTGGGCACGGTCAAGTTCGGGCGTGACCAGGGCGTGAAATATCCCAGCGGCTTCACCATCCCTGACGACCGCGCCGCCGCCGACCTGCTCAGCCTGGCCCGCGAACTGGGTATCAACCTGCTGGATACCGCGCCGGCCTATGGCCGCAGCGAGGAGCGCCTGGGGCCGCTGCTGCGCGGCCAGCGCCAGCACTGGGTGATCGCCAGCAAGGTGGGCGAGGAATTCGACGACGGCCTGTCCAGCTTCGATTTCAGCCCGGCCCATACCCGCCGCTCGGTGGAACGCAGCCTGCGCCGGCTGGAGACCGACTGGCTGGACCTGGTGCTGGTGCATTCCGATGGCAACGACTTGGCCATTCTCGAAAGCAGCGGCTGCTACGAGACCCTCGCCGACCTCAAGCGCGAGGGGCTGATCCGCGCCTTCGGCTTTTCCGGCAAGACCGTGGCCGGTGGCCTCAAGGCCCTGGAGACCGGCGATTGCGCCATGGTCACCTTCAATCTCAACGAAGACGCCGAGATCCCGGTGATCCAGGCCGCCGCGACCCTGGGCAAGGGCATCCTGATCAAGAAGGCGCTGGCCAGCGGTCATGCCGTGCTGGGCGCCGGTCAGGACCCGGTGCGGGCCAGCTTCGCCCGGGTGTTCGGTGAACCCGGGGTGAGCGGCGCGATAGTCGGCACTATCGATCCCCTGCACCTGTCACATAATGTCCGTACCCTGGCCGAAGTGATCACCGCTCGGCCCTGATCCAGAGCGTTTCGCTGAACCCTTGCCTTCGTCCGCTGGACGCCCTGCCCGGTCGCCCGGGACGGCGCGTCCGCGGCACATTACAACAGGAGTCGGCCATGCCCCAGCTCATCGCCCGCCACAATCCCAAGGCGTTCAAGACCCTGCCGCTATCGGTCGAGGCCAACCCGGATGGCCTCACCTACCAGGCCCTCGGCCAGCCGCTGAATTTTGCCGAGATGTTGCAACGCCGCCAGCCCATCAAGCTCGCCGATGCCCAACACTTCAGCGTCAAGCTGGCCAACCTGGGGGTCTCCGTGCGGCTGACGCTGAACTGGCAGGGCCAGGACCACTGGCTGCTGGTACGCCAGCGTCGGCCCGATCGCGGCGACGTGGTGCTCAAGCTGATTTCCGGCTACATCCCCGCCCACGAGCTGGCGCTGCCGCTGCTCACCGCCGTGCAGGAGGTGGCCGAGGAATGCCTGATCGAGACGCCGCGTGGCTGGCTGGGCGGGCGCTTCGCCGACACCTGGTTGCCGACGCCCTACGCCCCCGCCTTGCCCTATCGCGAGGACGTGGCCTTTCGCCTCACCCCGCGCTCGGGCGCGGCGCGACCGGTCCGCTGCGGCAGCCTGGCGCTGCTGGAGCGTCCGCGTGCCTATGTGCACACCCCCACCGCCTCGCTGCAGCTGGTCTACGACCTGCTGCTGGAATTGCCCAGGGAGTGCAAGACGCCGAGCCTGTTCCATGTCGACGAGAAGATCGAGGACGGCCAGTTGCTGGCGCGGCTGGACCGGCAGCGCCCCGATCTCTATCTGGTCGGTCTCAACGATGGCAAGCCGACTGGCGAACTCTATACCCTCTCCGCCGGACAGCGGATTCCGGTCTCGACCCGTGGCCTCTGGCTGTCGGAAAGCTTCGCCCGCCAGGACGGCTGGCTGGTCCACGACAGCCGGGTACGCTGGCGCGACTGGCTGGAGCGCATGGCACCGCAGAACGCCTTGCAGCGAGCCTAGTCACCGCCGGCGCGGCGCTCACCGATGCCGCCGCCGGCCGCGGCCTGGACCCGGCCGGCTAGCCGGGAAAAGGGCAGCGTCTGGATCCACACGGTGCCATGGCCACTCAAGGTGGCCAGCACCAGGCCCTCGCCACCGAACAGCATGCTGCGCAGGCCACCGGCCAGCTTGATGTTGTAGTCGATGCCGCTGGTGAAGCCCACCAGGCAACCGGTATCCAGGCGCAGGGTCTCGCCCTTGAGTTCCTTGCGGATCACCGTGCCGCCGGCATGCACGAAGGCCATGCCATCGCCTTCCAGCCGTTGCAGGATGAAGCCCTCGCCGCCGAAGAAACCGGCGCCCAGGCGGCGGGTGAAGGCCACGCCGATACGGGTGCCCTTGGCCGCGCAGAGAAAGGAATCGCGCTGGCAGAACAGGGTGCCGCCCAGGGCCGCCAGGTCCAGGGGCACCACCTGTCCGGGATAGGGCGCGGCGAAGGCGACGTGGCGCTTCTCGCGCCCTTCGTTGGTGAAATGGGTCATGAACAGCGACTCGCCGCCGAGCATCCGCTTGCCGGCGCCCCAGAGCTTACCGAGCAGGCCGGCAGAGCCATCGCCCATGCGCGCGGTGAAGTCGATGTCGGCTTCCATGTAGGTCATGGCGCCGGCCTCGGCGATCACCGTCTCGCCGGGATCGAGGCCGATTTCCACCGCCTGCAGGGATTCGCCGAGGATGCGATGGTCGAGGATATGGCTGGGCATGGCTGTGTGACTCCTGGTGTAGCGTGGAAAACGGCACAGCCTTTTCCACTGTCCTGCGTATGGGCAAGGCGCATGGAAAACGATGCGCGGTTTTCCACCCTACAACATCGCGGCCATTACCGGCGCTACCTGGCTTCCCTCACCCCAACCCTCTCTCGGAGGGAGAGGGGGATATCCGATGCAGATGGACGTTCCGTAGGTTGGGTTGAGCGCAGCGAAGCCCAACCTATTGCAGCCCGTAGCGTGGAAAACGGCGCAGCCTTTTCCACTTCCCTGCAAATGTGCGACGCGCGTGGAAAACGCTACGCGGTTTTCCACCCTACAACATCGCGGCCATTACCGGCGCTACCTGGCTTCCCTCACCCCAACCCTCTCCCGGAGGGAGAGGGGGATATCCGATGCAGATGGACCTTCCATAGGTTGGGTTGAGCGCAGCGAAGCCCAACATATTGCAGCCCGTAGCGTGGAAAACGGCGCAGCCTTTTCCACTGTTCTGCGGATGTGCGACGCGCGGGGAAAACGCTGCGCGGTTTTCCACCCTACAACATCGCAGCCATTACCGGCGCTACCTGGCTTCCTCACCCCAACCCTCTCCCAGAGGGAGAGGGGGATATCCGATGCAGATGGACGTCCCGTAGGTTGGGTTGAGCGCAGCGAAGCCCAACATATTGCAGCCCGTAGCGTGGAAAACGGCGCAGCCTTTTCCACTGTCCTGCGAAGCAAGGCGCGTGGAAAACGCTGCGCGGTTTTCCACCCTACGAATCGGCGCCCACGTCTCGCAACTCGCCAGCGAAGCGCGCCAGGCGCTGGCGCAGCCGCTGGTTTTCGCGGCGCAGTTCTTCCACCTCATCCAGCAGTTGCAGGGCCAGGGCGGTGGCGGCCCAATCCAGTTCCAGCTCCTGGCGCAGGCGCACCGCGCGGCGGGCGCGGTGCAGGGCGCCGGGGTCGAAGTGCCATTCGGCCGGGCGCTTGCCTCGCTGGGGCGCCAGGATGCCGTGCTCGACGATCTCCACCACCACCGGCTCGCTCACCTCGCAGAGCACGCAGAATTCCTGCAGGACGATCAGACTGCTCATCGGACTTTCCTCCAGTCGCGGCGGGGATCGAAGGCCGCCCGCTCGGCCAGTTGGCGCCACAGCGCCTGGGTTTCTTCATCGCCCCTGGGCGGCATCACCACCTTGAGCAGGGCATGCAGATCGCCCTGCCCCGCCTTGCCGGCCAGGCCCTTGCCGCGCACCCGCAACCGCGCACCGTTCTGGCTGCCGGGCGGGATACTGAGCATGATCTGTCCATCCAGCGTCGGCACCTGCACCTTGGCACCCAGGGCCGCTTCCCAGGGTGCGAGCGGCACGGTGACCACCAGGTCCTGGCCATCCACGTCGAACAGGGGGTGCGGCACCAGGCGGATGACCAGATAGAGATCCCCCGCCTCCGCGCCACCGACGCCCGGCTCGCCCTGGCCCTTGAGGCGGATGCGTTCACCGTCGGTACTGCCGGCGGGAATCTTGACGTTGAGGGTCTTGGTGGTCTCGCCGACCCGCCGGCCCAGCTCGTCACGCTGCGGCAGGCTGAAGCTCAGCGGCTTGGTGCTGCCCGCCTGGCTCTCTTCGAGGAACAGCGGCAATTCCAGCTCGACGTCGCGCCCGCGGCGGGCGAAGCCGCCCTGCTGCGAGCGCCCGGCAGCGCCGAACAGGGATTCGAAGAAGTCGGAATAGTCCGCGCCGAAGCCGGCATGGGGATCGCTGTAATCATCGCCCGAGCCCGGCTGCCAGTCCGGCGGCACCTGGAAGCGCTCGCCCTGCTGCTGGTAGAGGCGCACCTGGTCGTACTCGGCGCGCTTGTGCGGATCGCGCAGGACGTCATAGGCCTCGGCCACCTCCTTAAAGCGAGCCTCGGCGTCGGCCTCCTTGCTCACATCGGGGTGGTACTTGCGTGCCAGTTTGCGATAGGCGGTCTTGAGCGTCTTGTCGTCGACGTCGGGGGCGACGCCGAGTACCTCGTAGTAGTCCTTGAAGTCCATTGCGGTCTCCAGCAGCGATTCCTCTAGAGACCGCGACGGACCCCAGGGGGTTGCACACAGCCGCTCAGTCGCCGCGCTTGCGGAACGCCCAGCTGCCGGCCAGTACCGTGAAGGTGGCCACCAGCGCCACCAGGATCCAGAAGCCATGGGGCGAACTGGCCAGCGGGATGCCGCCGACGTTCATGCCGAAGAAGCCGGCGATGATGTTGATCGGCAGCGCCAGCACCGTGACCAGGGTCAGGGTGAACAGGGTGCGGTTGGTCTGTTCGGCGGAGGCGGCGGCGATCTCTTCCTGCAAGAGCTTGAGCCGTTCCACCAGGGCCGCCAGGTCGTCCAGCACCCGGTCGAATTCCTCGGTGGCCTCGCGCAGGGTCTGGATGTCGTCGCGACGCAGCCAGGCCGGTGGCCGGTTCAGGAGCCGCAGCAGGGAGCCCGGTTCCAGGGCCAGCAGCCGCTGTAGCCGCACCAGGGCGCGTCTCAGGCTGCCCAGCTCGGCGCGGCTGGCGGCCAGCCGCTGGGACAGCAGGCGATCCTCGATGGCGTCCACCTTGACCGTGGTGTCGCGGATGATGCCGGTGAGCACATCGGCCTGGTCGCGCAGCAGGTGCACCAGCAATTCCAGGGTCGAGCCGAAGCCCTCGCCGCGGCGCACCGCATGGCGCAGGCGATCCACCGAACGCAGCGGCTGGGCACGGGCGGTCACCAGCAACCCCGGCCGGGCGCAGGCCCAGAGCGTGGCGACGTCCACCGAGACCTGGCCATAGGCGAGGGTCACGTCGTTCACCACCCCGAGCAGGGTGTCGTCGGCCGGCTCCAGGCGGGTCGAGTGGGAACCGGCGTGCAGGGATTCGAAGAATTCCTCGGGGAGGCCTAGGTGCTCGCGCATCCAGCGTTCGGCGGCGGCGTGGGCCAGGTTGAAGTGCAACCAGCGAAAACCGCCCTCTTCCGCCTCCCAGGGATCTTCCGGTGCCATGGTCAGGGCGCGGCCGGGCTGCCCGGAGGTGAAGTGATAGGCATAGAGCAGCCCCAGCCGTTCGGCGGCCGGATGCAGGGGAATCAGGGTGTTGGTCATGGCTACCTGCGGGAGAAACACGACATCAGGGCTCTGTTAGCAGGTCCCAATGAACCTTTGATGACAGAGCCCGAGTCGACAGGAGCCGGAGAGACGCCCCCGAGCGGGGCGCCACTCTTATTGCGGACGCATGTGCGGGAAGAGGATGACGTCGCGGATCGATGGCGAGTTGGTCAGCAGCATCACCAGGCGGTCGATGCCGATGCCTTCGCCGGCGGTGGGCGGCATGCCGTATTCCAGGGCGTTGATGAAGTCGGCGTCGTAGTGCATGGCCTCGTCGTCACCGGCGTCCTTTTCCTGGACCTGCAGCATGAAGCGCTCGGCCTGGTCTTCGGCGTCGTTGAGCTCGGAGTAGGCGTTGGCGATCTCGCGGCCACCGATGAACAGCTCGAAGCGGTCGGTGACGTTGGGATTCTGGTCGTTGCGGCGTGCCAGCGGCGAGACCTCGAAGGGGTACTCGGTGATGAAGTGCGGCTGCTCCAGCTTGCTCTCCACCAGCTCCTCGAAAATCATCACCTGCAGCTTGCCCAGGCCTTCGTGGCCGAGCACCTTGGCACCGGCCTTCTTGGCGATGGCGCGGGCCTTCTCGACGTCGCCCAGGTCTTCCGCGGTGATGTCCGGGTTGTACTTGAGGATGGAGTCGTACACCGACAGGCGAACGAAGGGCTCGCCGAAGTGGAAGACCTTGTCGCCATAGGGCACGTCGGTGCTGCCGAGCACGGCCTGGGCCAGCTCGCGGAACAGCTCCTCGGTGAGGTCCATGTTGTCTTCGTAGTCGGCGTAGGCCTGGTAGAACTCGAGCATGGTGAACTCAGGGTTGTGCCGGGTCGAGACGCCTTCGTTACGGAAGTTGCGGTTGATCTCGAAGACTTTCTCGAAGCCACCCACTACCAGGCGCTTGAGGTACAGCTCCGGCGCGATGCGCAGGAACATGGCCATGTCCAGGGCGTTGTGGTGGGTCTCGAAGGGCTTGGCCGCCGCGCCGCCGGGGATGGTCTGCAGCATGGGGGTTTCCACTTCGAGGAAACCGCGCTCCATGAGGAAGCGGCGGATGTGGGCGATGACCTGGGAGCGCACGCGGAAGGTCTGGCGGACTTCTTCGTTGACGATCAGGTCGACGTAGCGCTGGCGATAGCGCAGCTCGGTGTCGGTCAGGCCGTGGTGCTTGTCGGGCAGCGGACGCAGCGACTTGGTCAGCAGGCGCACGTCGCTCATGTTGACGTAGAGATCGCCCTTGCCGGAGCGGGCCAGGGTGCCCTCGGTGGCGATGATGTCGCCCAGGTCCCAGGTCTTGACCGCTTCCAGCGTCTCGGCCGGCAGGGTCTTGCGGTCGACGTAGACCTGGATGCGCCCGCTGGTGTCCTGCAGCACCATGAAGGCGCCGCGGTTGAGCATGATGCGGCCGGCCACCTTGACCTTGATGCCCGCGGCCTCCAGCTCTTCCTTGGTCTTGTCGGCGTACTGCTTCTGCAGCTCACCGGCCAGGCTGTCGCGACGGAAGTCGTTGGGGAAGGGAATGGCCTGCTGGTCGCGGAGCGCGGAGAGCTTTTCCTTGCGCTGGGCGATCAGCTTGTTGTCTTCCTGTTCCTGGGCTTGGGGGTCTAGGGGTTGTTCGCTCATGTCTGCTGTTTACCTGGGGAGTGCTGGTTGTAGGAGCGGTCCATGACCGCGATCCAGGCATCGCAGCCTGGGGGAGTCGCGGCCATCGCGGCCATGGGCCGCTCCTACAGAGATAAGTTGGTTAGATGCCCTGCTTGAGGCTGGCTTCGAGGTATTCGTCCAGATCGCCGTCGAGCACCTTGTCGCAATCGCTGCGCTCCACGCCGGTACGCAGATCCTTGATCCGCGAGGCGTCGAGGACGTAGGAGCGGATCTGGTGGCCCCAGCCGATATCGGACTTGGAGTCTTCCAACGCCTGGGAGGCGGCGTTGCGCTTCTGCATCTCCAGCTCGTACAACTTGGCCCGCAGCATCTTCATGGCGGTGTCCCGGTTGGCGTGCTGGGAGCGCTCGTTCTGGCAGGCCACCACGGTGTTGGTGGGCACGTGGGTGATCCGCACCGCGGAGTCGGTGGTGTTCACGTGCTGGCCACCGGCGCCGGAGGAGCGGTAGGTGTCGACGCGCAGGTCGGACGGATTGATCTCGATCTCGATGTTGTCGTCGATCTCGGGCGAGACGAACACCGCGGTGAAGGAGGTGTGGCGCCGGTTGCCCGAGTCGAAGGGACTCTTGCGCACCAGGCGGTGCACACCGATCTCGGTACGCAGCCAGCCGAAGGCGTATTCGCCCTTGATGTGCACCGTGGCACCCTTGATGCCGGCGACCTCGCCTTCGGAAAGTTCGACGATCTCGGCGCTGAAGCCATGCTGGTCGGCCCAGCGCAGGTACATGCGCAGCAGCATGTTGGCCCAGTCCTGGGCCTCGGTGCCGCCGGAGCCGGCCTGGATGTCCAGGTAGCAGTTGTTGGGGTCCATCTCGCCGCTGAACATGCGGCGGAATTCCAGCTTCTCGAGGATACCGCGCAGGCGCTCGACCTCGGCCGCCACGTCATCGACCGCACCCTGGTCTTCCTCTTCGGCGGCCATCTCCAGCAGGTCGCTGGCATCGGCCAGACCGCCGCTCAGCTCGTCCAGGGTACCGACCACCTGGGCCAGCTGGGCGCGCTCACGACCGAGGTTCTGGGCGTACTCGGGCTTGTTCCAGACATTGGGGTCCTCGAGCTCGCGCTCGACTTCGACCAGGCGATCCTTTTTCAGATCGTAGTCAAAGATACCCCCGAATGGTCTGGGTACGGCTGGAGAGGTCCTTGATGCTGGTGACGATCGGGTTGATTTCCATGGGGGAAACACTCGCGAGAAAAGCTGTGGAAAAGCTCGCGAGTATAACCCAATCGGCGGCGAAACTCAGAGTGCGACGGCCCGTGCTGCCGCTCTTTGCCTCAATCGGCGTCGAGGTCGCGGTGGCGGGTCTCCGGCAGGCAGAGCAGCCCCACCACCAGGCTGATCCCGGTCACCAGCACCGGATACCAGAGGCCGTAGAAGATGTCGCCGGTATAGACCACCAGGGCGAAGGACACCGTGGGCAGGAAGCCGCCGAACCAGCCATTGCCGATGTGGTACGGCAGCGACATCGAGGTGTAGCGGATGCGCGTGGGAAACAGCTCCACCATCAGCGCTGCCAGCGGTCCATAGCAGAGGGTGGCGATGAGGATCAGGGCGAAGATCACCGCCACCACCATGGGCTTGTTGACCTGGGCGGCATCGGCCTTGGCCGGATAGCCGGCGGCCTGTACGGCGGCGCGCAGGGCCGGCTCGTCGTAGCCAACGATGAGCCTATCCCCGACGCTGACCTGCACGGCATCGCCCGGCGCGGAGGCGACGCTGCGGTAGGGCAGACCGCTCTTGGCCAGCAGCGTCTTGACCCGGTCGCAGGGGCTGTCGAAACGCGCCTTGCCTACCGGATCGAACTGGAAGGTGCAGGTGGCCGGATCGGCGGTCACCACGATGGGCGCTCGCTGGCTGGCCTGGTAGATCTGCGGATTGGCGTAGTGGGTCAGGGCCTTGAACAGCGGGAAGTAGAGCACCGTGGCCAGCAGCAGGCCGAGCATCAGGATCGGCTTGCGGCCGACCTTGTCCGACAGCCAGCCGGCGATGACGAAGAAGGGCGCACCGAGGATGACGCTGACGATGAGCAGGTTATTGGCCAGCACCGGATCCAGCTTGAGCGTCTGGGTGAGGAAGAACATCACGTAGAACTGCGCCAGGTAGAAGGTCACCGCCTGGCCGCCGTTGATGCTGAACAGGGCGATCAGCACCACCTTGAGGTTGCTCCAGTGGGTGAAGGAATCGCGGATCGGCGCCTTGCTCTGCTTGCCCTCGGCCTTCATGCGCAGGAAGGCTGGGGATTCGTGCATGGACATCCGAATCCAGGTGGAGATGGCCAGTAGGAAGATCGACAGCAGGAACGGCAGGCGCCAGCCCCAGACCTCGAACTGATCGCCGGTCAGATAGCGGCAGACCAGGATCACCACCAGCGACAGCAAGAGGCCCAGGGTGGCCGTGGATTGCAGCCAGCTGGTATGGGCACCGCGCTTGCCGGGCGGTGCGTGCTCGGCGATGTAGGTGGCGGCGCCCCCGTATTCACCGCCCAGCGCCAGCCCCTGCAGCAGGCGCAGCACCACCAGGATGATGGGCGCGGCTACGCCGATGCTGGCGTAGGTGGGCAGCAGGCCGACGCCGAAGGTGGCGATGCCCATGAGGATGATGGTGGCGAGGAAGGTGTACTTGCGCCCGACCAGGTCGCCCAGCCGGCCGAACACCAGGGCGCCGAAGGGTCGCACCACGAAGCCGGCGGCGAAGGCCAGCAGGGCGAAGATGAAGGCGGTGGTGTCGTTGACCCCGGCGAAGAATTGCTTGCTGATCACCGCCGCCAGGGCGCCGTAGAGAAAGAAGTCGTACCACTCGAAGACGGTCCCCAGGGACGAGGCGAAGATCACCTTGCGTTCTTCGCGGCGACTGACGACCGCGGTAGGTTGTACCCGGGGTTGGGCATAGTCTGACATCGCACGTTCTCCTGGCCCGGGAGCGCCGGGCTGATTGTTGTTATGGGCGACAGCTACTACGGTGGAAACGGCGGGAGCCCCGCCGTCGGTAACACTAGGCGGCCGAGACCCGATCCGGCCGGGCAACCGCCGCGGGCAACTCGATGATTCCCTGCTCCCGCGCCTCGGCCAGCATGAAGCGGGCCGCCTGTTCGGCGATCATCAGGGTCGGCGAACAGCTGTTGCCGGAGACCAGGGTTGGCATGATGGAGGCGTCGGCGACCCGCAGGCCGGGAATGCCATGCACCCGCAGGCGGGCGTCCACCACGGCATCCGCGCCCTGCCCCATGCGGCAGGTGCCGGAGGGATGGAAGATGGTGGTGCCTATGGCGCCAGCGGCCTGCTGCAATTCCTCTTCGCTCTGGTAGGCCGGGCCCGGCAGGTATTCCTCGGGCCGGTAGGCAGCCAAGGCGGGCGCCGCGACGATGCGCCGGGTCAGGCGGATGGCGTCGGCGGCTACCTTGAGGTCTTCCTCCGCGCTCAGGTAGCGCGGCTGGATCAAGGGCGCCGCCTGGGCATCGGCGCTACGAATGGCCACCTGGCCGCGACTGGCCGGGCGCAGGTTGCACACTGAGGCGGTGAAGGCGGGAAAGCCGTGCAGGGGCTCGCCGAAGCGCTCCAGCGACAGCGGCTGCACGTGATACTGCAGATTGGCCGAGGGCTGGCCCGGATCGGAGCGGGCGAAGGCGCCCAACTGACTCGGCGCCATGGCCAGGGGGCCACTGCGCTTCCAGAGGTACTCCAGGCCCATGCCCAGCTTGCCCCAGAGGCTGCCGGCCAGCGCATTGAGGGTGGGTACCCCATGCACCCGATAGATCAGCCGCAGTTGCAGGTGATCCTGCAGATTGCCGCCCACGCCTTCCAGCCGATGCTGGACGCCGATGCCCAGCCCTTCGAGCAGCGCCCGCGACCCGATGCCGGAGCGCTGCAACAGGGTCGGCGAGCCGATGGCTCCGGCACAGAGCACGATCTCGCGCCGTGCGGCCAGGCGCTGGGCTGCGGCCTGGCCCGGCAGCCGCGCCAGTACCGCCCGCGCCCTGCCCTCCTCCAGCAGCACCCGCTCCACCTGGACGCCGGTCAGCACCTCCAGATTGGCGCGCTGGCGGATCGGCCGGAGAAAGGCCTTGGCCGCATTCCAGCGCACACCGTTGCGCTGGTTGACCTGGAAGTAGCCGCAGCCTTCGTTGTCACCGGTATTGAAGTCCTCCACCGGCGCGATGCCGGTTTCGCCAGCAGCGGCGCGAAAGGCGTCGAGCAGCATCCAATGCAGGCGCTGGCGCTCCACGCGCCATTCGCCGCCGGCGCCATGAAAGGCCGAGGCGCCGTCACAGTGATCCTCCATTGCCTTGAACAGCGGCAGCACGTCCTGCCAGGCCCAGCCGGGATTGCCGGCGGCGGCCCAGCCATCGTAGTCCCGCGCCTGGCCGCGCATGTAGATCATGCCGTTGATGGAGGAGCAGCCGCCCAGCACCCGGCCACGCGGATAGTTGAGCGCCCGACCGCCCAGGCCGGCTTCCACCTCGGTCTTGAAGCACCAGTCGGTGCGTGGATTCCCGATGCAGAACAGGTAGCCGACCGGGATATGGATCCAGGGATGATTGTCGCGCCCGCCGGCTTCCAGCAGGAGCACGCGGTGGGTCGGATCGGCGGAGAGTCGATTGGCCAGCAGGCAGCCGGCCGGACCGGCGCCGACGATGATGAAGTCATAGTCCGCGGCAGGACGGGGCATGACGTTCCCTCGTGTTTTGTTGTTGTGGCTCCTATCCTAGTGGCGTCATCCGCGAACAGCAGTTGCAGAAAACGGGCAACGGCTGTGCATTTCTGCACAGCGCCTCAAAAGCGGCAGGCTAGACCAGAACAAGAGAGGCAGCGGCGTGTTCGACTGGAACGATCTGCGCGTTTTCCTGGAGGTGCAGCGCCACGGCCGACTGTTGACCGCCGCACGCAGCCTGGGCGTCAGCCATGCCACCGTCGCCCGGCACCTGGAGGCCCTGGAGCGCGCCCTGGGCAGCCAACTGCTGGTACAACAGGCCAGCGGCTATCAGCTCACCCCGGCCGGCCAGGCGCTGCTTGCCCATGCCCAGGCGATGGAAGATGCCGCCCTGCTGGCCCAGGAAGCCGTGACCCAGAGACTCAACCCCCTGGGCCAGGTACGGGTCGGGGTGACCGAGGGGCTGGGCACCGGCTTCCTGGCGCGACGCCTGGGTGGACTGCTGCGGGATTATCCGGGGCTGGAGGTGGAACTGGTCTCGGTGCCGCGCTTCGTCAGCGTCACCAACCGCGAGGCGGACATCGCCATCACCCTGGAGCGCCCTACTGCCGAGGGCCTGATCGGCCGGCGGCTGACGCCCTATCGGCTGAGGTTCTATGCCAGTCGCGCCTATCTGGATCGAGCCCCACCGCTGGATGCCGGAGCCGACCTGGGCGAACAGACCTTCATCGGCTATGTCGACGACCTGCTGTTCTGCCGCGAGCTGCAATTCATCCAGGGCCTCTGCCCGGAACCCCGCCTGGTCTTTCGCAGCACCAGCGTCATCGCCCAGCGGGAAGCGGCCCGCGCCGGTCTCGGCCTGGCGGTGCTGCCCTGCTACCTGGTGGACGCCGGCAGCCCGCTGGAATGCGTGCTGCCGGAAAGGTCCTTCACCCGCGAGTACTGGATCTCGACCCACCGCGAGTTGCACCGCTCCGCCCGCCTGCGCGTGGTCTGGGACTTCCTGCTACAGCTCTGCGCGGCGGAGCGGACCCTGCTCCTGGGTGAAGAAGTCCTCAGTGAAGAACCGCTGAACGGCTAGTCGTCAGACCGTCGCGGCCTGGCGTTCCAGTTCGGCACGCAGACCGGGCTCCAGGCGCAACTGGCGCGCCAGTTCGTCCAGGTAGGCCTTCTCCATGTATTGCTGATCGTCGATCAGCAGCAGGCTGGCCAGGTACATCTCGGCCGCGATTTCCGGGGTTTCGGCAGCAGTAGCGACCTTGGCCGGGTCCAGTGGCTGCTCCAGCTCGCGCTGCAGCCAGCTGCGCAGCTCGGGGTCGTTGTCCAGCTTGGCCATCTCGGCCTCGATGGCCTGGCGCTCCTGGGCATCCACATGACCATCGGCCTTGGCCGCCGCGATCAGGGCGATGAGGACCGCGCGACCATGGGTCTCGGCCTCGTGCTCGGGGACCCGGTCCACCGTGCGCGGCTCGACCGTTTGCGCGCCCTGTGCCTGGCTGGCCTGCCAGGATTGATAGGCCTTGTAGGCCACCATGCCGAGCGCCGCCAGACCACCATAGCCGACGGCCTTGCCGCCCAGGCTGCGGCCACGCTTGCTGCCCAGCAGTGCGGTCAGGGCGCCGGCGGCCAGGCCGCTGTTGCCCAGGCCCGACAGCAGGCTGCCGAGACCATCCTTGCCGGCGGGAGCGCTGCCAGCGCCTGGTCGCATGGTCGACTGACCGGTCTTGTTGGCCAAGGCTTGCTGGCCGGCCTTGAGCAATTGATCGAGCAGACCGCGGGTGTTCATGGGCAACCTCCACAGGGGATTTGGATTCAACCTGTTGAGACCGCCCACAGCGTCGTCTGGCTCCCCGTCGCTGCTTACCGGATGTTGCAGTCGAGCGGGCGATGCGTCGCAGCCGATACAAAATATTTCTGACCGCGGCCTGGCCGCAGCGCTACTCTTGCGCCTTCCCCTGTAGTTGCCGGAGACACCCCATGCGTTCGCGTCTGGCTGTGCTGTTCGCGCTTTCGCTCGCCCTCACCGCCGGCCAGGCCCAGGCCGCCGCCGAGGACGCTCACCTCATCGCCAATCGTTATCTCGATGCCTGGAACGATCACGACGCCGAGGCGGCCAGTGCCCTGCTCGACCCCAAGGTGCAGTACTTCGACAGTGGTGCGGCCACCACCGAGACCAGTCGCAACCAGGCCCGCGACAAGATCGTCAAGGTCACCCTCAAGGCCGTGCCCGACCTCCAGGTGAAGATGGTGCACAAGCCGGTCATCGGCCCGCGCAGCATCGCCTTCGAATGGGAGCTGACCGGCAACCGCGTCACCACCACCGGCAAGCAACCGGTGAAGATCCGCGGCGCCAGCATCATGAAGATCCGCGATGGCCGCATCTGGTACCTGGGCGACTACTACGACAGCGACGCCCTGGAAGCGCTGCTGCGGCCGGCCAAGCCCTGACGACGGGAGCCATCCGGACGGATGGCTCCGTTTCGCCCTATTCCATCCCGAACGGCTTGCGCAGTGGCGTATCCCGGTGAGCGGCGCGCACGTACTGCGGTGGCCAGGAGACCTTCTCACGCAGGGCTTCGGCGGCATTGAGCGGCCAGTAGGGATCGCGCAGCAGTTCCCGCGCCAGCAGCACCAGGTCGGCCTGGCCGGTGCGTAGCACATGCTCGGCCTGGGCCGCATCGGTGATCATGCCCACCGCGCCACTGGGAATCTCGGCTTCCTTGCGCACCCGCTCGGCGAACTGGGTCTGGTAGCCGGGTCCGGTGGGAATGTCGGCCTGGGCCGCGGTGCCACCGGAGGAGACATCGATCAGGTCGACGCCCAGGGTCTTCAGTCGACGGGCCAGCTCCACCGTCTCATCGACGTCCCAGCCGTCCTCCACCCAATCGGTGGCCGAGACCCGCACGAACAGCGGCAGCTCCTCCGGCCAGACCGCGCGTACGTCGGCAGTGACCTCCAGCAGCAGGCGAATGCGATTCTCGAAGTTGCCGCCGTAGTCGTCTTCGCGGCGATTGGAGAGCGGCGAGAGGAACTGGTGCAGCAGATAGCCGTGGGCGGCATGGATCTCGGCCACCTTGAAACCCGCCGCCAGGGCGCGCTCGGCGGTGTCCACGAAGGCCCGGCGAAGGCTGGCGATGTCATCGCGATCAACGGCCGTGGGTCGGGTGTGCTGGGGGTCGAAGGCGATGGCCGATGGTGCCACCGGGACCCAGCCGCCCTCGGCGATGGGCACGCTGCCATGCTTGCCGGCCCAGGGCTGCCAGGTACTGGCCTTGCGCCCAGCGTGGGCCAGCTGGATGCCGGCGACACTACCTTGGCCCTCGATGAACTGGGTGATGCGCCGCAGCGGCTCGATCTGCTCGTCCTTCCACAGGCCCAGGTCCTGGGGCGTAATGCGCCCGTCGGGGGTGACCGCGGTGGCCTCGAAGATCACCAGGCCGGCACCACCCACGGCGCGACTGCCGAGGTGGACCAGGTGCCAGTCATTGGCGAAGCCGTCTTCGCTGGAGTACTGGCACATCGGGGAGACCACCACCCGGTTGGGCAGGGTCAGCTGACGCAGGGTCAGCGGCTGGAACAGGAGACTCATGGCGGACCTCGTCTGAATCGGGATGCACGGCATTGGAGTGCTCCCAACCAGAATAGATCGCCGATCCGACGGGACTCGGTGGAAAAGCCGCCGAGCGCCACCCGCCCGGGTACCGCTCGCCGCTGTCTAGCGCGGTGCCAGGTGCACCACCAGCAATTGCACGCTCTCGTTGCCGCGAAACTCGTTCACGTCCAGCCGATAGGCCAGTTCGGCCCAGCGGATGTTCGGATCGGGCCAGGTCTCACGGTCGATGTTGAAGGCGATGCCGTCCAGCTCCGGCCCGCCCTGCTCGCTGCGCAGGGTCAGCTTCAGATGCCGTTCCTTGAGCAGGCGCTGGGAGAGGATCTCGAAGGCGCCGTGGAACAGCGGCTCGGGAAACTGCTGGCCCCAGGGACCGGCCTGGCGCAGGGCCTGGGCCAGGCCGAGCTGGAATTCGGTCGGGGCGAGGCAGCCGTCGGTCTGCAGCCGCCCGCTGAGGTCGTCGGCCTGCAGATGGCGACGCACCTCGGCGTCGAAGGCCGCGGCGAAGGTCTCGTAGTGCGCCTGGGGCAGACTGAGGCCGGCCGCCATGGCATGGCCGCCGAACTTGGTGATCAGCCCCGGATGACGGGTCGCCACGGCGTCCAGGGCATCACGGATGTGCAGCCCGGCGACCGAACGCGCCGAGCCCTTGAGCATGCCGGTGCCGCTGCCGTCGTCGGCGAAGGCCAGCGCCGGGCGGTGATACTTTTCCTTGAGCCGCGAGGCGAGGATGCCGATCACGCCCTGGTGCCATTCCGGATCGAACAGGCAGAGGCCGAAGGGCAGGTCGTCTTCCGGCAACTCCTTGAGCTGCTTGAGCGCCTCGCGCTGCATGCCCTGCTCGATGCTCTTGCGATCCTTGTTGAAGTCATCCAGTTGCTGGGCATATTCGCGCGCCAACTCCGCGTCCTCGCAGAGCAGCAACTCGATACCGATGGACATGTCGTCCAGCCGCCCCGCGGCATTGAGGCGCGGGCCGAGGATGAAGCCCAGGTCGCTGGAGGCCACCTTGCCCGGCTGGCGCCCGGCCACTTCCAGCAGCGCCTTGAGCCCCGGCCGTGCCCGGCCGGCGCGGATGCGCATCAACCCTTGGTGCACCAGGATGCGATTGTTGGCGTCCAACGGGACTACGTCGGCGACGCTGCCCAGGGCCACCAGGTCGAGCAACTCGGCCAGATTGGGCTCGGCGAGGCTTTGACGGGTGAACCAGCCGCTCTCGCGCAGGCGACTGCGCAGGGCCAGCATCACATAGAAGATCACCCCAACCCCGGCGATGCATTTGCTGGGAAAGGCGCAGGCCGGCTGATTCGGATTGACGATGGCGTCGGCGGCGGGCAATTCGGCGCCGGGCAGGTGGTGGTCGGTGATGACCACCTGCAAGCCGGCGGCCTTGGCCGCGGCCACGCCGTCCAGGCTGGAAATGCCGTTGTCGACGGTGAGCAGCACTTCCGGCTCGCGCTGCAAGGCCACGGCAACGATCTCGGGCGTCAGCCCGTAGCCGTATTCGAAGCGATTGGGCACCAGGTAGTCGACCCAGGCCGCGCCCAGGCGCCGCAGGGCCAGCACGCCCACGGCACTGGCCGTGGCGCCATCGGCATCGAAGTCGCCGACGATGAGGATACGCCGACGCTCTTCCAGGGCGCGGGCCAGCAGCTCCACCGCCGCCTCGATGCCCTTGAGCTGGTGATAGGGCACCAGCCGCGCCAGGCCCTTGTCGAGTTCTTCCGGCTGGGTCACGCCGCGGGCGGCATAGAGCCGGGTGAGCAGCGGCGGCAGGTCACCCAGGTCGGGCAATACCGCCGGTAGCGGGCGAGGCTCCAGGCGCATCAACGCTCGCCCAGCAGCCATTCCAGCTGCAGTTCGTGCTGGCCGCGGTCGTCGGTGACGAACAGGGTGCCTTCGCTGATCATCACCTGCCAGACGATGCTGCGCGGCAGGTCGCGGGCCAGCTCGGCCAGGGGCTCGGCAGGAACCGCGGCGATGTGCAGGTTCTTCAGCGTCTTGACCGCGTCCACCACCTTGGTCTGCCAGACGCGCAGGTTGCCATAGGCCAGCAGGCTGGTACGTTCGGTGCGGCGGCTGCACCAGGTCAGGCGCTCGGCATCGGGCTGGCCGACCTCGATCCAGTGCAGCACTCGACCATCGAGACTCTTCTCCCACAGCGCCGGCTCGTCGACGTCGGACAGGCCGCGGCCGAAGGCCAGCTGCTCGTTGTACCAGAGCACATAGGCCAGCAGTCGCACCGCCAGCCGCTCCTCGGTCTCGGAGGGATGCCGCGCCACGGTCAGGCGCAGGTTCTCGTAGACGCCACGATCCAGATCGGTGAGGTTGAGTTCGACTTTGTAGGGCGTGGCTTGCAGAGCCATGGGCGGGTCACCGGCAGGGAAAGCCGGGCATTGTACCGGAAAAGGCAGCGGGGCTTGGGGACGGTAGGACGGTAGGTTGGGTTGAGCGCAGCGAAGCCCAACAAAGGCGATTCGAGTCCGCCGTGTTGGGCTTCGACGATGCAGCCGTCTCAACCCAACCTACCCAAGACGTAGGGCGGAAAATCGCGCAGCGTTTCCACACCGGGCTTCGGGCACCGGTGGGTAAGGCTCCGCCGTTACCCACCCTACGCCGCTCATCGCGGCCATGACGGTCCGCCGATGTGGCCGCTCCTACAGGTGCTTAGCTTTTCCGTAGGAGCGGCCCATGACCGCGATTAGCGCCTAAAACCTATAGCGGCTGCCCACGCTTGCCGTGGCGGCTGACGAAGGCCTGGACGGCGGCCAGGTCGTTGGGCAGCACGGTGCAGCGCTCTTCACGCTGCAGCAGGTCGGCCAAGTGGGTCGGCAGGCTGAGGGTGGCGCCGATGCCGGCCTTTTCCACCGCCTCGGGGAATTTGACCGGGTGGGCGGTGCCCAGCACCACCATGGGCGTGGCCAGGCTGCGGCGGCATTCGCGAGCGGCGCGCACGCCGATGGCGGTGTGCGGATCCAGTACCTCGCCGGTGGCGGCATAGACCTCGGCGATGGTGGCGCAGGTATCCTCGTCACTGACCGCCAGGGAATCGAACAGCTTGCGCGCCTCGGTCCAGCGGTCGTCCGCCACCGACAGGGTGCCGCTGCTGCGGAAGTTCGCCATCAGCTCGGCCAGGGCCACGCCGTCGCGACCGTGCAGGTCGAACAGCAGGCGCTCGAAGTTGGACGAGACCATGATGTCCATGGACGGCGACAGCGAGGCTTCCAGCTGCTGCTTGTCGTAGCGGTTGCCGGACATGAAGCGGTGCAGGATATCGTTGCGGTTGGTGGCCACCACCAGCTGGCTCACCGGCAGGCCCATGTTGCGCGCCAGGTAGCCGGCGAAGATGTCGCCGAAGTTGCCGGTGGGCACCGAGAAGGCGATGGAGCGCGCCGGGGCACCCAGCTGCAGGGCCGCATGGAAATAGTAGACGATCTGGGCCATGATCCGCGCCCAGTTGATCGAATTGACCGCCACCAGCGGGGTGCCCTTGAGGAAGCCCTGGTCGGCGAAGCTGGCCTTGATCATCTCCTGGCAGTCGTCGAAGTTGCCTTCGATGGCGAGGTTGTGGATGTTGTCGCCCAGCAGCGTGGTCATCTGCCGGCGCTGCACTTCCGACACCCGCTGGTGCGGATGCAGGATGAAGATGTCCACGTTCTCGCAGCGCTTGCAGCCCTCGATGGCCGCCGAGCCGGTGTCACCGGAGGTGGCGCCCATGATCACCACGCGTTCGCCACGTTTGGCCAGCACATGGTCGAGCAGGCGACCCAGGAGTTGCAGGGCGAAGTCCTTGAAGGCCAGGGTCGGACCGTGGAACAGCTCCAGCACCCACTCGTTGGCGTCCAGCTGGCGCAGCGGCGCGATCGAGCTATGGGCGAAACCGGCGTAGGTCTCTTCCAGGATGGCCTTGAACTCGGCATCGGCGATGGAACCGGCGACGAAGGGCTTCATCACCCGGAAGGCCAGCTCGTGGTAGGGCAGACCGGCCCAGGAGGCGATCTCCTCCAGGGAAAAGCGCGGCAGGTTCTCCGGGACGTAGAGACCACCGTCGCTGGCGAGACCCGCCAGCAGCACTTCTTCGAAATTCAGCGCGGGCGCCTGGCCGCGGGTACTGATGTAACGCATGACTCGACCTCGGGAAAGACGGCGGCGCCGGGCGCCGCCAGGCTGCTCAGTTCAGGTGCTCGACGCGGATGCGGACGACGTCGCCGACGACGTCATCCAGGGCTTCCAGGGCGGCGATGGCCTCGACCATGTGGCGCTCGATCACCCGGTGGGTGATAAGGATCATGGGCACCAGGCCGTCATGCTCCTCGGCTTCCTTCTGCATGATGGATTCGATGTTGATGCCGCGCGCCGAGAGGATGCTCGCCACCTGGGCCAGTACGCCCGGATGATCCTTGGCCTGGATGCGCAGATAGTAGGCGCTCTCGCAGGACTCGATCGGCAGCACCGGATGGTCGGACAGCGCATCGGGCTGGAAGGCCAGGTGCGGCACGCGATTCTCCGGATCCGAGGTCATGGCGCGGACCACGTCCACCAGGTCGGCCACCACCGCCGAAGCGGTGGGTTCGCGCCCGGCACCGGCACCGTAGAACAGCGTCGAGCCGACGGCATCGCCATTGACCATCACCGCGTTCATCACGCCGTTGACGTTGGCGATCAGGCGATCGGCCGGGATCAGCGTCGGATGCACCCGCAGCTCGATGCCCTGGTCGGTGCTGCGCGCCACGCCCAGGTGCTTGATGCGATAGCCCAGCGCCTCGGCGTAGCCGACGTCGGCCGTGGTCAGCCGGGTGATGCCCTCGGTGTAGGCCTTGTCGAATTGCAGCGGGATGCCGAAGGCGATGGAGGCCAGGATGGTCAGCTTGTGGGCGGCATCGATGCCTTCCACGTCGAAGGTCGGATCGGCCTCGGCATAGCCCAGCGCCTGGGCTTCGGCCAGGACATCGGGAAAGGTGCGACCCTTCTCGCGCATCTCGGAGAGGATGAAGTTGCCGGTGCCGTTGATGATGCCGGCCACCCAGTTGATGCGGTTGGCCGCCAGGCCCTCGCGCAGCGCCTTGATCACCGGGATGCCGCCGGCCACCGAGGCCTCGAAGGCGACGATCACGCCCTGCTCGCGCGCCTTGGCGAAGATTTCGTTGCCGTGCACGGCGATCAGCGCCTTGTTGGCGGTGACCACGTGCTTGCCATTGGCGATGGCGCGCAGCACCAGCTCGCGGGCCAGGGTGTAGCCGCCGATCAATTCGACGACCACGTCGATCTCGGGATTGTCGGCCACCGCCAGGACATCGGCGGTGATCGGCGTGCTGCCGGTGTCGCAATGGGGGTTCGGCCGGCGCTGGGCGATCTGCGCCACCTCGATACCGCGTCCGGCGCGCCGGGCGATTTCCTCGGCGTTGCGCTTGAGTACGTTGAAGGTCCCGCTGCCCACGGTACCCAGACCACAGATGCCTACTTTGACCGGCTTCACACCCTTATCCCCATGTCGTATGGTGCCGCTCCGCGGCTCCGTTTGAAGTCTTCGTGACGGCGCCTAGCGCGCGCTGATGGCAGCTTCCGCCAGCTGGTCGGCCGGCTGGTAGCCGGGAATCATCTGGCCGTTGGCGAGGATGATCGCCGGCGTGCCCTGGATCCCCATGTTCTGCCCCAGCGCGAATTGCTGGGCGACCGGATTCTGGCAGCTCTCGGACTTGACCTCACGCCCGGTAAACATCTGGCTCAGCGCCGCCGGCTTGTCCTTGGCGCACCACACCGCTTCCAGCTGCTTGGAACCCGGCGAGCCCATGCCCTGGCGCGGGAAGGCCAGGTAGCGTACCTCGATGCCGCGCTTGTTCAGCTCGGGCACCTCGGCGTGCAGCTTCTGGCAATAGGGGCAGGTGGTGTCGGTGAAGACGGTGATATGTGCCTTGGTCTCGCCCTGGGCGGGAAAGACGATCATCTGGCTGCGGTCGAGACCGTTGATCTGCCGCGCCACGGCGACGTTCTCGGCCTTCTCGGTCAGGTTGGCGGCCTTGCCGTCCTTCACCTGGTAGAGATAGCCCTGCATGACGAACTGGCCGTCGCCACTGGCGTAGAGCACGCGACCGCCCTTGAGCTGGACCTGGTAGAGGCCGTCCAGCGGACTCTTGGCGATGGATTCGATGGCGAGATTGGGCTGCAGCGCGGTCAGGCTCTGGCGAATGGCCTGCTCAGGTTCGGCCTGAGCCAGTTGCACGCCGAGCCCCAGGCAAGCGGCGAGCAACAGTTGGGAAATACGCATGTTCGACTCCTGTTGAGACGCCGGCAAGCCTACCACAGACCTGCCGGCTACGGCGGTCCCGCCCTACCCCCGCGGATGGTGCTGGGCGTGCAGTTGCTGCAGCCGCACCCGGGCGACATGGGTGTAGATCTGGGTGGTGGAAAGACTGGTATGGCCGAGCAGCATCTGCACCGTGCGCAGGTCCGCGCCGTGATTGAGCAGATGGGTGGCGAAGGCGTGCCTCAGGGTATGCGGCGACAGCGAGGTGCGGATGCCGGCCACCTGGGCATGCAACTTGATGCGGTGCCAGAAGGTCTGCCGGGTCATGGGCTTGCCCCTCTGGCTGGGAAAGAGGATGTCGCCCGGCTGGCCGCCCAGCAGCAGCGGCCGCGCCGTCTTGAGATAGTCTTCCAGCCAGGCGATGGCCTCCTCGCCCAGGGGAATCAGCCGCTCCTTGCTGCCCTTGCCGAAGACCCGCAGTGAACCCTCGCGCAGATTGATCTCGTCCAGGGTCAGGCTGATCAGCTCGGTCACCCGCAACCCGGTGGCATAGAGCACCTCGAGCATGGTGCGATCGCGCAGGCCCAGGCTGTCCTCGGTATCCGGCGCCGCCAGCAGGGCCTCCACGTCCGCCTCGGACAGGCTCTTGGGCAGCGGCGCCCCCAGTTGCGGCATGCTCACCAGCAGCGTCGGGTCCTCGGCGATCCGCCCTTCGCGCACGCTGTACTTGTAGAAGCTGCGCAGGCCCGAGAGAAAGCGCGCGGTGGAGCGTGCCTGGTAGCCTTCGCTGAGCCGCCAGCCGAGGTGGTCGAGCACGGCGTCGCGGCCGACGGTCTCCAGGGTCAGGCCCCTGCCCTCCAGCCAGCGGGCGAAGGCCAGCAGATCGGTGCGGTAGGCGCTGCGGGTATGGGGCGACAGGCCCTTTTCCAGCCACAGGGCGTCGAGGAATTCTTCGATCAGCCGCTCGCCGTTCACTCGGCGAATCCGGGCAGGACCGGCGTCGGCTTGCCCGCCTCGTCGACGGCGACGAAGCTGAAGGCGCCATTGATGGCGCGTTCACGCCCTTCCGCGAGCATGCCTTCGACGAAGACCTCGACCTGCACCTTGACGCTGGTGTTGCCGACCTTCACCACCCGCCCGATCAATTCGACGATGGAGCCGGCGGGAATGGGATGGTTGAAATCGATGCGGTCGGTGGAGACCGTCACCAGCGGCTTGCGGCAGAAGCGCGTCGCCGTGATGAAGGACACCTCGTCCATCCAGGCCAGGGCGGTGCCGCCGAACAAGGTGTCGTGGTGGTTGGTGGTGGGCGGGAACACCGCCTTGGCCACCCGGGTTTCCGACAGCGCGGTACGCCGCTGGATTTCCGCTTCGCGGGTCGTCATGTCTTACCTCGAACCTCAGAAACGAAAAAAGCAGCCGAAGCTGCTTTTTTCTGGTCACGCCGCGATCAGGAAAGCTTTTCCTTGATGCGGGCAGCCTTGCCGGACAGCTCGCGCAGGTAGTACAGCTTGGCCTTACGCACGTCGCCGCGACGCTTGACGCTCAGGCTGTCGACCAGCGGGCTGTAGGTCTGGAAGGTACGCTCGACGCCAACACCGTTGGAGATCTTGCGCACGGTGAAGGCACTGTTCAGGCCGCGGTTACGCTTGCCGATCACCACGCCTTCGAAGGCCTGCAGACGCTGACGGTCGCCTTCCTTCACCTTAACCTGGACAATCACGGTGTCGCCGGGGGCGAACGCCGGGATTTCTTTGTTCATCTGCTCAGCTTCGATCTGGGCAATGATTTTGTTGGTCATGTCACTCTGCTCCTAAGACAGGCCGCGGCCCGCCATCGATACCTAACTATCGTTCCGCTGACGAAGATATTCCGCCAACAGGTTCTGCTCTTCTCCAGAAAGCGAGCGGCCATCCAGAAGATCGGCGCGTCGCTCCGCAGTGCGTCCCAGGGACTGCTGCAGGCGCCAGCGCCGGATATGCTCGTGGTTACCACTGAGCAACACGTCGGGTACGCGACGGCCCTCGTACACCTCGGGTCGGGTGTAGTGCGGGCAATCGAGCAGGCCGTCGGTGAACGAGTCCTGCTCGGCGGAATCCACATGCCCCAAGGCTCCGGGCAGCAGTCGCGTGACCCCATCGATCAGCACCATAGCCGGCAATTCACCGCCGGACAGCACATAGTCGCCAATCGACCATTCCTCATCCACGTGCGTCTCGATGAAACGCTCGTCGATGCCTTCGTAACGCCCGGCGATGAGGATCAGATGCTCCTCCTGCGCCAGTTCCCGTACCGCCGCCTGGTCGAGCTTGCGACCCTGGGGGGACAGGTAGATCACCTTCGCCGCCGCCGACTCACCCTTGGCATCGGCTAGGGCGCGCTCCAGCGGCTGGATCTTCATGACCATCCCGGGACCGCCGCCGAAGGGCCGGTCGTCCACGGTCTGGTGGCGATCCTCGGTATAGCTGCGCGGGTTGTAGCAGGTCAGCTCCAGGAGCCCCTGCTTCATCGCGCGGCCGCTCACGCCATAGGCGCTCACGGCCTCGAACATCTCGGGGAAGATGCTGATGACATCGATACGCATGGATTAGAAATCCGCGTCCCAGTCGACCTGCATCTCACCCTTGGCCAGATCCACCGCCAGCACGAACTGGTCCGGCAGGTAAGGCAACAGACGCTCACGATCGTCGAGGCTGCCAGCACAGGGCTTGACCACCATGACGTCGTTGGCCCCGGTCTCCAGCAGATGATCCACCACGCCCAGCCACTGGCCTTCGCGATTGATCACCTTGAGACCTTCCAGCTGATGCCAGTAGTAATCACCGGCGCCCAGCTGGGGCAATTCGCTGCGCGGCACGCAGATCTCGAAACCGGCCATGAGGCGGGCTTCTTCGCGATCGTCCAGGCCCTGCAGCCGTACCGTCAGGACCTTGCCGTGCAACCGTCCGCCGAGCACCTTGGCCTGCCGGGTCTCGCCATCGCGCCTTAGCGTCCAGGTTCGATAGTCCAGCAGGTTATCGAGGGGATCGGTGAACGAGTAGATCTTGAGCTCACCCCGTACGCCGAAGACCGAGACAATCTTGCCCAGGACCACCAGGTCGGGGGCGGAGGTCGGCGTACTCATGGTCTTCAGGCGGTAGCCTGAGCGCTCTTGAGCAGCTGAGCGACGCGCTCGGACGGCTGGGCGCCCTGCGACAGCCAGTAGTTGGCACGCTCTTGGTCCACCGACAGACGAACTTCGGCGCCGCTGGCGATCGGGTTGAAGAAACCGATGCGCTCGACGAAGCGACCATCGCGCGCATTGCGGCTGTTGGTCACGGTCAGGTGGTAGAAGGGGCGCTTCTTGGAGCCGCCACGGGCTAGACGGATGGTTACCATTGAACTTCGTTCCTGTAGTCGGTGCTTGAAACAGTGGGCACGCTGGGCCACATGGCCCGAAAGGCCGCATATTCTAAGGGCTGTCACCCCATTTGCCAATGGCTTTCAACGAAGCTCCCGGCAATGGGGTGAGACGGAGATCCGCGAGGCGAAGCCCCGTCGCTCGCGAAGGCGCACCAGCGCTGGCGCCTGCCCCTCTCGCAGAGCCGCTTCCGCGGCCGACCGTCTGGCGACGGGCGGCACCCGCGGGTCACATCTTGGGCATGCCGCCGCCGGGAAACATGCTGCCCATGCCGCGCATCATCTTGGCCATGCCACCCTTGGCGGTGACCTTCTTCATCATCTTCTGCATCTGCTTGTGCTGCTTGATGAGGCGGCCGACGTCCTGCACCTGGGTGCCGGAGCCGAGGGCGATACGCTTCTTGCGCGACCCGCTGATCAGCTCCGGATCGCGGCGCTCGGCCGGGGTCATGGAGTCGATGATGGCTTCCATCTGCTTGAAGTGCTTCTCGGCCGCGCCCTGGGCGTTGCCCATTTGCTGGATGTTCATGCCGCCCATCATGGTCGGCAGCTTGTCCATCAAGGAACCCAGGCCGCCCATGTTCTTCATCTGGCGCAGCTGGTCGCGGAAGTCTTCGAGGTCGAAGCCCTTGCCCTTCTTGAGCTTCTTGGCCAGCTTGTCGGCCTTCTCGCGATCCAGGGTCTGCTCGGCCTGCTCGATCAGCGAGAGGACGTCGCCCATGCCGAGGATGCGCGAGGCGACGCGATCCGGGTGGAAGGGGTCGAGGGCTTCGCTCTTCTCGCCCATGCCGATGAACTTGATCGGCTTGCCGGTGATGTGGCGCACCGACAGGGCGGCACCGCCGCGGGCGTCGCCGTCGACCTTGGTCAGGATCACGCCGGTGAGCGGCAGGGCGTCGTTGAAGGCCTTGGCGGTGTTGGCGGCGTCCTGGCCGGTCATGGCATCGACCACGAACAGGGTCTCGGCCGGCTTGGTGGCGGCATGGACCTGCTGGATCTCCGCCATCATCTCGCTATCGATGTGCAGGCGACCGGCGGTGTCGACGATGACCACGTCGATGAACTTGAGCTTGGCCTCGCGGATGGCGGCCTGGGCGATGTCCACCGGCTTCTGGCTGATGTCGGAGGGGAAGAAGGTGACGCCCACCTCCCCCGCCAGGGTTTCCAGCTGCTTGATGGCGGCCGGGCGGTAGACGTCGGCGGAGACGACCATGACGGTCTTCTTCTTGCGCTCCTTGAGGAAGCGCGCCAGCTTGCCGGCGGTGGTGGTCTTGCCCGCGCCCTGCAGGCCGGCCATGAGGATGACCGCTGGCGGCGCCACGTTGAGCGCCAGGTCCTCGTTGGCCGCGCCCATGATGGCTTCGAGCTCGGCGCGCACGATCTTCACGAAGGCCTGGCCCGGGGTCAGGCTCTTGGACACCTCGGTGCCGACCGCCCGCTCCTTGACCCGGTTGACGAACTCCTTGACCACCGGCAAGGCCACGTCCGCCTCGAGCAGCGCCATGCGCACCTCGCGCAGGGTGTCCTTGATGTTGTCTTCGGTGAGCTTGGCCTTGCCGGTAATGTGGCGCAGGCTTTGGGACAGGCGATCTGTGAGATTCTCGAACATGCGGACATCCAGGGCGGAAACGGCGGCTGACCGGCAAGTATAACGAAAGAGCGCCGGCCCAGGGATAGTCGCGGGCAAGCGCGGAGCGGGTAGCGGTCGGCGGTACGGGAGCTGGCCGGGTGTCTGGAGCGACAGGAAGGCCGGGAGGCAGGCACCGGCGGAGCGACGGTGCCCGGAAGGTGCAGGGTCAGAAGATCAGCGAGAAGATGCCGATGACCACCACCAGACCGATCAGGAAAATGATGCCCATGGTACCGCCGAGAAATTTAAGCATGGTCGAGACTTCCTAAGGGGATGTAGCTCATGGGACCGCCCGGCGGCGGCAGGGGTTCGACCCGCCGGGCCGGCGGGCGCCAGAGCGTGCCCCGGACTTTCTGTGCTGCCCGGTCTGTGCCACACTCGTCCGCTTTCCGCCCTGCTGAATCCGGACCATGCACGCCCTGCTGCCCACCCTCCTGGCCGCCGCCCTCTATCTGCTCGCGACCCTCTACCAGGGCAGTTGCCTGCTGCGCAAACAACCGTCGAACAAGCCCCTGGTCCTGGGCGCCGGCATCCTGGCCCTGCTGCCCCATGCCCTGGCCGTCTACCTGCAGCTGATCCTCGAACCGACCCTGAGCCTGGACTTCTTCGACGCTTCGAGCCTGATCTCGGCGAC
Organism: Pseudomonas sp. No.117; assembly: GCF_054558395.1. NCBI lineage: Bacteria > Pseudomonadati > Pseudomonadota > Gammaproteobacteria > Pseudomonadales > Pseudomonadaceae > Pseudomonas > Pseudomonas sp. No.117. The sequence goes on from NZ_BAAJNP010000010.1 coordinate 153,370, forward strand.
CGCCATCGCGCTGATGCTGATCGGCTGCCTGCGCATGCCGCTGCAACCGCTGCTGGTGCTGATCTACCCCCTCGGCGCGGTGACCGCGCTGCTGGCCGAATTCGTGCCGCCGGGCACCGTGGCGCCGCTGGACGTCTCGCCGAAGATCGTGGTGCACGTGCTGCTGTCGATCATCGCCTATGGCCTGTTCACCCTGGCGGTATTGCAGTCATTGCTGCTGCTGATCCAGGATCGCCAACTGAAGAACAAGCATCCGTCCGGGCTGATCCGCAGCTTTCCACCGCTGCAGACCATGGAAAGCCTGCTGTTCGGCTTTCTCTGGGCCGGCTGGGTGGTACTGTCGCTGTCGCTGATCTCCGGCTGGTTCTTCGTCGAAGACATGTTCGCCCAGCACCTGGTGCACAAGACGGTGCTCTCCTGCATCGCCTGGGTGGTCTTCGGCATCCTGCTGTGGGGCCGCAATCGCCTGGGCTGGCGCGGCCACCGGGCGATCCGCTGGACCCTGCTGGGCTTCATCCTGCTGATGCTGGCGTACTTCGGTAGCAAGCTGGTGCGGGAATTCATCCTGCATCGTTGACAGTGGTCCTTCCGCTACCCGCATAATCGGACGACCGAACCACGTTCGGCGCGATCCCGGCCAACAGCCAGGTCGCGCCCGGCACGTCACAATCAGGCCGTCCCGCCCGTCCCTATCCCTGGACAACCGCTGCCCCATCGGGCCGCCCCGGCAGACGCCTCCTATAAGAACGACTGCCCGGTACCCCTGCATGGCCACGACCGCTGCCGCCTTCGATACCGCTACCCCCGCACCCCGCAATTCCCCGACCCGCGTGGCCACCGCCAGCTTCATCGGCACCGCCATCGAGTTCTACGATTTCTACGTCTATGCCACGGCCGCCGCCCTGGTGATCGGCCCGGTGTTCTTTCCCCAGGGCTCGGGCGTGGCCCAGACCCTGAGCGCCTTCATCACCTTCGGCATCGCCTTCCTGGCGCGCCCCCTGGGCTCGCTGCTGTTCGGCCATTTCGGCGACCGCCTCGGACGCAAGTCCACCCTGGTGGCCTCGCTGCTGCTGATGGGTATCTCCACCACCCTGATCGGCCTCCTGCCCGGCTACGCCAGCATCGGCGTCTGGGCACCGATCCTGCTCTGCGTGCTGAGATTCGGCCAGGGCCTGGGCCTGGGCGGCGAATGGGGCGGCGCGGCGCTGCTCGCCACCGAGAATGCCCCGCCCGGCAAGCGCGCCTGGTTCGGCATGTTCCCCCAGCTCGGCCCTTCCATCGGCTTCTTGATGGCCAACGGCCTGTTCCTGGCCCTGGCGCTGCTGCTGGACGAGGAGCAGTTCCGCGCCTGGGGCTGGCGCATCCCCTTCCTGCTCAGCGCCCTGCTGGTGGTGGTCGGGCTCTATGTGCGGCTGTCGTTGCACGAGACCCCGGTGTTCGCCGAAGCCATGGCCCGGCGCGAGAACCTGCGCCTGCCCATGGTCGAGACCTTCGGCCGGCACGGCAAGGCAGTGCTGCTCGGCGCCCTGAGCATGGTGGTGTGCTACGCCCTCTTCTACATCTCCACGGTGTTCTCGCTGAGCTACGGAGTGAAGAACCTCGGCTACAGCCGCCAGGAATTCCTCGGCCTGCTCTGCGTGGCGGTGCTGTTCATGGCCCTGGCCACGCCGCTGTCGGCCTGGCTGGCCGATCGCTTCGGACGCAAGCCGGTGCTGGCCGCCAGCGCCCTCGCCGCCCTGCTGTCGGGCTTCGCCATGGAGCCGCTGCTGACCCACGGCTCGAGCCAGGCGGTCGGCCTGTTCCTGGCCCTGGAGCTGTTCCTCATGGGCATGACCTTCGGCCCCATGGGCGCCCTGCTGCCGGAAATCTTCCCCACCCAGGTGCGCTACACCGGTGCCTCGGCGGCCTACAACCTGGGCGGCATCCTCGGCGCCTCCCTGGCGCCCTACGCCGCCCAGCAACTGGTGGAAGCCGGTGGCCTGAGCTGGGTGGGCGGCTACGTCTCGGCGGCGGCGGCCATTAGTCTGGTGGCAGTGCTCTGCATGCGCGAGACGCGCGACCAGTCACTGTAGATTTCTCTACCCAATAAAAAAGGGCCCCGCGGGGCCCTTTTTCGTGGCGCGCAGCCGGCGTTACAGCTCGACCTTCACTGCCTGGGACGCGCGGACGGCCTTGGCGCGAGCGGCCTCGATGCTTTCGTCCCGGGCCAGGGCGACGCCCATGCGGCGCTGTCCCTTGATCTCGGGCTTGCCGAACAGGCGCAGCGCGGTGTCCGGCTCTTCCAGGGCGGCACCCAGGTTGGCGAAGGCGGTCTGGCGCGAGTCGCCGTCGACCAGGATCACCGCCGACGCCGAAGGGCCGAACTGGCGGATAGTCGGGATCGGCAGGCCGAGGATGGCGCGGGCGTGCAGGGCAAATTCGGAGAGGTCCTGGGAGATCAGGGTCACCAGGCCAGTGTCGTGGGGACGTGGCGAGACTTCGCTGAACCAGACCTGGTCGCCCTTGACGAACAGCTCGACGCCGAACAGGCCACGGCCGCCCAGGGCCTCGGTCACGGCGCGGGCGACCCGCTCGGATTCGGCCAGGGCCTTCTCGCTCATGGCCTGGGGCTGCCAGGACTCGTGGTAGTCGCCCTTGACCTGGCGATGACCAACCGGCGCGCAGAAGGCGGTGCCGCCGACATGGCGCACGGTCAGCAGGGTGATTTCGTAGTCGAAGTCGACGAAGCCCTCGACGATCACCCGGCCCTTGCCGGCGCGACCGCCTTCCTGGGCGTACTGCCAGGCGGCCTGCAGCTCGTCGGCGCTGCGCAGCAGGCTCTGGCCCTTACCCGAGGAACTCATGATCGGCTTGACCACGCAGGGATAACCCAGCGCCTCGGCGGCGGCGGCATAGTCTTCGTAGGTGTCGGCGAAATGGTACGGCGAGGTGGGCAGGCCCAGCTCCTCGGCGGCCAGGCGGCGGATGCCTTCGCGATTCATGGTGAGCTGGGCCGCGCGGGCGGTGGGCACCACGGTGTAACCCTCACCTTCCAGCTCCACCAGGGTGGCGGTGGCGATGGCCTCGATCTCCGGCACGATGAAGTGCGGCTGCTCGCGCTCGATCACCGCGCGCAGGGCGGCGCCGTCGAGCATGTCGATGACGTGGCTGCGGTGGGCGACCTGCATGGCCGGCGCATCGGCATAGCGATCCACGGCGATGACCTCGACGCCCAGGCGCTGCAGTTCGATGACGACTTCCTTGCCCAGTTCGCCGGAGCCGCAGAGCAGCACGCGGGTGGCGCTGGGGGACAGGGGGGTACCGATACGGGGCATGACAGATCTCTCCGGCTGATGTCAGGTGAGGAAGGCCGCACCACCGGCCCGCGCCCGCTCGTCGCAGCGCACCAGCACCTCGCGGCGCTCGGCGTCACTCATGGACATCCAGCGGGTGATCTCGGCGGCGCTGCGCTGGCAACCGATGCAGATGTCCTGTTCGTCCAGGGCACAGACATGGACGCAGGGCGAACGCACGGGTGAATCGGCGGTGGTCATGCGGCTTCCCTCGAATGGCCGCGCATTGTGCCCGTTATGACCCGTCTTGGCATGTGCCTTTACCTTGTCGAGAGCACTCAATCCCGCCGGGGCGGCGCCTTGAGCACGATGCCGGCGTCATACAGCAGGTTGACCAGTTCGACGATGATCACCGCGGTCAACCCCCAGATGCGGTGATCCCCATATTGATAGCTGGGCACCTGCCAGCGCCGGCCGTCGTGGTCGACCCTGAGGGTGAAGTCCGGCGGCACCTCGCAGAAGAACTGCAGCGGCACGGTGAAGATCGCGGCGATCTCGGCTTCGCTGGGGACGTATTCGAGCTGAGCGGGAATCAGGGCGACGATGGGCGTGACCGCCAGGCCATAGCGCGACACCAGCGGACTCAGGGGCGCGATCACCTCCACCAGGCCGGGCGGCAGGCCGACCTCCTCCTGGGCTTCGCGCAGCGCGGTGGCGACCAGGTCGGCGTCCTCGGGGTCGCGGCGACCGCCGGGCAGCGCCACCTCGCCGCCGTGGGTGGACAGGTTGCTGGCGCGTAGGGTGAGCAGCAACTCGGGATGCTCGCCGCGGATGATGGGCACCAGCACCGCCGCCTCCTGGTAGGTCTCGCTGCCGCTCAGGGTGCGCGGCTGGTAGTGACGCAGGCGCTGGAGCAACTCATCCACGCCGGAATTCTCCCTTGGTCATCATAGCCGCTGGATCATGGCACGCCCGCCGGGCAATCCCAAGCCCAGCCATCGCTTGCGAGGCGAGCGACCACCCCGGCACACTGGGTTAAAACGAGGACGAGCCATGAAGCATTGCAACCACTGTGGCGGACTGCTGGAGGAACGCATTCCCGCCGGCGACAACCGGATGCGCCTGATCTGCAGCCAGTGCGGCGCGGTGCACTACCAGAATCCGCGGGTGGTGGCCGGCTGCCTGGCGACCTGGGAGGGTCGGGTGCTGCTCTGCCAGCGCGCCATCGAACCGCGCAAGGGTTACTGGACGCTGCCCGCCGGCTTCATGGAGAACGGCGAGACCACCACCGAGGCCGCCGCCCGCGAAACCTTCGAGGAAGCCGGGGCCAGGGTCCAAGGCCTGGAGCTCTATACCCTCTTCGACCTGCCGCACATCGACCAGATCTACATGCTGTTTCGCGGCGAGCTGGTCGACGGGCGCTTCGGCGTCGGCGAGGAAAGCCTGGACGTACGCCTTCTGGACGAAGCCGATATCCCCTGGTCGTCTCTGGCTTTTCCGACCATCAAGCGGACACTAGAATGCTTTTTCGCCGACCGTCGCCATGGCGTCTTCCCGCTGCGCCATGAAGGCATGGCGCCCATGGTGGTCGCGCCCAAGCCTGCCTGAGCTTTTCCGAGGATCTTCCCGACATGCGTCCGTTGCACCTGTTGTTGGCGCTCTGCTATGTGCTGTGCGGTTCCTTGCTTCCCCAGCTGGCCCAGGCCAGTACCAGCGTCACGGTGATCCGCCAGCCGGCTGCACCACTGATCGACAAGGTGCTGGTCATCAAGTCGCGCAATCAGTTGCAGCTGCTCAGTGGCGATACCGTGATGAAGTCCTATCGCGTCTCGCTGGGCAAGAACGCCCGCGGCCCCAAGCTGCGCGAGGGCGACCAACGCACTCCGGAAGGCTTCTATTGGATCGACTGGCGCAAGACCAGCGACAAGTTCAACCTGGCCATGCACATCTCCTACCCCAACCGGGAGGACCTGGCCCGCGCCTACAAGGCCGGCGTGCCCCCGGGCAGCATGATCATGCTGCACGGCACCCCCATCGACGAGGAGTATCCGGAGTGGTACTTCAATTCGCTGAACTGGACCAATGGCTGCATCGCCCTGACCAACCACGACATGCGCGAGATCTGGGGGCTGGTCAAGGATGGCACCCTGATCGAGATCCGCCCCTGAGAGCCTATTCAGAGGCTGCTGCGCGTCGGCCAAACTGCGTTGAAGAGGCCTTCGGAATGCTCATTTACCATTCGTAAACTCCGCTTCCTCAGGCCTCTACGCCTTGTTTGGCTCTAGCTCGCGAGCCTTTGAACAGGCTCTGAGCCGGTGGACTTCCCGCGCCCTACCCCGCTACCTGCTCCGCCGGTGAGACGATGCTGGTCTTGCCGCGGGAACGGCCGCTGCTCAGGTAGTCGGCGATGGATTCCTGGGTGACCTCGCCGAGGAAGTCGTTGTCAGCGCTGAGCACCGGCAGCCAGGAGCTGTTGAACTGGTACATGCGCGACAGCAGGATGCGCAGGTGCTCGTCGAAGGCCGCGGTGGCCTTGAACGGGGTGACGAAGGGTGCCACCGGGCCACTCTGGCCGCGCAGGTCGCGGCGGCGCACGTAGCCCAGGCCCTTGTTGGCGGCATCGGTCACCACCAGGTAGCGGCGGTCGTGCTCTTCCATCAATTCCACGGCATCGCCGATCAGGGTCTCCGCCTGGATCGAGGGGGCATTGTCGGCGGCATCCTCGGCGCGAATCAGCAGCAGACGCTTCAAGGTGCTGTCCTGGCCGACGAAGTTGCTGACGAAGTCATCCTTGGGATGGGCCAGCAGGGTATCTGGATGATCGAACTGCACCAGGCGGCCGCCGCGGAACACGGCGATCTTGTCGCCCAGGCGGATGGCCTCGTCGATGTCGTGGCTGACCATGATCACCGTCTTGTTCAGCGCCCGCTGCATCTGGAAGAACTCGTTCTGGATGGCCTCGCGGTTGATCGGATCCACCGCCCCGAAGGGTTCGTCCATCAGCAGCAGGGGTGCCTCGGCCGCCAGGGCGCGGATCACCCCGATGCGCTGCTGCTGGCCACCGGACAATTCGCGCGGATAGCGCGACAGGTACTGCTTCGGATCGAGCTGCACCATGCTCATCAACTCGGTGGCGCGCTCGCGGCACTTCTTCTTGTCCCAGCCGAGCAGCTTGGGCACCACGGTGATGTTCTCCTCGATGGTCATGTTGGGGAACAGACCGATCTGCTGGATCACGTAGCCGATGTGGCGCCGCAGCGTCACCTCGTCGATGCCGGTGGTGTCTTCGCCATTAATCAGTACCCGCCCCGAGGTGGGTTCGATGAGGCGGTTGATCATCTTCAGGGTGGTGGTCTTGCCGCAGCCGGAGGGACCGAGGAAGACGCAGATCTGGCCCTCTTCCACAGTGAGGCTCACGGCGTCCACCGCGGTCACGTCCTTGCCGTGCTGCTTGAAGGTCTTGGTCAGGCGGTCAAGTTCGATCATCTGGGGCTCCTTAATGGGCGCCGCGCAGGCCGCGCGGGGTGAGACGGCGTTGCAGCCACTGGAGGACGAGGTCGGCGACGATGGCCAGCAGGCTGACCAGGACGGCGCCGACGATGAGGGTGGCCATGTCGCTGCGGCTGATGGAGGTGAGGATGAGCACGCCCAGGCCGCCGGCGCCGATGGTGGCGGCGATGGTCATGACGCCGATGTTCATGACCACGGCGGTGCGCACCCCGGCGAGGATCACCGGCAGGGCGATGGGCAGCTCGACCATGCGCAGGCGTTGCCAGAAGGTCATGCCGATGCCGGCGCCCGCCTCGCGAATGCCCGGCTCGACGCTGGTCAGCGCCAGGTAGGTGTTCCTCAGGATCGGCAGCAGCGAATAGAGGAATACCGCGGTGATGGCCGGCAGCGGGCCGAGGCCCTGGCCGAACTTGGAGTAGAACGGCAGCAGCAGGCCGAACAGGGCGATCGAGGGCAGCGTCATGACCACCGTGGCCACCGCCTGCAGCGGTCCGGCCAGCCAGGGGTAGCGGGTCATGAGGATGCCCAGGGGCACGCCCACCAGGATCGCCAGGGTCACGGCGATACCGACCAGGGTGATGTGCTGGCGGGTCAGCTCGAGGACCTGCAGCCAGTCGATGTGGTTGAAGGAGGTGACGAAATCCATGGGTCATTGCCCTCCGCTGAAGGGGTGTTGGGCGAGGAAGTCACCCGCCACCTGGGCCGGCGTCTGCCGCTCGATGTCCACCTTGGCGTTGAGTTGGCGCATGGTGGCCTGGTCGAGGCTTTCGGCGAGGGGCCTGAGCAAGTCGGTGAGATCCGGATGCTTGGCCAGGTAGGCGGCGTTGACCACCGGCGCGGCGGTGTAGTCAGGGAAGTAACCCTTGTCGTCTTCCAGCACCTTGAGCTTGAAGGCGTCCAGGCGGCCATCGGTGGTGTAGACCAGGCCGGTGAACACCTGGCCGTTGCGCAGGGCGGTGTAGACCAGCCCCGGATCCATCTGGCGGATGTCATCGCGGGTGTAGCTCAGGGCATAGGCATCCACCAGGCCGGCGAGGCCATCGGAGCGATTGGCGAATTCGATGTCCAGCGCGGTGAGGTGCTGCTTGCCGGCCTCGGCCTCGAGCAGCCCGGCCAGGTCGCTGATGCTGTTCAGCTCGGGATGCTGCTGGGCGACCTTCTCCGGCAGCGCCAGGGCATAGGTGTTGTTGAAGCGGGTGGGCGCCAGCCAGGCCAGGCCGATCTTGGCATCCAGTTCCTTGACCCGCTGGTAGGAGGCCGCCTGGTCCAGCCGCTCGGTGACGTGGTTGTAGGCCACCAGCGAGGTCCCGGTGTATTCCCAGGTGAGGTCGAGCTGGGCGTTCTTCACCCCGTTCCAGGCGATGGTGCTGCCCAGGCCGCCGACGATCTCCGGCTGGTAGCCATGCTTGGCCAGGTACTGCCCGGTGAGTTCGGCGAGGATCGCCTGCTCGGTGAAGACCTTGGCGCCGATGCGGATGGGGTCGGCCTGGGCGCCACTGGCCAGGACGAGGCCGAACCAGGCGGCGCCCAGGGCGATTAGCAACTTCTTCATCTCGTCTCCTTAGCGGGCCAGGCCGCGTTCCAGCCAGAGGCGGCTGGCGAGCAGCACCAGGCCATCGAGCAACAGCGCCAGCAGGGCCGTGGCGGCGGCGCCCAACAGCAGCTGCGACTGGTTCTCCAGGGCGATGGCGGGAAAGATCAGGCTGCCCAGGCTGTTGGCGCCGATGAGGAATACCAGCGGCGTGGTGCCGACGTTGATCGCCAAGGCGACCCGCACCCCGCCGACGATAATGGGCACGGCATTGGGCAGCTCCACCTTGGTCAGCACCTGGGTGGGCGTCATGCCGATGCCGGTGGCCGCCTCCTTGAGCGAGCCGGGTACGTTCCTCAGGCCCTCGTAGGTGTTGCGCACGATGGGCAGCAGCGAGGCCAGGAACAGCGCCAGGATTGCCGGACCATCGCCGATACCGACGATGCCCAGGGCGATGGCCAGCACTGCCAGGGGCGGTACGGTATTGCCGATGTTGAACACCTGCATGAAGCGCTCGGCGCTACGGGCGAAGCGCGGCCGACTGAGCACCACCCCGGCGGGAATGCCGACGAGCAGGGCGACGACCATGGAGACGGCCACCAGGTAGAGGTGCGCCTGGAGATAGAACAGCAGATCCGCGCGATAGGCACGAAGGGTATCCATACCGATCCAGTGCACCAGCAGTGCCAGGATCACCACTCCCACGGCCGTGCCGAGCAGGAGGGTCTTGAACTTCGCCATGTCAGGCTCCTTCAACGGGCGGACAGGCCGCATGCCTTCCAAGTGCGGAACTCGCACGGGGGCGAGGCGCAGGACGGCTGTCCGGGTTCAGGATCGAGACGCAGCGGGGCATGGCGGGTATGCCGGCTGGACCAACGGGGCGCTACCGGATCTCAGGATCCGCAACGTCCTTGGGTGTCGCCTCCTCAGGAAGCGACATGGCACCTTGCCTCGACCGAAGTGATTGACGTCCATCGGGGTCGATAGTTCGCCAGCTCCTTTTCAGGCTAACCCAATAGACTCGCTCAATGCCAACCCGATCGCGCAGAGGCGTGCAGTGGAGCGCTCCTGACGCCCGTGCTAGAGGCATCCATCAACCGGCAGGGCCAAGAGCCGCGAAATAGACGAGTTTCCCTGTCAGCCCCACCAAATGTAATGACGTTTCTGCCGATCGGTTGGCAGCCAGTGGACGATCCACATCACAGCCAGACGGACGCAGTCGCGCCGTTTCGTGGAGAGGCACACAGCCAGGCTGACGTACGGTCGCGACTGAAACATCTTTCTGTGCACCAGTGCGACGCCGTTGTTTTGGCACCCCTTTATCATTCTGACGAGCGGCTGACGCTTTGAGGGATCATTCAGCCCAACCACGGTCAATAGGTGGCCCAGTGATAGCACCAAGCCATTCCTGGTACCGCTATAACAACAGACTATTCACCGAGCTAACTTCAAAGGGAACGTTATGAATGACATGACGGCTTGTGCATCGTTGGACTCCGCCATTCTCTCCTCTGCCCCCGTAATGCTGCTGCAACCCAAGGTGGAAACTTGGGTGGTGGTCTATGCACACGGTGGCCTGGTCACCGAATTCAGCGACGAGGCAGCGGCCCGCCAGGAAGCCGAGCAGTGGGCGGGTATCTGCCTGCGTCGCTAGACTGCACCTGAATGACCTGCCTGGCGCCGTCGTCTGACGGAAAGCAGTCGCCGGCAGCTCATCACCTGCTTCGACGCCGCTCGCTTCTGGCTAGCCATTCCCCCGCCTAGCCGATCTCCGCTCAGCTCCTGTAGCCCCACCCAGCTCGCATTTTTGCGGGTTCCTTGCTGCGGTAACGTTGCCTGGCGCACTTTACGAGCACCGCGTTGCAACTTCCCCCTGTGCATTAGGGCCTGATGGCGAGTCGGGCAGCCTGCCTGCCTCCTACCGCCACCGCCTGAGCCACTGCCTGGGACCTTGCCGATGACGCCTCGCTGGAAATCCGCCTTCGCGACCCTGTCCATCCTGCTCTGCAGCCTCGCCGCCCTGCCTGCCACGCACGCCGATACGCGTGACTTTCCCACCGATCTGGTCGGACTGAATTTCTCCGGCGCTGGCTTCGCGCCTCAGGTATTGCCGGGCAAACCCGGAACCAACTACTTCTTCCCCGAGGCCGGTCACTATCGTCGCTGGGCGGCGAAGGGCATTCGGGTGATCCGTTTCCCGATCATCTGGGAACGTCTCCAGCCGCGCCTCGGGCAGCCGCTGGATCCGGTCTATGCCAAGCTGATCGACCAGACGCTCGACAATGCCAAGCGCTATCGCATGAGCGTGGTGCTGGATCTGCACAACTATATGAGATACCGGGGCCAGGTCATCGGCAGTGCGGCGGTACCCTACCCGGCCTATGCCGATGTGCTGCGTCGGATCGCCCAGCGCTGGCACGGCCATCCCGCGCTCGCCGCCTACGACATCATGAACGAACCCCACGACGCCGTTGAGCAGTGGCCGATCGCAGCCCAGCACGGCATCGATGCGGTGCGCGACGTCGACCGCACGCGCCCGATCCTGATCGAGGGCAACGGCTGGTCCAGCAGCTATCTCTGGCCGCGCTACAACGCCAAGCTGCTCGGGCTCAAGGACCCGGCGGACAACCTGATCTATTCCGCCCACGTCTATTTCGATAACGACGGCGGCGGCAAATACCTGAAGAAGGACATGACCGACTTCGACCCGGATGTCGGCATCCGCCGGGTGGAGCCCTTCATCACCTGGCTCAGGCAGCACGGCAAGCGTGGCCACATCGGTGAATTCGGGGTCCCGGACAACGATCCACGCTGGCTGGCAGCCATGGATCGCCTGCTGGCACGGCTGCGCCAGGAGTGCATCCCGGCCATGTACTGGGCCGCCGGCCCCAACTGGGGCGACTACAAGCTGGCGATCGAGCCGGTGAACGGTAAGCCACGCCCGCAATGGGCGGTATTGCAGAAGTACGTCAAGCCCTCCTCCTGCGAGAGCCTGGGCCCGCGCTGACGCGGTGCGTGACTGCGATCACCGACGACCTGAGGGGGAATCGGTGATCGCAATCACAAAGTCTCGTCCAGGGCGACCATCGGTAGCGAACTCTTAAGGTTTTGACGATCAAACCGTAACAGAAAGTAATAGTTCGACGATTGGAATTCGCCGTAATAACAAGAGCCTGGATGCCATGTCTCGTTTCTTCGTGCTGTTTCATCCCCTCCTTTCGCCCTGACGGCAGCCTACCGTCACCCGCCTTCATCTGTCGCACCGTCAGGGAAATCCCATGGAAAGATTTGTCGCTCTGGATAGCTTTCGCGGTCTGCTGGCCGTCGCCGTCGTGCTCTTTCATACCTATGTCGCCCAGGCCGCCTCGGAAAATCCGCTGATCGCCAACGCCTATCTGTTCGTGGAATTTTTCTTCGTCCTCAGCGGTTTCGTCCTGATGCATACCTACGAAACCCGCCTGCGCACCCTGGACGACTATCGCGACTTCGCCATCAGCCGCTCGGCGCGCCTGCTGCCACTGCACCTGGCGATGCTCGGAGTCTATGTACTGCTGGAAACCGGACGGCTGCTGGCCGAGCACCTGGGCATCAATTTCAACGATCCGGCCTTCAGCGGCGCCACCGCACCCGAGCAATTCCTGCCCAATCTGCTGCTGCTGCAATCCTGGCTGGGCCAGGCCATCACCGGCTCCTTCAACTACCCGTCCTGGAGCATCAGCATCGAGTACTACCTCTACCTAGTGTTCGGCATCCTGGTGCTCAAGGGCCAGGGCCATCATCGCCAGTGGTTCCTGGTGATCGCGCTGCTGGCCTTCGCGCAGCTGCTGTTCCCGGTGCTGCCGCTGAAGACCGAGATCTTCCGTGGCCTGTCGTGCTTTTTCGCCGGCGCCTGCACCTACCGGCTCTATGTCTGGATCAAGCGGCAGAACCAGGGCTCGTTCGGCGGTACCCTGCTGGAAGTGGCCTGCCTCATCGCGGCGATCGCGGTGATGACCTCCGATCTGCCCGTCGCCAAGAAGGGCGTCCTGGCCAGCCTGGTCTTCTGCGTCACCATCCTCACCTTCGCCTTCGAACGCGGCCTGGTCTCGAGCGTGCTGCACCATGGCTACTTCGTGCGCCTGGGGATGCTGTCCTATTCCATCTACCTCTGCCACGCGGCGGTGATCTTCCTGTTCAAGAGCGCCTTCATCGTGCTGGGCAAGCTGCTGCACCAGGATCTCACCGTGGTGGCACCGTCCCACGACGTACCGGTGCCCTTCATGATCCGCTACATCGCCACCGGCAGCCCCCTACTGGACAACCTGGTGGTCCTGCTGGAGCTGGCGGTGGTCCTCGGCCTGGCCTGCCTGACCTACAGGTACATCGAGATCCCGGGCATGGCGCTGGGCAAGCGCCTGGTGCGCAAGAGACGCAACCGGCCGTTCTGCGAGGGCAAGATCCAGCCGCAGCCCTGAGCGACCGCTACCGGCCGGGGCGACCGCCCCCGAGCCGATGGGGGCCGCCCTCTGCTATACTCCGCCCCCTCTTTTTTCGCTCTCGCCCAGGTTCATCCATGACCACCCAGGCCGCCGAAGTCGCCAAGCGCCGTACCTTCGCCATCATCTCCCACCCCGACGCGGGCAAGACCACCATCACCGAGAAGCTGCTGCTGATGGGCCAGGCCATCGCCGTGGCGGGTACGGTGAAGTCGCGTAAATCCGACCGCCATGCGACCTCCGACTGGATGGAGATGGAAAAGCAGCGCGGCATCTCCATCACCACCTCGGTGATGCAGTTCCCCTACCGCGAGCACATGATCAACCTGCTCGACACCCCCGGCCACGAGGACTTCTCCGAAGACACCTACCGCACCCTGACCGCGGTGGACTCGGCGCTGATGGTGCTCGACGGTGGCAAGGGCGTGGAACCCCGCACCATCGCCCTGATGGATGTCTGCCGGCTGCGCGACACTCCCATCGTCAGCTTCATCAACAAGCTCGACCGTGACATCCGCGACCCCATCGAGCTGCTCGACGAGATCGAGGCGGTGCTCAAGATCAAGGCCGCGCCCATTACCTGGCCGATCGGCAGCTACCGTGACTTCAAGGGCGTCTATCACCTCTCGGACGACCGCATCTACGTCTACACCCCCGGCCATGGTCACGAGCGCATCGCCACCAAGACCATCGACAAGCTGGACTCCGACGAGGCGCGCGCCCACCTGGGCGATCTCTATGAGCGTTTCGTCGAGGAACTGGAGCTGGTGCAGGGCGCCTGCCACGAATTCGACAACGACGCCTTCCTGCGCGGCGAGATGACCCCGGTATTCTTCGGTACCGCCCTGGGCAACTTCGGCGTCGACCAGGTGCTCGACGCCGTGGTCGATTGGGCGCCGCGCCCGCTGTCGCGCGCCGCTCACGAGCGCACCGTGGAACCGGTGGAGGAGAAGTTCTCCGGCTTCGTGTTCAAGATCCAGGCGAACATGGACCCCAAGCACCGTGACCGCATCGCCTTCATGCGCATCTGCTCGGGCAAGTACGAGAAGGGCATGAAGCTGCGCCACGTGCGGATCAAGAAGGACCTGAAGATCGCCGACGCCCTGACCTTCTTCTCCAGCGAGCGCGAGCACCTGGACGAGGCCTTCGCCGGCGACATCATAGGCCTGCACAACCATGGCACCATCCAGATCGGCGACACCTTCACCGAAGGCGAGGCGCTAGGCTTCACCGGTATCCCCCACTTCGCCCCGGAACTGTTCCGCCGGGTGCGGCTGAAAGACCCGCTGAAATCCAAGCAGCTGCGCCAGGGCCTGCAGGAGCTGGCCGAGGAAGGCGCCACCCAGGTGTTCTTCCCCGAGCGCAACAACGACATCGTGCTCGGCGCGGTGGGCGTGCTGCAGTTCGACGTGGTCGCCAGCCGCCTGAAGGAGGAATACAAGGTGGAGTGCGCCTACGAGGCCATCAACGTCTGGTCGGCGCGCTGGATCGAGTGCGACGACAAGAAGAAGCTCGAGGACTTCAAGACCAAGGCTTTCGAGAACCTGGCGGTGGATGGCGGCGGTCACCTCACCTACCTGGCGCCGACCCGCGTCAACCTGGCGCTGATGGAAGAGCGCTGGCCGGAGATTACTTTCCGCGCTACCCGCGAGCACCACTAAGAGCAACTAGCAAAACTACTGCGCGTCCGCCAGACGGGCGCGTGCAGTGCTCGGAATCCTCATGTACCGCTCGTACACTCGTGCGCGAGCCCGGTACGGTTCCTGCGCGCCGCGCGCACCCGCCTGACAGCCGCTCGCTACGTTTTATTAGCCGCTCTGCACCTCATATCCCCGGCCGGCGGACCTTCCGCCGGCCAGCGGCCTCTTTTTTGCTGCCGAGCCGCTAGTCAGCTGCGGTCTGCCAGCTCCACCACGTTGAGTTCCAACTCCGCTCGCTCGGTCCACTGGCCATCCAGCTCGGTGCGTACCGCCACGCCCAGTTCCTTGAAGTCGGCCACCTGCTTGACCAGGTTGCCCGGGCCGCCTACCAGTTGGCCGCAGGCCTTGCGATAGGCCTCACCCGCCTTTTCCAGGCTCTTGCCGATGCCATCCATGCTGCCGAGGAAGGTGCGCAACTTGTCGTAGACCTTGCCGGCGCGGTCGGCCAGTTCGGCGGTGTGGCGATTCTGGTCCTCGAAGCGCCAGAGTTGGCGGACGATGTTGAGGCTGGTCAGCAGGGTGGTCGGGGTGGCCACCAGCACGTTCTGCTCGATGGCGCGCTGGAACAGACTCTCGTCGGCCTTGAGGGCCTCGACGAAGGCCGATTCGATGGGGATGAACAGGAAGACCATCTCCGGCGAATTCAGCCCCGGCAGGCTGAAGTACTCACGGTCGGCCAGTTCGCGGATACGCTCGCCCACGGCGCGCACGTGCTCGCCCAGGGCCAGGCGGCGCTCGCCTTCGTCTTCGCTGTTGACGTAGCGGGTATAGGCGTTGAGCGACACCTTGGCGTCCACCACCAGGTGCTTCTTCTGCGGCAGATGCACCAGCACGTCCGGCCGCCGCCGGCCGGTCTCGGTGGTGAAGCTGCGCTCACGGACGAAGTCGCGCCCTTCGCGCAGGCCGGAGCGTTCCAGCACGTTTTCCAGGATGAGTTCGCCCCAGTTACCCTGGGCCTTCTTCTGGCCGCGCAGGGCGGTGGCCAGGTCGTGGGCTTCCTGGGTGATCTGGCGGTTGAGCTCCTTGAGATCGAGCAGTTGCTGGCCGAGGGCAGCCTGCTGCTGGACATCCTTGTGGTGGATGTCTTCGACCTTGGCGCGAAAGCCTTCGATCTGCTCGCGGAAGGGCCGCAGCAGGGCATCCAGCGACTGCTGGCTGTGCTGGGCGAAGGCCTGGCCCTTGGCTTCGAAGATGCGCCCGGCCAGCTGTTCGAACTCCAGCTTGAGCTGCTCACGGCTCTCGCGCAGCAACTGGTGCTGTTCCTGAAAGTGCTGTTCCTTCTGCTCCAGGGTGGTCTTGAGAGTGGCGTGCTCTTCGGCCAGGCGCGCATGGCGTTCCTGCACCTCGGCGTGCAGTTGCTGCTCGCGGTGCTGGCGCTCACGCAGCTCGGCGAGTTGCTCCTGTATGCCCTGCAACTGGGCGCGGGTGGCCTCGGCCAGGGCGTGCTGCTCGGCGGCCTGCAGCTGGGCCTGGCGGGTCTGCTGGCGCAACTCGGCCTCCAGCTCCCGATTGGCCTCCAGCTGGCGCTGCAGGGTGGCGGTGCGTTCGCGCTCGGCGCCCAGCTCCACCACCTGGCGGCCATTGGCCAATTCGGCTCTTTGCAGGTCGTCGCGCAGCATGTCGTAGCGCTCGGCGGCGCTGTCGAGCTGCTGCTGGAGATAGCGCTGGCGGCCGGTCAGCCACACGGCCGAACCGGCCCAGCCGGCCAGCAGCAACAGGGGAAGCACAAGGGAGGCGAAAGGCAGGGAAGTCATGGCGCTCTCATCACGGACGGCTCCCCCTCACCTTAGGCAGGCCAGGCGGGAGCGTCCAGCAGTTATCTGTATATTTACACAGTATTTCGCAAATCGAGGTCCAGCCCACTGACGCGCCGAACCCGCCGCGCCACCGCCTCGGCGAAGATGCCACCGCGGGCCTCGATGAGGGTGAAGTCATCACGCGCCCGGGTGATGCCGGTGTAGACCAGCTCCTTGGTCAGCACCGGGCTGAGTTGCTCGGGCAAGAGCAGCGCGGTATGGGCGAATTCCGAGCCCTGGGACTTGTGCACGGTCATGGCGAACACCGTCTCCACCGCCGCCAGCCGGCTGGGCAGGACGAATCTCAGGCCGCCGCTGCCATCGCCGCGGGGAAAGGCGACCCGTAGCACCTTGCGCCCCGGCTGGGTGGCGTCGGGCAGGCAGAGGGTGATGCCGATGTCGCCGTTCATCAGCCCGAGGCTGTAGTCGTTGCGCGTCACCAGCACCGGGCGGCCTTCGTACCAGCCATGCTCGCCACTGAGCAGGCCGGCGGCCAACAGGGCACTGGCGATGCGCAGGTTGAGGCCTTCCACCCCCCAGGGGCCCTTGCGTACGGCGCAGAGCAGCTGGAAATCATCGAAGGCGGCGAGCACCTGACCGGCCCAGTGCGTCCAGGCCGGATCGTCCAGTGAGGTATCCGCCTGGGGCCGTGCCTGGCGTAGGACCTCCAGATAATGCCGATACCCGCGAGCGCGCCCACGGCCCTCCAGCACCAGACGCTCCAGGGCCCGATCCTCCGGCCCCTTGAGCAACACGCGATGGAGATCGACGTAGCCGCCGTCGACCAGCACCTGCTGCGCGCCCAGCCCATCCTGGGCATTGACGCGGCGCGCCAGCTGGCCGATACCGCTGCCGGCGCCGAAGCGGCGCGAGCGGCGCAGCATCACCACCTGTTGGGCCAGGGCATCGGCCTGGTCATCGCCGACGGCCAGGTCGGCTGCCGCCAACGACTGGCCGCTCACCGCCTCCAGCCAGGCGCGGGTGGCAGGACTGTAGCGCCCGGCTTCGGCATCGCGGCAGAGATCACCCAGCACCGCGCCCGCCTCCACCGAGGCCAACTGGTCCTTGTCACCGAGCAGGATGAGGCGCGCCCGCGGCGGCAAGGCCGCCAACAGGCTGGCCATCATCTCCAGGTCGATCATCGAGGCCTCGTCCACCACCAGCACGTCCAGCGGCAACGGCTGCCCGCGGTGATGGCGGAAGTGGCGGGTGTTGGGGCGACTGCCCAGCAGCCGATGCACCGTGGTCACCCCGGTGGGGATGTGCCGGCGCAGCTCTTCGTCCACCGGCAGGCGGCTGACCTGGCCGCCGATGGATTCGGTAAGACGGGCAGCGGCCTTGCCGGTGGGCGCGGCCAGGCGGATGCGCAAGGGACGACCGGCTGCCACCGCCGGTGCCTGGAGCAAGGCGAGCAGACGGACCACGGTAGTCGTCTTGCCGGTGCCAGGACCGCCGGTGACGATGCTGAAGGCGCCCCGCACCGCCAAGGCGCAGGCCAGTTTCTGCCAGTCGGGTTCGCCGTCGGCCGCGGTGTCCGGCGGAAACAACCGGTCGAGGCGCTCGGTGAGATCCGCCGGCAGGGGCTCCGGGGTAGCCAGCCGCTGGCGCAGGCTGGCAGCCACCTCGCGCTCGTAGTTCCAGTAGCGGCGCAGATAGAGGCGCTCGCCACCCAGGACCAGGGGTCGCTCCGGCGCGCTGCCGTCGCCATCGACCAGGGCGCTGGCCAGCAGCGCCTGGCGCCAGGCCTCCAGGCTGTAACCCAGCAGCAGTTGCGACGGTAGCAGCGAGTTGCGCGCCTCGTCGCCCTCAGGCGGCAGCGACAGGGCCGCATCGGGATTGCGCAGGGTGGCGGCAAGATCCAGGCAGACATGGCCGTGGCCAAGCTGATGACTGGCCAGGGCTGCGGCCAGCAGCACCGCCGACTCGCCATTCGGCTCGAGCTCACCGAGAAAGCTGGTGAAGGCGCGGTCGACCTGGCGCAGCCAGCCGCGCTGGACCCAGAGTTCCAGCAGGCGAAAGAGGTCGTCACGGCGGCTCAGGGGCGACAACGGGCTTTCCGGAACCAAGGAGGCCAGGCGCAACAGGCGTTCGGTAGCGGCGCTGAAATCAGACATGGGCAAGCTCCGCACCGCTGAACAGCAGATCCAGGGTCTCGATCAGGGCCTGGGCGGGCCGCTCGACGAAGACGCCGTGGCCGGCCGGATCGCAACCCCGCAGGAAGAGGTAGACGGCGCCGCCGAAGTGGCGCTCGTAGCTGTAGTCGGGCAGGCGCGCCTTGAGCAGGCGGTGCACGGCCAGGCTGTAGAGCACGCACTGCAGGTCATAGCGTTTGGCGAGGACGGCGCTTTCCATGGCCGTGCGGGTATAGGCCGCGGCCTCGGCGCCCAGCCAATTGGATTTGTAATCCACCACGAAATAGCGCCCCTCGTGCTCGAAGACCAGGTCGATGAAGCCTTTGAACAGGCCGTTGAGCTGCCCTGGTTCCAGTACCGGCCGCGCCTGGCCGCCATGGGTACCGCGGCGGACCAGCTCATCCAGGCGTTCCAGATCGACGCCGTGGGTGGCGAACCAGAATTCCATCTCCACCTGGTAGCGCGCCAGCTCACCCAGGCGCTGGTCGCCGCCCGGCAGGGGCAGCGGCAAGACCAGCAGCTGGCGCAGCCAGCTCTGCAGGATCGGAATCCAGTGATTCCAGCCGCGCCGCTGGCAGCGCCGGGCGATCAGATCGTCGAGCCGCTCGGGCGCCGCCTGGATGGCGGCGAAGCCCTCCTCGCCGACCCACTCCAGCAGGCTGTGCAGGAAGGTGCCCGGACCGGGACCGCGGGGAAAACGATGCAGGTCTTCACCAACGGCAGGCTGGCGGGCCTCGTCCGGGGCGAGACGGTCGTCGTCGAACAGCTTCTGGGCCGCGGGCGTATCCAGGTCCAGCTCCAGATTCAGTTGGCCCTCCTCCCGTGCCTCGCCCAGGCGCGTACCGATGCGCAAGGCACTGTAGGACGCGATCCACCAGTCCTCGCGGGCCGCACGCCGGGCGGTCAGGGCCTTGAGGGTCACCGGGGCCTCACGCGCTTCCGGTAGCCGCTCAGCACTGGCCTCCGGCAGCGGCAGGATGAGGCTGTCGGGTTGAGTGCCGATCAGGGTGCTCAGCGCGGTGGGCAAGGCCGCCGAACTCGCCAACGGCTCGCCACCGGTGGCCAGATAGCCCAGGGCACTACGGGCGAAGCCGGAGTCCTTGCTGCGTCCGCGCTTGAGATCGGCCACCCCGACCCAGCAGGCATGCCGGGCGCGGGTCAGGGCGACATAGAGCAGCCGCAGATCCTCGGCCAGGCGCTCGTCGTCGGCGCGGGCCAGGTCTTCGGCGGAGGGGCGGAAGGTCCGCTGCACCCGGCCCTGGTCGTCGTGATAGCGCAGCGGCAGGCTGGCGCCCTCTTCGGCGCGATAGGCGCAGGCGAAGGGCAGGAACACCAGCGGATATTCCAGGCCCTTGGACTTGTGCACCGTCACTACCTTGACCAGTTCGGCGTCGCTTTCCAGCCGCAGGATCTGCTCGTCGGCGGCGCCCTGGGCGGCCAGTTGTTCGGCCAGGTGGCGGATCAGCGCCTGCTCGCCATCCAGCTCGCCAGCGGCGCGCTGCAGCAGTTCGGCGAGGTGCAGCAGATTGGTCAGCACCCGCTCGCCATCGGCGCGGGCCATCAGCCGCTGCGGCAGGCGGAAGTCCTGCAGCAGGCGGCGCAGCATGGGCAGCACGCCCTGGCCGCGCCAGAGCTGGCGATAGCCGCGGAATTGCAGCACCCGCGCCTCCCAGGCCTGCTCGTCATGATTGAGGGCGTCCAGTTCGGCCAGCGGCAGGTCGAGGGTCAGGCTGCCCAGGGCCGCGCGCAGGCGGCGATCCACGTCGGGTTCGGCGCAGGCCTTGAGCCAGTCCAGCAGGCAGCGGGCCTCCTGGGCGGTGAACACCGAGTCCTTGTCCGACAGATAGACGCTGCGTACCCCGCGGCGCACCAGGGCCTGGCGCACCGCCTGGGCCTCGCTGCCGGCGCGTACCAGGATGGCGATATCGGCCGGTCGCAGCGGCTTGAACTCGCCCTCCTCGTGGCGAAAGCCCGCGCGCCCGTCGGCGGCGAAGGTCAGCAACCGGACGATCTCGCTGGCGGTGCTCTCGGCCAGGCTGGCGCGATAGGCGGTGCCGGCCAGGGGCTCGTCGCCGGCCAGATGCCAGAAGGTCAGGGCCGCACCGGGTGCGCCGTCGATCTCCAGCTGCTCACGTCGCCCCTGGGCGCGGACCGGCTCGAAGGGCACCGGATTGTCCTCACCCTGGCGGAACAAGAAGGCCGCGCGCGGCGCCGTCGCCTC
The DNA here is from genome assembly GCF_054558395.1 of Pseudomonas sp. No.117. Classification (NCBI taxonomy): domain Bacteria; kingdom Pseudomonadati; phylum Pseudomonadota; class Gammaproteobacteria; order Pseudomonadales; family Pseudomonadaceae; genus Pseudomonas; species Pseudomonas sp. No.117. Next base: position 174,007 of record NZ_BAAJNP010000010.1, read on the forward strand.
GCCATGCAGGAACACCTGGTTGACCGCGGCAACCATGGCCGCAGTGGAGCGGAAATTGGTGTCCAGCGAATGCAGGTGGCCGGCATTGGCGCGGCGGGCCTGCAGATAGGTGTGGATATCGGCGCCGCGGAAGGCATAGATGGCTTGCTTGGGATCACCGATCAGGAACAACCCGGTGCCCTCCCCCGCACCGTAGACGGTGCTGAAGATGCGGTACTGCACCGGATCGGTGTCCTGGAATTCGTCGATCAGCGCTACCGGGAATTGCTCGCGGATCAGCGCTGCCAGTCGTGCGCCGGCGCCATCGGCCTGCAGCGCTCTATCCAGGCGGGTGAGGATGTCGTCGAAACCCAGCTCGGCGCGGCGTAGTTTCTCGCGCTCGAACTTCTGCTGCACCCAGGCCGCCGCGTGCTCCAGTAGCGGCACCTCGGGGCTGGGCAGTTCGGCCAGTTGCCCGGGCAATCGCGCCATGGCCGCCAGGGCGGGGTGATCCGGCGGAATGGCCTTGGTCCAGACCTCGGCAAAACCCTCCTCGGTCAACCGGGTGAAACCGGTGCCTATATCGAGGGCTTCACTGGCGGGGTTGTCCGCCCAGGCGCCCAGCTTGTCGCACCAGGGCCCGAAGAATCTCTTCTGCAACTTGCGCCCATCGACCACCTTGGCGTCGCAGCCGGCCTGGCAGAGATCACGCAATTCTTCCGCCCACGCCGCCCAGGGCGCCTTGAGTGTTGCCAGGCGCGCCTGGCGCTCGGCCAGCGCCGTGGCCAGCAGCCTGGCGGGATCGCCCTGGGGCGCGCCCAGGGGTTCGCCCAGCAAGGGTCGTAGGCGCGCAGCCAGGGCCCGGGGTTCGCCCCAGTGCTCGATGACCCAATCCAGCGCCGCGCCTTCGAGGGGATAGCAGAAGCGCCGCCAGTAGTCGCGCACCACCTGGGCGAGCAATTCGCTCTGGTCCTGCTCCAGGTTCTGCACGAAGAGGCTGCCGCTGTCGAAGGCATGCTCGCGCAGCATGCGCTGGCACCAACTGTGGATGGTGGAGACCGCCGCCTCGTCCATCCACTGGGCGGCGATGTCCAGGCGCCGGGCGCAATCGGCCCAGCGCTCGACGGGGAAGTCCTCGCGCAAGGCGTCGAGCAGCGGATCGGGCGCTGCGATCTCGTCACGGAAGAAACGCGCCGCCTCGGCCAGCCGATGGCGAATGCGATCACGCAATTCCTGGGTAGCCGCCTCGGTAAAGGTCACCACCAGGATCTGTGGCGGCAACAACTCGCGACCGAAAGCCGTCTCGGCCGTGCCATGGCCCAGCACCAGGCGCACATAGAGCGCGGAGATGGTGAAGGTCTTGCCGGTCCCGGCACTGGCCTCGATGAGCTGATTGCCCTGCAGCGGAAAGCGCAGGGCGAGCGGACGTTGACTCATGCCTGCCCCTCCCCACCCACGACCTGCCAGCCGGCGGTGAAGACCGGCGCATAGAGCGTCTGGCACCAGCCATCGAATTCCTCGTCGGCCAGCAGGGCAGCGAAGTCCGGATACTGGCGGCGCAGTGCCGGATGGGTCGCCGCCTCGCTCTGGTAGGCCTGCTCGGCGAAGGCCAGGGCCTTGTCCGGTTCGCTCGCCAGCCAGGCGAAGGCGGTGCGCGGCGCCACCGGCAGCGGGCGCCGCTGACCCAGCGCCCAGGCATCCAGCAATTCATGCAACTGCCGCTGGGCCAGCTCGGTGTCCAGCGGTGGTAGCAGCAGGGTCAGGTCGGTCGCCACCACGGCGGTGGTGAGCTGCAGACCACCGGCCGCCGCGACCAGGTGCTGCACCCAGGGTCGCAACAGCCGATGCCACTTGCGGGTACGGGCATTGCCCAGGCCATTGGCCTGGGCGGTCAGGGCCAGCAGCCCTTCGGGGCCCCGGCGCAAACGTTCGAGATTGGCCACCAACTGCACTTCGCGATGTTCGAGATCGAGGGTCACGGCCTCTTCCAAGGGTTCGGGCCAGTGCAGGGTCAAGGCCTCGACCTGGGCCACTACGGCAGGCAGCGGCTCGCGCAACGCCTGTCCAGCCCGCTCGCCAAAACCCGCCAACGGCAGGCGACCACTGCCGCGTAGGCGTGCGGCCGCTGCGGTGAGCGCTCGGTCGACGGCTTCCGGCTCGGCCAGCGCCGCTTCTAGCAGGCCTTCGCCCAGTTGGTAACGGGTCAGGGCATCCAGACCGAAGGGTTCTTCGTCTTCCGCCGGGGCATCGGGCGCCTCGAAATGCACCTTGAGGCGATTGGCGAAAAAAAGATCCACCGGCCCGCGCAGAAAACGGGCGAGATCATCGAGGCCCAGGGGTTCGTCGGGCACCAGAGGCGGCAACAGCTCATCCTCGTCGCGCGTGGTGCGGTCATGCACGCCCAGCCACTCGGCCGCGAAGCTGAAATAGCCGCGCTCGCCGCGGAAGTAACGGGCACTGAAGGGTTGTAGGGGATGCTCCTGGGTCAGGGCCGCGAGCAGGCGCTCCGGCTCCTCTGCATGGCCGGCCAGTCGCCAACCGGCCTGGAGATGATCGCGCAACTGGGCGATCAGCACCGACGGTGGTCGCTCGCTGTTGTCGCGGATGCTGCGCCCCACCCAGCTGACATAGAGCTGGTCGCGCGCCGAGAGCAGGGCCTCCAGCAGCAGATAACGGTCGTCTTCGCGCCGCGAGCGGTCACCGGGGCGATAGTCCTGGGCCATGAGGTCGAAATCCAGCGGCGGATGGATGCGCGGATAGGCGCCATCGTGCATGCCCAGCAGGCAGACCACGCGGAAGGGAATGGCGCGCATGGGCATCAGGGTGCAGAAGTTGACGGCCCCAGCGAGAAAGCGCTGGGCCAGGCCGCCGGCATCCAGCCCGGCCAGCCAGGCTTCGCGGACCACGGTGAGCGGCAGCTCTTCGTCCAGCGCCACATCCTCGCACAGCTCCAGCCAGCGCTCGCGCAGATTTTCCAGCTGCTCCAGCAGGTATTCGTCGTGCTCGTCCTGGGCACTGAAGAACAGCGCCAGCAGCGCCTGCAGGCGCGCGCCCCACTCTGCCGGCCGGGCCGGTTGCGCCAGCGCCGCCTGAGCCGCGTCCAGGGCATCGAGCAGATCGACTAGCGGCCCAACCAGCGCGGCGTCCAGGCCACCCACCTCATCGAAGGGCTCGATATCACCCAGGGCCGCACCGCCGCCTACCGCATAGCCCAGCAGCATGCGCCTCAGACCGAAGCGCCAGGTGTTCTGCGTCAGGCCCTCGGGCAGGTCGAGACGACTGCGCTGCGCGGCATCCAGCCCCCAGCGCACGCCGGCGCCTTCCAGCCAGAGATGCAGGGTCGGCAGATCGCCTTCGCGCAAGCCGAAGCGCGCACGGAGCGCCGGCACGTCCAGCAGATCGAGGATCTCGCTCAGCGCGAAGCGGCTGTCGGGCAGTTGCAGCAGGTGCTCCAGGGCGATCAGCAGCGGCTGGAAGCCGCGCTGGTGCTGGTCGGCCAGACTGAAGGGAATGAAGCGGGGATCGCTACGGTCGAGCTGGCCGAACACCGCGCGGATGTGCGGCGCATAGGCATCGATGTCCGGCACCATGATGATGACATCGCGCGGCCTGAGGCTGCCGGCGCTGCTGAAGCGCGCCAGCAACTGGTCATGAAGGATCTCCACCTCGCGCTGCGGACTATGGGCCACGTGGAAGCGCACGGACCTGTCCCGCGCCGGGTTTACCGCCGGCCAACGCTCACGGGTCTCGGCCAGGGGGCGCAATTCGAGGATATCGTCCTGCAACTGGCCCAGCAGATGCTGGGGTTCGGTCTCGGCGAAGAGATCGATGCGCCCGCCGTTGAGGTCTTCGAACAGCCGGCGATAGCCATCGGGCTCGTCGAATTCATCCAGCAGATGGATATAGTCGCGGCCCTGCTTGCCCCAGCTCGCCAGCAGCGGCTGGCCGTGCTGGTGCAGCGCCTCGGCGTCCAGGGTCTGGGGCATGCCCGGCTTGCGCTGCTGACGGCGATAGTTCTGCCGCAACAGATCTTGGTCGGCGACGATGTCGGACCAATGATGGCGACAGGGATTATGCACGCAGAGCAGCACCTGGCTGAAACGCGCCAGGGCGGCCAGGGCTTCGAGGGTCTGTGCCGGGATCGCCGACAGGCCGAAGATCACCACCCGCCGCGGCAGACCGGCCGGGGCTTCGGTCGCCGCCTGCATGACTTCCAGAAAACGCCGATGCACCCCGGCCCGACTCCGGGCCAGACCGCCATCGCCGACATCTGCCAGCAGGGCGCGCCACAGCTGCGCCTGCCAGCGACAACTCTCCGGCAAGGGACGCCGACTGTCACGCAGGCTGGCCAGCAGATCCCGCCCCGCCGCCCAGTCGTTGAGCCAGTCGGCGCGATAGACCTGGTAGCCGTCGTAGAGATCGGCCAGGCGCTCGGCCAGTTGATATCTCTTGCGCAGATCACCATCGTCGTCGAGAAAGCGCCGCAGCGCGGCGAAGTCCGGCTGCAGGAGCAGGGTCGGCAAGAGCCGCATCAGTCGCCAGGTCAGGGGCGCGCGGTCCAGCGGCGAGGATGGCGGTACGTTTTCCCGGCCCAGCACCTGGCGATAGGTGCGCCAGAGAAAGGCCGCCGGCAGCTGCACCTCGAGGGCCGCGGCCACCCCGCAACCGCCCTCGTCGTCCCCGCGCGGATCCTCGGCCAGCGCCAACTTCAGCCACTGGGCGATGCCGTTGCTCTGCACCAGCACCTGCTCGTTTTCCAGCGGCGCCAGGGGATAGCGCCGCATCCAGCCAACCGCCAGGCCGCGCAGCTCTTCGAGCCGATTGCCGTGTACCACCATGAATCCGGGAGTGAGCGCCTCGGACATCCTACGCCTCGCTGTTCGCTATCTGCGGCAAGGGTAAGGATCACCCGTCCTGGACACCAGCCCGCAATGTGGTTGCCTGCGCATGACGCAGTGCACAGCCGCCTCTTCCACCCGCCTGCAAAGGGCCGCCAGCCGGTAGACTCACCGCCTATCGGCCGCCGGCCCTCGACAGGATGTTTTCATGCGTTTCCTCGTTGCCCTTCCCCTGCTCCTGGGCGCCGCCCTCGCCCAAGCCGACAATGGCGAGCCCGTCGACTGCGCCAGTCTGCAGGCGCAGTTGCCCCTGCCGCTACTCCAGCAGACGTCCGGCCTGCCCCTGGCCTACGCTCGCCAGATCGCCGGTGGTTGTGCCTTCACCGATCGCGACACCGGCCAACCGGCCAACTATCTGCTGGGCCTGTCGGCAGGCTACGAGAATGGCGGTCGAGCGCTGCCCAAGTTGCGGCGGCAGGTGCAGTCGCTCAGCGAACAGCTGGATTGCAAGGCCATCGACGGCCTCGGCGAAGGCGCCACTGCCTGCAGCAAACCCTTACTGGGCACCCAGGTGTTCTTCATCAAGGGCGACCGCATCCACACGGTTACGGCGTCCAGCCCACTGGAATACGACAAGCCCGAGCTGGCTGCCAAGCTGCGCCAGGCCGCTCAGGCCACCGCCCAGGCCTGGGCGCAGCGGCTTTAAGAGCAGCGCGGTCCCTAGTGGCCGCGCCGATTGAGGTCTTCCGAATACAGATCGTCTTCGAGTTCATTGCCGGGAATGGCGTGTTCTTCCGCCGCCCAGGCACCCAGGTCGATCAGTTTGCAACGGTCGGAACAGAAGGGCCGGTTGGGGCTCTTCTCGCTCCATTCCACGGGTGCGCCGCAGGTGGGGCAGTCCACGGTGAGAGTGCTCATGCTTGGCCTCCGTCAAGGGTCAAATAAAAGGAATGCAGGCGCTCCACCTCGGCATGGAGCGCGGCGAGATCGCCGTCATTGCGGATGACATCATCGGCCTTGGCCAGCCGCTCGTCCCGCGGCAGTTGTGCCGCCAGGATGGCCCTTACCTGGGCCTCGTCCACTCCATCGCGGCGCATGGCCCGTTCGAGTTGGAGCTCTTCCGGTACGTCGATCACCAGGCCGCGCTGCACCAGGGCACGCTGCCCCGATTCGAACAACAGCGGCGACACCAGGATGGCATAGGGTGACTGCGCCCGCGCCAGGACCGCCAGGATCTCCTGGCGAATGATGGGATGCAGCAGGGCCTCGAGCCAGCGCCGCTCGGCCGGGTCGGCGAAGATCGCCGCCCGCAATGCCGCCCGGTTCAGGCTGCCGTCCGGTTGCAAGACGGCCGGCGAAAAATGCCTGGCGATCTCGGCCAATGCCGGTCGCCCCGGCTCGACCACCCAGCGGGCAGCCTGGTCGGCATCGACACAGGTGATGCCCAGACGGGCGAAGTGCTCGGCAGCGGCGCTCTTGCCGCTACCGATGCCCCCGGTCAGGCCGAGGGTCCAGGCAGAAGTCATCGGAATCCGGCGAAGTTCAGGTACAGGCCGGTTATTTGATCACCCCAGAGCAGGGCAATCCACCCCGCCACGGCCAGATAGGGACCGAAGGGCAAGGGCGTACTGGTTTCCGCCCGGCGCAAACGCAGGGTGATGATGCCGAGGATAGCCCCCACCAGCGACGACAGCAGGATGGTCAATGGCAGGATCTGCCAGCCACCCCAGGCCCCGAGCAGGGCCAGCAACTTGAAGTCGCCATAACCCATGCCTTCCTTGCCGGTCACCAGGCGGAACAGCTGGAACACCAGCCAGAGACTTAGGTAACCCGCCACGGCGCCCCAGACCGCATCGCCAAGGTTGCTGAACAATCCGAACTGGTTGACGATCAAGCCCAGCCAGAGCAGCGGCAGCACGATCACATCCGGCAGCAACTGGTGATCGGCATCGATCAAGCTGGCCGCCAAGAGTCCCCAGGTCAGCAGCAAGAAGGCCCCGCCCTGCCAGGTCACGCCCAGGTGCCAAACGACCCAGGCGGACAACAGTCCACAGGCCAGCTCGACCAATGGATAACGCAGGCTGATTCTCGCCTGGCAGCCCTTGCAACGACCACGCAAGAGCACGTAGCTGACAACCGGCACGTTCTCCCATGGCCGCACGGCACGCTGGCAATGAGGGCAACGCGAAGCGGGACGCGCCAGGTTGAAAGGAGCCGCCGCCGGCTCGACCGGCAGCTCCAGCACCTCACGCGCCTCCGCCTGCCAGTCACGCCTGAGCATCACTGGCAGCCGGTAGACCACCACATTGAGAAAGCTGCCCACCAGCAGCCCCAGAACCAGCGCACACAACGTCGCGGCCAGCGGCGCGCCGGCCAGGAATTCCAGCAGCGCCATCAGACCACCGAGCCGAGCTGGAAGATCGGCAGGTACATGGCGATGATCAGACCGCCCACCAGTACCCCGAGCACGGCCATGATCATCGGCTCCATCAGGGTGGTGAGGTTGTCGACCATGTTGTCGACCTCATCCTCATAGAAGGTCGCGACCTTGGACAGCATCTCGTCCAGCGACCCCGACTCCTCACCAATGGCGGTCATCTGAATGGCCATCGAGGAAAACACGCCAGTGGTGCGCATGGAGAAGTTGAGCTGCATGCCGGTAGACACATCACCCTTGATCTTCTCCACGGCGTTGCGGAATACCACGTTCCCTGTCGCACCCGCGACCGAATCCAGGGCATCCACCAAAGGCACGCCTGCGGCGAAGGTGGTGGAGAGGGTACGGGCATAACGGGCAATGGCGGACTTGTAGAGAATAGAGCCGACCAAGGGGATCTTCAGCAGGGCGCGGTCCATGGCATCGCGGAATTTCTCGGACTTCTTATGGAAATGCCGCAGGGCGAAGCCCAAGACGAACAAGCCACCGAGTACCAGCAACCACCACTCCTGCAAGACTTCGGAAATGGCGATGACCATTAAGGTGAATGCCGGCAACTGGGCCCCGAAGCCTTCGAATACCGACTGGAATTGCGGTACCACCTTGATCAACAGGATGGCCGATACGATCACCGCCACGACGATGACCGCCGCCGGATAGGTCATGGCCTTCTTGATCTTCTTCTTCAGCGCCTCGGTCTTTTCCTTGTAGGTCGCCACCCGATCCAACAAGGTCTCCAGCGCACCCGATTGCTCACCGGCATCCACCAGGTTGCAATAGAGATCATCGAAGTACTGCGGCTGCTTGCGCAGGGAATTGGCCAGGCTGTTACCTGCCGCGACATCCTGCTTGATGTCGTCCACCAGCTTGCGCATGTTGGGATTGTCAAAGCCTTCGCTAATGATGTCGAAGGCCTGCAACAGCGGCACACCGGCACCCATCATGGTCGCCAGCTGCCGGGTGAACAGGGCGATGTCCAGGGGCTTGATCTTCTTACCCTTGCCGAACAGCGACACCGATTTCTTGCGTACCCGGGTCGGATTGATGCCCTGCTTGCGCAACTGCGCCTTGATCAGCGCGGGATTCAATCCGGTCATCTCGCCCTTCACCTTGGTCCCCTTGCGATCGGTTCCCTCCCAAGTGAAGTTGCCCATCTTGATAGCTTTATCGGCCATGGCCTCGACTCGTCAAAGACTCGGCCCGGCGTGGCGGACCCGTCAAAAGAATGTTCTTTGCAAAGCGGTTGCTTCTGCTCAGGCAAGCATCGCGCCAAATATCGACGATCCCAAGGCTCTGAGACGCCTTAAAGTCGTGAGGATGATTACCTGATACGCCGCCCTAGCCCTCTCCCCACGGGAGAGGGCTAGGGAGAGGGCGCACGTCAGTCCTTGGTCACCCTATTGATCTCTTCCAGACTGGTAATCCCTTGCATGGCCTTCACCAGCCCGGACCGTCGCAGATCATTGAAGCCCTCGGTGCGCATCCGCGCTGCGATCTCGATGGAGTTGCCCTCCTCCATGATCATCTGCTGCAACGCCGGTGTGATCTTCACCACCTCGTAGATCCCCACCCGCCCGCGATAACCGGCGTTGCACTCCTCGCAGCCGATGGGCTGGTACAGGGTGAAGCTGCCCAGCTCGTCCTCGCGGAAGCCTTCGGCCAGTAGCGCCTCACGCGGCACCTCATGGACTCTCTTGCACTTGTTGCACAGCTTGCGTGCCAGGCGCTGGGCGATGATCAGGTTGACCGAGGTAGCCAGGTTGAAGGCGGGCACGCCCATGTTGCGCAGGCGGGTCAGGGTTTCCGCCGCGCTGTTGGTGTGCAGGGTCGACATCACCATGTGGCCGGTCTGGGCCGCCTTGATGGCGATCTCCGCCGTTTCCAGGTCACGGATCTCACCCACCATGATCACGTCTGGATCCTGACGCAGGAAGGCGCGCAGCGCCTGGGAGAAGTCGAGCCCCTGGCGCGGATTGACGTTGACCTGGTTGATGCCCTCCAGGTTGATCTCCACCGGGTCTTCCGCAGTAGAAATATTGATGTCCTCGGTATTGAGGATATTGAGGCCGGTATAGAGGGATACCGTCTTGCCCGAACCGGTCGGCCCGGTCACCAGGATCATGCCCTGCGGCTGCTTCAGCGCCTGCAGGTACAGCTCCTTCTGCACATCCTCGTAGCCCAGGGCGTCGATACCCATCTGGGCACTCGAGGAGTCCAGGATCCGCATCACGATCTTCTCGCCCCAGAGCGTGGGCAAGGTATTGACCCGGAAGTCGATGGACTTGGTCTTGGACACCTTAAGCTTGACCCGGCCGTCCTGGGGTTTGCGTCTTTCAGAGATATCCATATTGGACATCACCTTGAGTCGCGCGGAGATACGCGACACCAGTTGCACCGGCGGCCGCGCCGCCTCGTGCAGGATGCCATCGGTACGAAAGCGCACTCGGTACATCTTTTCATAGGGCTCAAAGTGCAGGTCGGACGAGCCCTTCTTGATGGCGTCGAGCAGCATCTTATTGACGAACTTCACCACCGGCGCGTCGTCGGCATCGCTTCCGGCTACGGCTTCCTGGGGCCGCTCACCACCATCGGTTTCCAGATCAAGATCGATATCACCCAGATCCAGACCACCCGTACCGGTATCTAGATAGCGCTCTATGGCCTGGTGCAGCTTGTCGTCCTCGACCAGCACCACCTCGACCGCCAGCTTGCTGCCAAAGGACACATCATTGATGGCCTGCTGATTGGTTGGGTCGGAGAGCGCGATGAAGAGCTTGTTGCCCCTTTTACTCAGCGGCAGAAAATGATGCTGCTGCATCAGCTTTTCGTTGACGATGTCCTTGGGGAGTTGCTCCTTGTCGATGGCCGCCAGATCGAGGAAGGGCACGCCGAACTCTTGGGCAGCGAGCTCCGCCAAGGGCCGGCTCTGCACCAGTCGCTGCTGAACGAGATAGGTCACCAGCGGCACCTTGGCCTGCTTGGCCTTGACCACCGCCTGCTGGGCAGCCGACTCCGCCAACAACTGCGCATCCACCAGTTGCCGCGCCAGTCCTGACAGCATCACCGTCTCATTCATCGTCGATCACCCAAGCCTGCGTTAGCTGGCCTTATAGCACCCCCCTGCCCCGCCCGCAAAATGACGCCTGACCACTGACATTTTTTGTCATGACCTGCCCCTTTGTTGACGGCATCGACAGAGAAAACGTGCTGCAGTAGGCACTTTTCTTTGGCACGGCCTATGCTTTACCCCTGACAGGCACGTTGGCCTGACCCAACCTCGGAGAGTTGAAATGAAAGCTCAGAAAGGCTTTACCTTGATTGAGCTGATGATCGTGGTTGCGATCATCGGTATCTTGGCCGCAGTGGCCATCCCCGCATACCAAGACTACACAATTCGTAGCCGCGTCGCGGAAGGTATGGGATTCGCGTCGGAGGCTAAGACTGTAGTAGCAGATAATGCGGCAAATGCCACACCTGCAGCCAATGGAGGCTTGGGAGCTGGCTATCGCACCGGCACGGGCACTACTTGCACAGCCGCTGGAACTTGCACCAACCCAATTAACTCGAACAACGTGACTAGCTCCGCAATCACAACAGCAAGTGGTGTAATAACTGTAGCTTACACCACGAGAATTGCTGCTGCTGGCGCAAACCAAATCGTATTCGTACCCACGTCTAATGGCGCTGCACTCGTAGCAGGCACCCCCCCAACAGATCCGATTATTTGGACTTGCTTTGCCGCAGGAAAGACTGGAGCACCCGGTGGTGCTACTTTGCTTGGCAAATATGCGCCTGCCGAGTGCAGAAGCTAATAAAGCGTTTTTCGAAAGGGCTGCTTTTGCAGCCCTTTTGGAGTTAAAATGGCTAAACAGATCAGATCAAAGCCAATATCGCTGCTTTCTCTGGCAATCGCAGTGACAGGGTCAGTACTAATTTGTAACTGGACACTTTTCCAGATAGCGATAGCCGAAACCCTCCTCAAAGAGATTGCGATATTTTATGGAGGTTTGGCCCTAGCCGGACCTGCCTTAGAACATATTCTCAAGCCCAAAAAAAATGCAATTGAAAATACATTTGAAAAGTCAATACTGGCCATTCTGGTTATAATATTTTCTTTATACTCTCTTTTCGGCATTCGCCAAAAGTGTCCAGCTATAGCTATATATGAATTCGATATTATAAAGATTTACAGCAATGAAGATGTAAGAATATTTAGCTTAGGAAAGCTAGATCCACCTGCCACTCTTTCCCCTATTGGATTAGAAACCTTAGCAGTGAGGCGCTCCTTTAACAGTGACGAACTTACTGAAGGCGTAATTCTTGAATCACAAGGATTAGATTATGCACTACAAAAAAGTCGATGGACCGCGGTCTCAAGCCAAAGCGATAACATAGATAAAAAAGCGCGTGAATGCAACTTAGGGCAAAAGCCCCAAATAAAACCGCATTGTTTTAAAGCTGTTTTCCGAGGGAAAGACTTGATTGCCGAGATAAATGAATCACATCTCATACTGAAAATTAAAACCCCCTCAAGCTAGAATCTTACCCTATTCACGGCATCCCCTTCCCCCCAAAAGCCCCCACTACAGTCCCCGTACTAAAACTCGCATCCTCTTCCGCCAGCGCCACATAGAGCCCCGCCAACTCCGCCGGCTGTCCTGCCCGGCCAAGCGGCGTATCCTGCCCGAACTCCTTCATCTGCCCCTCAAGCTGCCCACCTGCCACCTGTAGCGGCGTCCACACCGGACCCGGTGCCACGGCATTGACACGAATGCCCTTCTTGGCCAGCTGCTTGGCCATGCCCTTGGTGAGATTGAGGATGGCGGCCTTGGTCGAGGCGTAGTCGATCAGTTCTTCGCCGGGATCGTAGGAATTCACCGAGACGGTGTTGATGATGCTGGCGCCCGGCGGCAGGTGCGGGATGGCGGCCTTGCTGAAGCGGAAGACGTGATAGACGTTGGTCTTGAAGGTGCGGTCGAATTGTTCGTCGGTGATCTCGAGGATGTCGACCTTGCTCTGCTGGTAGGCGGCGTTGTTCACCAGCAGGTCCAGACCACCGAGTTGCTGGATGGCCTTGCTCACCACCTCTTCGCAGGCCTCCTGGGTACGGATGTCGGCTGGCAGGGTGATGGCCTTGCGACCGGCGTCCCTGATCAGCTTGACCACCTCCTGGGCATCGGACTCTTCGGAGGGGTGGTAGTTGATGGCGACATCGGCGCCCTCGCGGGCGAAGGCGATGGCCACCGCGCGGCCGATGCCACTGTCGCCGCCGGTGATGAGCGCCTTGCGCCCGGCCAGGCGGCCCGAGCCGTGGTAGCTGGTCTCGCCGTGATCGGGGCGCGGCTCCATCTTGCTGGTCAGCGCCGGCCACTCCTGGCGCTGCTCCTTGAACGGCTCGCGGGTGTACTTGGTGCGGGGATCCTGCAGCGGCTTGGCTGGACGGGCAGTAGCGGTGCCCTCCTGGGCGACGGCAGCGCCGGAGGCCGCCGCGGCCAGGCCAACCGCGGAGCCGACCAGTACGTTACGACGGGTAAGGGAGTAATCGGTCATCGGGGTTCTCCGCTATGGGTGGCCAGCCAGCAGCCCAGGATCTTCGAGGTGCGGCCCGACTGTGACCGCGAAGATTTAGGTAGGACGATTGCCGCAAAGGTTTCCCGGACGTCCCCTGGCCTGACCAACAGCCTCTTCAGCGGCAGCCTTGTCGAACCGGGATCGTTGTTTGAAACCCGACACCAGGCCGCTGTGACAGTGCGACACATCGCCACAGCCCCTGCTGCCGGTCCGTTCGGCAGGCTTGCATAGTGACGAGGCTCGGACTTATTATTGAAAGCTTCGTGCCGGTGTAGCTCAGTTGGTAGAGCGGCGCATTCGTAATGCGAAGGTCGTAGGTTCGACTCCTATCTCCGGCACCATCCCTCCGTTTCCTCCCTCCCCGCTCTTTTCAAAGCCTTCAAGGCCTTAGCCGCCTTGGGCCGCGCCTTCCTGACCGCCGTTCCGCCTCGAGCCCCTCGCCCAGCGATGCCGACGAGCACCGCTCGAACTGGCGACTCCGACGTCCTCGACTACTCTTACCCAGCGCATGACAGTGCCTTACCCCGCCCGATTTCGGCTTTCTTGACGGGCGGCAACACCTGAACGGCGGCTGACCAAAGGGTCGAATATCCAGGCCCTCTGTGGCACCATACCGCGCTGCGAAATCCCGCAATTTCTGCAATCCATCAGCCTGCCGCACGGATGCCTGTCCGCTGCGGAGCATGAGGCTGGCGACAGGCACGTTGAGAGAATAACCACGATGAGCCGCTCTACTGAGGTCGTGAGATGAAACTAACGAAGTATCTAAAACCAACCGGTTGGCTTCTGGCCGGTGCCGCCGCGCTGCTGCTCAGCGGGTGCGACGCCGTGCTGCTGGATCCGAAAGGCTCCATCGGCGTGCAAGAACGCAACCTCATCTACACAGCGTTCGGCCTCATGCTGATCGTGGTGATCCCGGTCATCGTGATGACCTTCCTGTTCGCTTGGAAGTACCGCGCTACCAACAAGGAAGCCAAGTACACCCCGAACTGGGCTCACTCCTACAAGATCGAAGCCGTGGTCTGGCTGGTCCCCCTGGCCATCGTGGTGTTCCTGAGCATCCTGTCCTGGAAGACCTCCCATGAGCTGGATCCCTTCAAGCCGCTCGACCATCCCGAGCAGCCGCTGGTGATCGAAGCCGTGTCGATGGACTGGAAGTGGCTGTTCATCTATCCCGAGCAGGGCATCGCCTCGGTGAACGAGATCGCCATCCCGGTCAACCGTCCGGTGCAGTTCAAGATCACCTCCGAGTCGGTCATGAATACCCTGTCCATCCCGGCCCTGGGCGGCATGATCTACGCCATGTCCGGCATGCAGAGCCAGCTGCACCTGATCGCCGATCATCCCGGCGAGTTCGAGGGTCGCTCGGCCAACTACAGCGGCGCCGGCTTCTCCGACATGATCTTCGCCGTGCACGCGGTATCCACCGCCGGTGACTTCGACGCCTGGGTAGCCAAGGTCAAGCAGTCGGGTGGCAAGACCCTGGACCAGGCGAGCTACGCCGAGCTGGCCAAGCCCAGCGAGAAGCAGCCGATCGCCTACTACTCGACGGTCGAGCCGGACCTGTTCAGAACGGTCATCAAGAAGTTCATGAAGTCCGACTTCAGCAAGCAGACCGATCACGTGATGGATATGACCCAGCACGCCGGTCAACACGGTACCGAGGAATAAGTTATGTTCGGTAAATTAACTCTCGCGGATATTCCGTATCACGAGCCGATCATTCTCGTGACGTTCGTCGTGGTCGCCCTCGGCGGCCTGGGGCTGGTGGGCGCCATTAGCTACTTCGGCAAGTGGGGCTATCTCTGGAAAGAGTGGCTGACCACCGTCGACCACAAGAAGATCGGCGTGATGTATTTCATCGTCGCCCTGATCATGCTGCTGCGCGGCTTCTCCGACGCCATCCTGATGCGTAGCCAGCAGGCCATCGCCTCCGGCGGCGCCGAGGGCTACCTGCCACCGCACCACTACGACCAGATCTTCACCGCCCACGGCGTGATCATGATCTTCTTCGTGGCGATGCCCTTTGTGGCCGGCCTGATGAACGTGGTGACGCCGCTGCAGATCGGCGCCCGCGACGTGGCCTTCCCCTTCCTGAACTCGCTGAGCTTCTGGCTGTTCGTGGCCGGCGCCGTGCTGATCATGATGTCGCTGTTCGTGGGTGAATTCGCCGCGACCGGCTGGGTGGCCTATCCGCCGCTCTCGGGCATCCAGTACAGTCCAGGCGTAGGGATGGACTACTACATCTGGGCACTGCAGCTGTCCGGTATCGGCACGACCCTGACCGGTGTCAACTTCTTCGTGACCGTGCTGAAGATGCGTACCAAGGGCATGACCCTGATGCGTATGCCGATCTTCACCTGGACCTCGTTCTGCACCGCCATCCTGATCATGGCCGCGTTCCCGATCCTGACCGTGACCCTGGCGCTGCTGACCCTGGACCGTTACCTGGGCTTCCACTTCTTCACTGCAGAAGCGGGCGGCAACCAGATGATGTACACCAACCTGATCTGGGCCTGGGGCCACCCCGAGGTATACATCCTGATCCTGCCGGCCTTCGGCGTGTTCTCGGAAGTCACCTCCACCTTCAGCAAGAAGCGTCTGTTCGGCTACGTGTCGATGGTCTGGGCTACGGTCGCCATTACCGTGCTGTCCTTCATCGTCTGGCTGCACCACTTCTTCACCATGGGCTCGGGCGGTAACGTCAACGCCTTCTTCGGCATCGCCACCATGATCATCGCGATCCCGACGGGCGTGAAGATCTTCACCTGGCTGTTCACCATGTACCAGGGGCGCATCCAGTTCACCTCGCCGATGCTCTGGACTCTGGGCTTCATCGTCACCTTCAGCATCGGCGGCATGACCGGCGTCCTGCTGGCGGTACCGGGTGCCGACTTCGTGCTGCACAACAGCCTGTTCCTGATCGCGCACTTCCACAACGTGATCATCGGCGGCGCCGTGTTCGGCTACTTCGCCGGCATGATCTACTGGTTCCCGAAGGTGTTCGGCTTCAAGCTGAACGAGCGTCTGAACAAGCAGGCCTTCTGGTGCTGGCTGATCGGCTTCTACGTGGCCTTCATGCCGCTGTACATGCTGGGCTTCATGGGCATGACCCGTCGTCTGAACCACTACGACAACCCCGACTGGCACCCCTTCCTGGTGACCGCCGCCATCGGCGCCGGCATCATCGCCATCGGTATCCTCAGCCAGCTGTGGATGTTCTACGTCAGTATCCGCGACCGCAATCTGCCGGAGAACCTGGACGTGACCGGCGACCCGTGGGATGGCCGTACCCTGGAATGGTCGACCGCTTCGCCGCCGCCCTTCTACAACTTCGCTGAAGTGCCGGAAGTGCACGACATCGACGCCTACTGGGGCATGAAGGAAAAAGGCATCACCGAGAAGAAGGATGCGGATTACAAGCAGATCCACATGCCGCGCAACACTGCCGCCGGTATCGTGATCAGCCTGTTCGCCCTGGTCCTCGGCTTCGCGCTGATCTGGCACATCTGGTGGCTGGCCATCGCCAGCTTCGTGGGTTGCATCGTCAGTGCGGTCGTCCGCAGCTACGACGACGACGTCGACTACTACGTACCAGCGGAAGAAGTGGCGCGCATCGAAACCGCACGCATTCAGTCCCTGGCGAAATTGAAGCAGGCCTAACCCAATGGCGAATCAAGTTATGCATAACGAAGTCGCCCATGCCGAGGAGCATGGGCACCACGACGCCGGATCGATGAAGACATTCGGCTTCTGGTCCTACCTGATGACGGACTGCATTCTGTTCGGGACGCTGTTTGCGACCTATGCAGTCCTGAGCGGGGCCCATGCCGACGGCCCCAGCCAGAAGGACATTTTCGAACTGCCCTTCGTGCTGGTCGAAACCTTCCTGCTGCTGTTCTCCAGTATCACCTACGGCTTCGCCATGATCGCCCAGCACAAGGGCAGCAAGGGCGGCGTTCTGGGTTGGCTGGCGGTCACCTGGCTGTTCGGCGCCGGCTTCATCGGCATGGAAGTCTATGAATTCCATCACCTGATCGAAGAGGGCTTCGGCCCGGATCGCAGTGCCTTCCTGTCGTCGTTCTTCGCGCTGGTCGGTACCCACGGTCTCCACGTGAGCTCGGGTCTGATCTGGATGATCGTGTTGATGCTGCAGGTCGCTTCCAAGGGCCTGACCACCACCAACGTGACCCGCCTGTCGTGCCTGAGCCTGTTCTGGCACTTCCTGGACATCATCTGGATCTTCGTCTTCACCATCGTCTATCTGATGGGGGTGCTGTAATGGCGCACGACCATAACGCCCACGGGCACACCGCCGAGAGCCATGGCACTTTCAAGAGCTACATGGTCGGCTTCATCCTGTCGGTCATCCTGACGGTCATTCCCTTCGGCCTGGTGATGTTCCCCACCTTCTCCAAGGGCGCGACCCTGGCGATCGTGGTGATCATGGCGGTGGTACAGCTGCTGGTGCATCTGTACTTCTTCCTGCACCTGAACACCTCCGAAGAGCAGCGTTGGAACGTGATCTCCTTCGGTTTCACCGTGGTCATCGTCGGTATCGTGGTCGTCGGATCCCTGTGGATCATGTACCACATGCACCACAACATGATGATCCACTGAACCGGGCCGACGTGATGATCAAGAAGTACCTTCTCGTGACCAAGCCGGGCATCATCTTCGGCAACCTGATCTCGGTTGCCGGCGGGTTCTTCCTGGCTTCCAAAGGGAGCATCGACCCGCTGTTGCTGCTGGCGACGGCTATCGGGGTGTCGTTGGTCATTGCTTCCGGCTGTGTGTTCAACAACGTGATCGATAGGGACATCGATCAGAAGATGGAAAGAACCCGCAATCGTGCGCTGGTCCAGGGCACGATCTCCTCGAAGGTGGCGCTGGCCTATGCCACCCTCCTCGGCCTGGCCGGGGTGGGGCTGCTGTATGGGGCGACCAATCTGGTCGCTACCGCCTTCGCGGTGATGGGTTTCGTGGTGTACGTGGGGCTCTACAGCCTTTGGCTGAAGCGCACCTCGGTGTACGGCACCCTGGTCGGCAGCCTGTCCGGTGCCGCTCCGCCGGTGATCGGCTACTGCGCCGCCAGCGGCCAGTTCGACAGCGGCGCCGCGGTGCTGCTGCTGATATTCTGCCTCTGGCAGATGCCGCACTCCTACGCCATCGCCATCTTCCGTCTCAAGGACTACACCGCGGCCTCGATTCCGGTGCTGCCGGTGGCCAAGGGCATCTCGGTGACCAAGCGGCACATCGTCTGGTACACCGTGGCCTTCCTGGCCGCCACCCTGCTGCTGACCGTGCTCGGCTATGCCGGCTACGTCTACCTGGCAGTGGCCGCCGTGATCGGTGCCTGGTGGCTGCGTCTGGCGTTCATGGGCTATCAGGCCGAGAACGATGTCCAGTGGGCGCGCAAGCTGTTCGGGTTCTCCATCATCGCCATCACCGCGCTGTCGGTGATGATGTCGGTGGACTTCCAGATCCCGGGCGACGTGCTGCTGACCTACGCACGCTGAGACGCAAGGCTCCATGAAACAGCCCGGCCAAGTGCCGGGCTTTTTCATGGGTGCGAACCAGCCAGGCTCGCTAGTCCTGGTTAGTGATGACGCGCCAGGTCTGGCGGCGACTGGCCGGCAGCTTTCCGCCCAGGCCATCCGCCGACTTGCCACTGCTTCCATACATGGCCGCATCGGCCAGCGTACCCTCCACGCTGAAACTGCCATCGCCGTAGACGAAGGGGACGATCCCGCCCAGCAGGCCATCGAGCTGGATACGGCCATAGACGGTATCGGTCCCGAGGTTGAACAGCCCGCTATTGTTACCCCCGGTATAGGGATTCAGGGCATAGAGGTAGGTGGTCACCCCACTGGTACAGGCATCGGTACTGGGGATCAGGGAGCTCAGCAGGAGGGTGCCGCTGAACAGCTGGGGCTTGTTGATTACCTGTTCGCCATTGAGTGGCAGGTTGAGGTACCAGCCCTGTTTGCCGGTGACCGCCGTCGCGGGGTCGTACCAGTTCACCGTGGTGGTGGAGACGGTATTCGCCGTGCTGCTGACGCTGGATCCCGCGGAGCTGGTATAGCTGATGCTCTGGGCGGTGCCGAGGGTCTGCTGCTGGAGATTGGTGAGGGTCAGGGTCGGGGTGCTACCCGCCGCCGAACCATCGGTCTGCCGGTCCCAGATGCCATAGAGGGTCATGGCCTTGCTGGTATTGGCGATGGCATCGTTGACCTCGAGATACTTGCCGGTGCCGAACAGCACCAGATGCCCCGTCCCGCTGGGATGGGCGATGACCGAGGGGCTGGCGGTGATCGGCTGGACCAGATTGGTCGTTCCAGGGGCCAGGCTGCTCGCCTGGGCGGTGTAGAGCGGCCGGCCGCCGAAGGCCACCTGGAAGTTGTCCGCGGTGGCCGTGGCGCTCAACGAGGTTCCTATCAGGTCGAAGCGCCAGAGATTGCCATGCAGGTCGCCGGCGTAGGCGTAGTCGGCGACCAGGTCGCCATCGACATCGGCGACGAAGGGCGAACTCAAGCCGTTGGGCGTGGCCAGGTTGTCGCTGACGGGCAGCGCCTTGACCAGGCGGCCGTCGGCGATGTTCATCACGTAGAGGACGGTATTGTCCTGGGTACTGTCGTAGCCGTTGCTCAGCACCACGCCCCAGCCGCCCGTGTGCAGCCGCGCAATGACGGGTTGGCCGTAGGTGAAGCCCAGGTTCCTGTAGTCGGCATCGGCGGACGACTTTTCCCAGAGCAGCACCGGGGCGTTCGGATTGGTGATATCCAGGGCGAAGATCCCCTGCCCTCCTCCGCGCAAGGTTCCGACCAGGACGGTGCGCCAGGCGCCGCCGACATAGGCGTCTCCCACCACCGGGGTGTTGTCGACATAGGACTGGTGCCCGCCACCGGTGTAGCTGCGCTCGGTCAGCCGGGTGAGATTGCCGATCACGGCACTGGGAACGAAGGCATAGACCTCCTGCCCCTGGTCGTTGAAGGCGTGCAGCATGCCGTCGTTGGCACCGACGTAGATACGTCGCTCGCGACTCAGGTTGGCGCTGCGGAAGGTCGCGTAGGAGTTGTCGCCGACGGTGGCGTTCATCAAGGCGATGGGACTGCTGGGAACGTCCACCACCACCGGCGAGGAATTCACGATATCGCCGAGCAGGTGGTTACGCGGCCGCAAGGACGGGGTGGCACTGGGTGCTTCCAAGCTGCGATCACCGCGCAGGTAGTCGACTCGGCGACTGCCGTAGGTATCGGTGGCACCACCCGAGGTCCGGTTGAGGCTCGTCTGCTGGGTCGCGCTCAGATTGGCCCAGGTGAAATCGGCGAGAATCCCGCCCTTGGCCATATAGATCTTGCGGGCGCCGAAGGCGGTGTTGCCGGCGGAAAAACGGCCGTCCAGCTGTTGAGCCGCGCTCCAGATCCGCGTCTGGGTGGTGGCGGTTCTTTGGTACTTGATGACATCCCCGCTCCAATCGGCGCTGGAGAAGGACGGCTTGTAGGTGAACAACGAGGTGCTATCTCCCACCTGGGTGGGTGAGACCGTCTGGCTGGCGCCGACACTGGTGGATTGGCTGATCCGCGTGATCACCTTGCCCAGGGAGGTAATCAGGTCGCTGGCATTCTCGGCGCTGAAGAATTCGCCGCGCGAATTGATGGCCGCGTGCCAGAGATCGTAGACGTTGTTCTGGTTGACCGAATTGTCCGCACCCGCCACCGGCCAGGGTGTGGTGCCAGCCGCGAGACCGGTATAGCCGCCGGCGAAGGTATCGCCCCCCCAGGCAGGATTCACCAGGGCACTGCTCAGGCCGATACCGACGTAGAACCCGGTGAGATGCTGCCAGGTGGCGGGATCGTTGCGTGGATTCCAGTAGGGCGGAAGGGTACGGGTACCCTGTACCTCGTCACTGGTGACGGTGTTGTAGGGCGTTACCTTGTTGGCGAGATTGGACTGGGCATCCGTGCTCCAGTAGAGGAACGCCAGGTCCGCCAGGGTATCCGAGGTCCCATCCTGGAAGGGTGAGCGAGCACTGTACTGCTGGCCGTCCGGCAGGTCCCTGGCAGTACCGTCAGCGTTACCGGAGGCGAAGGCCGCGTTCCAGATGCCATCGGTGACGACCAGGCTGTAGCTGGCACGACAACCATAGACCGGCGTTTCGACGGTACCCGGCTGATAGGCGTAAGGACTCTCGGTGCCGCTGGTCTTGAGCAGCTCCCCTACTCGCGCGACGGCCTGGAGCAAGGGCGTACTCTGGTTGTAGTAGACATCACCCAGCCAGGTGAAGAAGGCAGCCCGGTGCGCCCCGGCGAAGGGCCGCAGGCGATTGTCGTAGGTGGCCAGGCTCGAATTGCTGATACCGCGGCAATTGGCATTGGCCGTGACCAGCACGCAAGTATCGTTGGTACCCAGCGCCTGCCAGCCCACCCTGATGTTTTCCGAGGCATCCGCCAGGGCCAGGTTGGTCGCGGTCTGGGCGGCCAGTGCCCGGCTGCGATAGAAGGAATACCAGTTGGCGAAGTTCTGCCGTTCGTCCGTGCCGTTGGGGCCGGAGGTGGCGCTGACGAAGACCCGGCGATAGCACTCATCGAGCTGAGTAGAGGCAGGTGCACAGCCGGTTTGCGAGGTATCGTAGAGATAGTAGTAAGCAGGAGCGCCGGTAACCGTACTACCAACCGACGCCGTTACGGTATATGACAACGATGAGACGACAATGCCTACAACGAACCCGCTGTAGACGACATTGCGGGTACAGGTCACCGCACTATAGCGAGGATCCGCTATGGTCGCCGTACATCCCGAGTTGGGAAAGAAAATATCCTCCAATAAAGAAGGATCCGAGATCGTGACCGAAACGCCGTTGATGCTTTCAGTGAAGCTTCTGGCGAACACGATATCTAGCGCTGTCAGCCGAGTGCGAACCGAACTGGTTCCCCTATAGCTATTCTCAGTGAAATCCTGTGATGGATTTTCTGCCAACACACTGGGACTGTCATTCCGCAGTCCAGGATTGTCATAGGTACTCCCCCGGGCCACATTGGGGTCCGTGGTGACTAGATTGGGGTTGTAGCCCCAGCTCACTCTATAGTCACTGGCCAGATTCACACTGCCCAAACCGGGTCGAAAGCCATTGACGTAAGCGCTGGTAAAGCTGGTAGTCAAGCGCGTCCGAGTGAGTCCGCCGGTGTTGCTATAGCTCACGCTGTAAGGCGCTGGGTAGGTAATTGCCGGATTGTAATAGAGGCTGTTGAAGGCCGCGGACTTGGCTCGTCGCGTGGGTCTGATTTCCTTGGTATTCGACGCATCCGGCACTACCGCCATCTGCATGCTGGTGGAATTGTCCAGGGTGACGAAGAGGTTGGGGCCGACGCTGTTGGTCAGGAACAGCGGCTGCTGGCTGAGGTTCAGGGCCGCGGCTTGGGCCGTCGGTGCGGCCAGGATCAATAGCAGGGCCAGGGGCCCGATACCCGACGCGGCTCGACTCATGGCACCTCCAGGGAGACGACGCTCTGCAGAATCACCGGAAAGCGCTGGCCCCGGTCCTGGGCGACGGCGGTGACCCGGAACAGGGTGGTAGCCGGCGCGGAAATGTCGACGGAATGGCTGCCGATAGCGGTCACTACCCAGCGCGGGGTGCGAGCGAAAGCCGAACTGCCATCGGAGCCGCGGTAGGCGACCGAGCGCGCCGTTGCCGTCGCATCGGTCGCCTGGAGCGCGGTCGCCGCCCAGGCCTGGGTCAGGGCGCTGGTGGCTAGGTCGCTGGTCTTGGTCAGGATGCAGAGATCACCGCTAGGGGCCTTGGTGAAGGCGTTCTGCACCGCCGAGACGCTATCGGTGCAGCTGGCGAAACCGGCGCTGAAGGCGGTGAAGGCCGGCTGCTGACTGAGCGCCATCAGCCGCCGCTCGCCTTCGCGCAGCGCCGCCTCCGCTGCATTGAAGGCCTGGGTATTTTCCAGCGCGGCACCGCCGCTACGGGCCTGCAGCAGGGTCTGGCGCATGCTGGAGGCCGCCAGCAGCGAGAGCAGCAGCAACATCACCAAGGCGACCAGCAAGGTTGCGCCGCGTTGTCTGCGAAGCCGGCAAGGACTCATAGCGCAAGATTCCTCAGGGTAACGGTGCTCTGCAGCATCTGCATGGGCCGGTTCGCCTTCGTCTCGTCGATCTGTTGCCCGGTCAGCGTCTTCCAGTTGACCGCCGCATTGCTGGCCACGTCGCTCTGGACCGCATCGGGGGTACTGAGCAGGGCGGCATAACGTACAGCCGGCGCATCGGCCTTGGGCGGAATCGACCAGCGAAAATCCTGCAGCCCCTGCACCAGCACGGCACTCCCCTTGCGCGTCAGAGCCCCTGCCCGCTCGCTCCAGACGGTACAGCTCAGGGTGCCGGCCCCGGGCGTAGCACTCGCGGTGTAGCTCAGCTTGAGCAGCACGTTGCCGCCGGCATTGAGATTCACCCGGGGAATGGCATTGCCCAGGCAGTCCAGATCCTTGCTGTCCAGCGCCCCCTGATAACGGATACAGACGCCCCTGGGCGCATCGACGCTGTCCGTGGTGGCGGCGAAGGTGGCACCTGCGGCGAAGGCGGGACAGCCGATGCCATCATCGTCGGCCACGGCGCCTACCGCCGGGAAGGCGGCCTCCAGATTGGTCTGCAGGCGAACCTCGGCGCGATAACCGGTCCGCGCCAGTTGCCGATCGAGCACCTGCAGGGTCAGCTGGGCATTGTTGCGATTGCCGGTCTGCCCCTGCTGGAAGAGGAAACTGCGCTTGTTGTCGATGTAGATCTGCGAGACACCCAGGACCAGGAAGGTGCCCACGGTCAGCGCGATCATCATCTCGATGAGCGAGAAGCCCTGCTGGCGGATGAGGTACCGGGGTCTCAGGTCCATGGCCTACAACTCCGAGCGCAGCGCGTAATAGCAGACCCCCTTGGGGCAATTGAGGGGATCGTTGCTGGCGTCCTGCCAGGCGACCACCACCATCACCATCGCCCGCGCCGTGGTCTCGCATTTGGCGAGGGGCGTGGTGTTGCCGGAAGCGTCACTGGCCGGCAGCGCGGGTATGCCCGCTGCCGGGCAGACGGCGAAGCTGCTGGTGATCAGCGCGTCCGTCACCGGCAGCAGGGCCTTCACCTGGTTCAGCCAGCAGCCGAGGTCCTGACCGGCTACCGTTTCGCCCCCCGCAGAGCGATCACGGGTCAGGCAAGTCTTGCCGGCATCGAGCGCCTTGGTTCGAAAGGTGCCACCGGGCTGCTTGGCGTAGGCGCCATCGGTCTTGACCTTGTCACTGGCCAATACCTGATCACGGTTGCTGCGCATCAGCTCGAGCAGATCGTTGGCCAGCACCATGGCGTTGCTGCGTTGCACCGAATCCTGGGACAGCGCCACGCTGCGCGTTTGCAAGGCGACCATGCCAAGCACGCCGATGCAGATGATCACCAGGCTGACCAGGACCTCGATCATGCTGAATCCATCCTGTTGGCGCTTCATCTAGCTGCACCCCGTCGCGCTGGGCCGGCCGGGCGCGTAATCGGTCACCGTCAGCACCCCGCCTTGGCTGAGGGTGAATTGCTTGCCCTGGACGAGCGCATTGGTGGCGCAGACGCGGATGGTGGCATCGCCGCCGAGCTTCAGGCTGCCATTGGGCTGGAAGATCAGGCTGGTCAAGGGGCTGCCGCCTACCGACCCGGTGCCGTTGACGCCATTGCCCAGGCCGCCGCTGTACTGGCGCAGGGTCTCGGCGGTCGGCAGCACCACCGTCTTGACGGTGCTGATCTTCAGCGCGCCCATCCAGCCATTGGCGTCTTCCGGGTCAGTGGCGACGATGACGTTCACACCCCGACTCATGGCCTCGCTGCGAGCGTAGTAGAGGGCGCGCTGCAACTCACCGGCCGCGGCCTGGACACGATTGTTCTGGACCAGACTGGCAAAGCCGGGGGCCGCGAGCGCCGTGACGATGCCGAGCAGCGCGATGACCACCAGCACCTCGATGAGGGTGAAGCCCGACGGGTGTCTAGACCGCATTACCACCGCCTGAAAGCTGATTGCTTTCCCTGATAGTAGTCAGGCCGGCGACAGTCGCTAGCACCGAATATCGCTTCGCTGCTGGCTGGAAGCCGCATGAACAAAGGGATCCAGCACAAAGGGCCGATCTAGAGCGGTGCTCCGGAGAGCACCAACCCAAGGCTCGAATAGTAAGAAAAAAGTGCCACCTGCTTGGGATGGCTACGCTAGCTGCCGCCAGCGTCGACCACCCAGACGCCCGGGAGCAAAGCGGATGATCGTGCCAAGGCCTTCCACCGCCAGCGGGACTGCGAGGGAGCCTGGTAAAAACACGGAGGCTGGAAACGCAAAAACCCTCCTTTCGGAGGGTTTCTGGTAAAAATGGTGGGTCGTGCAGGATTCGAACCTGCGACCAATTGGTTAAAAGCCAACTGCTCTACCAACTGAGCTAACGACCCAAAGATGGTCGGGGTAGGGGGATTCGAACTCCCGACATCCTGCTCCCAAAGCAGGCGCGCTACCGGGCTGCGCTATACCCCGAGAATGGAAGTGGCTCCGCGACCTGGACTCGAACCAGGGACCCAATGATTAACAGTCATTTGCTCTACCGACTGAGCTATCGCGGAATTTCGATCTTCCAACCCCTCTTACGTCACTGCCTTTCGGGCTTTGCCGTAAGTGAGGTGCGCCATTTTACGGAAGTAGAAACAGACGTCAACACCTAGCCTGCTGTTTTTTCACAAATTTATGCAGAGGGCCGGACGACCCTGGGATCGTCCGGCGTTTTCCTAGGCGAAGACGATCTCGTCGTCCTCCACCCTGCCCTGGATACGGCTGCCAGGTACGAAGGCACCGGAGAGGATGCGCTGGGCCAGGGGATTCTCGATCCAGCGCTGGATGGCCCGCTTGAGCGGACGCGCACCATAGACCGGGTCGTAGCCCACCGCCACCAGTTTGTCCAAGGCCTCCGGGGTCAACTCCAGTTGCAGGTCGCGCTCGGCGAGGCGCTGGCGCAGGTGCTGCAGCTGGATCTCGGCGATGCCGGAGATCTGCTCGCGCCCCAGCGGCTCGAACACCACCACCTCGTCGATCCGGTTGATGAACTCGGGGCGGAAATGCCCGGCCACCGCATCCATCACCGCCGCACGCTGGGCATCGGGGTCGCCGACCAACTCCTGGATCTGCGCCGAGCCCAGGTTGGAGGTCATGACGATCACCGCGTTGCGGAAGTCCACGGTGCGGCCCTGGCTGTCGGTCAGGCGCCCGTCATCCAGTACCTGCAGGAGGATGTTGAAGACGTCGGGATGCGCCTTCTCCACCTCGTCCAGCAGGACCACCGAGTAGGGTTTGCGCCGCACGGCCTCGGTCAGGTAGCCGCCCTCCTCGTAGCCGACGTAGCCGGGCGGGGCGCCGATCAGCCGGGCCACGGAGTGTTTCTCCATGAACTCGGACATGTCGATGCGCACCATGGCGTCCTCGGTATCGAAGAGGAATTCCGCCAGCGACTTGCACAGCTCGGTCTTGCCCACCCCGGTCGGGCCGAGGAATAGGAAGGAGCCACTGGGGCGATTCGGATCGGACAACCCCGCCCGAGAGCGGCGCACGGCGTTGGCCACGGCGGTGACCGCCTCGTCCTGGCCGATCACCCGGTTGTGCAGGGCCTCTTCCATGCGCAGCAGCTTGTCGCGCTCGCCTTCGAGCATCTTGCTCACCGGAATGCCGGTCCACTTGGAGACCACCTCGGCGATCTCGTCCTCGGTGACCTTGTTGCGCAGCAGCTGGTTGGCCGGCTTCTCGTGCTGGTCGACCATCTGCAGACTGCGCTCCAGATCGGGGATGGTGCCGTACTGCAGCTCGGCCATGCGGTTGAGGTCACCCTTGCGGCGGGCAGCTTCCAGCTCGGTACGCGCCTGCTCGATACGCTGTTGCAGCTGGGCGGAATCCTGCACCTCGGCCTTCTCGGCCTTCCACACCTCTTCCAGGTCGGCGTACTCCTGTTCGAGACGGGCGATATCCTCGTCGAGCTTTTCCAGGCGCTTGCGCGCGGCCTCGTCCTCTTCCTTCTTCAGCGCCTGGCGCTCCACCTTGAGCTGGATCAGCCGGCGGTCCAGGCGATCCAGGGCCTCGGGCTTGGAATCGATCTCCATGCGGATGCGGCTGGCGGCCTCGTCGATCAGGTCGATGGCCTTGTCCGGCAGCTGGCGGTCGGTAATGTAGCGATGGGACAGCTTGGCCGCCGCGATGATGGCACCGTCGGTGATAGCGACCTTGTGGTGCACCTCGTAGCGCTCCTTGAGGCCCCGCAGGATGGCGATGGTGTCCTCTTCGCTCGGCTCGTCCACCAGCACCTTCTGGAAACGCCGCTCCAGGGCCGCGTCCTTCTCGATGTACTGGCGGTATTCGTCGAGGGTGGTGGCGCCCACGCAGTGCAGCTCGCCACGGGCCAGGGCCGGCTTGAGCATGTTGCCGGCGTCCATGGCACCCTCGGCCTTGCCGGCGCCGACCATGGTGTGCAGCTCGTCGATGAACAGGATGACGCGCCCCTCCTGCTTGGCCAGTTCATTGAGCACCCCCTTGAGACGCTCTTCGAATTCGCCGCGGAATTTGGCGCCGGCGATCAGGGCACCCATGTCCAAGGCCAGCAGACGCTTGTCCTTGAGGCCATCGGGCACCTCGCCATTGATGATGCGCTGGGCCAGGCCCTCGGCGATGGCGGTCTTGCCGACGCCGGGTTCGCCGATCAGCACCGGGTTGTTCTTGGTGCGCCGTTGCAGGACCTGGATGGTGCGGCGGATCTCGTCGTCCCGGCCGATCACCGGGTCGAGCTTGCCGTCCTCGGCGCGCTTGGTGAGGTCGACGGTGAACTTGTCCAGCGCCTTGCGGCTGTCTTCGGCATTGGGGTCATTGACCGCCTCGCCGCCGCGCAGGTTGTTGATAGCGTTCTCCAGCGCCTTGCGCGAGACGCCCTGCCCCAGCAGCAACTTGCCGAGCCGGGTGTTCTCGTCCATGGCGGCGAGCAGCACCAGTTCGCTGGAGATGAACTGGTCGCCCTTCTGCTGGGCCAGGCGATCGGCCTGGTTGAGCAGGCGCGCCAGGTCCTGGGAGAGATTCACGTCGCCCGTGGGACTCTGGATCTTGGGCAGCTTGTCGAGCTCTTCGGCCAGGGTCTTGCGCAGGCTGGCGAGGTCGAAGCCGACTTGCCGCAGCAACGGGGGAATGGAACCGCCCTGCTGGTCGAGCAAGGCGGAGAAGAGATGCAGCGGCTCGATGGCCGGATGGTCGTGGCCGACCGCCAGGGACTGGGCATCCGCCAGGGCGAGCTGCAATTTGCTGGTGAAGCGATCTATACGCATGGGCAAGGTCCTATCTGAGACGCGGGACAGCGCGGCAGACGGCGCTTTCGATTACCCGCGGGAATGGTCTTTAGATAGGGGCGATGCTTAACGATTCAAGCCAAGGAGGCTTGACATCCCAAAAAATACTTAGGCGTTGATCCAGATCAGGCTGGCGAAGCGACCGGTGCGGGGAGCACGCCGATAGGAGAAGAAACGCTCCTGATCGGTGAAGGTGTCCAGGCCGCCGCCGTAGACTGCGGTGACGCCCTGGGCGGCGAGACGCAGGCGAGCCAGGGCATAGAGGTCGCCCAGGTACTTGTCGCCGCCGCGGGCCACGAAACACTGTGCGGCCTCGGCGTGTTGGGCGACGAAGGCCGCACGCACCTCGGCACCCACTTCGAAGCTGGCGGGGCCGATGGCCGGGCCCAGCCAGACCAGCACCTCCGAAGGCGGCACGGCCAGGCTGGCCGCCGCGGCTTCCAGCACCCCGCCGGCAAGACCCCGCCAGCCGGCATGGGCCGCCGCGACGCGGGAACCGTCGCGGCGACAAAACAGCGCTGGCAGGCAGTCGGCGGTCATCATGGTCACGGCGATGCCGGGGGTTTCGCTCCAGGCCGCGTCGGCGCGTAGCACCCGATCAGGATCGGCCTCGACGACGTCGGTTCCGTGCACCTGCTCGAGCCACGCGGGGCGGCAGCCCAGGGCCTGGCCCAGGCGCCGACGATTTTCCTCAACGGCTGCCAGGTCGTCACCGACATGGGCGCCCAGGTTGAAGCTGGCGAAAGGTCCCTGACTGACACCACCCGCCCGGGTGGTTACGCAGGCCTGGACGCCGACCGGCGCCGGCCAGTCCGGCCGCAGCCAGTCGGCGCCGCTCACTCGAAGGACTCCCGGTCCTGGCGCAGCAGGTCCAGCAGCCAAACCAGGTCTTCCGGCAGCGGCGACTCCCAGCGCAGCCGCTCGCCGGTCACCGGATGATCCAGTTCGAGGAAACGGGCATGCAGCGCCTGGCGGGGGAATTCGCGCAGGGTCTTGATCAGGGTCGGGTTGGTCGCTGGCGGAATCTTGAAGCGCCCGCCATAGACCGGATCGCCCACCAGTGGAAAGCCGACGTGAGTCATGTGCACGCGGATCTGGTGGGTGCGCCCGGTCTCCAGCTTGACCCGGGTATGGGTATAGGCGCGGAAGCGCTCCAGCACCCGGTAGTGACTGACGGCGGGCTTGCCGCCGGCGATCACCGCCATCTGCTGGCGACGCTGGGAGTGGCGGCCGATGGGGGCATTGACCGTCCCCCCGGCCACGATCACCCCGGCGACGATGGCTTCGTAGATACGACTCACCGAACGCGCCTGCAACTGGGCGACGAGGTGGGTATGGGCCTCCAGGGTCTTGGCCACCACCATGAGGCCGGTGGTGTCCTTGTCCAGGCGATGGACGATGCCGGCGCGCGGCACGCTTTCCAGCCCAGGCACGTGATGCAGCAGGGCGTTGAGCAGGGTACCGTCGGCGTGGCCGGCGGCCGGATGCACCACCAGGCCGGCCGGCTTGTCGAGCACCAGCAGGTGGTCGTCCTCGTAGACGATGTCCAGCTCGATGTCCTGGGCCACCCATTCGCCCTGGGCCTCGCGCTCGGCGCGCAGCGCCAGTTGGGCACCGCCGTGCACGGTATCGCGCGGGCGCAGCACGGCGCCATCGACGGTCAGGCTGCCGTCCTTGATCCAGGCGGCGAGACGCGAACGGGAGTGATCGGCGAACAGCTGGGCAGCGACCTGATCGAGGCGCTGGCCACCGAGTTCGGAGGGGACTTCGGCATTGAGAACGATGGATTCGGACATGGATCTGCGCGGGCAATGGCAGGGCTTTTGGAATCGGCCCGACCCTGTGGTTAAATACGGCGACTTTTTTGCCCCGGCATTCCGGGTCGATCATCATAACAGGACGGTTCCGGCCCCGTCACAGGCTAGGTGAGTGCCTTCCGCCCTCATCCCTGCACCGCCGACCGTTTCGGGGAATCCAAGCCGCCATGCAATTGAAGCACCTGCTGCTGGTCACCAGCCTAGTCCTCACCGCCGCCTGCTCCTCGAAAGCGCCCGAGGTTCCGGAGAACATGCCGGAGGGCGAACTCTATACCCAGGCCCAGCGCGATATTTCCAACAGCAGCTACACCGATGCCATCAGCAAGCTGAAGGCGCTGGAGTCGCGGTATCCCTTCGGTCGCTATGCCGAACAGGCCCAGCTCGAGCTGATCTACGCCAACTACAAGAATGGCGAGCCCGAGGCGGCCCGTACCGCGGCCGATCGCTTCATCCGCCTGCACCCGCAGCACCCCAACGTCGACTACGCCTACTACATGAAGGGCGTGTCCTCCTTCGAACAGGATCGGGGCCTGCTGGCGCGCTTCCTGCCGCTGGACATGACCAAGCGTGACCCGGGCGCCGCGCGCGATTCCTTCAACGACTTCGCCCAGTTCACCAGTCGCTTCCCCAACAGCCGCTACGCCCCGGACGCCAAGGCGCGCATGGTCTACCTGCGCAACCTGCTGGCGGCCTACGACATCCACGTCGGCCACTACTACCTGACCCGCAAGGCCTATGTGGCCGCCGCCAACCGTGGCCGCTACGTGGTGGAGAACTTCCAGGGCACCCCGTCGGTCGGCGATGGCCTGGCGATCATGACCGAAGCCTACCAGCACCTGGGTCTGAACGACCTGGCGGCGACCAGCCTGGAAACCCTGAAGCTCAACTACCCGGACAACGTCAGCCTCAAGAATGGCGAATTCCAGCTACGCGAGCCGGACGACAAGGATCAGCAGCGCTCCTGGCTGACCCGAGCGACCCTGGGCCTGATCGATCGCCCGAGCGATCCGCTGCCGCCCGGCGAGACCCGTGCCAGCCAGGACATCCAGCGCAAGTACCAGGAAGAGCGTGACAACCTGGCACCCGAGCTGCGCATCGTCGACCCGGCCGAAGCCGAGAAGGTCGGCGGCGCGACGCCGGCGCCGGTCAAGCGCTCCTGGTTCAGCCGTCTGACCTTCGGCCTGTTCGACTGACCACGCGCCGAACGCGAAAAAGGGGAAGTCAGTGGCTTCCCCTTTTTTATGGCGCTCGCAACGGGCTGCGAAAACCCTGGCGCCGGATCGCAGGATCCGGCGCCGACCATGCTAGTCGCCGATCCGCCAGCCGGAGGTGATCGGATAGCGCCGGTCCCGACCGAAGCCGCGCTGGGTCACGCGCGCGCCAACCGCCGCCTGCCGGCGCTTGTACTCGTTGAGATCCACCAGGCGCAGCACCTTGCGCACCACCTCCTCGTCGAAGCCGGCGGCGACGATGTCCACGGCCGAGAGATCCTGCTCGACGTACAGCCGCAGGATCTCGTCGAGTACCGGATAGGGCGGCAGCGAGTCCTCGTCCTTCTGGTCCGGCGACAACTCCGCCGACGGCGGCCGGTCGATCACCCGCTGGGGAATCACCTCGCCAGCGCGATTGCGGTACTCGCACAGGCGGAACACCAGGGTCTTGGGCACGTCCTTGAGCACATCGAAGCCGCCAGCCATGTCGCCATAGAGGGTGGCGTAACCGACGGCCATCTCGCTCTTGTTGCCGGTGGTGAGCACCAGGTAGCCCTTCTTGTTGGAGATGGCCATCAGCAGGGTCCCGCGGCAGCGGGCCTGCAGATTCTCCTCGGTGATATCCCGCCCGAGCCCGGCGAATTCACCGGCCAGGGTCTGCTGGAAGGCCTCGACCATGGCGGCGATGGGCAGCACGCTGTAGCGCACGCCCAGGGTGCGGGCCTCGGCTTCGGCATCGTCCAGGCTCATCTGGGCGGTGTAGTGATAGGGCATCATCACCGCCTCGACCTGCTCGGCGCCGAGGGCATCCACCGCCACCGCCAGCACCAGGGCCGAATCTATCCCGCCGGACAGGCCCAGCACCACGCCCTTGAAACCATTCTTGCGCACGTAGTCGCGTACCCCGAGCACCAGGGCGTCATAGACGCTGGCCTCCAGCGAGGCGACCGGCGCGGTAGCGGCGGGCAGTGGATTCAGGTCCGCGTCGAAGGCGACCGGATAGAGGCCCTCGGCGAAGGCCGGCGCCCGCTGGCTGACCTGGCCCCGGGCATCCACCACGAAGGAATGGCCGTCGAACACCAGCTCATCCTGGCCCCCCACCTGGTTGACGTAGACCACCGGCATGCCGCCCTCGCGGGCACGCGCGCCCACCACGGCCTCGCGCTCCGGCTGCTTGTCGCCATGGAAGGGCGAGGCATTGAGGTTGAGCATCAGCCGGGCCCCGGCCTGGCGCGCCTTGGCCATGGGTTCGGCGAACCAGATGTCCTCGCAGATGGTGACGCCGATGGCCACGCCCCGGAAGTCGAATACCGCGGCGCTGTCGCCCGGCTCGAAATAACGCTTCTCGTCGAACACCCGATAGTTGGGCAGCTGCTGCTTGCGATAGAAGGCGAGTTGGGCGCCATCGCGGTAGACCGCACAGGCGTTGAAGCGGCGCCCCTCCTCCAGCCAGGGAAAGCCCACCAGCACATGGATCCCGCTGATCTCGTCGCGGATCCGCTGCAGACCCTGCTCGATGCGCCGCTGCATGCTCGAGCGCAGCAGCAGGTCCTCGGGCGGATAGCCACACAGCGACAATTCCGGGAAGACGATGAGATCGCCCTGCAACCGGTCGCGGGCTTCGCGTGCCGCGTCGATGATGCGCTCCACGTTGCCGTGGATG
Source organism: Pseudomonas sp. No.117 (assembly GCF_054558395.1). Lineage (NCBI taxonomy): Bacteria > Pseudomonadati > Pseudomonadota > Gammaproteobacteria > Pseudomonadales > Pseudomonadaceae > Pseudomonas > Pseudomonas sp. No.117. The sequence goes on from NZ_BAAJNP010000010.1 coordinate 206,898, forward strand.
TCGCCCACCTTGAGATTCAATTGCGCCATCACGACGTTCAGCAGCTGAGTCATGCACTCTTCCTAGCCGGGTTTGTCGCGGCATTTTCCCGCATCGCGCGAAGCCGGACAATCGATGCCACTCAGGGCTCACCCGCGCCGACGGCCCTGTTAAACTTGCCCATCCCTTACCTCGCGAGATCATCCATGGGTCTGTTTCGCCTGCTGTTGTGGCTCGTCCTGCTGGGCGCGCTGTTCTGGATGATCAGGCGCTGGTGGCGCGGCAAGACGCAGAAACCGGCCGGCAAGGCCCGTCCACTGCCGCCCAATCCCATGGTGCGCTGTGCCCATTGCGGGATCCACGTGCCCCAGGAGCGGGCCCTGGCCGATGGCGACAACCAGCGCTGGTACTGCAGCGCCGAACATCGCCGGTTGCAGCATGAGCAGCGCGACTGACCCAGGCGTCCTGCGAGCCGACGCGGTCCTGCGGCTCTATCACCTCTACCGCATCGTCATCGGCCTGGCGCTGGTGGTGCTGATTTCCAGCGACCTCGACCAGCAGTGGCTGCGCACCGTGGATGGCGAGCTGTTCCGCCAGGCCAGCTGGACCTACCTGGCGGCCAACGCCCTGCTGGCGATCGGCCAACGCGGGTTGCGTGGCCATGCCTTCACCCTGGCGCTGATCGACATCCTCGCCCTGGGCGGACTGTTCTTCCTGGCCGGTGGCATCGCCAGCGGCATGGGTAGTCTGCTGGTGGTGACCGTCGGCGTCTCCAACGTCCTCATCCGCGGCCGCCGCGGCCTGCTGATCGCCGCCCTGGCCGCCATCGCCCTGCTGCTGGCGACCGGCTACCTCGGCCTGCGCCGTGGCGACGGCGGCAGCGGCTACGTGCAGGCGGCGGGCCTCGGCACCCTCTGCTTCGCCACCGCGCTGCTGGTCCAGGGCCTGGTCAGGCGGCTGCTGGACAGCCAGGCCCTGGCCGAGGACCGCGCCACCACCGTGGCCGAGCTGCAAGCCCTCAATGCACTCATCCTCGCGCGCATGCGCACGGGCATCCTGGTCTTCGATGCCGAATACCAGGTGCTGCTGACCAATCCAGCAGCCCGGCGCCTGCTCGGCGTGGACGACGAGGCGACGATCACGCCACGCAGCCTGGGCCTGGCCCAGCGGCTGGAGGAATGGGAGCGCAACCCCAGCATACGTCCCGCCCCCCTGCGCGCCTATGCCAACGGGCCGCTGCTGCAGCCGAGTTTCGCCCGCCTGCAGCAGGCCGAAGGCGAGCGGGTGCTGACCTTCCTCGAGGACGTCTCGCGGATCGCCCAGCAGGCCCAGCAACTCAAGCTCGCCTCCCTCGGCCGCCTCACCGCCGGTATCGCCCACGAGATCCGCAATCCGCTGGGCGCCATCAGCCATGCGGCCCAGCTGTTGCAGGAATCCGAAGAACTGGCCACGCCAGACCGCCGCCTGGCGCAGATCATCCAGGATCAGTCGCGGCGGATGAACCGGGTGGTGGAAAACGTCCTGCAGCTGTCACGCCGTCGCCAGGCAGCGCCGCAGCTGATCGACCTGCGCTACTGGGCGCACCGCTTCGCCGGCGAGTTGCGCCCTACCCTGCCGTCCGGCCAGACGCTGCACGTCAAGACCGAGCCCGGCACCCTGCAGACCCATATGGATCCCCACCAGCTGGGTCAGATCCTGACCAACCTGGTGCAGAACGGCCTGCGCTACAGCTGCCAGAAGCACGGCGTCGGCCAGGTCTGGATCAATACCTACCGCGACCCGGACAGCGACCTGCCCATCCTCGAGGTCATCGATGACGGACCGGGCGTCGCCGCCGAGCAGCTGGACCACCTGTTCGAGCCCTTCTTCACCACCGAAAACAAGGGGACCGGGCTGGGCCTGTACATCTCTCGCGAGCTTTGCGAGAGCAACCAGGCCAGACTTGGCTATCATCCCTTGGCGAGCGGCAGCTGTTTTCGCATCACCTTCGCCCATCCCCGCACAATGAGCTGAGCATGGCCCGACAGAAAGTCCTGATCGTCGACGATGAACCCGATATCCGCGAACTCTTGGAAATCACGCTGGGCCGGATGAAGCTCGATACCGCCAGCGCCAAGAACATCGCCGATGCGCGGGCCGTCCTCGAGCGGGAAAGCTTCGACCTCTGCCTGACCGACATGCGCCTGCCCGATGGCTCGGGGCTGGACCTGATCCAGTTCATCCAGCAGCGCCTGCCGCAGCTGCCCGTGGCCATGATCACTGCCTTCGGCAGCCTGGAGACCGCGGTCCAGGCACTCAAGGCCGGCGCCTTCGACTACCTCACCAAGCCGGTGGACCTGCCGCGCCTGCGCGAACTGGTCGGCACCGCGCTGCGACTGTCCGGCAACGGCACCACGCCGGCCACTGGCGCCAGCGAAACCCAGCTGCTCGGCGATTCGCCGCCCATGCGCGCCCTGCGCGGCCAGATCGCCAAGCTGGCGCGCAGCCAGGCGCCGGTCTATATCAGCGGCGAGTCGGGCAGCGGCAAGGAACGGGTGGCCCGCCTGATCCATGAGCAGGGCCCGCGCGCTGGCCGGCCCTTCGTCCCGGTCAATTGTGGCGCCATTCCCTCGGAGCTGGTGGAAAGCGAATTCTTCGGTCATCGCAAGGGCAGCTTCACCGGCGCCATCGAGGACAAGCAGGGCCTGTTCCAGGCCGCCCAGGGCGGTACCCTGTTCCTCGACGAGGTGGCCGACCTGCCGCTGCCGATGCAGGTCAAGCTGCTGCGCGCCATCCAGGAAAAGGCCGTGCGCCCGGTCGGCAGCCAGCAGGAGATCAGCCTGGACGTACGCATCCTCAGCGCCACGCACCGGGATCTCGCCGCCGAGGTGGCCGCCGGCACCTTCCGCCAGGACCTCTACTATCGCCTCAACGTCATCGAGTTGCAGGTGCCCGCGCTGCGTGAGCGCCGCGAGGACATCGGCGCCCTGGCCAGCTACATGCTCGAACGCCTGGCACGGGAGGCGGGACTCGCCCCGGCGACGCTCGGCGAGGATGCCCTGGCCAAGCTCAAGAGCTACCGCTTCCCCGGTAACGTGCGAGAGCTGGAAAACATGCTGGAGCGCGCCTACACCCTCTGCGAGGGCGACGTCATCCGGCCCGCCGACCTGCGCCTGGCCGATGCCCCGGCCGCCACTGCCACCGGTGAGGCCAGCCTGGCCAACATCGCCAATCTCGAGGACCACCTGGAGTCCATCGAGCGCCAGCTGATCATGCAGGCACTCGAAGAAACCCGCTGGAACCGGACAGCCGCGGCAGAACGCCTGGGCCTGTCGTTCCGCTCGATGCGCTACCGCCTGAAGAAGCTCGGCATCGACTGATCAGCCGAGCGCCAGCCGCGCCGCGGGCGCATAGGGTGCGGGGTCGATGATGGGCGTGCGCTCGGTGAGCAGATCGGTCAGCAACTGGCAGGAGGCCGGCGCCAGCACCAAGCCATTGCGGTAGTGCCCGCAGTTGAGCCAGAGCCCGGGCAGCTCCGCTACCGGACCGATGAAGGGCACGCCATCCGGCGATCCCGGTCGCAGCCCCGCCCAGTGCCCGACCGGCGCCTGTGCGGCCAACGCCGGCAACAATTCGGCCGCGGAGGCCTGCAGGCTGGCCAGCGCCTCGGCGGTCGGCGTCTTGTCGAACTCGGCATGCTCCAGGGTGCTGCCGATCAGGATGTGACCGTCCCGCCGGGGAATGGCGTAGCGCCCCTTGGCCAGCACCATGCTGGACAGATAGCCCGCCGGTTGGCGATACAGCAGCATCTGCCCCTTCACCGGCCGCACGGGCACCGCCAGCCCCAGCATCTGCAGCAGCTCACCGCTCCAGGCCCCCGCGCAAACCACCACCGACTCGGCGCGAAGCTCCGCGCGAGGCGTCCGCACCCCCACGACCCGCGCGCCCGCGCGCAGGAAGCCGGTCACCGGTGAATCGCTCAGCAGGGTCACGTTCGGCAGGCGCAGCAGGGCTTCCCGCAGGGAGCGCACCAGCCGCGGATTGCGTACATTGGCCACCCCCGCCATGAAGACCGCGCGCTCATAGCCCGGCCCCAGCACCGGCACCCGCTGCCGCACCTCCGCGACCGAGACCGACGCCAGCGGCCGCACATTGCGCCGCGCCCAGTCCAGTGCCTCGGCCTCATCCTCCAGATCGAGCCAGTACAGCCCCGTCACCTCGACCTCGGGGTCCACCCCGGTCTCCTGCCGCAACCGCTCGCCGAGCACCGGATAGAAATCCTGCGACCAGTGCGCCAGCGCCGTCACCGCCGGCTGATAGCGCCACGGATAGAGCGGCGAAACGATGCCGCCCCCCGCCCAGGACGCCTCCCGCCCCGGCTCGCCACGCTCGATCACCACCACCCGCCGACCGCTCAAGGACAGGTGATACGCCGACAACAGCCCCAGGGCACCGGCACCTATCACAGCTACATCGAAGATCACGTAATACCTCGCCTGTTGCGCTTTGACGATCTCCCCTAAAACTGTCAAAACTCTGCGAGGGCCAGGACGGCCCCTCAAGGAGATCAAGGAATGAGATCCATCGTCGCATATCGCCGTCAGTCCGGTCTGACGCTGATCGAACTTTGTACCGTCATCCTGGTGCTGGTCATCGGAGCCGCTATCGCGGTGCCAGCCCTGCAGGCATTGGTTGATCGACAGCGGCATACGAGCACCCTGCATACCCTGACCAAGCACCTTGGCTATGCGCGCCAACAAGGCGTACAACGCGGTCAGCGCGTGCGGGTCTGCCCAGTCGACCCTAGCGGACTCTGCGGCACCGACTGGAGCCTGGGCTGGCAGATCCTGGATGCCGAAGACCGGGTTCTGCTCAGTACACCTATCGCCCACAGGCGCCAGCGTCTGCTGCTCTTTTCACCCAGCGCCACGGCCATCGTCTATCAGAGCAACGGCACCACGCAGATGGGTAATGGTACCTTCGTGTTATGCAATACCCAGGGCCAGCCCATCTGGGCACTGGTCGTCAATCGGCAGGGACGCCTACGCCACCGCATCCCGGAAACGCGGGATCACGCGCGCTGTAGCGAGGTATCTGGCCAGACGTGACCGGTCGTCAGCGGTAGGCTTCCGGCAGTCTAGAGGGGCTGGGCCGGTCTGTATCGCCTTTGACACACTGGCCTGATAACGCTGTCTTCAAGGAAGATCCGATGCACTCGCGAGCGTCTCGTGGCATCACTCTGGTTGAATTGCTGGTAGTGATAGCCCTCGTCGCCATCGTCGCCAGCTTTGCCGCGCCCAGTTTCACGGGATCCTTGCGCAGCAATCGCGTTACCGCCGCGCTCTCCGAGCTCAATGGCCTTTTCCAGTACGCCCGTGCCGAAGCCCTGACCCGCGCAGCCTCCATTGCAGTGGCACGCGCGGGTGACACCTGGAACGTGACGTCGGGTAGTCAAACCCTGCGCCAGGTGACCCTGAGTGGCGTCACAGTGGCGACCAATACAGCGAACGTCACCCTTCGCGCCAATGGCACCCTGAATACCAATCTGGTGGCACTGCTCTGCGCGGACAATCAGGCTGCCGGCGCCCAGAAGCTACTGATCGATCGTACCGGCCGCTCGCGAACTCCAGCCCAAGGAAAGGACGAGGATGGCAAAGCGCTCACCCAATGTACGCTCTAGGTCGACCAAAGGCTTCAGCATGATCGAGGTGCTGATCGCCCTGGTGGTGATCTGTATCGGCGTACTCGGCTTGGCCGCCTTACAGGGTAAAACCCTGAGATACACCAACGAGGCAGGTAACCGTAACGCCGCGGCGATGCTCGCCGCGGACCTCATCGAGATGATGCGCAGCAATCGCGGGCAGCTTATCGGCAGTAACGGCAAACTCGCCACCGACTCCTCCTACTTCAAGGCGGCTGGCAACGACTTCCCGACCACGCGCACCAGTAGTTGTCGTAACACGAACGGCTGTACGCCCAGTCAGCTGGCAGAGGATCAGCTAGCCGGATGGGTGCAGCAGGTACGCCGTACCCTACCCATAGGCGACGACGATGGCCTGCTGAAGAACCAGTACGTCATCTGCGCGACCCAGAATCCAACCGCTGCCACGCCCTGCTCGCAAACGGGCTCGGCAATCCTCATTCAACTCGCCTGGCTGGGCAAGGATGCCTGCCCGTCCGGACAGACCTGCCCCTCACTGGACGCCGACCATCGTGAATACTACCGCATCAGTTTCCAGCCTTGAGCCGGGGGGCCGCGCAGTGGTCCGCCGCCAATCCAAGGGTATCTCGCTGGTGGAGTTGCTCATCGCCTTGGCGCTGGGCAGCTTTCTGATCATCGGTGTGACCCAGGCATTCCTCAACGGCCGCCTGCATGCGCTCAGTCTGAACAACCAGCTCGGCAATCAGGACAGCAGCCGTTTCGCGCTCATGCTGATCGAGCAATATCTGCTCAAGGCCGGTTATCGCACCAGGGCCCAGGATTCGCGTGAGCTGGTCTTCCCTGCCCTCGCCGCGGCTGACGGCTGCCCGGCGTTCGCCAGTCGCCAGAGCATCGTGCCCACGACCGATGGCCAGGGCGTCTGTCTGCGCTATCAGCGGCGCAGCAGGACGGAGCTCGACTGCCTGGGCAATCAGATCAACGTCACCACCGCCATCGTCACCCGCATCGGACGCGATGCCAGCAACGATTCTCTGGTATGCGCCGCTCAGGGCCAGTCAGCGCAAGCCTTCGTCTCTGGCATTGGCAACATGCAGTTCATCTACGGCCAGGACAAGAACGCCGACCGGCTGGCCGATACCTTCATTGCCAATCCAGCCGCCGGTACCGATCTGGTAGCCGTCAGGATCGCGATCCTGCAGCGCAGTGAAAGCGCTCAGGTAGCGCTCGGCAGACAGGAATACTTCTTTCCACTCGATGCGGCTGAAGCCACCACCGCTCCCGACAACAGTCTCTATCGCTCCGTACAGAGCACTGTCACCTTGAGGAACCTGGCGCCATGATGGCTCCCAACGTCACACGGCAAAGGGGCGCGGTATTGCTGATCGCCATGATCATGCTGCTGCTGGTCACCCTGCTCGCCATTACCGGCATGCGCAACACCGTGGTGGAGGAAAAGCTCGTCGGCTACTCCCGTGATCACTTGGCCGCGGTCAATGGCGTGGAGTCAGCGTTGCGCGAGGCGGAAACGCGGCTGGCGCTGAATCTCGGTCCGCCGGATACCACCGCTGATTGCCGCGACACCGCGAAGATATGCCTATTCGCCAGGCTACCCAGCAATCTGCACGTCAACGACTGGAACTGGTGGCAACAGGAACAGAACGCGCTGCCGTACCAGGGCAATGCCAGCAGCACCACCACACTCTACAACCTCGACCAGCCGCCGCGCTGGCATACGGCCTTCATTGGCTTCGATCCAGCCAATTCGCAAGGCAATGTCGAGGTGACCGACCCAGTCCTACGTCGTCGTGGCGTAGGCCCCTACTACTACCAGAACAACGCGACCTCGCGAGGCTACTCGTCACGCCTCACCGCGACCGGTCAGTCCACTCAAGTCCAGCGCTACTGAGAACCTATGATGTCGAATATCCAGAGGATCCTCTCGACGCTACGGTACCTGACCTGTGGCTTGGTGGCCGCCGCCCCGGTGCATGCAGCGCAGATCGTGCCGAGCAACCAACCGCTATTTCTCAATCAGTCCGTAGCGCCCAATATCCTGGTTACGCTGGACGACTCAGGCAGCATGCAATCTGGCTATACGCCCGATTCTCATTCCGACAAGAACAAGGTCTACTTCAAATCCCGGACCTATAACGGTAGTTATTACGATCCTACGGTCACCTATCAAGTCCCCAAGAAGGTTACCTTCGAGCAGGGCAATCTGATCATCACCGACTATCCTACGCCCAGCCTGACCAACGCCTGGAAGAATGGCTTCCTGCAGCAGGATGCTTTGAGCCTGGCGAGCAACTACCGGGCAACCCGTGCCTATGACTACTATCGGAACGTAAACGACGAATCGAACGTCTCCGAATACTATTACGACTTCACCTGTAATGCGGCGACAGATGCCAATATCGTCAATGAAAGATGCTACACGGCTGGCAAGCTGACCTCGGATGCGCAGAAGACCAACTTCGCCATCTGGTACTCCTATTACCGCACCCGTGAATTAGCGACCCAATCGGCGGCGAGCCTGGCCTTTTATCGACTGCCAGAAACGCTGCGGCTATCCTGGCAGAGTCTCAACTCGGCCTGTAACAGAATTGGCTCAGGGACAGTTACCGGCAACTGCTACAGCAACGTCTTGAGAACCTTTAGCGGTCAACACAAAGCCAATTTCTACAGTTTCCTTGCCAACTTCAGCGCCAGTGGCGGTACCCCGCTCAAGCGGGCCTTGACGCGCGCCGGCGATCTGCTGAAGGACACGACGGTCAACGGGCCCTATGCTGAAAATCCCGGCACCTCCATAGGGACGGAATACGCCTGCCGACCGACCTATCACATCCTGATGACCGATGGCGTCTGGAACGAAAACAACGGTGCCAACGAGCAACGTGACTACGATAGTGACAGAGCGGGCATTTCTCTTCCGGATGGCAAGACCTACTCACCACGCATGCCCTTTAGCGATCGTCCGAGCGGCTCCTATCAGAACAACCGCTCCCTCGCCGACTTGGCGCTCTATTACTGGGCGACAGACGCCAGATCGCTGGACAACAAGATCAAACCCTATATTCCCTTCAAGAACAGCAGCGATCCGACTGCCGAATACTTCGATGCACGCAATGATCCCGCGACTTGGCAACATCTGACCAATTACACCATCGGCCTGGGTCTCAGCGGCAGTCTTGACGACGATCCCAAGTGGGCTGGATCGACCTATGCAGGTGGTTACGAAAAGTTGGTAGCGGGTACGGCCAGCTGGCCCAATGTCAGCAGTCTGAGCGAAAGCAATGTCTATGACCTTTGGCACGCTGCGATAAACTCCCGCGGGGAGTTCTTCGCCGCCGACAGTCCAGACACCCTGGCCGGAGCCTTCCAGACCATCCTTTCTCGCATTGGCGATCGCCAGACCTCCGCAGCGGCCGTGGCCGTCGAATCCTCGCGCATCAGTCAAGACAACGAAGCCTACTTCGTTCGCTTCTCCACGGAAGACTGGAGCGGGCAACTGGTCAAGAATCAGATAGATAACGCCACCCAGGAACCTACGATGGTCTGGGATGCCCGGGATCTGCTGACCGGTACCGGGCGCAACATTACCTTTGCCCGTCAAGGCACCCTGAGCAGGCTGCAATGGAGCGCGCTCAGTGACACTCAGAAGGCCCAGCTCAACGTCGGCGACGATGGTAAGGCCGACACGCTGGGGCAAGCGCGGCTCGCCTACATCCTGGGTGATCGAAGCAATGAGGGCACCGACAGTGATCAGTTTCGCGAGCGACGCTACCTGCTTGGCGACATCATCAACTCCAGTCCGGCAGTCGTCGGCGCCGCTGAAAGCCCCCTGGTCCTGGCCATCGAACAGGATCGGCTGAGCGGCGCCCTGGCCAACTCCGCCATCGAACGCTATAGCGAGTTCTTCGCCACTCAGAGCAGGCGCGCCAAGCGGATCTACGTGGGTGCCAACGACGGCATGCTGCACGGCTTCGATGATGACGGCATCGAACGCTTCGCTTTCGTGCCTTCGGCAGTGTTCGCCAACCTGCACTGGCTGCCTTCCCAACGCTACAAAGGCACCATGCACCGCTATTTCGTCGATGGCACTCCCGTCACGTCCGAAATCCTCATCGACAACAAGTGGCGCACCATCCTGGTAGGCACGTTGCGCGGTGGTGGCACGGCACTGTTCGCCCTTGATGTCACCGAGCCCGGCAAGGAGAAGCTGCTCTGGGAATTCAGCGACCAGAATGATAGCGATCTCGGTTACCTGTTCGGCCAACCCTCGGTCATTCGCCTTCATGACGGCAATTGGGGGGTGGTCTTCGGCAACGGCTATGGCAGCAAGAACGACAAAGCAGCGCTATTCGTGCTCAACGCCGTCAATGGAACCGTAATCAGCAAGCTGGTTCCGCCAGCGGGCGTTGGCGTCAACGGCCTATCCACGGTACGACCGGTCGACTTGAATGGCGACCTGATCACCGAGTACCTGTATGCCGGCGATTTGCTCGGCAATCTCTGGCGATTCGACCTGTTTGGCAAGAACCAGACAAGTTTCGCGGTGATAGGTAGCGACGGCAAGCTGGCCACCTCGGCATCCGGCGATTGGCGAGTCGCCTTTGGCGGCAAGCCGCTGTACCGCGCCATGGTCAGGAACATCAACGGCCAAGACGTCGCCCAGCCCATCATGGCTGCTCCGTCACTCGTGCAGCATCCCCTGCAACGCGGCTACATCATTAACTTCGGCACGGGTCGTTACGTGACGGACGGCGACGCTACCCCGGACAAGACGCGCAGCATGTCGCTCTACGGCATCTGGGACAACCAACTGGACCCGGCCAAGGGCGTCTCTACAAGCACTCCTGTCTTGAGCCGCGCCAATCTGGTGGGCCAAAGCCTGACGGTCAGTGCTACGGCAGCCTTCACTGACAGCGATGGCGGTGGCACAACCCGCGAGTACCGCATGCTCAGCTCTAACCCGGTCAACTGGTATAGCGCCGACGGTACGAGCGTCGCCAAGTATGGTTGGTATCTGGATCTCAAGAATGGCGACTCACTTGAAGGCGAGATGCTGGCCTTCGACATGGTCACACGTGCTCGGGTCCTGTTGGCCAGCACCCTGGTGCCCAATAGCGATCCCTGCGAGCCCGGCGTCAGCGGCTGGTTGCTCGCCTTGGACGCCACCACGGGCGGCGCCTTCAGCTACGACGTGCTCGACCTCACCCGTAATCGCCAAATCAACCTGGCGGACGGCTTCAATAAACGACCCGTGTCCATGATACGTTTGGCTGGCTTCGGCACTCCCACCGTCGTGGGTGATCGCATTTGGCTCAACGACCCGGACAAATTGCGGTCGCCGGAAATGTTCTATAGCGGACCCGATGCCACCGGCCGGCAGAGTTGGCGCCTGATCGACGAGGAGGATAGCGAGCAATGAAGCCAACGGCCCTGTTCCTAGCTCTGGTTGCGCTACTGGCCAGTGTAGAAAGCTATGCAGAGACCTTTGAAATCGCTGGCACGATCGAGTCGGTCAGGCCTGATCGGAACGAGATCGTCATCGACGGACAACGGTATCGCTTGCCCAACACCGTAATCGACAGCGGTGCGCCAAATGCCGGACCGGCGATCTTTCAAGTCACGCCCGGGACGAGCGTAGCGTGCTCGGGATCGACCGAGGGAGAACCGCTGATAGAGACGCTTCACATTCACCGCCGGTTGCATCGGCTAACCCACCCGTGAACCAGCTCCGTGGCTTTACCCTCATTGAACTGCTCATCGCGGTGGCCATCGTTGCCATCCTCTCGGCCATCGCCTATCCGAGCTACCAGGAATACGTTCGCCGCGCCAATAGGGCCGAAGGCCAGAGCCTGCTGCTCGATGCCGCTGCGCGCCAGGAACGTTTCTTCGCGCAGAACAACACCTATGTGACCAGCCAGGCGAACCTGGCTCAGTTACAGCTGAAGAACACAACCACCTCAGGCTCTGGAGCCAGCGCAACCACGGTGGTGAGTTCGGAAACGGGCAAATACCAGCTGGCGGTTAGCAGCGCGGACGGCGATGGCGGTTACACCCTGACGGCCAGGCAACAGTTTGGAGACGAGGCGCGCTGTGGCAACCTCACCCTCAATGCCATCGGCATAAAGGGAAGGAACATAACGGCAACGGGCAGCTCGGGATTGGCAAAAAGCGTGCAGGATTGCTGGCGCTGAGTCCGATCGCTGCCGGCCCGATCACACCGCCTTCACCCTCAACTCCCGTGGCAGGGTGAAGGTGATGTTTTCCGGTTCGCCTTCCAGTTCCACTTCGCCGGTGGCGCCCCAGCTCTGCAACTGGTCGATGACGCCGCGGACCAGGACTTCGGGGGCGGAGGCGCCGGCGGTGACACCGATGCGTTGCACGCCTTCGAACCAGCTCTGCTGCATATCCTCGGCGCCATCGATGAGATAGGCCGGGGTACCCAGGCGCTCGGCGAGTTCGCGCAGGCGGTTGGAGTTGGAGCTGCTGGGGCTGCCCACTACCAGTACCACGTCGCTTTCCAGTGCCAGAGTCTTCACGGCGTCCTGGCGGTTGGTGGTGGCGTAGCAGATATCGTTCTTGCGTGGGCCGTTGATGAGGGGAAACTTGGCGCGCAGGGCGTCGATCACCTTGCGGGTGTCGTCCATCGACAGGGTGGTCTGGGAGACGTAGAACAGGGCCGCAGGGTTGCGTACCTCGAGCTTGGCCACGTCTTCCTCATCTTCCACCAGGTAGATGGCACCACCAGCCCGGTCGTCGTACTGGCCCATGGTGCCCTCCACTTCCGGATGCCCGGCGTGGCCGATGAGGATGCACTCCTGGCCGTCGCGGCTATAGCGGGCCACTTCCATGTGCACCTTGGTCACCAGCGGGCAGGTGGCGTCGAACACCTTGAGGCCCCGTTCGGCCGCCTCGCGGCGCACCGCCTGGGAGACGCCATGGGCGCTGAAGATGAGGATGACGTCATCCGGCACGTCGGCCACGTCTTCGACGAAGACGGCACCGCGGGCGCGCAGGTTGTCGACCACGAACTTGTTGTGCACCACTTCGTGACGCACATAGATGGGCGGACCGAAGACGTCCAGCGCCCGGTCGACGATATCGATGGCGCGGTCCACGCCGGCGCAGAAGCCGCGGGGATTGGCGAGCTTGATCTGCATAGGCTCCTCTGCCCGCGTGGCGGGCGGCGTTGGATCAGTGGGAGACGGCAGGCTCGATGACCAGGATTTCCACGTCGAAGGTCAGCACGCGGCCGGCCAGCGGGTGGTTGAAATCGATGATCACCTGCTCGTCGTCATAGCTCTTGACCACGCCGGGCATCTCGCCACCGGCGGCGTCGCTGAAGATGATCAGCAGGCCGGGCGACAGCTCCATGTCGGTGAAGTCGTCGCGCGTCATGGTCTGCAGGTTGCCGTCGTTGGGCTGGCCGAAGCCACGCTCCGGCGGGATGGTCAGGCTGGTCTTGGCACCGGCCTGCAGACCGAACAGCGCCTGCTCGAAACCGGGCAACAGGTTGCCATCGCCAACGGTGAAGGTAGCCGGCGCCTTGTCGAAGGTGCTGTCCACCACATCGCCGTTCTGCAGCTTGATGGCGAAATGCAGGGTGACCCGGGTATCCGGGCCGACGGTGATCTCAGCCATGGGCGACCTCCGGCTTCTTCTTACGGAACATGTCCAGGGCCAGCATGATGGCGCCGACGGTGATGGCACTGTCGGCCACGTTGAAGGCCGGGAAGCGCCACTCCTGGCGCCAGTGCACCAGGATGAAGTCGATGACGTGACCCAGGACCATACGGTCATAGAGGTTGCCCAGGGCACCACCGAGGATCAGGGCCAGGGCGATGGCGGTCCAGGTATCGTTGCGCAGCCGCTTGAGCCAGACCACCAGCACCACGCTGACCACCAGGGCGATACCGGCGAAGAACCAGCGCTGCCAGCCGGAATGGTCGGCCAGGAAGCTGAAGGCCGCACCGGTGTTGTAGGCCAGGGTCCAGCTGAACAGGTCGGGAATGACCGGCACCTGCTGGTAGAGCGACAGGTTGTTCTGGAAGTAGGCCTTGCTCAGCTGATCCAGCAGGATCACCAGCACGCTCAAGGCCAACCAGGGCAAGGCGCCGAAGCGCTGGGCCTCACGCATGCTCGCGCACCTCGCCAGCCCCATAGACGTTGGTCACGCAGCGGTCGCAGATTTCCGGATGCTCGGCATGCTGGCCCACGCTGTGGCTGTGATGCCAGCAACGGGCGCACTTGGGTGCTTCGGACTTGCGTACCACCAGCTTGAGACCGCTCAGCTCGCTGGTCACGGCGCCTTCCGGGGCCTTTTCCAGCGGCTGGACAGCGGCCTGGGAGGAAATCAGCACGAATCTGAGTTCGTTGCCCAGGGCCTCCAGTACGGTCTGCAGGGCGCTGTCGGCATAGAGGGTGATCTCCGCCTGCAGGCTGCCGCCCAGGGTCTTGGCCGCGCGCTGGTTTTCCAGCTCCTTGTTGACCGCGGCTTTGACCGCCATCACCTGATCCCAGTAGGCGCGATCCAGGGTCGCGCCTTCGGGCAGGGCGAAAAGGCCGTCGTACCAGGTGGTCAGCATCACCGACTCTTCCCGCTCGCCCGGCAGGTACTGCCAGATCTCGTCGGCGGTGAAGGACAGGATGGGGGCGATCCAGCGCACCAGGGCCTCGGCGATGAGGTACAGCGCCGTCTGGCAGGAGCGGCGCGGCAGGCTGTCGGCACCGGTGGTGTACTGGCGGTCCTTGATGATGTCGAGGTAGAAGCCACCCAGCTCCTGCACGCAGAAGTTGTGCACCTTCTGGTAGACGTTGAGGAAGCGATACTCGGCGTAGGCCTGCTCGATTTCCTGCTGCAGCAGGAGGGCGCGATCCACCGCCCAGCGATCCAGGTCGATCATGTCCTCGGGCGCGACCCGATTCACCGCCGGATCGAAGCCGGACAGGTTGGAGAGCAGGAAGCGCGCGGTGTTGCGGATGCGGCGATAGGAATCGGCGCTGCGCTGCAGGATCTGGTCGGAGACCGCCATCTCACCGGTGTAGTCGGTGGAGGCGACCCAGAGGCGCAGGATGTCGGCGCCCAGGCTGTCGATGACCTTTTGCGGAGCGACCACGTTACCCAGCGACTTGGACTGCTTGCGGCCCTGCTCGTCCACGGTGAAGCCGTGGGTCAGCAATTCCTTGTAGGGCGCATGGCCGTCGATGGCGCAACCGGTCAGCAGCGAGGAATGGAACCAGCCGCGGTGCTGGTCGGAACCTTCCAGGTAGAGATCGGCCACCGGCCCCTGGGTATGCGCCAGCTCGGCATGGGAGCCGCGCAGCACGTGCCAGTGGGTGGTGCCCGAGTCGAACCAGACGTCGAGGGTGTCGCGACTCTTGTCGTACTGGCCGGCCTCGTCGCCGAGCAGCTCGGTCGGATCTAGCTTGAACCAGGCCTCGATGCCCTCGCGCTCGACGCGCTGGGCGACGGCTTCCATCAGTTCGACGGTGCGCGGGTGCAGCTCGCCGCTTTCCTTGTGGGTGAAGAAGGGAATCGGCACGCCCCAGTTGCGCTGGCGCGAGATGCACCAGTCGGGACGGCCGGCGATCATGCCGTGCAGCCGCGCCTGGCCCCAGGCCGGGACGAACTGGGTCTGCTCGATGGCGGCGAGGGAGCGCTCACGCAAGGTAGCGCCTTCGTTGGGCTGCTTGTCCATGCCGACGAACCACTGGGCGGTGGCGCGATAGATCAGCGGGGTCTTGTGCCGCCAGCAATGCATGTAGCTGTGGTTGATCACCTCGTGCTTGAGCAGGGCGCCCGCCTCTTCCAGCGCGCCGACGATGACCGGGTTGGCCTTCCAGATGAACTGGCCACCGAACAGCGGCAGCGATTCGGCGTAGACGCCGTTGCTCTGCACCGGATTGAGGATGTCGTCGTTGCTCAGGCCGTACTGCTTGCAGATGCGGAAGTCGTCTTCGCCGTAGGCCGGCGAGCAGTGCACGATGCCCGTACCAGCGCCCAGCTCGACGTATTCGGCCAGGTAGATGGGCGACAGGCGCTCGTACAGCGGATGCCGGAAGTTGATCAGCTCCAGGGCGGTACCCGGGGCAGTGGCGATCACCTCGCCCTGCAGGCCGTAGCGCGCCAGGCAGCTTTCCACCAGTTCTTCGGCCAGCAGCAGCAGGCGATCACCGACATCCACCAGGGCGTAGGTGAACTCGGGATGCACGTTGAGCGCCTGGTTGGCCGGGATGGTCCAGGGAGTGGTGGTCCAGATGACGATGGCGGTGGGCTTGGCCAGTGCATCGAGGCCGAAGGCGGCCGCCAGCTTGTCGGCATCGGCGACCGGGAAGGCCACGTCGATGGCGTCGGAACGCTTGTCCTGGTACTCCACCTCGGCCTCGGCCAGGGCCGAGCCGCAGTCGAAGCAGAAGTTGACCGGCTTGAGGCCCTTGAAGACGAAGCCCTTCTTGACCAGTTCGCCCAGGGCGCGGATCTCGCCGGCCTCGTTGGCGAAGTTCATGGTCAGGTAGGGATTGCTCCAGTCACCGAGCACACCCAGGCGGACGAAACCGGCCTTCTGCTCCTCGATCTGCTCGCTGGCGTAGGCGCGGCAGCGCTCGCGGGTCAGGTCCGCCGGCTGGTTCTTGCCGAAGGTGGTCTCCACCTTGTGCTCGATGGGCAGGCCATGGCAGTCCCAACCCGGCACATAGGGGGCATCGAAGCCGGCCAGGGTCTTGGACCGGGTGATGATGTCCTTGAGGATCTTGTTCAGCGCATGACCGATGTGGATGCTGCCGTTGGCGTAGGGCGGACCGTCATGCAGGATGAAGGTCGGCCGGCCCTTGCCGATGGCGCGCAGCTTCCCGTACAGGTCGATGTCCTGCCAGCGCTTGAGCGCTTCCGGCTCGCGCTGCGGCAGGCCGGCTTTCATCGGGAACGCCGTTTCCGGCAGGTTGAGCGTCGCTTTGTAATCGGTCATGTCAGTCCAGGCTCGTTGACGGTTGCCCCTGCCAGAAGGCGCGGGCCGTGGCGACGTCCGCTTCGATCGCCGCCTTGAGGGCCTCCAGTGAGGCGAATTTCTGTTCGTCGCGCACCTTCTGCACGAAGGTCACGCTGAGGTGGCGGCCATAGAGGTCGCCGGCAAAATCCAGCAGATGGATCTCCAGGTGCGGGCGGCCATCGCCCTGCACCGTCGGCCGCTGGCCGATATTGGCCACGCCCGGCACCACCCGTCCGTCGATCAGGCTGCTGACCAGGTAGACGCCCCGCAGTGGTGGACGGCGCCGCTTGAGCTGGACGTTGGCGGTCGGCCAACCTAGCTGGCGCGCCAGCTTCTGGCCGTGCAGCACCCGCCCGGAAAGGCTGTAGGGCCGCCCCAGCATCCGCTCGGCCAGGGCCAGGTCACCCTCGGCCAGGGCCTGGCGGATCAGGGTGCTGCTGACCCTCAGGCCGTCCAGTTCCACGGTGGTGGCGGCTTCCAGGGTGAAGCCATGGTCGCGGGCGGCCAGGTTCAGGTAGGTGAAGTCGCCGGCGCGATCGCAGCCGAAGCGGAAGTCATCCCCGATCTCCAGGTGCTTCACGCCGAGCCCTTCCACCAGTACCTGCTGGACGAAGGCTTCGGCCGAAAGCTCGCGTAGCCGCCGATTGAAGTTCAGGCAGAGCACGTTGTCGACGCCCAGGCGGGCGAAGCATTCCAGCTTCTCGCGCAGGCGGGTCAGCCGCACCGGCGCGATGTCGGGCAGGAAGAATTCCCGCGGCTGCGGCTCGAAGATCACCACGCAACTCGGCACCCCGAGCTCCGCCGCTCGCTCACGCAGCCGCGCGAGGATGGCCTGGTGCCCCAGGTGAACCCCGTCGAAGTTGCCGATGGTGGCAACGCAGCCCTTGGGCAGGGCGTCGAGATGATGGAGACCGCGAAACAGCTGCATGGGTAGGTATTGCTCAGAAAGTAATCGATTATATCTGGATGCCCGCCGCGAGGACAGGCGCACACCCGGCTTCGTGCAATCCTCTGCTGGCTAGAGTACCGCCCGCCGATTGAAGTCACGCAAGCGGAAGCCGAGCAGGAAGAGACTGGCGAAATAGGCCAGCACCCCGGCCGCCACAAGGCCACCCAGGCGCAGCAGGCGCTGGGCCATCAAGCCCTCGCTCCAGCTGGGCAGCAGCTGCATGAGCCCGAACAGCACGGCGCTCATCACCCCTACCGCGACCAGCAGTCGCAGCAGGAATCCGCGCCAGCCCGGCTGGGGCATGAACAGGTTATGGCGACGCAACTGCCAGAATAAAAGGCCCGCGTTGAGGCAGGCCGCCAGACCGATGGCCAGGGCCAGGCCGACATGCTGCAGCGGACCGATCAGGATCAGGTTGAGCACCTGGGTCACCGCCAGGGTGAAGAGCGCGATCTTCACCGGCGTCTTGATGTTCTGCTGGGCATAGAAGCCCGGCGCCAGCACCTTGACCAGGATGATGCCGAGCAGCCCCACGGCATAGGCGACCAGGGCGCGCTGGGTCATCAGGGCATCGTGCGCATCGAAGCGACCGTACTGGAACAGCGCGGCGGTCAGCGGCTCGGCCAGCAGCGCCAGGGCCGCGGCACAGGGCAGGACCAGCAGGAAACACAGCCGCAGCCCCCAGTCGAGCAGGCGCGAATACTCCTGGCGATCGGCCTTGGCATAGGTGCGCGACAACGCCGGCAGCAGGATGGTCCCCAGCGCGACGCCGAGCACTCCCGAGGGCAGCTCCATGAGTCGGTCCGCGTAGTACATCCAGGAGACGGACCCGGCCACCAGGAAGGAGGCGAAGATGGTGTTGATGATCAGCGAGATCTGGCTGACCGACACCCCGAGGATCGCCGGCCCCATCTGCCGCATGACACGCCAGACGCCGCTGTCGCGCAGATTCAGGCGTGGCAGCACCAGCATGCCGATGCGCTTGAGGTGCGGCAGTTGATAGAGGAACTGGGCCAGGCCACCCACCAGCGTGGCCCAGGCCAGGGCCATGATCGGCGGATTGAAATAGGGCGTGAGGAACAGCGCGAAGATGATCATGCTGATGTTGAGCAGGGTCGGCACGAAGGCCGGCACGCTGAACCTGTTCCAGGTATTGAGCACGGCGCCGGCCAGGGACGCCAGGGAGATCAGCAGGATGTAGGGAAAGGTCACCCGCAGCAGGCTGGAGGTGAGCGCGAACTTCTCCGGGGTATCGGCGAAGCCCGGCGCGGTGATCCAGATGACCAGCGGCGCCGCCAGCATGCCCAGCACCGTGACCAGCGCCAGCACCAGGGTCAACAGGCCACTGACATAGGCCAGGAAGGTGCGGGTGGCCTCCTCGCCCTGCTGGGCCTTGTATTCGGCGAGGATGGGCACGAAGGCCTGGGAGAAGGCGCCCTCGGCGAAGATCCGGCGCAGGAGATTGGGCAGCTTGAAGGCGACGAAGAAGGCGTCGGTGGCCATGCCGGCGCCGAAGGTGCGGGCGACGATGGTGTCGCGCACGAAACCCAGCACGCGGGACAGCATGGTCATGGAGCTGACGGCGGCCAGGGACTTGAGCAGATTCATGGCTAGGGGCGGACTCGGTGAAGGCAGCGGGGCGCGGTGAAAGGTGCGAGCGAGCGCAGGCGCACAATGGGCACAAGCGATCGAGTGTAACGAGGCCCTTCATCGGCGACCAGCCGGATATCCATCCAGACAGCCTTGACAGGCGCCGCCAGGGACGTCAAGATTCGCGACCTTAATTTAGCTCTGTACTTGCTACAGAGTTCGCTCTGTACCCAATACAGTCTTTTTCGAAGGAGCTCCACGGTGGCTAACTCCCCCTCCGCCAAAAAACGCGCCAAACAGGCTGAGAAGCGTCGCAGCCACAATGCGAGCCTGCGCTCCATGGTGCGTACCTACATCAAGAACGTCGTCAAGGCGATCGAAGCCAAGGACCTGGAAAAAGCCAAGTCCGCTTATGTTGCTGCCGTCCCGGTCATCGACCGCATGGCCGACAAGGGCATCATCGACAAGAACAAGGCCGCTCGTCACAAGAGCCGCCTGAACGCGCACATCAAGGCCCTGGCTATCCCCGCCGCTGCCTGATAAGCGTTCGAATAGAAAACCCGGCCCAGGCCGGGTTTTTTATTGCCTGAGGGCTCTGGCTCCTGACGCCCCGGGAGGCGCCAGGAGTACCGACATCAGACCAGGACCAGATTGTCCCGATGGATCAGCTCGGGCTCGTAGACATAGCCCAGCTCGACGACGATGGCATCCGAAGGCCGTCCCAGGATCCGCCGCGCCTCGGTGGCACTGTAGTTGACCAGGCCGCGCGCCACTTCGCGTCCATCGGGCCCGACACAGGCGACCATCTCGCCACGGCGGAAGCTGCCCTCCAACTCCTGCACGCCCACCGGTAGCAGGCTGCGATGCCCACCGACCAGGGCCTGGACCGCACCGGCATCCAGCCGCAGGGTCCCGCGGACCTGCAGATGCCCCGCCAGCCACTGCTTGCGCGCCGCCACCAGGCCACGCTCGGGCGACAGCAGGGTACCCAGCTGCTCGCCCTGCTGCAGGCGACTGAGCACCTGCTGGATGCGCCCGCCGACGATGACGGTGTAGGCCCCGGACCGCGCCGCCAGGCGCGCGGCGCGCAGCTTGGTCTGCATGCCGCCCCGCCCCAGGGCACCACCGGTACCGCCGGCGACCAGATCCAGCGCTGGATCGTCGGCGCGCGCCTCGCTGATGAGACTGGCCTCGGGATTGCTGCGCGGATCGGCGTCGAACATGCCATCGCGATCGGTGAGGATGACCAGCAGGTCGGCCTCGACCAGGTTGGCCACCAGGGCGGCCAGGGTGTCGTTGTCGCCGAAGCGGATCTCGTCGGTGACGACGGTATCGTTCTCGTTGATCACCGGCACCACACCCAGGCTCACCAGGGTGCGCAGGGTGCTGCGGGCATTCAGGTAGCGCTTGCGATCGGACAGGTCGTCATGGGTCAGCAGGATCTGCGCGGTCTGCACCTGATGCTCGGCGAAGCTGGATTCCCAGGCCTGCACCAAGCCCATCTGTCCCACCGCGGCGGCTGCCTGCAACTCATTGATGGCGGTCGGGCGCTGCGTCCAGCCGAGCCGACTCATGCCGGCCGCCACCGCCCCCGAGGACACCAGCACCAGCTCGATGCCGGCCTGGTGCAGGGCTACCATCTGCTCGACCCAGCCGGCCATGGCGCCGCCATCGAGGCAGCGACCATCGTCGGTCAGCAGGGCGCTACCGATCTTCACCACCCAGCGCTGGGCGCCAGACACCTGATCACGCATGGGCAAGCTCCTTTCTTACCGTACGTAAATGATTTCCGGACCGTCGCCGTCGTCTTCGTCATCGTCGAAGTCATCATCGGCATCGTCCACCGACTTGACGCCGGAGCGCCGCAAGGCGCGCTGGTCATCCAGCGCCTGCAGGCGTGCCCGCGCCTCGTCTTCGATCTGCTGATCGAGCTCCTGCAATGCCTCGGCATAGGCAGGATCCTCGGCGATGCGCAGGGAGCGCTCGTCCAGGTACTGCATGATCGCCTGGCAGAGTGCTTCGGTCCCCTCGCGCTCCAGGGCGGAGATGACGAAGACCGGCCCCTGCCAATCGAGGCGCTCGACGACCGCCTTGAGGCGCTCCTCGCGCTCTTCGTCGAGCAGCTGGTCGGCCTTGTTGAGCACCAGCCAGCGGTCACGCTCGCCCAGCGCCGGACTGAACTTGGTCAGCTCGTTGATGATGGTCTCGGCCGCCTCGGCCGGATCGCTCTCATCCAGGGGCGCCATGTCGACGAGGTGCAGCAGCAGGCGGGTTCGCGCCAGGTGCTTGAGGAATCGGATCCCCAGGCCGGCCCCCTCGGAGGCCCCCTCGATCAGGCCCGGAATGTCGGCGACCACGAAGCTCTTGAAGCGCCCCACGCTGACCACGCCCAGGTTGGGCACCAGGGTGGTGAAGGGATAGTCCGCCACCTTGGGCTTGGCCGCCGACACGGCGCGGATGAAGGTGCTCTTGCCGGCATTGGGCAGGCCGAGCAGACCGATGTCCGCCAGCACCTTGAGCTCCAGCTTCAGATCACGCTCTTCGCCGGGCTTGCCCGGGGTGGTCTGCCGCGGTGCGCGGTTGGTACTGGACTTGAAGCGGGTGTTGCCCAGGCCGTGCCAGCCGCCCTGGACGACGCGAATGCGCTGACCGGGCTGGGTCAGGTCACCGATGATCTCCTGGGTCGCCGCATCGATCACCGTGGTACCCACGGGAACCGGCAGCACCAGGTCTTCACCCTTGGCGCCGGTGCACTCGGTGCTTCCGCCCTTCTCACCGTTCTGCGCGGTGAAGCGTCGGGTGTAACGGTAATCGACCAGGGTGTTCAGGTTGAGGTCGGCTTCGAGCCAGATCGACCCGCCGTCGCCGCCGTCACCGCCATTGGGACCACCCTTCTCGATGAATTTCTCCCGGCGGAAACTCATCATGCCGTTGCCGCCGTCACCCGCTTTTACGTGTATGGATACTTCATCGACGAATTTCATCTGGACCTCCCGCGCTCGCGGGCCGCTGCAAACAAGGAACTAGTGTGGAGTTTCAGGAGTTCGCGCAAGAATTGGCGAGTGATTTTTGGCCGGTTCGACGTACCGACTGGGCTAGGCGCCGCGACGAGTCATAGCAGGGCTATGGCGAGGAGTGGCAACAACGCCCAGGCGGAAAAAGCGCCGCCAAAATTGTGCAGGTAACCTCTGAAACACCACACTAGCTTAACTACAAACGAAAAAGCCCCGTCGGGTAGACAGGGCTTTTCTTTCGTCACGAGCCTTAGGCGGCGGCGACGATGCTCACGTAACGACGGCCGAAGGCGCCCTTCACGTCGAACTTGATCACGCCGTCCACTTTCGCGAACAGGGTGTGATCCTTGCCGAGGCCCACGCCGTAACCGGCATGGTACTGGGTGCCGCGCTGACGCACGATGATGTTGCCGGCCTTGACGACCTGGCCGCCGTACAGCTTCACGCCAAGGCGCTTGCTTTCGGAATCGCGACCGTTACGAGTAGAACCACCCGCTTTTTTGTGTGCCATGAGTCAATTCTCCGTTAGAGGCGAGATCAGGCCTGGATGCCAGTGATCTTGATTTCAGTGAACCACTGACGGTGGCCCTGACGCTTCATGTGATGCTTACGACGACGGAATTTGATGATGGTGACCTTGTCGTGACGGCCCTGGGCGGTCACTTCGGCGGTCACTTTGGCACCATCAACGACCGGCAGACCGATCTTGACGTCGTCACCGTTGCCAACCAGCAGAACCTGGTCGAAGGTGACGGTTTCACCGGTGGCGATGTCGAGCTTCTCGACCTTCAGGTATTCGCCTTCGGCGACCTTGTATTGCTTGCCACCGGTAACGATAACTGCGTAGGACATGGTAAATCTCCGTTAAACCTGCTCACCCGGTGCTTTATAGGAGGTATCGTCGACCGGCATGGCTGCACGGGACCGGAAGGAGCGCCGCGCAATTGCGTAAGACAGGGGGTTAACCCTAGGAATGTTCAGGGCCCGCGATTCTACGCAAGCAGCGGCCAGGAGGCAAGCCTCGCCGGGCGGCGCCTTGACAGGCCCCCACCCCACCCCTAGCATGCCGCGCAACCTCGTTCAGCGGCCATGCCGGGCCGGTGCCCGCCCGAAACGGCGTGAGCGGCGAGCCGCGGGAGCGCGATGGCAATCCCTGGGCATGGCACTCGTGCCGGTCCCTAGGGCATAGTCTGGCGGTCATGCGCCATCCGGCCGCCTGAATATTGCCCGGAACCCCAGTGGACACCTCTCAATGACGCAGCAATCCCAGTCCTTCTATCGCGTGGTGACGGACGATTTCGCCGCCGTAGACGGCATCATCCGCCAGCAGCTGACCTCGCGCGTGCCGCTGGTCGAGAAGATTGGCGACTACATCGTCTCCGCGGGCGGCAAACGCCTGCGGCCGCTGCTGGTGCTGCTGGCCGGCAAGGCGCTCGGGCGCGCCGACCATGACCTCCAGCTGCTGGCGGCGACCATCGAATTCCTGCACACCTCCACCCTGCTGCACGACGATGTCGTCGATGCCTCGGGGATGCGCCGTGGTCGCTCCACCGCCAATGCCCTCTGGGGCAATGCCCCCAGCGTACTGGTCGGCGATTTCCTCTACGCCCGTTCCTTCGAGATGATGGTGGCGTTGGGCTCCATGGAGGTGATGCGCATCATTTCCCAGGCGACCCGCGTCATCGCCGAAGGCGAGGTGTTGCAGCTGTCGAAGATCCGCGACGCCAGCACCACCGAAGAGATCTACATGGAGGTCATCCGCGGCAAGACCGCCATGCTCTTCGAAGCCTCCACCCACAGCGCGGCGATCCTCGCGGGGGCGAGCGCCGAGCAGGCCGACGCCCTGCGTCGTTATGGCGATCATCTGGGCGTAGCCTTCCAGCTGGTCGACGACCTGCTCGACTACCAGGGCGACGCCGTCGCCCTGGGCAAGAACGTCGGTGACGACCTGGCCGAGGGCAAGCCAACCCTGCCGCTGATCGTGACCATGCGCGAAGGCAACGCCGAACAGGCCGCCCTGGTCCGTCAGGCGATCCGCCAGGGCGGCAGCCAGGACCTGGAGAGCGTACGAGCCGCGGTCGAAGCCGCTGGTGCCCTCGACTACACCGCACGCAAGGCCCAGGAATTCGCCGAGCGCGCCATTGCCTGCCTGGACGCCCTGCCCGCTAGCCCCTACCGGGATGCCCTGGCCGAACTGGGTCGTTTCTCGGTCGCCCGCACCCACTGATAGCGGCGATCCATCGCCAGAGCCCGCCGTCGTCGACCGCGGGCTTTTTCATGTCCGACTAAAAAAGTCAGGTAATCCGCTTGCTATTTGGCTAATAAGAATTATTCTCATGAATAGCAGCAGAGGAGCCCTGCCCATGACTTATCTGATCGACGCCTGGCTGGATCGGCCGCAGCCCTACCTGCGCATCCTCAACCGGGAGACCGGCAAGGTGTGCGCCGAGCTGGACGAGACGGCCCTGGAAGAACTCAAGGACCTGGGCGAACTGGATCTGCACAGCCTCACCTCCAGCGAGCCGCGGGTGGTGAAGGAGCAGATCCGCCGGGTGTTCTTGTTCAGCTACGCCCTGGCGCTACGCCCGGACAACGAGGCGCTGCGCCTGGACGTCTGACCCCTTAGAGGACGTCGAGCAGCTCGACGTCGAACACCAGCACGCTGTGCGGCGGGATGCCGCCGACGCCCTGGGCGCCATAGGCCAGTTCGCTGGGCACGTGCAGGCGCCACTTGCTGCCCGCCGGCATCAGTTGCAGGGCCTCGGTCCAGCCGGCGATCACGCCACCCACCGGGAACTCGGCCGGCTGGCCGCGCTGGTAGGAGCTGTCGAACACGCTGCCGTCGATCAGGGTGCCGTGGTAGTGGGTGCGCACCTGGTCTTCGCGAGTCGGCGTAGCGCCCTCCCCCTGGGTCAGTACCTCGTATTGCAGACCGGACGGCAGTACCACCACGCCAGGACGCTCGGCGTTGGCTTTCAGGTAGTCGACGCCCTCCTGGGCAGCCGCCGCGGCCTTGACCTGGGCTTCCGCCTGCATGCGCTCACGGATGACGCGGAAGCTGGCGTTCAGCGCGTCGACGTCTACCCGGGAGTCCTGACCCTCGAAGGCCTCGTTCAGACCGGCGAGCACGGCGGCCAGCTGCATGCCGGGGACCGGATTCTGGCGCAGCTGGTCGCCCAGCTGGCGACCTATGCCGTAGCTGACGCGGGCTTCGTCGGTATCGAGCAGGATGTCGTTCATAACAATCTTTCCATCGAGAAAAAAGGAGCCGAGCCTAGCACATCAGGGTCGTGGCTCGCCGCCGCCCAGGCTGCCGCGCTGGCGGCGACAGCGCTCGGAACAGTAACGAACCTCGTCCCAGTTCTTCTCCCACTTCTTGCGCCAGGCGAAGGGGCGCTGGCAAACCGGACAGAGCTTGGTGGGCAGATCGGCCTTCTTCACGGGGATTCTCCTGCGTCGAGCCGCGCCAGCAGGTCCTCGCCCCGTTGCCAGAGGGCCCGCTGGCGCTCCGGCGCCTGGCGGTCGAGATTGCGATAGAGGTTGAGCATGCGTGGATAGCGGGCGAATCGCTGCCGATGACGCATCAGGAAATGCCAGTAGAGGGCGTTGAAGGGACAGGCCGTCTCGCCCAGAGCTTCGCCGACCTGGTAGTGGCAGCCCTTGCAGTAGTCGGACTGGCGGCGAATGTACTGGCCACTGGCGCAATAGGGCTTGCTGGCCAGGTAGCCGCCGTCCGCATGCATGACCATCGCCTGGGTGTTGGGCAGCTCGACCCACTCGAAGGCGTCCAGGTAGACCGCCAGGTACCACTCGCCGATGGCCTGGGGGGCGATACCCGCCAGCAGGGCGAAGTTGCCGGTGACCATCAGCCGCTGGATGTGATGGGCATAGGCCAGATCCAACGTCTGGCCGATGGCCTCGCGCATGCAGGCCATGTCGGTCGCCCCGCTCCAGTAGAACTCCGGCAGGGCGCGGGTGTTGCCGAGGACATTGAGCTGGGCGTACTCGGGCATGCGCAACCAGTAGACGCCATGGACGTATTCGCGCCAGCCGATGAGCTGGCGGAGGAAGCCTTCGGCACTGTTGAGCGGCACCCTGCCCTCGCGATAGGCGGCGTCCACCTCGGCGCACAGCTGGCGCAGGTCCAGCAGCCCTATGTTCAGGGCCGCGCTGATGCGGGCATGATGCAGATAGGGCTCACCGCGGGCCATGGCGTCCTGATAGCTGCCGAACTCCTGGAGTCCGGTGGCCAGGAAATGCTGCCAGAGTCGCTCCGCATCGGCGCGGGTCACCGGATAGTCGAAGCCGTCCAGTCGTCCGTAGTGATGGGCGAAGGTCCGACCCACCAAGTCGAGCACCTCGCGGGTACAGGCATCGGGCGGACAGCTGAGCACGTCGGGAGCGGCATGGCCCTTGGGCAATGCCTTGCGGTTGTCCTGATCCAGGTTCCAGACGCCACCGCAGGGTTCGTCCGGTCCCTCCATCAACCAGCCGTGCCGCCTGCGCATACCGCGGTAGAAGGCTTCCATGCGCAGCTGCCGACGGTCACCGGCCCAGCGGGCGAAGGCCTCCCGGCTGCAGAGGAAGCGGTCGTCGCCCTGCCAGCGCAGGGGCACCGCCAGGTCGAGCCCGCGGAGCGCCTGCTCCAGCCGCCATTCGCCAGTCTCGGTAAGGCGGACCTCCCGCGCGCCCAGGGCCTGGGACCAGAAGGCAATCTCGGCCGGTAACGAGCCCTGGTTCCCGGGATCATCGAGGGTGCGGTACTGGACCCGGAAGCCGCGCGCGCGCATCTCGGTGGCGAAATGGCGCATCGCGCTGAAGATGAAGGCAATCTTGCGCGGATGGTGCGGGACGTAGGTCGCCTCGCTGCCGACTTCCGCCAGCAGCAGCACATCCTGGGCCGGATCCGCGTCGCGCAGGGACGCCAGCCGCGGCGACAGCTGGTCACCGAAGACCGGCAGCAGGCGCCGGACGGCGCCCGAGCTCAAGAGGCGTTCCGGTAGTTCAGGGGGATCTTCAGGGGCGCGGAAGAGCGTGGCGCCATGCCGACCATCTCGTCGTAGGCGCTGTGCTGGATGAGAAAGCACGGCACCGCGGGCAGCTCGGCCAGTAGCCGGCGGGCCTGGGCCGCCGAGCCCAGCCGATAGAAGTTTCCATCTCGCCCGGTCAGGCGGGCGCGCCCGTCATGGGTCAGCACCTCGAGCACATAGAAGCCGCCCTCGATGGACAGCAGATTGAGTTCTCGCACCTCTCCGGCCTGGGCGCGCTGGGTCAATTCCGGCAATTGCATGGGAACCTCCGGGTCGAGGTCGGCGCCAGGGCGGCGCCGATCGCAGCTGTCAGTAGTCGATAAGCTAGGACAGCCAGGCGCAGCGGCGCAATCCACAAAGCGTAAGCGAAGATGCCCGTGGCAGACGAACGGGCGATGCAGCCTAGTGCTTGGTCAGGCGATCCAGGTAACCCATGGCGAAGGCCGAGATCACGAACACCAGATGGATGATCACATACCACTTGAGGTACTCGGGATTGGTGTTCTGGGCGTCCATGAAGATACGCAGGAGGTGGATCGAGGAGATGGCGACGATGGAGGCGGCCACCTTGTTCTTCAGCGACCCGGAATCCATCTTGCCCAGCCAGCTGAGCTTTTCCGAACCCTCGTCGATGTCCAGCTGGGAGACGAAGTTCTCGTAGCCGGAGATCATCACCATGACCAGCAGACCACCCACCAGCGCCATGTCGATGAGCGACAGCACTAGCAGGATCAGCTCGGCCTCGGTGGACTCGAAAATGTGCGGCAGGACGTGGAAGACTTCCTGGAAGAACTTGAGCGCCAGCAGGATCAGCGCCAGCGACAGCCCCAGATAGATGGGCGCCAACAGCCAGCGGGAGGCGTAAAGGACTTTTTCGATCAGACGTTCCATGCAGACTCGCTCGGTTCAGGACAGCCGCGCGAGTATACCGACACCTCTACCAACGACAATGCGACGCCTTGTCGTCAGGCGTCGGGGCCAACCTGGAAACGTACCTGGTGCTGGGCACGCTCGCCGTTCATCTTGCGCAGCTCGCTCTGCATGTGCAGACGCCAGATCTGGGTTTCCTCGACCTGGATGTAGCCTTGCTCGACCAGGTTCTCGGCGATGGCGGTCATGACGCCTTCGGCCGCCTTGGGGCCGTGGAAGGGGCCCTGGGCCTTGATGGCGGTCGGTTGCTGGCCATTGAGGCCGGCGGCGCACAGCAGCGTCCACAGGCCCTGCTCCTGACCGAGCGGCTTGATTTCGCATTCGATACGGGTGACGAGGCCCAGGCAGGGACGGATCAGGGTAATGGTGCGGGACATGGCGTCATCCTCTCGAAGCGCTCGATGCTCGCCGGTCCTAAGGCCAGAGGTATCCACACAAGCTGTGGACAACCCTGTTGGCCGACAGGGGGCAAGCGGGTCTGGGCGCCGTGCTACTTGGGCTGCGACGCCTTGTACGAAATCCGACCTGCCCCCTGGACCTCAGTTCTCCTCCGTTTCGTTGTTTTTGCCTTTTGCCTTGGAGTTATCACTGAGTTTGTCGGCCAGTTCATCTTCCAGCTCGAGCTCGGCGATTTCCTTGAGACGCTGTACCACCCGGGCGTTGACGCTGCCTTCCGGGAAGCGCCCCTTGGCATCGGGAGCCCCGGCCGGCTCGCCCACCAGGAGCGACAGGGCCTCGTCCGCCTGACGTACGGCATAGACGTGGAACCGCCCCTCGCGCACCGCTTCCAGCACGGTTTCGTCGAGCATCAGGTTGGTGACGTTGGCGCGCGGAATGATCACGCCCTGCTCACCGGTCAGGCCGCGGGCCTGGCAGAGACGGAAGAAGCCCTCGATCTTCTCGTTCACGCCGCCGACCGGCTGCACCTCGCCGAACTGGTTGATGGAACCGGTGATGGCGAAGCACTGCTTGAGCGGGGTGCGCGACAGCGCGGAGATCAGGGTACAGGCCTCGCCGAGGGAGGCGCTGTCGCCATCGACGTAGCCATAGGACTGCTCCAGCGCGATGCTGGCCGAGATCGACAGCGGGAATTCCTGGGCATAGCGACTGCCCAGGTAGCCGGTGAGGATCATCACGCCCTTGGAGTGGATGGGCTGGCCGAGGCTGACCTCGCGCTCGATGTCGAGAATACCGCTGGCGCCCGGGTAAACGGTGGCGGAGATCCGCGCCGGCATGCCGAAGGCGGAATCGGCGACCTCCAGCACGGTGAGGCCGTTGCACTTGCCCACCGCCGCGCCCTGGGTATCGATGAGGATGAGGCCGGTGAGCATGTCGTCCAGTACCCTGGCGCAGACGCGGCCGGTGCGGGTCTCCTTGGCCTTGAGGGCCCGCTCGACGTGGCCTTTGTCGGTGCGCTCGTCGCCGGCCAGGTGGCGGATGAAGTCGGCCTCGCTGACCAGTTGGAACAGATCGCCGATGCGCGCCGACAGGCGTCCCTGGTGCTCGGCCAGGCGCGCGCTGTAGGTGGCCAGACGCGCCACGGCCGCGGACGTCAGCGGAGCCATGCCCTCCTCCGAGGTGCGCGTCTTGAGCAACTGGGCGAATTGCTCGAGGCTCTCGTCGCGCAGCGGCAGTTCTTCGTCGAAGTCCACCAGCACCCGGAACATCTCCTGGAAGTCCGAATCGACCTCCTGCAGGGTGTAGTAGATGTTGCGCGAGCCGATGATGATGACCTTGAGCTGCAAGGGGATCTGCTGCGGGGCCAGGCTCATGGCGGTGAGCCGCCCCAGCTCGGCCAGCGGCGATTCCATCTTCAATTGACGCGAATGCAGGGCACGCTTGAGCGCATCCCAGACGAAGGGCTCGGTCAGCAGCTTTTCCGCCTCGACGATCAGGAAGCCGCCATTGGCCCGGTGCAGCGCGCCCGGGCGCAGCTGGCGATAGTTGGTGTAGAGCGCGCCCTGGTCGGACTGGTATTCGATGCGGCCGAAGAGGTTGTCGTAGGTGGGATGGGATTCGAACACCACCGGGGCGCCACCGGTGACGTGATGGCCGATGATCAGATTGGGCTCGTACTGCTCGCGCAATTCCTTGCGTCGCTGCATGTCGGGCTTGGCGTCGTCGGCCAGTTGCTCGACCACCGTTTTCAGCAGGTCCACCTGCATGGCCTGCAAATAGGCGCAGACGCCGGGGTTGTCGTTGTACTTCTCCGACAGCGGCGCCAGCAGTGGCTGCAAGGCCTGGATGATGGTGTCTTCGTTGAGCGCCCGCAGCTGGTTGCTGGACTCGCGCCGCCACTGCGGCAGGCTGGCCAGCTCCTCGTTGAGGCGCTCCTCGAGGCTGGAGATGTCGGCGTGGAAGCGCTCGCGCTCGGCTTCCGGCAACTGGGCGAATTCGGCTTCATCCAGCGCCTTGCCCTCCTTCATAGGAGTGAAGGCGACGTTGTTGGCATCGCGATAGAGCGCGATCTCCTTTTCCAAGGCGAGCTTTTCCACCACGTCCAGCGCCTGGTCGTAGCGCTGGTTGAAGGCGCGCTCGATGGCGTTCTTCTTCTGCTGGAAGGCCGGGTGCTCGAAGACCGCCGGAAAGGTGGCCAGCAGGTTGTCGATGAAGTGGGCGATGTCGGCCACGAAGGCCTCGCCCTCGCCGGGCGGCAACTCCAGGACGCTGGGCGCGCGGGGCTCTTCGAAGTGATTCAGGTAGACCCAGTCGTTGGGTGTGGGCTGGCGCTTGGCCTCGGCCTTGAGATAGCGCTGGACGAAGGAGAAACGACCGGTCCCCGGCTCGCCCATGACGAAGACGTTGTAACCGGGCCGTGGCATGGCGACGCCGAACTGCAGGGCTTCCACCGCGCGCTCCTGCCCGAGGATGCCGCGGAAGGGCTCCAGCTGATCGGTATCGGCGAAGGAGAATTGTTCGGGAGCGAAGGGGCGGGTCAACTCATCGGGAGCGAGCCGGAGACCGGCCGCGACGGGATCGTGCATCGTAAGTCCTTGTCAGGCATGCAAGCAGTGTCCGCATTCTGCGACCGGGATGACGACGGAGGCAAGGCGACTGGCGCTCCGCTGCGCATTTAAGCGCAGCGGCTGGCGGGCGCTGTCGCGACGTCCGTCGGTATTTTCCAACCGCTGCGTTTTTTGACGAATTTCTCACGGAACGCCAACTAAGCTCTGTTCATGGGGATCAGTCGTAGGATCCCGTGAGGAGGCCACATGGCTGTCTCTCGTCGTCTCGTTACCCTGCTCGTCCTGCTGTCCGCGCTGGCGGGCTGCGCCAGCTATCACGATCAATTGATCGCCAAGGGTTATCCGCCCGCCTACGCCGACGGCTTCAGCGACGGATGCCAGACCGGCAAGCAGGCGGTCAATGGCATCGGCTACGAGCACAAGGACGCGCGCCGTTTCGCGGCGGAGAAGCCCTATCAACAGGGCTGGGATGAGGGCTATGCGCAATGTGTGCAGGTGGCCCAGCGGGAAGAACAGCAGCGCTTCGCGGACCAGGTGAGAGAAAACCGCGAAGGCGCCGAGCAGTTGCACCTACGCTCGAAAACACGTTGAGGTCGCAGCCAACCTTGCGGTGCTGGGCGGATGACCTATGCTGGCGGGCCCGCTAGTCGAGCCCTGCCGATGCCTGCCCGTTCGCCGCTGTTCGCCGTCGCCCTGCTGCTGGTCGCCATGAACTCGATCCAAATCAGCGCTAGCCTGGCCAAGACACTGTTCCTGCGCCTCGACCCGGTGGGCGTCACCACC
The DNA here is from genome assembly GCF_054558395.1 of Pseudomonas sp. No.117. Lineage (NCBI taxonomy): Bacteria > Pseudomonadati > Pseudomonadota > Gammaproteobacteria > Pseudomonadales > Pseudomonadaceae > Pseudomonas > Pseudomonas sp. No.117. The sequence continues at coordinate 238,774 of NZ_BAAJNP010000010.1, forward strand.
CTGCGCCTGATCTTCGCCGCTCTGGTGCTGCTGATCGTGCTGCGGCCATGGCGCGGCTTTCGCCGGGAGGCGCTGGGCAGCCTGCTGGGCTACGGCGTCGCCATGGGCATGATGAACCTGAGCATCTACCTGGCAATGCAGCGCCTGCCGATCGGCATCGCCGTCGGCCTGGAATTCGTCGGCCCACTGGTGGTGGCGCTGTGCGCCCTGCGCCGCTGGCTGGATCTGCTGTGGATCGCCCTGGTCATCGCCGGGCTGGCGGTACTGCTGCCCTTCGGGCACTCCGCCTCGACCCTGGATCCCCTGGGCACCGCCCTGGCGCTGGGCGCCGGCGCCTGCTGGGCGCTGTACATCGTGCTGGGCAAACGTGCCGGTGCGGTGCATGGCACCGCTACCGTGGCCCTGGGCGCCACCATCGGCGCCCTGGTGATCCTGCCCCTGGGCATCGTGCATAGCGGCAGCAACCTGTTGAAACCAGAAATCTGGCCGCTGGCCCTGGGGCTGGCGCTGCTGTCCACCGCCCTGCCCTATGCCCTGGAAATGATGGCCCTGACCCGCCTGCCGGCGGCTACCTTCGGCACCCTCATGAGTCTGGAGCCCGCGCTGGGCGCGCTTTCCGGCTGGGTGTTCCTCGGCGAGATCCTCGGCGTCGCCCAGTGGCTCGCGCTGGCCTGCATCATCGTGGCTTCCATAGGTGCGACCTGGAGCAGTCGCCTGACCCCGGAGCAAACGCCGCTCTAGGGACTCTATAACGAAGCGAATCCTCACGCGGAGTGCCGACGATGATCTACCTGATAATGGGCGTCTCGGGCAGTGGCAAGACCACCCTGGGCGAACGCCTGGCGAGCCGGCTGGGCTGCCGTTTCGATGATGCCGATACCTTTCACAGCCAGGCCAACAAGGACAAGATGGCACGCGGGGTGCCGCTCACCGACGAGGATCGTTGGCCCTGGCTGGACGCCATCCACGACGCCATGAATCAGGCCCAGGCCGAGGGCACCACCCGGGTGTTCGCCTGCTCGGCGCTCAAGCGCGTCTATCGTGATCGCCTGCTGCAAGGCCTCGACGGTATCCGCCTGCTGTTCCTCAAGGGCTCACCGGAGCTGTTGGCCGAGCGTATCGGCAGCCGCCGCGGGCACTTCTTCGATCCCAAGCTGCTACAGAGCCAGCTCGATACCCTGGAAGCGCCCGACCATCTCGAAGCCCAGGTACTGGACGTGCGCAAGTCGCCCGAACAGCTGGTGGACGAGGTGCTGGCGCCCAGCCATGGCGCCTGAGCGCTTCGATCGCCGACTCAGACCGCGACCAGCGCCTTGATGTGGGGATGGGCCTGGTAGCCTTCCAGCTCGAAATCCTTGAAGCGGAAGGCGAACAGGTCCTGCACCTCAGGGTTGAGCTTCATGGTCGGCAACGGCAGCGGCTCGCGAGTCAGTTGCAGATCGGTCTGCTCCAGGTGGTTGGCGTAGAGGTGGCAATCACCACCGGTCCAGATGAATTCGCCCGGCTGCAGGCCGGTCACCTGGGCCACCATCAGCGTCAGCAGCGCATAGCTGGCGATATTGAAGGGTACGCCGAGGAAGATGTCGGCGGAGCGCTGGTACAGCTGGCAGCTCAGGCGACCGTCGGCCACGTAGAACTGGAACAGGGCATGGCACGGTGGCAGCGCCATCTCGTCGACCAGCGCCGGATTCCAGGCTGAGACGATCAGCCGGCGCGAATCGGGCTTGACGCGGATCATGTCCACCACCCCGGCGATCTGGTCAATGTGCCGGCCATCCGGCGCCGGCCAGCTGCGCCATTGGTAGCCATAGACCGGCCCTAGCTCGCCGTTCTCATCGGCCCATTCGTCCCAGATGGAGACGCCGTTGTCCTTCAGGTAGCGGATGTTGGTATCGCCCTGCAGAAACCACAGCAGCTCGTGGATGATGGATCTGAGGTGGCATTTCTTGGTGGTGACCAGCGGGAAGCCCTCGGCCAGATCGAATCTCATCTGGTAGCCGAACACGCTGTAGGTCCCGGTGCCGGTGCGGTCGCTCTTGAAGGTGCCGTGTTCGCGCACGTGGCGCATCAGGTCGAGGTACTGTTTCATGGGGGCCGCTTATCGTTGCTGTGCTTCGAATTTTAGCAAACAACGGCCCTCACCCTAACCCTCTCCCAGAGGGAGAGGGGATGAAAGGCTCCTCAGCTGTTGGCCAGAGACGGCTACGAACCGCTGCAGTGCAGTTCCGTGCAGTACCTACAATGGCCCTCACCCTATCCCTCTCCCAGGGGGAGAGGGGATGAAAGGCTCCTCAGCTG
>NZ_BAAJNP010000011.1:0-66477 GCF_054558395.1 Pseudomonas sp. No.117
AGGGTGTTGTCTTTTGGGCGGGAAAAGATACGTAGGTTGAGCTGAGCTTGCGAAGCCCAACATGCTAGGGCTGCGGCCGCGGCGGGCTTTGGGATGGAGCCTGGATGCTGGGCTTCGCTGCGCTCAGCCCAACCTACCCAAATGAAGACATGAAAAAGCCTGGCATTGGCCGGGCTTTTTCATGGCTGCAAGAGGCTCGGGATTACTCCCGGTCGCGCTCCAGCAGCGGCTTGAGGAAGTGACCGGTATAGGACTTCTTGTTCACCGCGACCTCTTCGGGGGTACCCGTGGCGATGATCTGGCCACCCTTGGAGCCGCCTTCCGGACCCAGGTCCACGAGCCAGTCGGCGGTCTTGATGACGTCTAGGTTGTGCTCGATCACCACCACCGTATTGCCGTGATCCCTCAAGCGATGCAAGACGTCCAGCAGTTGCTGGATATCGGCGAAGTGCAGGCCGGTAGTGGGTTCGTCGAGGATATAGAGCGTCTTGCCGGTATCCCGCTTGGACAGCTCCCGCGCCAGCTTCACGCGTTGTGCCTCGCCACCCGACAGGGTCGTGGCACTCTGGCCCAGGCGGATATAGGAGAGGCCCACATCCATCAGCGTCTGCAGCTTGCGCGCCAGCGCCGGGATCGATTCGAAGAAGGCGTGGGCCTCCTCGATGGTCATGTCCAGGACCTCGGTGATGGTCTTGCCCTTGTACTTCACCTCCAGGGTCTCGCGGTTGTAGCGTTTACCCTTGCAGACGTCACAGGCGACGTAGACGTCCGGCAGGAAGTGCATCTCCACCTTGATCACGCCATCGCCCTGGCAGGCTTCACAGCGGCCGCCCTTGACGTTGAAGGAGAAGCGCCCCGGGGTGTAGCCACGCGAACGGGATTCCGGCACGCCGGAGAACAGCTCGCGAATCGGGGTGAAGAGGCCGGTATAGGTCGCCGGGTTGGAGCGCGGCGTACGGCCGATGGGGCTTTGGTCGATGTCCACAACCTTGTCCAGATGCTGCAGGCCATCGAAGCTGTCATGGGCGGCGACCTCCAGGGTCGTCGCGCCGTTGAGCGCCGTAGCGGTCAGCGGGAACAGGGTGTTGTTGATCAGGGTCGACTTGCCCGAGCCGGACACCCCCGTCACGCAGGTCAGCAGGCCAACCGGGATTTCCAAGTTGACGTTCTGCAGGTTGTTGCCGCGCGCACCCTTCAGCTTCAGCAGCTTCTTCTTGTCCCGTGGCGTCCGCTTGGCCGGCACCACGATCTTCTTGCGACCTGACAGGTACTGGCCGGTGACCGAGTCAGGGTGCTTCATGACCTGGTCCGGGGTACCTTCCGCGATGATCTGACCACCGTGCACACCCGCGCCAGGGCCGATGTCGATGACGTAGTCGGCCAGGCGAATGGCATCCTCGTCGTGTTCGACGACGATGACGGTGTTACCCAGGTCGCGCAGATGGGTCAGGGTACCCAGCAGGCGCTCGTTGTCGCGCTGATGCAGGCCAATGGAGGGCTCGTCGAGGATGTACATGACGCCTACCAAGCCTGCACCGATCTGGCTGGCCAGGCGGATACGCTGGGCTTCACCGCCGGACAGCGTATCGGCGCTGCGGTCCAGGGTCAGGTAATCCAGGCCCACGTTGACCAGGAACTGCAGGCGCTCGCGGATTTCTTTGAGAATCTTGTCGGCGATCTGTTGCCGCTGGCCCTTGAGGGTGAGGTCCTGGAAGTACTGGGTGGCATCGCCCACCGGCAGGCGGGTGACGGCCGGCAACGTCTTGTCGCCGACCCAGACATGCCGGGCCTCACGCCGCAGGCGGGTGCCGTTGCAGTCCGGGCAGTGCTGGGTGCTCAGGTACTTGGCCAGCTCCTCGCGCACGCTCTGGGATTCGGTCTCGCGGTAGCGGCGCTCCAGATTGGGCAGGATGCCTTCGAAGGGGTGGGCACGCTTGACGATATCGCCGCGGTCATTGAGGTAGCGGAAGTTGACGCTTTCCCGTCCCGAGCCGCTGAGCACGGCCTTGCGGTGCTTGTCATCGAGGCTCTTGAAGGGTTCGTCCAGGCTGAAGCCATAGTGACTGGCCAGGGAGCCCAGCATCTGGAAGTAGTAGACGTTGCGTCTGTCCCAGCCGCGAATGGCACCCTCGCTGAGGCTGAGTTCCTCGTTGACGACCCGCCGGGCATCGAAGAACTGCTTCACGCCCAGGCCATCGCAGGTCGGGCAGGCGCCGGCCGGGTTGTTGAAGGAGAACAGCTTGGGTTCCAGCTCGCCGATGGAGAAGCCGCAGACCGGGCAGGCGAAGCGTGCGGAAAAGACGATCTCCTCGCCACTGTCACCTTCCATGGGCGCGATGATGGCGATGTCGTCGGCCAGCTTGAGGGCCGTCTCGAAGGACTCCGCCAGGCGCTGCTGGAGGTCTTCGCGCACCTTGAAGCGATCCACCACCACTTCGATGGTGTGCTTCTTTTGCTTGTCGAGCTTGGGCAGCTCATCCATCTCGTGCAGGCGACCATTGACGCGCACGCGCACGAAGCCCTGGGCGCGCAGTTCCTCGAACACCGACAGGTGCTCACCCTTGCGCTCGCGCACGATGGGGGCGAGCAGCATCAGCCGCTGGCCTTCCGGCATGGCCAGCACCTGGTCGACCATCTGGCTGACGGTCTGGGCTTCCAGGGGGACGTCGTGCTCCGGGCAACGCGGCGTGCCGACCCGCGCATAGAGCAGGCGCAGGTAGTCGTAGATCTCGGTGATGGTGCCGACCGTGGAACGCGGGTTGTGCGAGGTGGACTTCTGCTCGATGGAGATCGCCGGGGACAGGCCTTCGATGGTGTCCACATCGGGCTTTTCCATCATCGAGAGGAACTGGCGGGCATAGGCCGACAGGGATTCCACGTAGCGGCGCTGGCCTTCGGCATAGAGGGTGTCGAAGGCCAGAGAGGATTTGCCGGAGCCGGACAGCCCGGTGATGACGATGAGCTTGTCCCGGGGGAGGGTAAGGTCGATGTTCTTCAGGTTATGGGTGCGGGCCCCACGGATGAGGATTTTATCCACGTAGACTTCTGCCTCGTTTTGGCGACGCTTCGATAGGAAAGAGGTCTCGTCTCAGGCTGCGGCTATCTGCCGCGCCTGTGAGAGAGGGGTCAAGACTGGTAAAATTGCTGGCCCGATTGCGGTGATCGGGCGTTCGTGATCCTGGCGGTCGGGAATGTTCGGACGAGCGCTCGGCTATCTTCACCGCTTCCTCCCTAAATGGTCATTGTCACGACTGTTTTAAAGCTGTGTGGCGACACAAAAGCCTGTCGCCGACGAGAGGATTATCAATGCTCGACAAGCGCAGCGAAGCCATGAGCGGCGTAGAACGCCGTGCCGCCCTGGGGCTGGCTATGGTCTTCGCCTTTCGTATGCTCGGTATGTTCATGGTGCTCCCGGTCCTGGCTACCTATGGTCAGGAGCTGGCGGATGCCACTCCGGCACTCATCGGCCTCGCCATCGGTGCCTATGGTTTGACCCAGGCGGTCTTGCAAATTCCCCTGGGGACGCTGTCCGATCGCATCGGCCGGCGCCCCATCATCATAGGTGGACTGCTGGTGTTCGCCCTTGGTGCCGCCATCGCCGCCAATGCCCACTCCATCTGGGGGGTCATCGCCGGTCGCATCGTGCAAGGTGGCGGGGCCATCTCCGCGGCCATCATGGCGCTGCTGTCGGACCTGACGCGTGAGCAGCACAGAACCAAGGCGATGGCGACCATCGGCATGAGCATCGGGGTATCCTTCGCCGTGGCGATGGTCGCCGGACCGCTGCTGACCCGTGCTTATGGTCTCTCCGGACTGTTCTGGGCCACCTGCGGCCTGGCCCTGGTCGGCCTGGTCATCGTGCTGTTCCTGGTTCCGCGCCACGCCTCGCCCTTCGCCCACCGGGAGTCGAACCTGGCACGCCAGGCACTCGGAGCGACGCTGCGCAACCGCGACCTGCTACGACTGGACTTCGGCATCCTGTCGCTGCACGCCGTGCTGATGGCCAGCTTCGTCGTCCTGCCGCTGGCCCTGGCCGGCCACGCCGGTTTGCCCAAGGAAGAACACTGGTGGGTCTACCTCACAGCGCTGGTGGTCGGCTTTTTCGCCATGGTCCCCTTCATCATCTATGGTGAAAAGAAGCGCCGCATGAAGCGCGTGCTGGTAGGCGCCATCAGCGTCCTGGTGCTGTGCGAGCTGTACTTCTTTTTCTTCAGCAACAGCCTGGTGGCGCTGGTCATCGGCATCGTGGTGTTCTTCACCGCCTTCAATCTGCTGGAGGCCTCGCTGCCTTCGCTGGTGAGCAAGGTGGCGCCTGCCGGTGGCAAGGGCACGGCGATGGGGATCTACTCCACCAGTCAGTTCCTAGGTTCCGCGTTGGGCGGTATCCTCGGTGGCTGGCTGTTCCAGCACGGTGGCCTGTCCACCGTCTTCCTGGGTTGTGCTGCGCTTTGCCTGGGGTGGGCGGTGATTGCTGGTACGATGCGGGAACCACCCTATGTCACCAGTCTGCGTTTGCCGGTTGCGTCCGCGCTAGTCAACGACCAGGGATTGGTCGAACGCCTGTTGGCCCTGGCCGGAGTGACCGATGCGGTAATGGTGGCGGAAGAACAAGCCGTCTACATCAAGATCGATACTAAAATCGTCGATCGAGCGAAATTGGAGCGACTGGTAAGCCAAACGCCAGTCGCCGCTTGATCGACAGGCTCATCAGGAGATCCATATGGCCCGTGGCGTCAACAAAGTCATCCTCGTCGGCAACGCCGGCGCCGATCCCGAAACCCGTTACATGCCCAATGGCAATGCCGTGACCAACGTCACCCTCGCCACCAGCGAGAGCTGGAAGGACAAGCAGACCGGCCAGCAGCAGGATCGTACCGAGTGGCACCGCGTGGTGTTCTTCGGTCGTCTTGCCGAGATCGCCGGCGAATACATCCGCAAGGGCTCCCAAGTTTATGTCGAGGGCACCCTGCGTACCCGCAAGTGGCAGGGGCAGGACGGTCAGGATCGCTACACCACCGAAATCGTGGTCGACATCAACGGCAACATGCAGTTGCTCGGCGGCCGCGGTGGCAATGCCGGCGGTAACGACGAATACAACCAGAGCGCGCCTGCACCCCAGCAGCAACGTGCTCCCCGTCCGCAGCAGGCGGCCCCCCAGGGCGGCGGTCAGCAGTACGACCAGCGTCCTCCGCAGCAGCCGCAGTCCCGTCCGCAGCAGCAGCCTGCCCAGCAGGACTACGACAGCTTCGACGACGACATCCCGTTCTAAATCGCGGGCAAAGAAAAAGGGCAGCCAGTGGCTGCCCTTTCTTTTTGGTGGAGGCGGGGGGATTTGAACCCCCGTCCGCCAGCTCTCCGCTATCGGTTCTACATGCTTAGCCCTGTCTACTGAGTTAACCCATTGCGGCCCGACGGGCAGGGTGCTTTGGGCGAGCTGTATAAGTTTTAGCCGTTACGTCTACAGCGAACTTGGCGGCGATCCTGTTCTATCTGACAGTCGTTTCGGGTTTACAGGCATCCCCTAGCGACTGCTAGCCGCATTAAGCAGCTAGAGCGTAGTTGTCGTCGTTGGCAACTATAAGTTTGCAGCAGCGAATTTACGAGTTCTGCTACCAGCTCGGCATGCCCCTCAAGTTTCGTTACCGGCGTCGAATCCTAATCGCCCCCAAAACTTGCTGGTCGTTCACTATAGGAATTCCGGCCGCTCTACGCAAGTCATTGTCGACGAAACGTTTTTCGGCCACTTGGCTACTTGGCGTCCTTGCGGATGGCGCGCTGGATCTCGCGATCGGAGTCACGCTCACGCTCGGTGGCGCGTTTGTCGAACTCCTTCTTGCCCTTGGCCAGCGCGATCTCGCACTTGACCAGATGCTTCTTCCAGTACAAAGACAAGGCGACGCAGGCATAGCCCTTCTGCTGCACGGCGCCGAACAGCTTGCCCAGCTCGCGCTTGTTCAGCAGCAGCTTGCGGGTGCGCGTCGGGTCGGCGATGACATGGGTGCTGGCGGTCTGCAGCGGGGTAATGTGGCTACCGAGCAGCCAGGCCTCGCCGTCCTTGAGCAGCACATAGCTGTCGGTCAGCTGTGCCTTGCCGGCTCTCAGGCTCTTCACCTCCCAACCTGCCAGGGAGACACCCGCTTCGAAACGGGTGTCGACGAAGTATTCGTGTAGCGCCTTTTTGTTTTGCGCGATGCTGCCGGGGGAGACTTTCTTTTGCTTGGCCATGATTCCAGGGTACAGCGAGTCAGGGGAAATGTCGCCACGCGCTTGAGCGGGTATGAGCAAACACGGACAATACCGCGGTTCTGGACCGCGGCAGGCTGGTGCGGGAGTAAAATGCGTGCGCCGCCCTCAAATTCAAGGTCCGACACCGAATTCGCTATTCTACGAGGTTCCGATGAGCACGCACATCCAACGTTCGGCGTTGCTGCCCTATCCCGCTTCGGCGCTCTATGCGCTGGTCAATGACGTGGATCGCTATCCAGAGTTCCTGCCCTGGTGCTCGTCCGCGCAGATCCTGGAGCAGGACGAAAGCCAGATGCGCGCCGGCCTCACCGTGGCCAAGGGCGGCCTCAGCCAGCAGTTCGTGACCCGCAATACCCTGGTGCCTGACGAGTCCATCACCATGGACCTGGAGAAGGGGCCATTCAAGCAGCTGCACGGCGTCTGGTCGTTCAAGGCGCTGGGCGACAAGGCCTGCAAGATCTCGCTGGACCTGTCCTTCGAATACGACAGCGCCATCGTCCGGGCGACCCTGGGGCCGCTGTTCAACCAGGCAGCCAACACCATGGTGGACGCCTTTTGCCAGCGGGCCCGGGCGCTGTATGGCTGAGCGTCTCGCCATCGAGGTGGCTCTGGCCTTGCCGGAGCGCCAGTGGCTGTTGAGTCTGCAACTGGAGGAGGGGGCTACCGTCGAGCAGGCGGTGCTGTCTTCAGGTCTGCTCGAGCAGCTGGAGCCGAGGCAGCGTGACCACTACCGTGTCGGTATCTTCGGCAAGCTGATCGCCAAGCCAGCGGAATGCCGGCTAGGGCAGGGGGATCGCGTGGAGATCTACCGGCCGCTGCTCGCGGACCCCAAGGAGAGTCGCAAGCGGCGCGCCGAAAAGGCCAGGGCTGGCCGCTAGCAGAGGATCACTGGCCGTCGGTACGGATGCGCTCGGGCGTCGGCACGGCGGCCGGGCGGGCGCTGTCGATCTCTTTCTGGATGTTGTCTTCGGTCGAGCCGGGAACCGCCGGGGTCTCGGGGGCTGCGGCAGGCACCGACGGCTGGACAGGCGCGGTGGTGTCCACGCTATTGCCGCTGTCGCTACCCATGATCTGCTGTTCGCGACTGGTGCCGGGCATGAAATCACCGGCCAGGCCGCTCAGCTGGTTGTTGCCGTTGAAGACCAGGCTGACGCGCTCTTGCTTCCGCTGGCCACCGGCAGCCTGCAGGCTGTACAGGTAGTCCCAGCGATCAGGATGGAAGGTGTCTTGGATCAGCGGCGTACCCATGATAAACCGGACTTGTTGCCGGGTCATTCCGGGGCGCAACTGGTCTATCATATCCTGGGTGACGACGTTGCCCTGCTGGATGTCGATCTTGTAAACCCCCGGCAGAGAGCAGCCGGCGAGCATGGCTAGGCCCATCAGAGAGAGCCCGGTCAGCGTTTGCTTGAGGTTTTGCATCGGTGGGAGACTTCCACTATCTTGCTGGGCAACGAAGCACCGATCATACCCGTATTCCCGAGGGCTGCGAAAGCACTCGGCACCGAGAAAGAGCATGGTAGAGAACAACGAACTCCGCAAAGCGGGTCTGAAAGTGACCCTGCCGCGCGTCAAGATATTGCAGATGCTGGACACCACCGAGCAGCGCCACATGAGCGCCGAAGACGTCTACAAGGCGTTGATGGAAGCGGGCGAAGACGTGGGCCTGGCGACGGTCTACCGGGTCCTCACCCAATTCGAGGCGGCTGGTCTGGTGGTGCGCCACAACTTCGATGGCGGCCATGCCGTGTTCGAGCTGGCTGATACCGGACACCACGATCACATGGTGGATGTGGATACCGGCGAAGTCATCGAGTTCACCGATGCCTCGATCGAAAAGCGCCAGCGCGAGATCGTCGAAGAGCACGGTTTCGAGCTGGTCGACCACAACCTGGTGCTGTACATCCGCCAGCGCAAGTGAAGAGCCAGACATGAAAAAGGCGACCTTTGAGTCGCCTTTTTCATGTCTGGCTGTAGCCCTAAGCTAGCGGCTCACCACCAGCTTGCGGGCATGGGCGAGGGATTCGCGGGTCAGGTCGACGCCGCCCAGCATGCGCGCCACCTCTTCCACACGGCGGGCGCGGTCCAGCTTGGCCACCGCGGTGCGGGTCTCGTCGGTGCCGCGTTCCTTATGCACGAACAGATGCTGGTGGCCCTGGGCGGCGACCTGGGGCAGGTGGGTGACCGTCAGTACCTGGCCGCGTTCGCCCAATTGCCGTAGCAGCTGGCCGACCACCTCGGCGGTCGGGCCGCCGATACCGACGTCCACCTCGTCGAAGACCAGCGTCGGTGTGCGCGAGGTCTGGGCTGTGATGACCTGGATGGCTAGGCTGATGCGCGACAGCTCGCCGCCGGACGCCACCTTGGCCAGCGGGCGCAGCGGCTGGCCGGGGTTGGCGCTGACGCGGAACTCGACGCCTTCGTTGCCCAGCGGCTGGGGTTCGCCAGTGCTGCCGGGCGTAAGCGTGATACTGAAGCGACCGCCCGGCATCCCCAGGCGCTGCATTTCCGTCTCCACCGCCGCAGCGAGTTCCGGTGCCCGCTGTTCACGCAGGCGACTCAGTTCGCCGGCCTTTTCCTGATAGTGGCGCTCGAAGGCAGCCAGCTCTTCCTGTAGGCGCTCCAGGGCGACGTCGTCGGCGTCCAGCGATTGCAGTTCGGTGCGTAGCTGCTCGTGCAGCTCCAGCAGCCCTTCCGGTTGCACCCGATGTTTGCGGGCGAGGCTGTAGACGCTGTCCAGGCGCTCCTGGACGGCTTGCTGGCGCGCGGGGTCGGCTTCGAAATGGTCGACGAAGCGATTGAGTTCATTCATCGCTTCCTCGATCTGGATCTGGGCGGAAGCGAGCAGGTTGCTGGCCTCCTCGATCTGTGCCGGCGGACGATCGAAGGCGGTCAGGCGGGCCACGCTGGCGTTGAGGGCCGACAGCGCATTGCCCTGCTCGTTTTCGGTGCAGAGGTCCATGGCCTGACGGCAGGCCAGCAGGATGTGCTCGGCGCTCGCCAGGTCGCTTTGCTCCTGTTCCAGCGCCTGCAATTCGCCCTCAGCCAGGGCGAGGTTGTCGAGTTCCTCGAGCTGGTAGCTGAGCAGCTGGTGGCGGGCACGTTGCTCGTCGCCGTTGCGGGTCAGGCGTTCCAGGGTCTGGCGCACCTGGCGCCAGCGCTGGGCGGCGAGCTGGACCTGGCGGACCAGCTCGCCCGCGCCGGCATACTCGTCCAGCAGCCGGCGATGGGTATCGAGCCCCAGCAGCGACTGGTGCTCGTGCTGACTGTGGATGTCGATCAGCAGGCCACCCAGGGTCTTGAGGTCGGCCAGCGGGCAGGGCGAGCCATTGATGTAGCCGCGCGAGCGACCTTCACGGGTGATGACTCGGCGCAGCAGGCAGGGACCGTCCTGCTCGAGGTCGCGCTCGGCGAGCCACTGGCGGGCCTCGGGGATATCGGTGGTGTCGAAGCTGGCCAGGACGTCGGCCTTGTCGGCGCCAGGCCTGACCGCGTCGCTGTCGGCGCGGTCACCCAGGGTAAGGCCGAGGGCGTCGAGCATGATGGACTTGCCGGCGCCGGTTTCGCCGGTGATCACGGTCATGCCGCGCTCGAGGTCGAGGTCGAGGTGTTCGACGATGGCGTAATTGCGGACGGACAGATGCACCAGCATGCGACGATCTCCGAAAGCGGTTTCTGGTTGTTTATACAGTGCCGTTCGGGCACTGGCAATCCATACAGCTCTTGAAGCGCCGGCCGGTGGCCCCATATAGGCGCCATCGAACAAGGCGTCGTCCATTAGAGGGCACGCCCACCGGCATTATCACAGGAGGACTCCATGGCCGACGAACAGAACTCCCAGACTCCCGAGCACGAGGCCGCGGCCCAGGGCGACGTCCAGCACGAGGACCTCGCTGCCCGCGTCGCCACGCTCGAAGAGCAGCTCGCCGCTGCCCAGGATCAGTCGCTGCGCAGCGTCGCCGAACTGCAGAACGTGCGTCGCCGCGCCGAGCAGGACGTGGAGAAGGCGCACAAGTTCGCCCTGGAAAAATTCGCCGGCGATCTGCTGCCGGTGCTCGACAGCCTGGAGCGTGGCCTGGAGCTGTCCAATGCCGCGGACGAGACCCTCAAGCCCATGCGCGAAGGCATGGAGCTGACCCTGAAGATGCTGCAGGACACCCTCAAGCGCTATCAGGTCGAGGCCGTCGATCCCCACGGCGCGCCCTTCAATCCTGAACACCACCAGGCCATGGCCATGGAGGAGAGCGCCACTGCCGAGCCGGGCAGCGTGCTCAAGGTGTTTCAGAAGGGCTATCTCCTCAATGGTCGCCTGCTGCGGCCGGCGATGGTGGTAGTCAGCAAGGCCCCTGCAGCGCAGCAGCCGAGCATCGACGAAAAGGCTTGAAATTCTTTCGCTCGGCCCCATCTGGTAGGCAAGCGAACATCAAAGGCCCCCTGAGCGGGCCGCGCGGAATCTGAGATTTCTGGAGAAGACTACATGGGCAAGATTATCGGTATCGACCTGGGGACGACCAACTCCTGCGTCGCGATCCTCGAAAACGGCAACGTCAAGGTACTGGAAAACGCCGAAGGCACCCGTACCACGCCGTCCATCATCGCCTACACCAACGATGGCGAGACCCTGGTCGGCCAGCCGGCCAAGCGCCAGGCGGTGACCAATCCGCAGAACACCCTGTACGCGGTTAAGCGCCTGATCGGTCGGCGTTACGAAGAAAACGTCGTACAGAAAGACATCCAGATGGTCCCCTACAAGATCGTCAAGGCGGACAACGGTGACGCCTGGGTCGAGGCCAAGGGCCAGAAGATGGCGCCGCCGCAGGTCTCTGCCGAAGTCCTGAAGAAGATGAAGAAGACCGCCGAGGACTACCTGGGCGAAGCCGTGACCGAAGCGGTCATCACCGTCCCGGCCTACTTCAACGACAGCCAGCGCCAGGCCACCAAGGATGCCGGTCGCATCGCCGGTCTGGACGTCAAGCGCATCATCAACGAGCCCACCGCGGCTGCCCTGGCCTATGGCCTGGACAAGGCCAAGGGCGACCACACCGTGATCGTCTATGACCTGGGCGGCGGCACCTTCGACGTCTCGGTCATCGAGATCGCCGAGGTCGACGGTGAGCATCAGTTCGAGGTGCTGGCCACCAACGGCGACACCTTCCTGGGCGGCGAAGACTTCGACATCCGCCTGATCGACTACCTCGTCGAGGAATTCAAGAAAGAAAGCGGCATGAACCTCAAGGGTGACCCGTTGGCCATGCAGCGCCTGAAGGAAGCTGCGGAAAAGGCCAAGATCGAGTTGTCCTCGGCTACCCAGACCGACGTCAACCTGCCGTACATCACTGCCGATGCCAGCGGTCCCAAGCACCTGAACGTCAAGGTCTCCCGCGCCAAGCTGGAGTCGCTGGTGGAAGAGCTGGTCGAGCGCACCATCGAGCCGTGCCGTACTGCGCTGAAGGACTCCGGCCTGGACGTCTCCGACATCCACGAAGTCATCCTGGTGGGCGGTCAGACCCGCATGCCGCTGGTGCAGAAGCGCGTGGCCGACTTCTTCGGCAAGGAAGCGCGCAAGGACGTCAACCCGGACGAAGCCGTTGCCATCGGTGCCGCCATCCAGGGCGCCGTGCTGGCCGGTGACGTCAAGGACGTGCTGCTGCTGGACGTCACCCCGCTGACCCTGGGCATCGAGACCATGGGTGGCGTGATGACCGCGCTGATCGAGAAGAACACCACCATCCCGACCAAGAAGTCGCAGGTGTTCTCCACCGCCGACGACAACCAGGGCGCCGTGACTATCCACGTGCTGCAGGGCGAGCGCAAGCAGGCCGCGCAGAACAAGTCGCTGGGCAAATTCGACCTGGCCGAGATCCCGCCGGCGCCGCGTGGCGTACCGCAGATCGAGGTGACCTTCGACATCGACGCCAACGGTATCCTCAACGTGTCCGCCAAGGACAAGGCCACCGGCAAGCAGCAGTCCATCGTCATCAAAGCGTCCTCCGGTCTGTCCGAGGAAGAGATTCAGCAGATGGTGCGTGACGCCGAGGCCAATGCCGACGAGGATCGCAAGTTCGAGGAGCTGGCCGCGGCCCGCAACCAGGGTGATGCCCTGGTGCACGGTACCCGCAAGATGCTGACCGAGGCGGGCGACAAGGCCACCGCGGAAGAGAAGAGCACCATCGAGAAGGCCATTGGCGAACTGGAAACCGCCGTCCGCGGTGACGACAAGGACGCCATCGAAGCCAAGATGAATGCCCTGTCCCAGGCCTCCGCGCCGCTGGCCCAGAAGCTCTATTCCGAGCAGGGTGCTGGCGCCGGTGCCGAAGGCGCCTCGGCCAAGGCGGACGGTGATGCCAAGAAGCCCGGCGACGACGTGGTCGATGCCGAGTTCGAGGAAGTGAAGGACAACAAGTAAGCCCCGTGCTTACCGCACCTGGCGGGCTTCGGCCCGTCGGATCCGCCACGCGGGAGCCTGCTCCCGCGTTGGCGTGTCTGGAGGGTGAGAAAATTTAAGGTGCAGAAAGTCTATGGCCAAACGTGATTACTATGAGGTGCTCGGGGTCGAGCGCGGCGCCAGCGAAGCCGAGCTCAAGAAGGCCTACCGACGCCTGGCGATGAAATACCACCCGGACCGCAATCCGGGTGACGCGGCTGCCGAAGAGCAGTTCAAGGAGGCCGCCGAGGCCTACGAAGTGCTGTCCGATGCGGGCAAGCGCTCGGCCTACGACCAGTACGGCCATGCTGGCGTCGATCCGAGCATGGGCGGCGGCGGCTTCGGTGGTGCGGCGGGTGGTGCGAGCTTCTCCGACATCTTCGGCGACGTCTTCAGCGACTTCTTCGGCGGGCGCGGCGGCGCCGGTGGTCGGGGCGGTCCGCAGCGCGGTGCCGACCTGCGCTACACCCTGGATCTTGATCTGGAAGAGGCCGTGCGCGGGACCACGGTCACCATTCGCGTGCCCACCCTGGTCGAGTGCAAGGTCTGCGACGGCAATGGCGCCAAGCCGGGTACCTCGGCGTCCACCTGCCCGACCTGCGGCGGCATCGGCCAGGTGCGCATGCAGCAGGGCTTCTTCTCGGTGCAGCAGACCTGCCCGCGCTGCCACGGCAGCGGCAAGATCATTCCCGAGCCCTGCACTGCCTGTCATGGTCAGGGGCGCGTGGAAGAACAGAAGACCCTGTCGGTCAAGGTGCCGGCAGGCGTCGACACTGGCGACCGCATCCGCCTGACCGGCGAGGGCGAGGCCGGGACACTGGGTGGCCCCAGCGGCGACCTCTATGTCGTGGTCAACGTGCGCGAGCACTCGATCTTCCAGCGCGACGGCAAGCATCTCTATTGCGAGGTGCCGATCAACTTCACCGATGCCGCCCTGGGTGGCGAGCTGGAAGTGCCGACCCTGGATGGCCGGGTCAAGCTGAAGATCCCCGAGGGTACCCAGACCGGCAAGATGTTCCGCCTGCGCGGCAAGGGCGTGACGCCCGTACGCGGTGGTGGTGCCGGTGACCTGATGTGCAAGGTGGTGGTAGAGACCCCGGTCAACCTGAGTCGCCGCCAGCGCGAGCTGCTCGAGGAATTCCGCAACACCCTGCAGAGCGACAGCTCCCATTCGCCCCGGGCCAGTGGCTGGTTCGACGGCATGAAGCGCTTCTTCGACGACCTCTAACCCGGCCTGGGCGCCGTCGCGCGGCGGCGCCCGGCCAGCAGCCTGGAGCTGATGATGCGACGTATAGCTGTAATGGGCGCCGCGGGGCGCATGGGCAAGACCCTGATCGAAGCGGTCCAGCAGACCCAGGGCGCCGCCGGCCTGACCGCCGCGGTGGATCGGCCGGAGAGCAGCCTGGTCGGTGCCGATGCCGGTGAGCTCGCTGGTATCGGTCGCAATGGCGTGATGCTGTCGGGCGATCTGGCGCGCGTGCTGGATGATTTCGACGTCCTGATCGACTTCACCCATCCCAGCGTCACCCTGCAAAACCTGGCGCTCTGCCGCAAGGCCAGGAAGGCCATGGTCATCGGCACCACCGGTTTCACCGCCGAGCAGAAGCTGACCCTGCTGGAGGCGAGCAAGGAAATCCCCATCGTCTTCGCCGCCAACTTCAGCGTCGGCGTCAATCTCTGCCTCAAGCTACTGGATACCGCCGCCCGGGTGCTGGGCGACGAGGTCGACATCGAGATCATCGAGGCCCATCACAGACACAAGGTCGATGCCCCATCCGGTACCGCCCTGCGCATGGGCGAGGTCGTCGCCCAGGCACTGGGTCGCGATCTGGAAGAGGTCGCCGTCTACGGGCGCGAAGGCCAGACCGGTGCCCGTGATCGCCAGACCATCGGCTTCGCCACCGTGCGAGCGGGTGACGTGGTGGGCGACCACACCGTGCTGTTCGCCAGCGAGGGGGAGCGGGTGGAGATCACCCACAAGGCCTCCAGTCGCATGACTTTCGCCAAGGGTGCGGTCCGTGCGGCCCTGTGGCTCAAGGACAAACAGCCGGCGCTATATGACATGCAGGACGTACTGGAGTTGCGCTGATTCGCTCGCGAGGGTGCAAGCAGCGCTCAATTCGTGTACAATGCAGCTTTAGTGTATCCACTAAAAGCTAGCGCAGAATGAAATCACAACATTAAAACGGGATGACTCTTCGAGATGTCATCCCGTTTTTTTGCACCCTGCGTTTGCCCGCCAAGGCTTGATTTTCGGAGGTCTTCTTGACTAAGCCAGCCATACTCGCACTTGCCGATGGCAGCATCTTTCGCGGTGAATCCATCGGTGCCGACGGCCACACGGTCGGCGAAGTGGTGTTCAACACCGCCATGACCGGCTACCAGGAAATCCTGACCGATCCTTCCTATGCGAAGCAGATCGTCACCCTGACCTATCCGCACATCGGCAACACCGGCACCACGCCGCAGGATGGCGAGGCCGCCCAGGTGTGGGCCGCCGGACTGATCATCCGTGACCTGCCGCTGCTGGCCAGCAACTGGCGCAACAAGCAGTCGCTGCCCGAGTACCTCGAGGAAAACGGCACCATCGCCATCGCCGGTATCGACACCCGTCGCCTGACCCGCATCCTCCGCGAGAAGGGCGCCCAGGATGGCTGCATCCTCACCGGTGCGGATGCCACCGAGGAGCGCGCCCTGGAACTGGCGCGCGCCTTCCCCGGCCTGAAGGGCATGGACCTGGCCAAGGAAGTCAGCGTCAAGGAGCGCTACGAGTGGCGTTCCAGCGTCTGGTCGCTGGAGACCGACAGCCACGCCGAGATCCCGGCCGAGCAGCTGCCCTACCACGTGGTGGCCTTCGACTACGGCGTCAAGCTGAACATCCTGCGCATGCTGGTGGCCCGTGGCTGCCGCATCACCGTGCTGCCGGCCCAGACCCCGGCCAGCGAAGCCCTGGCGCTGCAACCCGACGGCATCTTCCTGGCCAACGGCCCGGGCGATCCCGAGCCGTGCGACTACGCCATCAAGGCGATCCAGGACGTCCTGGAAACCGAGATTCCGGTGTTCGGCATCTGCCTGGGCCACCAGTTGCTGGCCCTGGCTTCCGGCGCCAAGACGGTGAAGATGCCCAACGGTCACCACGGCGCCAACCATCCGGTGCAGGATCTCGACAGCGGCGTGGTGATGATCACCAGCCAGAACCACGGTTTCGCCGTGGACGAAGCCAGTCTGCCGGCCAATGTGCGGGCCACCCACAAGTCGCTGTTCGACGGCACCCTGCAGGGCATCGAGCGCACCGACAAGGTCGCCTTCAGCTTCCAGGGTCACCCCGAGGCGAGCCCCGGTCCGCACGACGTGGCGCCGCTGTTCGACAAGTTCATCCAGGCCATGGCGGCGCGCCGCTAAGACGGGAGGAGGGTAAGGCTCATGCTGGCGAATCTGGGTGTCATCGACTTCTGGACCTATGTGGTCGGGACCCTGTTCGTCATCCTGCTGCCCGGTCCCAACTCCTTCTTCGTGCTCGCCACCAGTGCCCAGCGCGGCATCCGCAGCGGCTACCAGGCGGCCTCGGCCGTGTTCCTCGGTGATGCTGTGCTGATGCTGCTTTCGGCCCTGGGAGTGGCGTCGCTGCTCAAGGCGGAGCCGCTGTTCTTCCAGATCCTCAAGTATCTGGGCGCGGCCTACCTGTTCTACCTCGGCTGGAGCATGCTGCGTGGCGGACTCAAGTCCTGGCGCAGCCCGGCTCAGGGCCAGGCCGAGGCGACCCTGCGCGAAGACGTCCACCAGCCGTTCCGCAAGGCGCTGCTGCTGAGCCTGTCGAACCCGAAGGCGATCCTGTTCTTCGTCTCCTTCTTCATCCAGTTCGTGGACCCCGGTTATGCCCATCCGGCGCTGTCCTTCCTGGTGTTGGGCGCGGTACTGGAAGCGATCAGCTTCTGCTACCTGTCGTTCCTGATTTTCTGTGGTGTGCGCCTGGCGGCCTGGTTCCGCCAGCGGCGACGCCTCAGCGCAAGCGCCACCGGTGGCGTCGGCGCCCTGTTCGTGGGGTTCGGTGTGAAGTTGGCCACCGCGACCCTGACCTGATTACCTGCATTCGAGAAGCCCATGCCTAAGCGTACAGACATCAAGAGCATCCTGATCCTCGGGGCCGGCCCCATCGTCATCGGCCAAGCCTGCGAGTTCGACTATTCCGGCGCCCAGGCCTGCAAGGCCCTGCGCGAGGAAGGCTTCCGCGTCATCCTGGTGAACTCCAACCCGGCCACCATCATGACCGACCCGGCCATGGCCGACGCCACCTACATCGAGCCGATCAAGTGGGCCACCGTGGCCAAGATCATCGAGAAGGAGCGGCCCGACGCCCTGCTGCCGACCATGGGCGGCCAGACCGCGCTGAACTGCGCCCTGGATCTGGAGCGTCACGGTGTGCTGGAGAAATTCGGCGTCGAGATGATCGGTGCCAATGCCGATACCATCGACAAGGCCGAGGACCGCTCGCGCTTCGACAAGGCCATGAAGGACATCGGCCTGGCCTGCCCGGTCTCGGGTATCGCCCACACCATGGAAGAAGCCTACGGCGTGCTGGAGAAGGTCGGCTTCCCCTGCATCATCCGTCCGTCCTTCACCATGGGCGGCACCGGTGGCGGCATCGCCTACAACCGCGAAGAGTTCGAGGAAATCTGCACCCGCGGTCTGGACCTGTCGCCGACCAACGAGCTGCTGATCGACGAATCCCTGATCGGCTGGAAGGAATACGAGATGGAGGTGGTCCGCGACAAGAAGGACAACTGCATCATCGTCTGCTCCATCGAGAACTTCGACCCCATGGGCGTGCACACCGGTGACTCCATCACCGTGGCCCCGGCCCAGACGCTGACCGACAAGGAATACCAGATCATGCGCAACGCCTCCCTGGCGGTGCTGCGCGAGATCGGCGTCGAGACCGGCGGCTCCAACGTCCAGTTCGGCATCTGCCCGAACACCGGACGCATGGTGGTGATCGAGATGAACCCGCGGGTATCGCGTTCGTCGGCCCTGGCCTCCAAGGCCACCGGCTTCCCCATCGCCAAGATCGCCGCCAAGCTGGCCGTCGGCTACACCCTGGACGAGCTGCAGAACGACATCACCGGCGGTCGTACCCCGGCGTCCTTCGAGCCGGCCATCGACTACGTGGTCACCAAGATCCCGCGCTTCGCCTTCGAGAAATTCCCCAAGGCCGACGCCCGCCTGACCACCCAGATGAAGTCCGTGGGCGAGGTCATGTCCATCGGCCGGACCTTCCAGGAATCTCTGCAGAAAGCCCTGCGCGGCCTGGAAGTCGGCGTGGTCGGCTTCGATCCCAAGCTGGATCCGGCCGATCCGGAAGCCGATGGCACCCTCAAGCGCGAGCTGACCGTACCGGGCGCCGATCGCATCTGGTACATCGGCGACGCCTTCCGCCAGGGCTACAGCCTGGACAAGGTCTTCGAGCTGACCCGCATCGATCCCTGGTTCCTGGTGCAGATCGAGGACCTGATCAAGGACGAGGAGCGCATCAAGACCCTGGGTCTGGCCGACCTCGACTATGACCTGATGCGCAAGCTCAAGCGCAAGGGCTTCTCTGATGCGCGCCTGGCCAAGCTGCTCGGCGTCACTGAGAAGAACCTGCGTGCCCATCGCCACAAGCTCAAGGTGCTGCCGGTGTACAAGCGAGTGGACACCTGCGCCGCCGAATTCGCCACCGACACCGCCTACCTCTATTCCACCTACGAGGAAGAGTGCGAGGCCAAGCCCAGCGGTCGCGACAAGATCATGATCCTCGGCGGCGGTCCCAACCGCATCGGCCAGGGTATCGAGTTCGACTACTGCTGCGTGCACGCGGCCCTGGCCATGCGTGAAGACGGCTACGAGACCATCATGGTTAACTGCAACCCGGAAACCGTCTCCACCGACTACGACACCTCCGATCGCCTGTTCTTCGAGCCGGTGACCCTGGAAGACGTACTGGAAATCGTCCGCGTCGAGCAGCCCAAGGGCGTCATCGTCCAGTACGGCGGCCAGACCCCGCTCAAGCTCTGCCGCGCCCTGGAAGAGGCCGGTGTGCCCATCATCGGCACCAGCCCCGACGCCATCGACCGCGCCGAAGACCGCGAGCGCTTCCAGCAGATGGTGCAGCGCCTCAACCTGCGCCAGCCGGCCAACGCCACCGCGCGCAGCGAAGACGAAGCCCTGGCCCTGTCGAAGAACATCGGCTATCCGATGGTGGTCCGTCCCTCCTACGTGCTGGGCGGCCGGGCGATGGAGATCGTCTACCAGGAAGAAGAACTCAAGCGCTACATGCGCGAAGCGGTCAAGGTGTCCAACGACAGCCCGGTGCTGCTCGACCACTTCCTCAACTGCGCCATCGAGGTGGACGTGGATGCGGTGTGCGACGGCCAGACCGTGGTGATCGGCGCCATCATGCAGCACATCGAACAGGCCGGCGTGCACTCCGGTGACTCCGCCTGCTCGCTGCCGCCCTATTCGCTGCCCAAGCACATCCAGGACGAGATCCGCGAGCAGGTCAAGAAGATGGCCCTGGAGCTCGGCGTGGTCGGCCTGATGAACGTGCAGATGGCCGTGCAGGGCGAGGACATCTACGTCATCGAAGTCAACCCGCGCGCCTCCCGGACCGTGCCCTTCGTCTCCAAGTGCATCGGCGAGTCGCTGGCCAAGGTGGCCGCCCGCGTCATGGCCGGCAAGACCCTGGCCGAAGTGGGTTTCACCCAGGAAATCATCCCGCCGTTCTTCAGCGTCAAGGAAGCGGTGTTCCCCTTCAACAAGTTCCCCGGCGTCGACCCCATCCTCGGCCCGGAGATGAAGTCCACCGGTGAGGTGATGGGGGTCGGCGACAGCTTCGGCGAAGCCTTCGCCAAGGCTCAGCTGGGTGCCAACGAGATCCTGCCGAACTCCGGGTGCGCCTTCATCAGCGTGCGTGACGACGACAAGCCCGAAGCCGTACAGGTCGCCCGCGATCTGGTCGGCCTGGGCTTCGAGGTGGTCGCCACTGCCGGTACCGCCCGGGTGATCGAGGCCGCCGGTCTGCCGGTGCGGCGCGTGAACAAGGTGACCGAAGGCCGTCCCCATGTGGTCGACATGATCAAGAACGACGAAGTCACCCTGATCATCAACACCACCGAAGGCCGGCAGTCCATCGCCGATTCCTATTCGATCCGCCGTAATGCCCTGCAGCACAAGCTCTGCTGCACCACCACCATTGCCGGCGGCCAGGCCATTTGCGAAGCTTTGAAATTCGGCGCCGAGAAGACCGTGCGCCGGCTGCAAGATCTGCATGCAGGAGTTGAGGCATGACCAAGTACCCCATGACCGTCCAGGGCGCTCGCGCCCTGGAAGACGAACTCAAGCACCTCAAGACCGAGCTGCGCCCGCAGATCACCCAGGCCATCGCCGAAGCGCGTGAACTGGGTGACCTCAAGGAAAACGCCGAATACCATGCCGCCCGCGAACAGCAGGGCATGGTCGAGGCGCGTATCCGCGATATCGAGGGGCGTCTGCAGAATGCCCAGGTGATCGACGTGACCGCCTTGCCGCATACCGGCAAGGTGATCTTCGGCACCACCGTGGAAATCGCCAACACCGAGACCGATGAGGCCGTGACCTACCAGATCGTCGGTGACGACGAGGCGGACATCAAGCAGGGCAAGCTGTCGGTGGGTTCGCCCATCGCCCGCGCCCTGATCGGCAAGGAAGAGGGGGACGTGGTGCTGGTGAAGACCCCGGGTGGCAATGTCGAATACGAAATTGTCGCTGTCCGCCACGTCTGAGCGCCGCCCCTCGGGCTGGCTCGCCAGGCTGCTCGCCGCCGCCTGGCAACTGGCCCAGGTGTTCTGGGTCGGCCCCTTGGTCGCCCTGCACCTGTGCATCCCGGTGGCCCTCGCCCAGGCGGGCTGGGCGCCGCTGCTGATCCAGTCCGGGCGTGAGGAATTGCTGCGCATGATGCTCAGCGCCGCAGCCGGTGGCGTCTTCACCCAGGTCGTGGTGCTGGTGTGGTGGGCAGGGGTCACCGCCCTGTGGCGTGACCTGCGCGGCCAGCTGCTGCTGGCCAGTGCGCTGGCCGTGGTGCTGCAGAACGAGCTGGCGCGCTTCTGGACCGGGCCGACCGCCCTGGCCGGCTACCTGGTCCTGTTGCTGTGCGGTCTGATCCTGGTACTGCAGCCCGTCCCCGGGCGGGTACCGGGAAATCAGGCGGTATAGCGCACCACGTTGGACAGGTTGCGATTCTGCTCGCGCGCCTTGCGGTAGATCAAAGCCATCTTGCCGATCATCTGGACCAGCTCGGCCTTGCTCGAGGCGCACAGCTCATCGATCAGGGCGCGACGATCTTCACGTTCGGTGACGGCCAGCTTGATCTTGATCAGTTCGTGATCGTTCAGCGCGCGGTCGAGCTCGCCCAGTACGCCTTCGCTGAGGCCGTTCTCACTGATGGTGACCACCGGCTTGAGTTGATGACCGATCGCCTTGAACCGCTTTTTAAGCTCGTTATTGAGCGCCATAATTCACCCCGGATAAAAGCCGTACAGTTTATCCCAGCTGCCCGGTGTCGCCCAGCGATACGCGAAAACTTAGCGTCGTGCCCGGCGAGGGCTGTCGTCCCTGCTCAAGGAATACCTTGGAGTGGGCGAGGTCAAGGCGCCCTGGAAGGACGGCGAGATCCCGACGGCAATTTGCTGCCGCAATCCAGTAGGGCGGGTTACCGTAACGGTCCGCCTCGGCAATACACGGGTCGGCTGTAAAGGGCCTTGTTATTTCCCACTTGGCCCCCATATGAGCGAGCTGAGTACGCTGGAGTGATCCGGGGCGCTGCGGGGTGCAGGCGTTGCCATCTGCCTGCAGGTGGTATGCGTCCCGCGTGCGGGGCTCTGGCGCCGCTGTCCGCGTCGCGGGACCAGATCGCGCCAGCAATCTCTATTGGGTCGCGGTTTTAGGGGCAATTGAGAGAATTGATAGCCGCAACGTCTGCCTTGCCCTAGAGTCAAAGGCAGAAGACTCATATAGCGTTACAGACGATGTCTGCCGTGGGCCAGGCTTTGTGTAGTAACTTACCGGTCACTGCCGGTTTCGCTTCGAACGGTTTACCCACGAAACCGGCGCAGAGGGTAGTCAATTGAACGACATGGCAAAGAATCTGATCCTGTGGCTGATCATCGCCGCGGTGCTCGTCACCGTGATGAACAACTTCTCCAGCCCCAACGAACCCCAAACGCTCAACTACTCCGACTTCATCCAGCAGGTGAAGGACGGGCAGATCGAGAGCGTGACCGTGGATGGCTATGTCATCACCGGCAAGCATCGGGATGGCGATCCCTTCAAGACCATCCGGCCGGCGATCCAGGACAATGGCCTGATCGGCGACCTGGTCAACAACAGCGTCACCATCACCGGCAAGCAGCCCGAGCAGCAGAGCATCTGGACTCAGCTGCTGGTGGCCAGCTTCCCAATCCTGGTGATCATCGCGGTCTTCATGTTCTTCATGCGCCAGATGCAGGGTGGTGCCGGCGGTCGCGGCGGACCCATGAGCTTCGGCAAGAGCAAGGCGCGGCTGCTGTCGGAAGACCAGGTCAAGACCACCTTCGCCGACGTCGCCGGTTGCGACGAGGCCAAGGAAGAGGTCACCGAGCTGGTCGAGTTCCTCCGTGATCCAGGCAAGTTCCAGCGCCTGGGCGGCCGCATTCCCCGTGGCGTGCTGATGGTCGGCTCGCCCGGTACCGGTAAGACCCTGCTGGCCAAGGCCGTGGCGGGCGAGGCCAAGGTGCCGTTCTTCACCATCTCCGGTTCCGACTTCGTCGAGATGTTCGTCGGCGTGGGTGCCAGCCGCGTTCGCGACATGTTCGACCAGGCCAAGAAACACGCACCCTGCATCATCTTCATCGACGAGATCGATGCAGTCGGCCGCCATCGTGGCAATGGCATGGGCGGTGGTCACGACGAGCGTGAGCAGACCCTGAACCAGTTGCTGGTCGAGATGGACGGCTTCGAGATGAACGATGGCATCATCGTCATCGCCGCCACCAACCGGCCCGATGTCCTCGACCCTGCGCTGCTGCGCCCCGGTCGTTTCGACCGTCAGGTCGTGGTCGGCCTGCCGGACATCCGGGGCCGCGAGCAGATCCTCAAGGTGCACATGCGCAAGGTTCCCGTCGGCGAGCGTGTCGATGCCGGCGTCATCGCGAGGGGTACTCCGGGCTTCTCGGGTGCCGACCTGGCCAACCTGGTCAACGAGGCTTCGCTGTTCGCCGCCCGAGCCAACAAGCGCATTGTCGACATGCGCGAGTTCGAGCTGGCCAAGGACAAGATCATGATGGGCGCCGAGCGCAAGACCATGGTCATGTCCGAGAAGGAGAAGCGCAACACCGCCTACCACGAGGCAGGTCATGCCATCGTCGGTCGCCTGGTGCCCGAGCACGACCCGGTCTACAAGGTTTCCATCATTCCCCGTGGCCGCGCCCTGGGCGTGACCATGTTCCTCCCCGAGGAGGATCGCTACAGCCTGTCCAAGCGTGCCCTGGAAAGCCAGATCTGCTCGCTGTTCGGCGGCCGTATCGCCGAGGAGATGACGCTGGGCTTCGAGGGCGTGACCACCGGCGCTTCCAACGACATCATGCGCGCGACCTCCCTGGCCCGGAACATGGTCACCAAGTGGGGCCTGTCCGAGAAGCTCGGTCCGCTGCTCTATGGCGAGGAAGAGAACGAAGGCTACCTGGGTCGTTCCGGTGGTGGTGGCGCCGGCAACATGTCGGGCGAGACGGCCAAGCTGATCGATCTGGAAATCCGCCGGATCATCGATGACTGCTACAACACCGCCAAGCGACTGCTCGACGAGAATCGCGACAAGCTCGAACTCATGGCCGATGCGCTGATGAAGTACGAGACCATCGATTCCGACCAGATCGATGACATCATGGCGGGCAAGGTCCCGCGCGAACCGCGTGACTGGCATGATCGTGGCGGCCCGACCGGCGACGCCCCGGCGTCCCCGCAGAGCGGCAGCGATCGTCCGGAAACGCCCATCGGTGGTCCGGCTGGAGAACACTGAAACACCCATGTTCAATCCGTTTCCTTCGACCCGATTGCCCTGCGGCAATCGGGTTCTTGTTTTTGACACGCCCAAAGTCATGGGCATCCTCAACGTCACCCCCGATTCCTTCTCCGACGGCGGCCGCTACACGGCGGTTGAAAGCGCCTTGCGCCATGCGGAAGGCATGGTGGCGGCCGGTGCGGCCATCATCGATGTCGGCGGGGAATCCACCCGGCCAGGGGCGCCAGCGGTAGCCGAAGCGGAAGAGCTCGATCGCGTCGTGCCAGTGATCGAGGCGATCGCCCGGGAGCTGGATGTCGTCATCTCCATGGACACCTCCACGCCCGCGGTCATGCGCGAAGGCGCCCTGGCGGGCGCCGGCCTGATCAACGACGTCCGTTCCTTGCGCCGACCTGGCGCCCTGGAAGCCGCCGCCGCGACCGACCTGGCGGTGTGCCTGATGCACATGCGCGGCGAGCCGAGCACCATGCAGCAGGCACCCGTCTACACCGATGTCGCAGGCGAGGTCGGGGCCTTCCTCGCCGAACAGATCGCGCGCTGCGAGGCGGCCGGTATCTCCCGCGAGCGGCTGGTGCTGGATCCGGGCTACGGCTTCGCCAAGACCCTGGAGCACAACCTCGAGCTGTTCAAACGACAAACCGAGTTGCTCGCCTTTGGGCTACCCTTGCTGGTGGGTGTCTCGCGCAAGAGCATGATCGGCGCGGTCACCGGGCGGCCCGTCGAGGGGCGCCTGGCCGGTGGTCTGGCCCTGGCGGCCCTGGCACTGGCCAAGGGTGCCCAGATCCTCAGGGTTCATGACGTGGCGGAAACGGTGGACGTGGTGAAGATGATCACCGCGGTCGAGGGCTTCAGGCAGGAACACAACTGATGGCAAGAAAGTATTTCGGAACCGATGGCATTCGCGGCAAGGTCGGGACCTATCCCATTACGCCGGACTTCATGCTCAAGCTGGGCTGGGCGGCGGGTATCGCCTTCCGCAGCCGTGGCGGTTGCCGGGTGCTGGTTGGCAAGGACACCCGCAATTCGGGGTACATGTTCGAATCCGCGCTGGAGGCCGGGCTGTCCGCGGCCGGTGCGGACGTCATGCTGCTCGGGCCCATGCCCACGCCGGGGATCGCCTATCTGACGCGGACCTTCCAGGCCAGCGCGGGCATCGTGATCAGTGCCTCGCACAATCCCTACTACGACAATGGCATCAAGTTCTTTTCCGGCGCCGGTACCAAGCTGCCCGATGAGCTGGAAACCATGATCGAAGAACTGCTCGATACGCCCATGACCGTGGTCGATTCGGCGCGCATCGGCAAGGTCTCGCGCATCAACGATGCCGCCGGCCGCTACATCGAGTTCTGCAAGAGCAGCGTGCCCACCGGCACCAGCTTCGCCGGGATGAAGATCGTGCTGGATTGCGCCAATGGTGCCACCTACAAGATCGCCCCCAGTGTCTTCCGGGAGCTGGGCGCGGATGTCAGTGTACTGGGTGTGCAGCCCGACGGGCTCAACATCAACAAGAATTGCGGTTCCACACACCTGGAGGGGCTGCAGCAGGCGGTGCTGGATCAGCACGCCGACATCGGTATCGCCTTCGATGGCGACGGCGACCGGGTACTGATGGTGGATCACACCGGGGCGGCGGTGGACGGCGACGAGCTGCTCTACCTGATCGCCCGCGACCTCAAGCGCCGCGGCCGCCTCGAAGGCGGGGTGGTGGGTACCCTGATGAGCAATCTCGGTCTCGAGCTGGGTCTGGCCGAGCTGGATATTCCCTTCGTGCGAGCCAAGGTCGGCGATCGCTATGTGATGGCCGAACTGCTGGAGCGCAACTGGGTGCTGGGTGGCGAGAATTCCGGGCACGTGGTCTGCTGCCAGTACACCACCACCGGTGATGCGACCATCGCGGCGCTGCAGGTGCTCATCGCCCTGCGCAATGCCGGTCAGACCCTGGCCCAGGCGCGCATGGCGCTGCGCAAGTGCCCGCAGGTGCTGATCAACGTAAGATTCGGTGGCGGCCAGGATCCCCTGGAGAATCCACGGGTCAAGCAGGCCAGCGCCGAGGTCACCGAGAAGATGGCCGGCAAGGGGCGGGTGCTGCTGCGCAAGTCCGGTACCGAGCCGCTGCTGCGGGTCATGGTCGAGGGCGAGAACGAGCGCGAGGTGCGCGCTCACGCCGAAGCCCTCGCTCAACTGATAACCGAGGTATGTGCTTGATTTGCTTGCATGCCTGTTTTCGATTGAGTAACATCTGCGCCCACTTCGCTCCCTGAGGTAAAACGCATGCGTCGTTCCCTGGTTGCCGGTAACTGGAAAATGCATGGCTCGCTGCAGAGCGTGTCGGCGCTGGTCGCAGGCTTGAAAGGGTTGGACGGTGTGGCGGGCGTCGATGTCGTGGTGATTCCGACATTGGTGCATCTGCCTGGGGTGGCTGAAGGTCTGGCGGCAACGTCGCTGGCGGTGGGAGCGCAGACCTGTGCTTCCGTCGCGGGCGAGAAGGCCCTGACGGGTGAGGTATCCTCGACCCAGTTGGCGGAGTTCGGTTGTCGCTACGTACTGGTGGGGCACTCCGAGCGACGTGCCTTGCTGGGCGAGGATGACGCGGTGGTGGCGAAGAAATTCGCGGCCATCCAGGAGGGCGGGATGATTCCCGTACTCTGCGTCGGCGAGACCCGCGAGGAGCGGGAGGCCGAGCGCACGCTGGACGTCGTGGGTGGCCAGCTGAAGGCGGTCATCGAGGCGGTTGGCGTAGCGGCTTTCGCCAACGCCGTGGTGGCCTACGAGCCGGTCTGGGCGATAGGCACCGGGCTCACGGCGACGCCGGAGCAGGCGCAAGAGGTTCATGCGGCGATTCGCGCCCTGGTGCGCGAAGCCGATGCTGGAATCGCTGAAGGCCTCCAGCTGTTGTATGGCGGCAGTGTCAAGGCCGCCAATGCTGCCGAGTTGTTCGGCATGCCGGATATCGATGGGGGGCTGGTGGGTGGAGCCTCCCTGAATGCTGAAGAGTTCAGTGCGATTTGCCGCGCTGCAGGACGTGGATAATGTTGGAAACTGCAGTTGTCGTGGTCCACTTGCTGATGGCGCTTGGCCTGATCGCGTTGGTATTGATGCAGCAGGGCAAGGGTGCCGAGGCCGGTGCGTCCTTTGGTGCGGGCGCCTCGGGTACCGTGTTCGGTAGTCAAGGTTCTGCTACCTTTCTGAGTCGTTTTACTGCTATACTAGCCGCGGTTTTTTTCGCGACTAGCCTGGGTCTGGGGTATTTCGCCAAAGACCGTGCGCTGGGTCTGCGTGAGGGGGGTCTCCCCACTCAGCCGGTCCAGCAGGCTCCTCAGCCGAAGCAGGATGGTAACGATGTTCCTCTGACGCAGCCGCGTGCTGCCCAGGGCGGTACTTCCGGGGACGTGCCCCAGGAGTCCAAGTAAGTTTCAAAGGTTTCATGCCGAAGTGGTGGAATTGGTAGACACGCTATCTTGAGGGGGTAGTGGCCACAGGCTGTATGGGTTCGAGTCCCATCTTCGGCACCAATTTGCAAATAGCAAAGACGTCCAGCAGGACGCGGCGAGAGAGTAGGTTGACTCCTAGAGTTCAGTTGAATATAATCTCGCTCCAGCTTTGACGCGGGGTGGAGCAGTCTGGTAGCTCGTCGGGCTCATAACCCGAAGGTCGTTGGTTCAAATCCAGCCCCCGCAACCAGTTTTTTAAAGCCCCTTTATAGGGGCTTTTTGTTGGCTGGACAGTTCGGGTCGCGCTTTCTTGCGCAGACCTCTTAGGGATGGGCGTAATGCCCATTTTTTATTCTCAAAAAACGCGAGGCAACCAGGTGTCGAGCAAGCTAGAACAGTTGCAGGCCTTGCTGGCCCCCGTCGTCGAGGCGCTTGGCTATGTCTGCTGGGGTGTCGAGTACATCTCCCAAGGGCGGCATTCGCTACTGCGTGTCTACATCGATCATCCCAATGGCATCCTCGTGGAAGACTGCGAGAAGGTCAGCCGCCAAGTCAGCGGCGTACTCGATGTGGAAGATCCCATCACCAATGAATACACCCTCGAGGTGTCTTCCCCCGGTATGGATAGACCGCTGTTCACGCTGGAGCAATTCGCTGCCCATGCCGGTGAACAGGTCAAGGTCAAACTTCGGTCGCCCTTCGAAGGGCGACGTAATTTCCAGGGTTTGCTGCGCGGTGTGGAAGACCAGGACGTCGTGGTGCAGGTGGACGAGCATGAGTATCTGCTGCCCATCGAGATGATCGACAAGGCCAACGTCGTTCCCCGTTTCGAGTGATTTGAGCGCGAGACCGCGGATCCCAAGGATTGCGAATACGAGGCGTAAGATGAGCAAAGAAGTTCTGCTGGTAGTGGAATCTGTTTCGAACGAGAAGGGTGTTCCACCCGGCGTCATCTTCGAGGCACTGGAGTTGGCTCTCGCCACGGCTACCAAGAAACGCTATGAAGAAGATGTGGATCTGCGGGTGTCGATCAACAGACACAACGGCAGCTACGAAACCTTCCGCCGCTGGACCGTGGTGGAAGACCAGGACTATCAGTTGCCCGATTCGCATCTGACGGTGGAAGACGCCCAGGAAGAGCATCCTGGCGTCAAGGCCGGTGAGGTGATCGAGGAGAAGATCGAGTCCATCGAGTTCGGTCGGATCGCTGCTCAGACCGCCAAGCAGGTGATCGTGCAGAAGGTGCGCGAGGCCGAGCGGGCCCAGGTGGTGGATGCCTACCGCGAAAAGGTCGGCGAGATCATCTCGGGTACCGTCAAGAAGGTCACCCGTGACAGCGTCATCGTCGACCTGGGCAACAATGCCGAGGCCCTGTTGCCGCGTGAGCACATCATTCCCCGCGAGACCTTCCGCATGGGCGTGCGTCTGCGCGCCCTGCTCAAGGAGATCCGCACGGAGAACCGCGGTCCGCAGCTGATGCTGTCGCGGACCGATCCGCAGATGCTGATCGAGCTGTTCCGCATCGAGGTGCCGGAGATCTCCGAGCAGCTGATTGATGTCATGGCCGCTGCCCGCGATCCGGGTTCCCGCGCCAAGATCGCGGTCCGCTCCAAGGACAAGCGCATCGATCCCCAGGGTGCCTGCATCGGCATGCGCGGTTCGCGCGTCCAGGCGGTATCCGGTGAGCTGGGTGGCGAGCGCGTCGACATCGTCCTCTGGGACGACAACCCGGCGCAGTTCGTCATCAACGCCATGGCCCCGGCTGAAGTCGCCTCGATCATTGTCGACGAAGACAGCCACACCATGGACATCGCGGTCGCCGAGGACAACCTGGCCCAGGCCATCGGCCGCGGCGGCCAGAACGTGCGCCTGGCCAGCCAGTTGACCGGTTGGACGCTGAACGTGATGACCGAAGCGGACATCAACGCCAAGCAGCAGGCCGAGACCGGCGACATCATCCAGCGCTTCATCGACGAGCTGGATGTCGACGAGGAACTGGCGCAGGTGCTGGTGGAAGAAGGTTTCACCTCCCTTGAGGAAGTGGCCTACGTCCCCATGGAAGAGATGCTCAACATCGATGGCTTCGACGAAGACATCGTCAACGAGCTGCGAACCCGGGCCAAGGATCGCCTGCTGACCCGGGCCATCGCGACCGAAGAACAGAAGAGCCCCAGCGAAGATCTGCTGACCCTCGACGGCATGGACCCCCAGCTCGCCAGCGCGCTGGCCCAGCGTGGCGTGGTGAATCGCGAAGAGCTCGCCGAGCAGTCGATCGACGACCTGCTCGACATCAACGGCATGACCGAAGAGCGTGCCGGCAAGCTGATCATGGCTGCCCGTGCCCATTGGTTCGAGTAAGCGGCGCAGTCTGAGGAGAGAAGTGCATGACGCAAGTCACGGTGAAAGAACTGGCCCAAACGGTCAATACGCCGGTGGAACGTCTGCTACAGCAGATGCGCGAGGCGGGCCTGACGCATAACAGCGCCGAGCAGCTGGTGAGCGATGCGGAAAAGCAGGCGCTGCTGACGCACCTGAAGGGGACTGCGCAGCTCGACGAGCCGAGCAAGATCACCCTGCAGCGCAAGACCCAGACCACGCTGAAAGTGGCGGGTAGCAAGACGGTGAGTGTGGAAGTGCGCAAGAAGAAGACCTTCGTCAAGCGCAGCACCGCCGAGCTCGAGGCCGAACAGCGCCGCGAGCAGGAAGCCCTGCGCGCGGCCGAAGAAGCCGCTGCCCAGGCACGGGCCGAGGAAGAAGCCCAGCGCGCCGCCGAAGCGGCTGCGCAGCAGCAGGCCGAAGCCGCCGCCCAGGCCGCGCAGCAGGCGGTCGCCGCCGAAGCTGCCGCGCCGGTCGCGGCGGAAGCCCCGGCGGTGGTGGCCGAGCAGCAGCCCGCTGCCGAGCCGGTCGCCGAGGTCAAGAAAGCCGACCCCGCTGCCGAGCGCAAGCGCGAAGAGCCGCGCCGTCCCGTGCACCCTGCACCGAGCAGCAAGCGCGACGAAGACGAGCGCCGTGAGCGCAAGAACGCCCAGCATCGCCCGTCGATCAAGGACAAGGTCGCCGCTCCCCGTACCGTGCGCAGTGGCGACGACGAGGAAGAAGGCTTTGGCCGGCGTGGCGGTCGCGGTGGCAAGTCGCGACTCAAGAAGCGAAACCAACACGGGTTCCAGAGCCCGACAGGACCTGTAGTGCGCGAAGTCAATCTAGGCGAGACCATCACCGTCTCTGAGCTTGCTCAGCAGATGTCGGTGAAGGCCGCCGAAGTCATCAAGTTCATGTTCAAGATGGGGTCTCCCGCCACCATCAACCAGGTGCTCGACCGCGAGACGGCGCAGCTGGTGGCCGAAGAGCTGGGCCACAAGGTCAAGCTGGTCAACGAGAACGCCCTGGAAGATCAACTGGCGGAATCCCTCAAGTTCGAGGGCGGCAAGGCCATGCACCGCGCGCCGGTGGTGACCGTCATGGGTCACGTCGACCACGGCAAGACCTCGCTGCTGGACTATATCCGCCGCGCCAAGGTCGCCTCGGGCGAAGCCGGTGGCATCACCCAGCACATCGGTGCCTACCACGTGGAAACCGAGCGTGGCATGGTGACCTTCCTGGATACCCCCGGCCACGCCGCGTTCACCGCGATGCGTGCCCGGGGTGCCCAGGCCACCGACATCGTCATCCTGGTGGTGGCGGCCGATGACGGCGTCATGCCGCAGACCGAGGAAGCCATCCAGCACGCCAAGGCGGCCGGTGTACCCATCGTCGTCGCAGTCAACAAGATCGACAAGCCCGATGCCGATCCGGATCGCGTCAAGCACGATCTGGCCGGTCGTCAGGTCATCCCGGAAGAGTGGGGCGGCGATACCCAGTTCGTGCACGTCTCGGCGAAGGCCGGTACCGGCGTCGACGAGCTGCTCGAAGCCATCCTGCTGCAGGCCGAGGTGCTCGAACTGACCGCCACGCCGGAAGCACCCGGTCGCGGTGTGGTCATCGAATCGCGCCTGGACAAGGGTCGTGGTCCGGTCGCCACCGTGCTGGTGCAGAACGGTACCCTGCGTCAGGGCGACATGGCGCTGGTCGGCGTCAACTTCGGCCGTATCCGCGCCATGCTCGACGAGAACGGCAAGCCGATCAAGGAAGCCGGCCCGTCCATCCCGGTTGAGATCCTCGGCCTGGACGGCACCCCGGACGCCGGTGACGAACTCACCGTGCTGACCGACGAGAAGAAGGCCCGTGAAGTGGCCCTGTTCCGTCAGGGCAAGTTCCGCGAGATCAAGCTGGCCCGCGCTCACGCCGGCAAGCTCGAGAACATCTTCGAGAACATGGGCCAGGACGAGAAGAAGACCCTCAACATCGTGCTCAAGTCCGATGTCCGTGGCTCCCTCGAGGCGCTGCAGGGTTCGCTGTCCGGTCTAGGCAACGACGAAGTCCAGGTCCGGGTGGTCGGTGGTGGCGTCGGTGGCATCACCGAGAGCGATGCCAACCTGGCGCTGGCGTCCAATGCCGTGCTGTTCGGCTTCAACGTCCGGGCCGATGCCGGGGCGCGGAAGATCGTCGAGCAGGAAGGCCTCGACATGCGCTACTACAACGTCATCTACGACATCATCGAAGACGTGAAGAAGGCGCTGACCGGCATGCTGGGCAGTGACGTCCGGGAGAACATCCTGGGTATCGCCGAAGTCCGCGATGTCTTCCGTTCGCCCAAGTTCGGCGCCGTCGCCGGCTGCATGGTCACCGAGGGCATGGTGCACCGCAACCGTCCGATCCGTGTGCTGCGCGAAGACGTGGTCATCTTCGAAGGCGAGCTGGAATCCCTGCGTCGCTTCAAGGATGACGTCGCCGAAGTCCGTGCCGGCATGGAATGCGGTATCGGCGTGAAGAGCTACAACGACGTGCGCGTCGGCGACAAGATCGAAGTGTTCGAGAAGGTGCAGGTCGCCCGTTCGCTGTAACGACGACCCCGCACCCGGACGGCAGGTCACGGACCTGGCAGACCCCTGCCAGGTGCGGACTTGCCGTTCGCGTTTCCAAGGTTCATGGCTGGCAGGCCGAGCGTCTGCGGCCTTTCGTACGAGAGTTTCGACATGGCCAAAGAATTCAGCCGTACCCAGCGCATCGGTGATCAGATGCAGCGTGAACTGGCACTGCTGATCCAGCGCGAGATCAAGGATCCGCGGCTGGGCATGGTGACCATCACCGGTGTGGACGTCGCCCGCGACCTGTCCCATGCCAAGGTGCATATCACGGTCCTCGGCAAGGACGA
This sequence comes from Pseudomonas sp. No.117, assembly GCF_054558395.1. Taxonomy (NCBI): domain Bacteria; kingdom Pseudomonadati; phylum Pseudomonadota; class Gammaproteobacteria; order Pseudomonadales; family Pseudomonadaceae; genus Pseudomonas; species Pseudomonas sp. No.117. The sequence goes on from NZ_BAAJNP010000011.1 coordinate 32,421, forward strand.
CGACGCCGACGCCATCAAGCAGAACATCGGCATCCTCAAGGACGCCGCCGGCTTCCTGCGCCAGCAACTGGGCCGGGCGATGAAGCTGCGTACCGTTCCGCAACTGAGCTTCCAGTACGACGAGAGCATCCGTCGGGGGGCCCAGCTGTCGGCCCTGATCGAGCGGGCGGTCGCCGAAGACCGTCGCCACGAAGGGGAGGAGTAGGGGTGGCGCAGGTCAAGCGTATTCGCCGTCAGGTGCACGGCGTGCTGGTACTGGACAAGCCCCGCGGCTTCTCCTCCAATGCCGCGTTGCAGAAGGTCCGCTGGTTGCTCAACGCCGAGAAGGCGGGGCACACCGGCAGCCTGGATCCCCTGGCCACCGGCGTGCTGCCGCTGTGCTTCGGCGAGGCGACCAAGTTTTCCCAGTACCTGCTGGATGCCGACAAGGGCTACAGCACCGTGGCCCAGCTGGGCATCACCACCACCACCGGCGACGCCGAGGGTGAAGTACTGGAGCGACGGGCGGTCGCTGTCGACGAGGCTGCCATCCAGGCGGCGCTGCCGGCCTTCCGGGGCCAGATAGAGCAGATCCCGCCGATGTATTCGGCGCTGAAACGCGACGGCCAGCCGCTCTACAAGCTGGCGCGTGCCGGCGAAGTAGTGGAGCGCGAGGCGCGTTCTGTTACTATTGCTCGTCTGGAACTGCTGGCGTTGCAGGAAGATCGCGCGACGCTGGAAGTGGCCTGCAGCAAGGGGACCTATGTGCGCACCCTGGTCGAAGACCTCGGCGCCCGTCTCGGTTGCGGCGCCCATGTGGCCGAGTTGCGTCGTACCCAGGCTGGTCCCTTCGGATTGGCCCAGGCGATCAGCCTCGAAGAACTGGAGGCGGCTCACGCCGAAGGCGGTTCCGCGGCGCTGGATCGCTTCCTGCTGCCGGTCGACAGTGGCCTGGAACACTGGCCGCTGGTGCAGTTGACGCAGCACAGCGCCTACTACTGGTTGCACGGTCAGCCCGTTCGGGCGGCCAATGCACCGAAATTCGGCTTGATGCGGGTGCAGGACGACCAGGGTCGTTTCATCGGCATCGGCGAGATTGATGACGAGGGGCAGGTTGCTCCCCGTAGACTGATTCGGTCCTAGACCGATACCGAGGGTGGCTGTCAGCAGGCACGGTCACACCTCTTTCCTTAAGCACGGGATCCATCCCGGCCTGTTCCTCAGAGGAGCCCTATCATGGCACTGAGCGTTGAAGACAAAGCCCAGATCGTAAACGAGTTCAAGCAGAGCGAAGGCGACACCGGTTCCCCGGAAGTGCAGGTTGCACTGCTGTCCGCCAACATCGACAAGCTGCAAGGTCACTTCAAGGCCAACGGCAAAGATCACCACAGCCGTCGTGGTCTGATCCGCATGGTCAACCAGCGTCGTAAGCTGCTGGACTACCTGAAGTCCAAGGACACCTCTCGTTACAGCGCCCTGATCGCTCGCCTGGGCCTGCGTCGTTAATACGATGCAGACCTGCTGCAAGCAGTCTGAAGCTGGAGGTCGGCTCGCGCCGGCCTCCGGCTTTTTTGCTTGAGAGGCCGACAGAATCGGCCTGCGTCACCCGGAGATCAGCGAGGGTCCGAATCCCTCTGGTCGCCCCCGTTTCCCCCAAGGCAATAAAGAGAAGGAAAGACTGTGAATCCAGTAATCAAGCAATTCAAGTTCGGTGAGCAGAACTTCACCCTGGAAACCGGCCGCATCGCGCGCCAGGCGACCGGTGCCGTGCTGGTCTCCACCGATGACGTCAGCGTGCTGGTCACCGTGGTCGGTGCCAAGCAGCCCGCCGTCGGCAAGGACTTCTTCCCGCTGTCCGTGCACTACCAGGAGAAGACCTACGCCGCTGGCCGTATCCCCGGTGGCTACTTCAAGCGTGAAGGCCGTCCTTCCGAGAAGGAAACCCTGACCTCGCGTCTGATCGATCGCCCGATCCGTCCGCTGTTCCCCGAGGGCTTCCTCAACGAAGTCCAGGTGGTCTGCACCGTGGTCAGCACCAACAAGAAGTCCGATCCGGACATCGCCGCCATGATCGGCACCTCCGCCGCCCTGGCCATCTCTGGCATCCCCTTCGCCGGCCCCATCGGTGCTGCGCGCGTGGGCTACCACAGCGAACTGGGCTACCTGCTGAACCCCAGCTACGAGCAGCTGCAGAGCTCCAGCCTGGACATGGTCGTGGCCGGTACCCGTGACGCCGTGCTGATGGTGGAATCCGAAGCCGACGAGCTGACCGAAGACCAGATGCTGGGTGGCGTGCTGTTCGCCCACGAAGAATTCCAGGTGGCCATCGAGGCCATCAGCCAGTTCGCCGCCGAAGCCGGCAAGCCGAGCTGGAACTGGCAGGCACCCGCCGAGAACACCGCCCTGATCGAGGCCGTCAAGGCCGAAGTTGGCGAGGCCGTGTCCCGCGCCTACACCATCACCATCAAGCAGGATCGCTACGCGGCCCTGGGTGCCCTGCGCGACCAGGCCATCGCCAAGCTGACCGGTGAGAACGGCCAGTACAGCGAAGCCGAGGTCAAGGAGACCTTCGGTCTGCTGGAATACCGCACCGTGCGCCAGAACATCGTCGACGGCAAGCCGCGTATCGACGGCCGCGACACCCGCACCGTACGTCCGCTGCAGATCGAAGTCGGTCCGCTGAAGAAGACCCACGGTTCGGCGCTGTTCACCCGTGGCGAGACCCAGGCCCTGGTCACCGCGACCCTGGGTACCGCCCGTGATGCCCAGCTGCTGGACACCCTGGAAGGCGAGCGCCGCGACAGCTTCATGCTGCACTACAACTTCCCGCCCTTCTCGGTCGGCGAATGCGGCCGCATGGGCAGCCCGGGCCGTCGCGAGATCGGTCACGGCCGTCTGGCCCGCCGTGGCATCCAGGCCATGCTGCCGACCCAGGAAGCCTTCCCCTACAGCATCCGCGTGGTCTCCGAGATCACCGAGTCCAACGGCTCCAGCTCCATGGCGTCGGTGTGCGGTGCCTCCCTGGCGCTGATGGACGCTGGTGTACCGGTCAAGGCGCCGGTTGCCGGTATCGCCATGGGCCTGGTCAAGGAAGGCGAGAAGTTCGCCGTCCTGACCGACATCCTGGGTGACGAAGACCACCTGGGCGACATGGACTTCAAGGTGGCCGGTACCGCCAAGGGCGTCACCGCCCTGCAGATGGACATCAAGATCAACGGCATCACCGAAGAGATCATGGAAATCGCCCTGGAGCAGGCGCTGGAAGCGCGTCTGAACATCCTCGGCCAGATGAACCAGGTGATCTCCGAGTCGCGTGCCGAGCTGTCGGAAAACGCCCCGACCATGCTGGCGATGAAGATCGACCAGGACAAGATCCGCGACGTGATCGGCAAGGGTGGCGCCACCATCCGCGGTATCTGCGAAGAGACCAAGGCCTCGATCGACATCGAGGACGACGGCACCATCAAGATCTACGGCGAGACCCGCGAAGCGGCTGAAGCGGCCAAGCAGCGCGTCCTGGGCATCACCGCCGAGGCCGAGATCGGCAAGATCTACGTCGGCAAGGTGGAGCGCATCGTCGACTTCGGCGCCTTCGTCAACATCCTGCCCGGCAAGGATGGCCTGGTGCACATCTCGCAGATCAGCGATCAGCGCATCGAGAAGGTCACCGACGTGCTGAAGGAAGGTCAGGAAGTGAAGGTACTGGTACTGGACGTGGACAACCGCGGCCGTATCAAGCTGTCGATCAAGGACGTGGCGGCGGCGGAAGCCTCCGGCGTCTGAGTCGACCTCGTGTAAGAAGAAACCCGGCCTCGGCCGGGTTTTTTCGTTTTGGGTGGCGGTGCCGGAGACCTTGTATGGCTGTCATGCCCGTGCGCCGTAGCGACCGCTTCTCCTGGGGTGATGCAACTGTCTTATCGCTATAGGAGTACATCCGTAGTGTGGAAAACGGCGCAGCCTTTTCCACTTCAGACGTCGTAGCAAGGGCGCGCCCTCACCCCAACCCTCTCCCGAAGGGAGAGGGGGCTATCCGAGCCGGCATTAGCCCCGGCAAGATCGCGATAAACCGGCGTGCCTCCCGCTGTAGGAGCGACCCATGGCCGCGACTGGCCAAAGCCTTACGTCTTCTCGCGAATCCATTCGATGAAGCTGCGCACCTTGGGCACCTCGGCCATCTGTTCCGGATAGGCCAGCCAATAGGCATGGGGGCTGGCCAACCGGTGCGGCCAGGCGAGCACCAGGCGGCCAGAGGCCAATTCCTCGGCGACCAGAAATTCCGGCAGCAGCGCCACGCCGCAGCCTTCCTGGGCAGCGCGGGCGCAGAGGGTAAAGGTGTCGAAGCGCGGCCCGTGATGGCTGTGCACCTCCTCGCGCCCCTGGCTGGCGTACCAGTCGTGCCAGGATTCGGGGCGGGTGGTGTTCTGCAGCAGGACGAAGTCCACCAGTTGCTCCGGCCCGGCGATACCCTCGGCGGGCAGCAGGTCCGGCGCGCAGACCGCGACCATGTGCTCGTGCAGCAGCAGCTCGCACTCGGCACCCGGCCAGCTGCCATGGCCATAGAACAGCGCCACGTCATGGCGGGGATCGCGGAAGTCCACCGGTTCCAGGGCGCTGGAAACATCCAGGTGGATATTGGGATGTTTCCAGCGCCAGCCTTTCAGGCGGGGTACCAGCCAGCGTTCACCGAAGGTCGGTGGGGTGGCCACGCGCAGCACCTCGGTCTCGCCGCCGTAGGACCTCAGGTAGCGCGCCGACATCTCCAGCTGGTTGAGGATCTTGTCCACCTCGGCCAGGTAGAGGGCGCCCGCCGGGGTCAGTTGCAGGCGGCGGCGGACCCGGCGGAACAGGCTGTGCTGCAGCAGATCCTCGAGCTGGGCGACCTGCTTGCTGACCGCGCTCTGGGTCAGCGCCAGTTCATCGGCCGCACGGGTAAAGCTCAGGTGGCGCGCGACCGCCTCGAAGCATTGCATGGCGGTGATGGACGGCAGGTGGCGACGTTGCATGAGCGCGCTCGCGGCATGAAAAAAGGGAATGATATGCCGAGCAAAGGTCGGTTGTCCGGCGTCGCGGCCCTGACCATACTCAGGGACGATTCCCAGACTGCGGAGACCTCAGCATGAGCAAGGCCCTGTTGGAACGCCTCGGCGTACCTGCCCAGCACTACACCCAAGGCGAGCACCGGGTGCATTCCCCCATCGACGGTAGCCAACTGGGCAGCGTCGCCCTGGAAAGCGCCGCCGAGGTGGAGCAGAAGATCTCCCGCGCCGAGCGGGCCTTCCAGGACTGGCGCGCGGTGCCGGCGCCGCGTCGCGGGGAGCTGGTACGGCTGCTGGGCGAGGAGCTGCGGGCGCACAAGGCCGATCTCGGCGAGCTGGTGTCCTGGGAAGCCGGCAAGATCACCCAGGAGGGCCTGGGCGAAGTCCAGGAGATGATCGACATCTGCGATTTCGCCGTGGGCCTGTCGCGGCAGCTCTATGGCCTGACCATTGCCTCCGAGCGTCCCGGCCACCATATGCGCGAGAGCTGGCAGCCGCTGGGCGTGGTGGGCATCATCAGTGCCTTCAACTTCCCGGTGGCGGTCTGGTCCTGGAACGCCGCCCTGGCCCTGGTCTGCGGCAATCCGGTGATCTGGAAGCCCTCGGAAAAGACCCCGCTGACCGCCCTGGCCTGCCAGGCGCTGTTCGAGAAGGCCCTGGCACGCTTTGGTGATGCACCGGTCGATCTGAGCCAGGTGATCGTCGGCGATCGCGCGGCGGGTGAAGCCCTGGTGGACGATCCGCGGGTGGCACTGGTGAGCGCCACGGGTAGCACCCGCATGGGCCGCGAGGTAGGACCGCGGGTTGCGGCGCGCTTCGGGCGCAGCATCCTCGAACTGGGCGGCAACAATGCCATGATCCTCGCGCCGAGCGCCGATCTGGACATGGCGGTGCGTGCCATCCTGTTCAGCGCCGTGGGTACCGCCGGCCAGCGCTGCACCACCCTGCGCCGCCTGATCGCCCATCGTTCGGTCAAGGACGAGATCGTCGCCCGACTCAAGACCGCCTATGCCAAAGTCCGCATCGGTCATCCGCTGGAGGGCAATCTGATCGGTCCGCTGATCGACGCGGCCAGTTTCCAGGCCATGCAGGGCGCGCTGGAGCAGGCGCGGGGCGAGGGTGGGGTGGTCCATGGCGGTGAGCGCCAGTTGGCCGACCAGTATCCGGACGCCTACTACGTGGCGCCGGCCATCGTCGAGATGCCCGAGCAGAGCGAGGCGGTGCGCCACGAGACCTTCGCGCCCATCCTCTATGTGCTGACCTATGACGATTTCGACGAGGCGGTAGCGCTGAACAACGCCGTGCCCCAGGGCCTGTCGTCCTGCATCTTCACCACCGACGTACGCGAGGCCGAGGCCTTCATGTCGGCCACCGGCAGCGACTGCGGCATCGCCAACGTCAATATCGGTCCGAGTGGCGCCGAGATCGGCGGGGCCTTCGGCGGCGAGAAGGAAACCGGTGGCGGTCGCGAATCCGGCTCGGATGCCTGGAAGGCCTACATGCGCCGCCAGACCAACACCGTCAACTACTCGCGCGAACTGCCGCTGGCCCAGGGCATCGTCTTCGACTGAGTCGCCCACCAAGGAGCGCAGGGAACATGCAGTTGCGTCAGGAGTGCCTGTGGGAGCGGCTGTATCCGGCGGTGCCAGGGGCGCCGCTGCAGGGTGAGTTGGATACCGAGGTCTGCGTCATCGGCGCCGGCTTCACCGGGCTCTCCACCGGCCTGCACCTGGCGCAGGCGGGGCGGCGGGTGGTGGTGCTGGAGGCCCATGGCGTCGGCCATGGCGGCTCCGGGCGCAATGTCGGCCTGGTCAATGCCGGCATGTGGATCCCGCCGGACGAGGCGGTCGCCACCCTGGGACCGGAGGTCGGCGAACGTCTGCTGGGGGTGATGGGCGATGCGCCGAGTCAGGTGTTCGCCCTGATCGAACGCTATGGCATCGACTGCCAGGCGCGCCGCGCCGGTACCCTGCACATGGCCCACAGCGCCAAAGGCCTGGCCGATCTCGGTCAGCGTGCCGAGCAGTGGCAGCGACGCGGCGCGCGGGTCGAGCTGCTGGAAGGCGAGGCCTGCTACAGCGCCTGCGGGACGCGCGACATCAGTGGCGCGCTGCTCGATCATCGTGCCGGCACCCTGGTGCCCATGGGCTACGCCCAGGGCCTGGCCAAGGCGCTGCGCCAGGAAGGCGGCGAGCTGTTCGAGCAGACCGCGGTGCGGCGCCTGCAGCGGGTCGGCGAGCGCTGGCTGGTGGAAACCCCCCAGGGGCGGGTCACCGCCGATCAGGTGGTGATCGCCTCCAATGCCTACACCGAGGGCGAATGGACCAGCCTGCGCAAGCAGTTCTTCCCCGGCTACTACTACCAGGTGGCCTCGCGGCCCCTGGGCGCGGAAGCGGACTTCATCCTGCCGCAGGGACGTGGTTCCTGGGACACCCGAACGGTGCTCAGCAGCATCCGGCGGGACGCCGACGGCCGGCTGCTGCTGGGTAGCCTCGGCAACATGGCGGGGCGGCCGGCGGGCTTCATCCGGGCCTGGGCCGATCGGATCCAGCGGCACTACTTCCCCGCCCTCGGTCGCGTGGAGTGGGAATGCACCTGGACGGGGCAGATCGCCTTCACCCCCGATCACCTGATGCGGCTGTTCGAGCCGGCACCGGGGCTGCTCGCGGTGACGGGTTACAACGGTCGCGGCGTCACCACCGGCACGGTCGTGGGGCAGGCCTTCGCCCGCTATCTGTGCAGTGGCGATCGCCAGGACCTGCCCATGCCGCTGGCCTCCTTGGATGCCAACCCGGTCGGGCAGTGGCGCAGCCTGATGTACGAGGCCGGCTTTACCCTCTATCACGCCGGGCAATGCCTGCGCGTCGTCCTCTAGCGACGCTCCCACACCAGGCGGCAACCGGGCCTCGCCCTTGGTTGCGGCCCTCTCAAGCGGCCGATTTGCGCATCCCAGGGAGGGCAAATCGGCCGCTTTTTCCTGCTCTCTCGCCGCTCGGCAGGACCGGCCGACAGGTGCCTGCCCGAGTCGTCGGCCCCCATGCCCGCCATGGTTACTTTGGTGGCACAGTGTGCGCACGATGTTACGTTTTGGTGCGAAACAGGTGCAACCGGGTTGCTACCTGGTAACAAACCGCTGCGTTTTCTGCCGGCCATTGCTACGCCGCGCCACCTTTAGCCAGAGGTATGATCTGACCTAGACCAAGGTCCAAGCCGCCGCCGGGTCCACTGGTGGCGGCCCTTGCACTGGCTGCCGGCGGGTTTTCGCTTCTCGCGGCAGCGGCAAATGGCCTTTGCACCAGGAACACAGCTGGGTGATGGCACAGGCTTTGCTCAAGCCGAAGAGCCAACCACCCTCTGGAGCAAACCTCCCATGTCGAAGATTTACAGAAAAGGCATTCTGGCTCTCGCTATCGGTTCTGCGTTCACCCTCTCGTCCCTGGCGCATGCCGACATCGTGATCGGGATCGCGGGTCCCTTCACCGGTGCCAGCGCAGCCTATGGCGAGCAGTTCTGGAAGGGGGCGAGCCAGGCCGCGGAAGACATCAACGCCGCCGGCGGCATCAATGGCGAGAAGATCAAGCTGGTCCAGGGCGACGACGCCTGCGAGCCCAAGCAGGCCGTGGCCGTGGCCAACCGCCTGGTGGACTCCGAGAAGGTCAAGGCCGTGATCGGCCACTTCTGCTCCTCCAACACCATGCCCGCCTCGGAGATCTACGACGAAGCCGGCATCATCTCCATCACCCCGGCCTCCACCAACCCGAAGATCACCGAGCGTGGCCTGGCGGGCGTGTTCCGCATGTGCGGCCGTGACGACCAGCAGGGCATCGTCGCCGGCGACTACATCGTCGACGTGCTCAAGGCCAAGAAGGTCGCCATCATCCACGACAAGGACACCTACGGTCAGGGCCTGGCCGACGCCACCAAGGCGCAGCTCAACAAGCGCGGCGTGAAAGAGGTGCTCTACGAGGGCCTGACCCGCGGCGAGAAGGACTTCAACTCCCTGGTCACCAAGATCCGTGCCTCGGGCGCCGACGTGGTCTACTTCGGCGGCCTGCACCCCGAAGCCGGTCCGCTGGTCCGCCAGATGCGCGAGCAGGGCGTGACCGCCAAGTTCGTCTCCGGCGACGGCATCGTCTCCGCCGACCTGGTCACCACCGCCGGTGGCGCCCAGTACACCAAGGGCGTGCTGATGACCTTCGGCGCCGATCCGCTGCAGAACCCGGCCGGCAAGACCGTGGTGGAAACCCTGCGCAAGTCCGGCTACGAGCCCGAGGGCTACACCCTCTACTCCTACGCCTCGCTGCAGGCCGTGGCCGCTGCCTTCAACGGCATCAAGGGCACCGACGGCGCCAAGGCCGCCGAGTGGCTGAAGTCCCACAGCGTCAACACCGTGCTGGGCGAGAAGAGCTGGGACAGCAAGGGCGACCTCAAGGTCTCCGACTACGTGATGTACGAATGGGACGACAAGGGCAAGTACCACCAGCTGCCCTGATCCTCGCGTGAATCCGCCGGCCGCCACCTCGTCTCCGCCCCAGGACGAGGCGGCGGCTGGCGGCCCTCGTCATCCTTCCAGCGCGAGACTGCAAACGTGGACGGTATCTTCCTGCAACAACTGGTCAACGGCCTGACCCTGGGCTCGGTCTACGGACTCATCGCCATCGGCTACACCATGGTCTACGGCATCATCGGCATGATCAACTTCGCCCATGGCGACGTGTACATGGTCTCGGCCTATCTCGCCGCCATCGGTATCGCCGTGCTGAGCGTGTTCGGCCTGCATTCCTTTCCCGTGCTGATCCTCGGCACCCTGATCTTCACCGTGGTGGTCACCTCCGTGTACGGCTGGGCCATCGAACGCATCGCCTACAAGCCGCTGCGCAATTCCACGCGCCTCGCGCCGCTGATCTCCGCCATCGGCATGTCGCTGATCCTGCAGAACTACGTGCAGCTCGCCCAGGGCGCGCGCCAGCAGGGGGTGCCGACGCTGCTCGACGGCGCACTGCGCCTGCATATCGGCGAAGGCTTCGTGATCATCACCTACACCAAGATCTTCATCATCCTGGCCTCCATCATCGGCATGGGCCTGCTGACCTACGTCATCCAGAAGACCACCCTCGGCCGCATGTGCCGGGCCACCCAACAGGATCGCAAGATGGCGCAGATCCTCGGCATCAATACCGACCGGGTGATCTCCTACGTCTTCATCATCGGCGCGGCCATGGCGGCGCTGGCGGGGGTACTCATCACCCTCAACTACGGCACCTTCGACTTTTACGCCGGCTTCATCATCGGCATCAAGGCCTTCACCGCGGCGGTACTCGGCGGCATCGGCTCGCTACCCGGCGCCATGCTTGGCGGCATCATCCTCGGCATCTCCGAAGCCCAGTTCGCCAGCCTGGTGAACTCGGACTACAAGGACGTCTTCAGCTTCTCGCTGCTGGTGGCGATCCTGATCTTTAGGCCCCAGGGTCTGCTCGGCAAACCCCAGGTCACGAAGGTGTAATCCATGAGTCAGACGTCTTCCTCCTTCGACCTCAAGGTCGTGCTGCGCGACACCCTCATGGTCGGCCTGGTCTCGCTGATCCTGTTCGGCCCCATCGTCGGCATCGTGCTCGACGGCTATGGCTACAACCTCCAGCCCGGTCGCGTCGGCATCATGGTCGCCGTGGTCATGGCCGGCCGCTTCCTGCTCAGCCTGTTCGGCCAGACCGCCAAGGGGCGCAACTGGATCGAATCCTTCAAGCGCAACGACGGCGGCGTCCATGTGCTGCCGCCGGGGCACAAGTCCAACCTCAGGTTCATCCTGCCCATCGTCATCCTGGTGGCCATCGCCTTTCCCTTCCTGGCCACCAAGTACTGGCTGACGGTGATCATCCTCTGCCTGATCTATGTGCTGCTGGGCCTCGGCCTGAACATCGTGGTCGGCCTGGCCGGCCTGCTCGACCTCGGCTACGTCGGCTTCTATGCCATCGGCGCCTACGGTCTGGCGCTGGGTTACCAGTACCTCGGGCTGGGCTTCTGGACCATGCTGCCGCTCGCGGCGGTCATGGCGGCGGTGGCGGGAGCGATACTGGGCTTCCCGGTCTTGCGCATGCACGGGGACTACCTGGCCATCGTTACCCTCGGCTTCGGCGAGATCATCCGCCTGGTGCTGAACAACTGGCTGGAAGTGACCAAGGGTCCCAACGGCATCGCCGCGCCTTCGCCGACCTTCTTCGGCATCGAATTCGGCCGCCGGGCGAAGGAGGGCGGGGTGCCCATCCATGAGCTGCTGGGCATCAGCTACAACCCCAACGCGACCATGATCTTCATCTACACCGTGCTGTTCTTGGTGGTGCTGCTGGTGCTCTACATCAAGCACCGCCTGACCCGCATGCCGGTCGGTCGCGCCTGGGAAGCCCTGCGCGAAGACGAGATCGCCTGCCGCGCCATGGGCCTGAACCACGTGCTGGTCAAGCTCTCGGCCTTCATGATCGGTGCCTCCACCGCGGGCCTGGCCGGGGTGTTCTTCGCCACCTACCAGGGCTTCATCAACCCGGCCTCGTTCAACTTCTTCGAGTCGGTGCTGGTGCTGGCCATCGTCGTCCTGGGCGGCCTGGGCTCCACCGTCGGGGTGGTGGTCTCGGCCTTCGTCATGACCCTGCTGTTCGAGCTGCTGCGCGAATTCGGCGACATCCGCATGCTGGTGTTCGGCGTGCTGATGGTGGTGATGATGATGTGGCGGCCGCGTGGCCTGATCCGTATCGCCCGCAGTGGCTTCGCGATTCGCAAGGGAGTGGCGCCGTGAGCGACAACATTCTGACCGTCAGCGGTCTGGGCATGAGATTCGGTGGCATCAAGGCCCTCTCGGACGTGTCCTTCGATATCAAGCGGCATTCCATCACCGCACTGATCGGCCCCAACGGCGCCGGCAAGACCACGGTGTTCAACTGCCTGACCGGCTTCTACAAGGCCACCGATGGCGAGATTCGCCTGAACACCGCCGATGGTCGTTCGACCCGCGTCGGCAAGATCATGGGTGAGCGCTTCCAGGCCACCGACTTCGTCAACCCGGTGCAGTTCGGCAGCCGGCTCTGGTACAAGATGTTCGGCGGTACCCACCTGGTGAACCGCGCAGGGCTCGCCCGCACCTTCCAGAACATCCGCCTGTTCAAGGAGATGTCGGTAGTGGAGAACCTGCTGGTGGCGCAGCACATGCAGTGCAACCGCAACCTCATCACCGGCATCCTCAACACCCCCGGCTATCGCCGCGCCGAGGAAAAGGCGCTGGACACGGCCTTCTACTGGCTGGAGGTGGTGGACCTGGTGGATCACGCCAACCGCCTGGCCGGCGAACTCTCCTATGGCCAGCAGCGTCGCCTGGAAATCGCCCGCGCCATGTGCACCCGCCCGGAGATCGTCTGCCTGGACGAACCCGCCGCCGGCCTCAACCCGGCCGAGACCGAGGCCCTGGCCGGGATGATCCGGCTGCTGCGTGACCAGCACCGCATCACCGTGGTGCTGATCGAGCACGACATGGGCATGGTGATGAACATCTCCGACCACATCGTGGTGCTGGACCATGGCCAGGTCATCGCCCGCGGCCTGCCGGCCGATATCCGCAACGATCCCAAGGTCATCGCCGCCTACCTCGGCGCCGAAGAAGAGGAGGTGGCATGACCACGCCGATCCTGGAGTTTCGCAACGTCGACGTCTTCTACGGGCCGATCCAGGCGCTGAAGAGCGTCTCCCTGACCATCAACGAAGGCGAGACGGTGAGCCTGATCGGCTCCAACGGCGCCGGCAAGTCCACCCTGCTGATGTCCATCTTCAGCCAGCCCCAGGCGCGCAACGGGCAGATCCTCTACCGCGGGGAGGACATCACCCGCAAGAACGCCCACTACGTGGCGTCCAACGGCATCGCCCAGTCGCCGGAGGGGCGCCACGTGTTCCCCGACATGACGGTCGAGGAAAACCTGCTGATGGGTACCATCCCCATCGGTACCCGCTGGGTGGACGAGGACATGCAGCGCATGTTCGAACTCTTCCCGCGGCTGAAGGAGCGCCGCAACCAGCGCGCCATGACCATGTCCGGCGGCGAACAGCAGATGCTGGCCATCGCCCGGGCGCTGATGAGCCGACCCAAGCTGCTGTTGCTCGACGAGCCCAGCCTGGGCCTGGCGCCCATCGTGGTGAAGCAGATCTTCCAGATCCTGCGCGAGCTGGCCAAGAGCGGCATGACCATCTTCCTGGTGGAGCAGAACGCCAACCATGCGCTGCGCCTGTCCGATCGCGCCTACGTGATGGTCACCGGCGAGATCCGCATGACCGGCAGCGGCCAGGAATTGCTGGCCAATCCCCAGGTGCGCGAAGCCTACCTCGGCGGCCATTAGCGATGGACCCGGTCCGCGGTCGCCCTCTGGTCGCGGGCCATGCCCAGGGCCGCCTGGCCTGGGCGCCCATTGGGCTGAGCTTCTGGGGTGGCGTCGATCCGGTCAGTGGCCGGGTGATCGACCGCCACCATCCGCTGCATGGCCTGGAACTGGCCGGACGCGTCTTGGCCATTCCCAGTGGTCGTGGCTCCTGTACCGGCAGCGCCGTGCTGCTGGAGCTGTTGCTCGCCGGGCGCGGACCGGCGGCACTGCTGCTGGCCGAACCGGACGAGATCCTCAGCCTGGGTGCCATCGTCGCCGAGGAATTGTTCGGCCTGTCCCTGCCGGTGGTCAGCCTCGGTGCCGAGGCCTTCGCCGCCCTGGCCGAGATCGACGAAATCCGGGTGAGCGATGGTTGGATCGGCTCGCCGGGCGGCCACTTTCCCGCCGCTGCGCCAGAGGACACCGCCGAGCTGCGGCTCAGCGCGACCGACCAGGCTATCCTCGATGGTGCCCAGGGCCGCGCTGCCCAGGCGGCCATGAAGATCCTGGTACGCATGGCGCGCCTGCAGGGTGCTGGCGAGCTGCTCGATATCAGCCAGGCCCATATCGATGGCTGCATCTACACCGGTCCGGCCAGCCTGGCCTTCGCCCAGCGGCTGGTGGAGTGGGGCGGCAAGGTACGGGTGCCCACCAGTCTCAATGCGGTCTCCGTGGACCAGCGTCGCTGGCGCGAACAGGGGGTGGCCGCGGCGCTTGGCGAGCCGGCCAGTGCCCTGGCCGAGGCCTATGTGGCGCTGGGCTGCAGCCCCACCTTCACCTGCGCCCCCTATCTGCTGGACAGTGCTCCGGCACTGGGCGAGCAGGTGGTCTGGGCCGAATCCAATGCCGTGGTCTTCGCCAACAGCGTGCTGGGCGCGCGGACCCAGAAATACGCCGACTTCCTCGACATCTGCACCGCCCTGATCGGTCGGGCGCCCCTGGCCGGCTGCCATCTGGACAGCGGCAGGCAGGCGGCCAAGGTCTTCCGGGTCACCATACCCGAGGGCCATGACGACGCCTTCTATCCGTTGCTCGGCTATTGGATCGGCCTGCGCTCGCCTACCCGGATTCCGGCGGTGCTGGGGCTGGAAAACAGCCAGCCCAGTCGCGACGACCTCAAGGCCTTCGGCGCCGCCTTCGCCACCACCTCGGCGGCGCCGCTGTTCCATCTGGTCGGGGTGACGCCCGAGGCGCCGACCCTGGCCGCGGTGGCCGCGCCGGCGCTGGAGATCGAGGACATCGGCCTGGCCGACCTGCGCCAGGCCTGGGCCGAGCTGGACAGCGCCACCGCGCGCGAGGTGCAACTGGTAGCCCTGGGCAATCCGCATTTCTCCGCCGAGGAATGCCAGCGCCTGGCCGAGCTGTGCCAGGGCCGGCGCAAGCATCCTGCGGTGGCCCTGGTGATCACCCTGGGACGGGCCGTGCGGATGGCTGCGGAACGCAGCGGCGCCCTGGCCGAGCTGGAGGCCTTCGGCGCCCAGCTGGTGGGCGATACCTGCTGGTGCATGCTGGGCGAGCCGCTGATCCCGCCCAACGCCCGAACCCTGCTGACCAATTCCGGCAAGTTCGCCCACTACGGCCCTGGGCTCACGGGACGCGAGCTGCGCTTCGCCGGGCTGGCCGCCTGCGTCGAGGCGGCGTGCACCGGCCTGGCGCCGGCCGGACTTCCTGCCTGGCTCACCGCGGCGGACTTATCCACCGGATGACGGGTCCGAGTTCTGTACAGGAATTCCGTGGATCGTCCTGTGGATAAGCTTGGCATAGCCAGGCGTGAGGCCCAGGGCGCCTGGCCTGGCAGAAGGTGTTCAGAAAATAGCCAGCGGGCGGAAAACCGTGCAATACCAAGGCGTTATAACTGATCCGCTGGATTCCCGGCGATCTGGGTATTCGCCTGACGAATGCCCCTGAGCTATCGTGGGCCTCGGCCAAACTCCCTCGCAGAAGGAATCTTTCATGTCTTCGATCTTCATCACCGGCGCCACCTCCGGTTTCGGCGCCGCCACTGCTCGCCGCTTCGCCAAGGACGGCTGGTCGATCGTCATCACCGGCCGCCGCGAGGACCGCCTGCACGCCCTGGCGGAAGAACTGTCCGGCCAGGCCAAGGTGCTGCCGCTGGTGCTGGATGTCCAGGATCGCGCGGCCGTGGAAGCTGCGGTCGCCGGCCTGCCGGAAGAATTCAACCAGCTGCGCGCCCTGGTCAACAATGCCGGCCTGGCGCTGGGCAACACCCCGGCGCAGAGCTGCGACCTGGACGATTGGGACACCATGGTCGATACCAACATCAAGGGCATGCTCTATTGCACCCGCCTGCTGTTGCCGCGCCTGATCGCCCATGGCGCCGGGGCCGGCATCGTCAACCTGGGCTCGGTGGCGGGTGACTATCCCTATCCGGGCAGCCACGTCTACGGCGCCACCAAGGCCTTCCTCAAGCAATTCAGCTTGAGCCTGAGATCCGACCTGCTGGGTACCGGAGTGCGGGTGACCAACATCGAGCCGGGCCTGTCGGAAAGCGAGTTCTCGGTGGTGCGCTTCGGTGGCGACCAGGCCAAGGCCGACGCCGTCTATGCCGGTACCGAACCCCTGACCCCGGACGACATCGCCGAATCCATCCATTGGGCGCTGAACCAGCCCAAGCACGTCAACATCAACCGCATCCAGCTGATGGCGACCTGCCAGGCGTTCAGCAACTTCAATATCCACCGCAAGAGCTAAGGGCGCTTGCCTAGAGCACCTTCACCGCCCGGCCGATGAACTGGATCGGCCCGGTGGGTCGGCCGGTCGGCGAGCCGCCCTGGTTTTCCAGGGTGAGCTCGAACAGCTGGTTGGCTTCCAGCGGCGGCAGTTGGTCCAGCGGTACCTGCAGGGTCCGTCCAGGTTCGACCAGGCCTAGCGAGACCGGACCCTGCCAGGCATCGGCCTTGGTCCAGAACTGCAACGCCTTGCCGCTCGGCACGGCGTCGCGGCCCAGGGGGATCAGCTGCAGGTCGTGGGTGTTGGCGGTCTGGACCACCCAGCCCGGGGTGCGGTCACCCGGTGCGGCCAGGACCACGAGATAGGTCGGGGTGGGCACCGGGCGCAGGAACAGCAATACCGCGAGCACCAGGCTGGCCGCCAGGCCCACCGCGCTCAGGCCACGCCAGACGGCCAGGCGTTGCCAGGGGCGTGGTCGTTGCGGCAGGGTAGCGGCCGCGGCGTCCTGCAGGCTGCGCTCGATGCGCGGCCACAGGTTCGCCCCCGGTTCGACCGGCGTGACCCGCTCGGCCAGCGGCTGCAGCCGCGCCTCCCAACGCGCCACCGCAGCGCGCAGCGGGGCATCGGTCAGCAGCCGGCGTTCCACCTGGCGGCGTTCGGCGGCTTCCAGGGTGCCCAGTACATATTCGCCAGCCAGGCGCTCGGTTTCGTCATCCGCGGGCAGGGTGCCGTCGCTCGTCATGTCATGCACTCCCTCAGCGCCTTGAGGCCGCGGGTGATCCAGCTCTTCACCGTGCCCAGCGGCGCCTGCAGGCGCTGGGCGATCTCGCCATGGGAGCAGCCATCCAGGTAGGCGGCCAGGATGGCCTCCCGCCGCGGCGCTTCCAGGTTCTGCAGACAGCCCTCCAGCCGACGGCCGTCGGCCTCTCGCGCCGGATCGGCCGACTCGGCCAGGGGTTCCCACCCGTCCGCCAGGGGCACCAGGCGCTGGCGATCGCGCAGGGCGTTGAGCGCCAGGTGGCGCGCCACGCTGCACATCCAGCCGCGCGGCGAACCGCGCTCCGGGGCGAACCCGGCGGCGCCGCGCCAGATCCGCAGGAAGGCATCGTGGAGGATGTCCTCGGCCAGGCCGCGATCCCGGACCAGGCGCAGGACGATACCCAGCAACAGCGGCGCCTCGGCCTGGTAGAGCCGCTGCAAGGCGGCGCGCTCGCCCCGGGCACAGGCGGCGAGCAGCGCGGCAGGATCGTAGGAGCGGTCGGTCACGGGGTCGCGCCAGGCTGGGGACGCCAGGGTGGCGACCGGATCAGCCGAGCCTAGCCGATCCGCTCCTGGCTGTCCCCTGGACCTCAGCCCTTCTTCCAGAACAGGTAGTCGGCCTGGTAGGTCACCGTCTCCCGCTCGCCCTTGTTGGCGCTGGTGCAGGCCTTGGCCGGCGCGACGCCACCCTTGAGCGCGGTACGCTGGATGTAGCGGGTGCCCTGGAAGGCGCCCTGGCCTTCGACGGGCGCGGCCTCCACCAGTTGATAGGGCAGGTTGCCAGCGCCGGCGGGGGCGACCGCCAGTTGCTTGCCGACCACCTTGGAGCCGTCCTTGGCCTGCCAGGTGGCGGGCGGTCCGTAGTAGGTGCCGACCAGCTTGCCCTGGCGATCGTGGAGTTCGGCCTTGGGGCCGACGAAGAACCATTCGGTCTGGCCGGGCATGTCCTGCTTGTCGCGGCATTCGTAGACGATGGTGCCCTTGCCCACGGTTTCCAGCATCAGGCTGTTGCCGGCGGGGACGCGGACGGCTTCGGGCAGCTCGCCTTGCGCCAGCAGCGGGGTGCTCAGGCAGGCGGTCAGGACCAGGATGCTGCAACGGCTAGAGGAGTTGTTCATGCGCTTGCTCCGGAATGAAAGAGGCACAGTCGGCTGGACTGTGCGGGCTATACCCGGCAGCAGGGTTTCTGGATGCAGCTGTAATAAAAACTTTTTGCTTTTTCGGCATAGTCGCGGCCGCCGCGCTGAGGAACCGCTCTGCCATGGGGCTTCTGTCAGCTTGCCGTCAGCCTGATTTCAGCGATTCCTAAGGTTGTTCGGCGATAGTGGCGCCGGGTCTCGAGCCCGTCCCCCAGCCTGCCGGAGTCCCGCCGCGTGTCGTCCATCCCGAGTCCGGCGCGCCTGCGCCTCGAAAGTCTGGCGCTGTGCCTGCTGGCCGTGCCGCTGTTCACCCTCGGCCTGTGGGAACAGCCCTTCATCGGCTTCGACGGCCGCTTCGCACTGTTCGCCCAGGAGATGCTCCGCCATGGCGCCAGCGCCTTCCCGACCAGCTATGGCCAGCCCTATCCGGACTATCCCGCCACCTCGACGCTGCTGATCAACGTCTTCGCCCAGGCCTTCGGCGAGGTCAATCGCCTGGCCACCGTCATCCCCACCGCCCTGGCCTCGGCGGCCATCATCGGTCTGCTCTATCGGTTGCTGGCCGGTCAGTCGCGCACCTGGGGACTGCTGGCGGTGCTGGTGCTGCTGCTCACCAACGGCTTCCTGGCCAAGGCCCGCTCGATCTGCCTGGACCAGTTCGTCACCCTGGCCGCGCTGGGCTGTTTCTATCTGCTGTGGAGCGCCGACCAGCGCGGGCTGCCGCGCCGCCGCCTGCTGGTGTTCCTCGGCATGGCCGCCGGCTTCGCCGTGCGCGGTCCGCTGGGGCTGATCGAGCCCTGCGGGGTGGTCTGTGTCTATTGGCTGCTGCAGGGCGACTGGAGACGCAGCTTCGGCTACGGGCTGGTCGGCGCCGGGGTGCTGGGGCTGTGCTGCGCCGTGCTGTTCGGCCTGGCCTGGCGCACCGGCGGCCAGCCCTTCGTCGAGGACGTGCTGCGCATGCAGGTTTCCGGGCGCCTGGACGACACCGACGGCGCCGGCTATCCCTGGTGGTACTTCCTGCAACTGGGGCTCTATCGCTACGCGCCGGCCTTTCCCCTGGCGCTGCTGGCCCTGCCGACGCTAAGGCGTCACTGGCGCCTGCGCCTTGACCAGGCGGACAGTCGCCTGCTGATCCAGCTCGCTGGCTTCGCCACGCTGATCCTGGTGGCGCTGTCCATCCCCACCTTCAAGAAGCCCTACTACATCCTGCCGGCGATCCCCGCCTGCGCCGCCCTGGGCGCCTGGGTGCTGCTGCAGGGCCAGGGTGCCCTGGTCTGGGTACGCCGCCTGTTCCTGCCGTTGCTGGTGGTCTTCCCACTGGTGCTCGGGGTCCTGGTCAAGCTGCAGCAGCCCAAGCTGCAGGCCGCCGGCTGGTGGCCGCCGCTGGATCTGCGCCTGTTGCTGGGCGCCTTCGGCATCCTCGCGCTGTTCGCCCTGGTGGCGGCCTGGCGCGAACGCGGCGCCTTTCGCCTGGGCATGCCGCTGGCGGCGGCGGCCCTGGCGCAATGGCTGCTGGTGGTGCTGGCACTGGACCCCATGCAGGCGCTGCGCTACGACACCCGCGCCTTCGTCACCCGGCTGGAGAGCCTGCGCCAGGGTGAGCCGGGGCAACTGGTGTTCTTCGGCCTGGGCCAGGACACCAAGGCCTTCCGCTACCTGATGAATCTCGACTACGACGTGCCCCTGCCGACCTTCATCGACGCTGGCCAGCCCGCACAGCTCGCCCAGGTCGCGCGGCCTGCCTATGTCCTGCTCGATGCCGACAGCCAGGCGGCCCTGGCCGGCACCCCGCTGGCCAGCCGCCAGCCGGTGCTGGAGGGTCGCTTCAACGACAATCGCTGGCAGGCCTACTACCTGCCCTGAGGCCCGCGCCATGACCGATTCGCCTGATCTCCATCGCCGCCGACTGTGCCTGGCGCTGGCCGCACTGCCGCTGCTGGCCGCCTGCAAGCCGACCCAGCGCTATGGCTTGCCGGAACACCGCGCCAGCTGGTTCGAGCGCCATGCCTTCACCCCGCTGACGCCACTGCCGTCGCGTACCAGCTTCGTGCTCGGTGCCCTGCCGGATACCCAGTACTACAGCGAGAACAACCACGAGATGCTGCCCAACGGCCGGCGGGTGGAGCGTTATGGCCACCTTGGCTATCCACCGGCACTGGCCTTCCATGCCCAGACCCACTGGCTAGCGAACAATGCCGCGGCCCTGAACATGCCCTTCGTGGTGCACCTGGGCGACCTGGTGGAAAACGCCGAGCAGCGCGGCGAATGGGCCCTGGCCAGCCATGCCATGGCGCGCCTGGAGCGGGCCGGGGTGCCCTATAGCGTCATGACCGGCGACCATGACGTCGTCGAGCTCTACACCGAGGATCGCTTGCGCGATGGCCGTGAGCTCTTCACCCAGTACTTCGGCCGCGAGCGCGCCGCGCGGCAGGCGACCTTCGTCGAGCGCGATGCCACCGGACTCAACGAGGCCCATCGTTTCTCGGCGCTCGGCCAGGGCTTTTTGCTGCTGACCCTGGACTGGTGCCCCTCCGACCAGAGCCTGGACTGGGCCCAGGGGCTGCTGGATCGTTATCCGCACCTGCCGACCATCCTCGCCTCGCACAATATCGTCGACCTGGTGAATGGCCAGGCGGTGCTGTCGAATCGCCGCAACGACACCGGGGTACGGCTGTGGAATCGGCTGATCCGCCGCAACGACCAGATCTTCCTCACCCTCAATGGCCACAACCACGGCAGCGGTCATCTGCGCCTGGCCAACGACTTCGGCCATCCGGTGGATCTCTTGCTGATCAACTATCAGACCGAATATGCCGGCGGCAACGGCCTGTTGCGGCTAATGGAGCTGGATCTGGCGCGTGGGCGGCTGGAAGCCTTCACCTATTCGCCCTGGGTCGCCTATCGCCAGCAGAGCGGCGACCTGCCGGTGCGGCTGGGCAGCGATCCGCGCGACACCTATTCCGCCGAGGTGCTGGCGCCCCTGGCCTCCGCGCAATTCGACAACAGGTTCGTGCTCGACGTGGACTTCGCCAGCCGCTTCGCCAGCTTCGGTGGCTACACCGCGCAGGTGCCGGCGGTGGCGGAGGAGGGCGTGCTGGCGAGAATGCGCCAGCAGCTGGGGATCGCCTGAGAGCCTGCTCAAAGGCTGCTACGCGTCGGCCAAACGGCGTTGAAAATGGCTTCGGAATGCTCATTTACTATTTGTAAACCCGAGCGCGGGTCCGATCCGCTTCCTCAGCCATTTTCGTGGGGCCGCCTAGGCCTTGTTTGTCTCTAGCTCGCGAGCCTTTGAGCAGACTCTGAAAGGTCAGGCGGCGAGCAGCCAGCCGCCGGCCACGGCGGTCGCCATACCGGCCAGGCGTACCAGCGGTGTGGCGGCCTGGGGCAGGTAGCGCACCACGGCATAGCCCAGGCCATGCAGGGTGGCGGTGGCGGCGACGAAGCCGAGGGCATAGGCCCAGGGATTGCCCATCTCCGGCAATTCCAGACCGTGGGCCACGCCGTGGAACAGGGCGAAGGCGGCGGTCAGGCCCACGGCAGCCGCCACTGGCGGACGAGCGGCCAGGGCCACCAGCAGCCCAAGGGCCAGCACCGAGGCGGCGATGCCGGTCTCCAGGAACGGCAATTCCAGCCCGGTGAAGCCCAGCAGGCCGCCGAGCAGCATGGTGCCGACGAAGGTGCAGGGCAGCACCAGGCGCGCCTTGCCCTGCTGCTGGGCCGCCCAGAGGCCCACGGCCACCATGGCCAGCAGGTGGTCGAGACCGGTCAGGGGGTGCAGCACCCCGGCGGCCAGGCCGTTCTCGGCATGACCCGGGTGGGCGAAGGCCAGCGCTGGGGCGAGCAGCAGGGCGGCGGTGGCGAGGATCTTGGTGTGTTTCATGGGGGCTCCTTGAGGGTGAAATCCTGGGGTCAGAACCTGTTCACGACCTGCTGCGCGTCGGCCAAACGGCGTTGAAAAGTCCCTGGAGGCCAGCTCCGTCGGAATGCTCATTTACCACTCGTAAACTCCGCTTCCTCAGGTGTTTTCGTGGGGTCGCCCAGGCCTTGTTTGTCTCTAGCTCGCGAGATCGTGAACAGGTTCTTAGGCGGCGGTCAGCAGGCCCTGCTTCTCGATGAAGGCGATGATCTCGTCCAGGCCCTTGCCGGTTTTCTGGTTGCTGAAGACGAAGGGCTTGTCGCCACGCATCTTGCGGGTGTCGCGATCCATCACCTCCAGGGAGGCGCCGACCATTTCGGCCAGGTCGACCTTGTTGATCACCAGCAGGTCCGACTTGCAGATGCCGGGGCCGCCCTTGCGCGGCAGCTTGTCGCCAGCCGAGACGTCGATGACATAGAGGGTCAGGTCGGAGAGCTCCGGGCTGAAGGTGGCGGAGAGGTTGTCGCCACCGGACTCCACCAGGATCAGGTCCAGGCCGGGGAAGCGCCGGTTGAGCTGGTCGACTGCCTCCAGGTTGATGGAGGCATCTTCGCGGATGGCGGTGTGCGGGCAGCCGCCGGTCTCCACGCCGAGGATGCGCTCGGGCGCCAGGGCCTCGTTGCGCACCAGGAAGTCGGCGTCCTCGCGGGTATAGATGTCGTTGGTCACCACCGCCAGGTTGTAGCGCTCGCGCAGGGCGCGGCAGAGGGCCAGGGTGAGGGCGGTCTTGCCGGAGCCGACCGGTCCGCCGATACCGACGCGCAGGGGTTGGGTATTCATCATGGGATCTCCTAGGAACGGAACAGGCGGCTGTACTGCCGCTCGTGGGCCATGCTGGTGAGGGCGAGGCCGAAGGGGGCGCCGCCCCAGGCCGCTTCGGGCAGGTCTGCGGCCTGCTCGGCGACGGCGGCCAGGGTCGGCAGCAGGATGGAAGTGAGGCGCTGGGCGGCTTGCTGGCCCAGCGGCAGGGCTTTCATCAGCACCGCCAGCTGGTTCTCCAGCCAGGTCCACAGCCAGGCATCCAGCGCGGCGCGTGGCGCTATGTGCCAGGCGCGGGCGGCCAGCGCCCAGCCCAGGGCGAAGGTCGGGGCCAGGTCGGCCAGCAGGCTGCGACTCTCGTCGTCCAGCTCCGGCAGGCCGAGCAGCAGCTGCGCCAGGGAGTAGCCGGTCTGGCGGCTTTCCAGCTGGAATTCCGCGGTCTCGCGGCTGGCCCTGTGGCGGTCGGCCAGTTCGCTCAGGCGCAGCCAGTCGCCTGCCGCGGCCGCGGCGCAATGGGCCAGCAGCAAGGGCGCCTCGAACCGTGCCAGATTGAGTTCGAGGTTGTCGCGCAGCCAGACCTCGGCGTCCGCCGCGGTGCGGATCAGGCCGCTGTCGATGGCCAGCTCCAGGCCCTGGGAATAGCTGTAGCCACCGATGGGCAACTGGGGGCTCGCCAGGCGCAGCAGGGCGAAGGGCGGACTCACGGGCGGACGCCGAACTGGTGCAGCTTGGGTGCGTAGTTGAAGCCTTCCTCGCCGTGGTGCGAGTGGTGATGGCCGCCGCCGTAGGCGCCATGCTCGGGCTGGAAGCCGGCCTCGATCTCGCTGACCTGGGCGCCCAGCTGTTCCAGCATGGCCTTGAGCACATAGTCGTCCAGCAGTCGCAGCCAGCCGTCGCCGATCTGCAGCGCCACATGGCGATTGCCCAGGTGGTAGGCGGCGCGGGTCAGCTCGAAGGCGCTGGCGCAGGTGATGTGCAGCAGTTTTTCCGGGCGGGCGACGACCCGCACGATACGGCCGTCCCGCGCCTCGAGACAGTCGCCATCGGCCAGCGGCGGTTGCCCGCGTTCGAGGAACAGGCCGACGTCTTCGCCGGCACTGGTGGTGGCTCTCAGGCGACTCTTGCTACGGGCGTCATAGGTGAGGTGGAGTTCGGCGTCCCAGGTATCCCGGGGCGCGCAGCGGCTTTGGACGACCAGCATGGCAGGACTCTTGGCAGTTTTGCCCAGCATCCCAGCAAGGGGCCTGCCAAGCCAGGCAATTCGCCTGCTTCTGGGGCAGCGATTCCTGACCAGGCGTTCAGGTTGCTCTTATTTGGTGCGCCATTGCCGTCGCCAGCAGCTCCATGCGCTCTTTTGGGGCGTCGGTCCGCTCGTTGCGCCGCCAGTGCTTGCTGCCGATCAGGATCAGCTTGAGCTGCTGCACCATCTTCGCCGCTGGCCAGAGGTGCCGCGGCGTCGCGGCCGGTGGTGGATCGATCAGCTCCGGGAGCGTGGCGAACACCGTCTTCACCACCAGGTCGGCGAGGACATCGATCTGCGGCGCCGTCAGCTGCGGCAGCCGACCCAGGGTGAGCAGGTCGCGCGCCAGGTCCTGGGTGATGCGCTGGCGCAGGTCGGCGATGGCCTGGCGCACGGCCAGGGAGCCGCCATACTGCTCGCGGGCGAGAAAGAGGAACTGATCGCGGTTGTCGGCCACGGCGCCGAGAAAGATCTCCACCGAGGCTTCGATCATGCCGCGCTGCTGCAGCTCGTGGTGCCGCACCTGGCGCAGGGCGTCGCGGAAGGTGTCGCCCACCTCCGCCACCAGCGCCAGCCCGAAGCTTTCCATGTCCGCGAAGTGGCGATAGAAGCCCGCCGGTACGATCCCCGCCTGGCGGCTCACCTCGCGCAGGCTGAGACTGCCGAAGCCGCGACCACTGTTCATCAACAGGCGTGCGGACTCCAGCAGCGCCTGGCGCGTTTGCAGCTTCTGCTGGGCACGGATCGACATGGGGACATTCCAGAGGGCGAGGCGGCACTGTAGCAAAGGATGCCCTTGCTGACTGCAAGGCTTTCGCGTGACCGCCGGGTGGTAGTCTCTGGCCCGAGCCTTGCCTTGAGAGCCCCATGAATCTCGACAACCGCATCAAGTTCCGGCACCTGCTGTGCTTTCTGGAGATCGCCCAGCAGCGCAGCTTCGCCAAGGCCGCCGATGCCATCGCCGTGTCCCAGCCGGCCATTTCCAAGACCATCCGCGAACTCGAGGAGATTCTCGAGGTGCGGCTGTTCGAGCGCGGCAAGGGCGAGGTCGTGCCGACCGCCGCCGGCCTGCTGTTCCTGCGCCATGCCGGACCCTGCGTGCAGGCGCTGCGCGAGGGGATGCAACTGGTGCGTGGTGGCGAGGCGGGCGGCCTGGTACGGGTCGGCGTGCTCTCGACGGTGGAAAGCCAGGTGTTGCCCGAGGTGCTGGCGCGGCTGCACGACCGCCACCGCCAGCTCATCGTCAATGTCGCCACCGGTCCCAGTGCCTACCTGCTGGGCCAGCTGCGGGTCGGCGACCTGGATCTGGTGGTCGGCCGCATGACCGACAGCCCCGACATCCACGGCCTCCAGTTCGAGCATCTCTATACCGAAGCCTTGACCCTGGTGGTCCGGCCGGGTCATCCGTTGAGCCAGGTCCTGCCGGCCGACCGGGCGACCCTGGCGCGCTATCCCCTGGTGCTGCCGCTGCCCGGTACCACCATTCGCCGTCACGCCGAGAGCCTGTTCGTGCAGTGCGGTATCCCGCTCAGCGCCCAGCGCCTGGAAACCCTGTCGCCGACGCTGAGCCGGCAGTACGTGCGGCAGAGCGATGCCCTGTGGATCGCCCCGCTCGATGCGGTCCGCCGTGACCTGGCGACGGGCGAGCTGGTGGAGGTGAGTCTCGGCGTACGGGAGGCGGGCGGCTCGGTGGGCATCTGCCGCAATGGCAGCGTACCCCTGTCGCTGGCGATGGAGCGTTTCTGCACCGTCCTGCGCGAGGTCGCCGGCGAACTTACCCATAACCATTAGGTTATGGATCGTGGCGCAGCTTTCAATTCAGCCAGGCGGCGCCCTGAGCCACACTGGAATCGGCCCTCCTGGCCCTGATTCTTCCGTGGAGCATTCCAATGCATAACAAGCCCCACGACGTACGCTACGTCGCCCGTGATCGCGCCTGGCATCCCCAGGCCTATACCCCCGCCTACAAGTCGTCCATTCCGCGCTCGCCGCGCCAGGCGCTGGTCAGCCTGCAGCACCAGACCGCCTCCGAGCGGACCGGCCCGGATTTCTCGCGGCTGCCCCTGGGTCCGCACGACAACGACCTGCTGCTCAACTTCGGTACCGGCCAGTTGCCCCAGGGCGAGCGCATCGTGCTGTTCGGTACCCTGCGCGACCAGTTCGGCAAGCCGGTGCCCAATTCCCTGGTGGAGATCTGGCAGGCCAATGCCGGTGGCCGCTACCGGCACAAGAACGACGTCTACCTGGCGCCGCTCGACCCCCACTTCGGCGGCGTCGGCCGCACCCGTACCGACAGCCAGGGCAACTACGTCTTCCGCACCATCCGCCCGGGCCCCTATCCCTGGCGCAATGGCAGCAACGACTGGCGCCCGGCGCATATCCACGTCTCGGTCATGGGCCCGGCCATCGCCACCCGGCTGATCACCCAGCTGTACTTCGAGGGCGATCCGCTGATCCCGCTGTGCCCCATCGTCAAGGCCATCGCCAATCCCGATGCCGTGCAGACCCTCATCGCCCGCCTGGACATGAGCATGGCCAACCCCATGGACTGCCTGGCCTATCGCTTCGACATCGTCACCCGCGGCGCGCGGCAGACGTTCTTCGAACACCACTGAGGACGCGCAGATGACGCCCAATCGCCAAGACCTGCTGCCGGAAACCCCCTCCCAGACCGCCGGCCCCTATGTGCACATCGGCCTGGCCCTGGCCGCGGCCGGCAACCCCACCCGCGACGTCGAGATCTGGAACGAGCTGGCCAAGCCCGGCGCCCCCGGCGAGCACATCCTGCTCACCGGCCAGGTGTTCGACGGCAACGGCAACCTGGTGCGCGACTCCTTCCTGGAGTTCTGGCAGGCCGATCACCAGGGCCACTACGATCCGGTCTATGACGTCGAGAAGGCCTTCAACGGTTTCGGCCGCACCGCCACCACCTTCGATGCCGGCGACTGGACGCTGCATACCGTCAAGCCCGGCCAGGTGACCGACCAGCGCGGCCAGCCCATGGCCCCGCACATCAACGTCACCCTGTTCGCCCGCGGTATCAACATCCACCTGCAGACGCGCCTCTACTTCGACGACGAAGCCGAGGCCAACGCCCGCTGCCCGGTCTACAACCTGCCGGAACCGGAGCGCCGCGGCACCCTGCTGGCGCGTCGCTGCGAGATCGACGGCCGCCTGGCCTATCGCTTCGACATCTATCTGCAAGGCCCCCAGGAAACCGTCTTCTTCGACATCTGAAGTACCAGACGGCAAAAAGCCCTGCCAAGGCAGGGCTTTTTCATGGGCGCGAGTGCCGTTTCAGATACGGTAGGTGGTCTTGGTCATCACCTTGGCCACCAGGCTCATGCCCTGCTTGATCGGCGAAGGGAAGCGCCAGCCACCGGCCGCCAGGGCATGCTCGGCATGCTGTTCCTCGTCGATGCGCATCTGCTCCAGCACCGCCCGCGATTTGGCATCGGCCGGTGGCAGCTTCTCCAGGTGCTCGTCCAGATGACGACACACCTGATCCTCGGTGGCGGCGACGAAGCCCAGGCTCAGGCGGTCGCTGATCAGGCCGGCGCCAGCGCCGATACCGAAGGACAGGCCATAGAAGAGGGGATTGAGCAGGCTGGGGCGCTCACCCAGGGCGCGGATGCGCTGCTCGCACCAGGCCAGGTGATCGATCTCTTCGTCGGCCGCGCGCTCCATCTCCTCGCGCACTTCCGGCAGCTTGGCGGTCAGCGCTTGGCCCTGGTACAACGCCTGGGCGCAGACCTCGCCGGTATGGTTGATGCGCATGAGGCCGGCGGCATGGCGCCGTTCCTCGTCGCTCAGCTCGGCGTCCTTGAGCGGAATGGCCGGCGAACTGCGGGTCGGGGCGCCGCTGAAGGGCGTCAGGGTACGCAGGGCGGTATCGGCCTGGATCAGCAGCCGATCGAGCGGGGAGTAGAGACGCTTGGATCTCACGATGATCTCCTTGGCAGGCTATGGAAGGGCGAGGGATACCTAGCCGGGCGGCCAGGTCATCTGCCGCTTGCCCAGCACATGCATATGGATGTGATAGACCGTCTGGCCACCCAGGGCGTTGCAGTTCATCGCCACGCGGAAGCCTTCTTCGCAGCCCTGCTCCTGGGCCAGGCGCTGGGCGGTGAAGAGGATGTGCCCGGCGAGTTGCTTGTCGTCGGCCTCGCTGAGGTCGTGGAGGGTCGCGATGTGCTTCTTGGGGATGACCAGGAAGTGCACCGGCGCCTGCGGGGCGATGTCATGGAAGGCCATGACCTGGTCGTCCTCGTAGAGCACCTTGGCCGGAATGTCCCCGGCGACGATCTTGCAGAACAGACAATCCACGTCGATCTCCTGCTGGCTGGATAGATGTCGAGTGTACCAGCGGCCGCCGCCCGGGGTCAGGTGCCGCGGGCGGGATCACCGTTACGCCGGCTGGAACAGTTTGCCGATCCGTACCGCCACCGAGCGGGTGAGGGCGCGGGGGAAGAAGCGCGGCAACAGGCTGCCCAGCCGATTGCGCCAGCCGGGCACGATCACCGCCTGGCGGCGCTCCAGTCCCTTGACCGCCGCCAGTGCCACCTCTTCGGCGGACATCAGCAGCTTGCCCTGCTCCATGCGTCCGGTGTGCAGGCCGGCGTTCTTGAAGAAGGCGGTCCGGGTCGGGCCGGGACAGAGCACCGACACCGATACCCCGCGCCCCTTGAGTTCTTCGCGCAGGCCTTCGGAAAAATGCAGTACATAGGCCTTGGTCGCCGCATAGCTGCTCATGTAGGGAATGGGCTGGAAGGCCGCGGTGGAGGCGACGTTGAGAATTTGCCCACCCCCCTGGATCGCCATGTGCTGGCCCAGGGCATGGCACAGGCGAGTCAGCGCCAGGATGTTCAGCTCCAGCTGCTCCTGCACCCGCGGCCAGTCGGCGGCGAGAAAGTCGCCGCCGCTGCCGATCCCGGCGCAGTTGACCAGCAGGCCGATGGCCCTCTCGCTCTGCTCCAGCTCATGCAGCAGGCCGGTCAGGTGCAGCGGCTCGGCCAGGTCGCAGACCCGGTACAGCACCTCGACGTCGAAGCGCTGGGCCAGCTCGGCGGCGATGCTCTCCAGCTTGTCCTTGCGCCGCGCCAGCAGGATCAGGGGCTGGCCACGCCGCGCCAGGGCCTCGGCCAGGGCCAGGCCGATCCCGCACGAGGCACCGGTTACCAGGGCATAACGCTGCATACTGCTTTCTCCAGATCACGCCGGTCACCGGCGGGGTCCGCCTCGGAAGGCGACGGACCTAGTAGGGCTTGACCACCACCAGGATGACGATGGCGATGAGGACCAGTACCGGTACCTCGTTGAACCAGCGATAGAACACATGGCTGCGCTTGTTCTCGCCGCGCTCGAACCTCTTGCGCATGGCGCCGCAGACATGGTGATAACCGATCAGCACCACCACCAGTGCCAGCTTGGTGTGCATCCAGCCCTGGGTCAGCCAGCTCGGATTGATCACCAGCAGGCCGATGCCGAACACCAGCGTCAGGATCATCGCCGGCAGCATGATGCCGCGGTACAGCTTTCGCTCCATCAAGCAGAAGCGCTCATGGCTCAGGCTATCGCTGCTCTGGGCGTGATAGACGAACAGGCGTGGCAGATAGAACAGGCCGGCGAACCAGCAGACCAGGGCGATCAGGTGGAAGGCTTTCAACCAAAGATAGAGCATCGGGGCGTTCTCCTTATCAGGCGGCGCGATATTAGAGTGGCGCTGCCGGCAAGTCATTCACTCCGGTCGTCCCGGCTGGCATCCCGCGGTCGCACAATAGTTGACCCTTTTGCTGGGGCAAGCGGATAATTTCGGCACTGAATTGTGTTCGGCGCAAGCCGGGAGACTACGGCAATGACCATTGAAACCTTCACCCCGACCCCCCTGCAGTTCACCCTGGGTGCGGCTACCAAGGTGAAGAACCTGATCGAGGAAGAGGGCAATCCCCGCCTGAAGCTGCGCGTCTTCGTCACGGGTGGCGGCTGCTCGGGCTTCCAGTATGGCTTCACCTTCGATGAAGACTCCGCCGACGACGACACCGTCATCGAGCGCGACGGCGTGCACCTGGTCGTCGATCCCATGAGCTTCCAGTACCTCGCCGGTGCCGAGGTGGACTACCAGGAAGGCCTGGAAGGCTCGCGCTTCGTCATCAAGAACCCCAACGCCGCCACCACCTGCGGCTGTGGTCAGTCCTTCTCCATCTGATCGGGCGCAGCGTTTGCCTTAGCGCGGATAGAGCGCACCCAGCACCCGGAGTCCACGGGCTCCGGTGACCTCGGGGCAGTTGCCGGGCAGGCGCTCGCAGAATCTATGGGCCAGCCAGGCGAAGGCCATGGCTTCCATCCAGTCCGGCGATACCTGGTAGGCCTCGGTACTGAGTACCGCGGCCGGTGTCAGGTGACGGGCCAGGCGCGCCATCAGATCCTGGTTGTGCGCGCCGCCGCCACAGACCAGCACCTCGTCCACCGCCTGGGCGGCACGGATGCTGTCGGCGATGCTGCGGGCGCTCAGCTCGGCCAGGGTCGCCTGGACATCCGCCGGCGCTAGGCCGGCCTGCTGCCCCAGCTGCTGTTGCAGCCAGGACAGATTGAAATGCTCGCGGCCGGTGCTCTTCGGCCCGCTCTTTGTGAAGAAGGGATCGCTCAGCAGGCGCTGCAACAGCGTCGGCACGACCTGTCCCTGCGCCGCCCAGGCGCCATCGGCGTCGAAGTGCAGTCCCTGGCTATGGTGGATCCAGGCATCCAGCAGCACATTGCCCGGTCCGCAGTCGAAGCCTCGCACCGGCAGGCCCGGCGCCAGCAGGGTCACGTTGCTGAACCCACCAATGTTGAGCACCGCGCGCGGACGCTCCTGGCCGAAGAGATCGGCATGGAAGGCCGGTACCAAAGGCGCACCCTGGCCACCGGCGGCTAGGTCGCGGCGGCGGAAATCGGCGATGACGTCGATGCCGGTCAGTTCGGCCAGCAGGGCGGCATCGCCGATCTGCAGGGTATAGCCCTGGGCGGGCAGGTGGCGGATGGTCTGGCCATGGCTGCCCACGGCGCGGATATCGGCTGGCGTCAGGCCCTGCTGAGCCAGGAGCTCGGCGATACCCTGGGCGGCCAGCCCGACCCAGGCCTGTTCGGCCCGGGCGATGCGCTCGATCTCGTTGTCCCCGGGCGCGCACAGCGCCAGCAGCTCGCGGCGGAGCGCGTCCGGCATGGGCACGCCCAGGGCGGCGACGAAACGGGTCCGCTCATCCTGCTCGATCAGGGAGATATCCAGTCCATCCAGACTGGTGCCGGACATCACCCCCAGGTAGCGCTCCATCTCAGCGCTTGTTCATCGCGAGCAGCGACGCCCGCTCCTGGTCCATGCGGGCCATGAGCGGCTGGCTCTGGGCCAGGAAGCGCGAGATCTCGTTCTTGGCGATGGGATCGGCCATGGGTAGCTTCACCCCGAGCGGATCGACGTGGTTGCCGTTGATGCGGAATTCGTAGTGCAGGTGCGGACCGGTCGCCAGGCCCGTCATGCCCACGTAGCCGATCACCTGGCCTTGCTTCACCGAAGCCCCGGCCTGCATGCCCTTGGCGATCCGGCTCATGTGGCCATAGACGGTGGTGTAGGTCTTGCCGTGCTGGATCATCACCACGTTGCCATAGCCATTCTCGCGGCCGGCCTTGGCGATCTTGCCATCGCCCGTGGCATGGATCGGCGTACCGGTGGGCGCAGCGTAGTCGACGCCCTTGTGTGCGCGCATCTTGTTCAGCACCGGGTGGAAGCGGCCCATGGTGAAGCGCGAGCTGATCCGCGAGAACTCCACCGGGGTGCGGATGAAGGCCTTGCGCATGCTGCCGCCTTCGGCGGTGTAGTAGTTGGTGGTGCCGTTCTTCGCGGTGTAGCGCACCGCGGTATAGGCCTTGCCCTTGTTCACGAAGCGCGCGGCCAGGATGTTGCCATAGCCCACATGCTTGCCGTTGACCACCTTGTCCTCGTACACCACCTCGAATTCGTCGCCTTCCTGGATGTCCAGCGCGAAGTCGATGTCGTAGCCGAAGATGTTGGCCAGCGCCATGGTCATGTCATGGGACAGCCCGGCCTTCTGCGCCGAGGCGAACAGCGAGCTGCTGATCCGCCCCTGGGCATAGGCCTTGCGAATGTCCGGGGTGACGGTCTTGTGCTCGATCTCGTAGCCCTGGTCGCCCTTGACCAGCGACAGGGTCTGCAGCGCGGTGAGCTTGGTACGCACCGCCAGCAATTCGCCGGAGGGCTCACGCTGGAATTCGATCTTCTGGCCCACCCGCAGGCGGGTCAGCTTCTTGGCTTCCTTGCTGCTGGCGAGCACCTCGTGCACCACGGCAGCGGCCAGGCCGGCGCGCTCGAACAGCGTCGAGAGCGTATCGCCCTTGCGCACCGTCTCGGTGGTCCACTGCGGCTCAGGCGTCGCGGTGGCGGCCACCGCTTCTTCGCCGGCAGGCGCCTCCTCGGCGGTCTGTTCGGCTGGTTGCTCCTGCTCGATCTGGGTGAAGGGGGAGGGGGACTGGGTGTCCGCGGCTTGAGTATCTGCGAGCACTTGCTCCTTCAGGTCATCCTGACCCTGCACGACGCGCCGGGCGTCCTGTTCAACATCCAGATTAATGGAAGTGCGTTTCGCCTCGACCTGCTGAGAGGGAAACACGAGCAAGGCCAGACTCAAGAGTGCGGCCACCCCGCTGGCGGCCACGAGGTGGCTTTTGGGGTAGAACGGACTTTTGGGGATTGGCTTCGTCATTTAGCTAAAGTGATGATCTGACGTTAAAAGAAGTGAATAACTGCCTAAAATATAATCAAAATCTGGCTGTCACAACCCTTTGGGGTGGCGATCCGACGTGCCGGCTGGCGGCTGCTAGGGGCATCTTGATAAGGTTCACGCTTTCGAAATTCAGAGGCGAAGCCCCCATGAAAACGGTCCAGGAGCAGCTGGCGGTCATCAAGCGTGGAGCAGATGAGCTGCTCGTCGAGTCAGAGCTTGTAACAAAACTGGAGCGTGGCACCCCGCTGCGCATCAAGGCAGGCTTCGATCCGACCGCTCCGGATCTGCACCTCGGCCACACCGTGCTGATCAACAAGCTGCGTCAGTTCCAGGAGCTGGGCCACCAGGTCATCTTCCTGATCGGCGACTTCACCGGCATGATCGGCGACCCCAGTGGCAAGAGCGCCACCCGCCCGCCGCTGACCCGCGAGCAGGTGCTGGAGAATGCCGAGACCTACAAGGCCCAGGTGTTCAAGATCCTCGATCCGGCCCGTACCGAAGTGGCCTTCAATGCCACCTGGATGGATCAGCTGTCGCCGGCCGACTTCATTCGCCTCTCTTCCCAGTACACCGTGGCGCGCATGCTCGAGCGCGACGACTTCAGCAAGCGCTACGCCGGCAACCAGCCCATCGCCATCCACGAGTTCCTCTATCCCCTGGTCCAGGGCTATGACTCCGTCGCCCTGCGCGCCGATGTCGAGCTGGGCGGTACCGACCAGAAATTCAACCTGCTCATGGGTCGCGAACTGCAGCGCGCCTATGGCCAGGAAGCCCAGTGCATCCTCACCATGCCGCTGCTCGAAGGTCTGGACGGCGTGAAGAAGATGTCCAAGTCCCTCGGCAACTATGTCGGCATTCAGGAAGCGCCCGGCGTCATGTACAACAAGCTGGTGTCCATTCCCGACACCCTCATGTGGCGCTACTTCGAGCTGCTCAGCTTCCGCAGCCTGGAAGAGATCGCCCAGTTCCGCAGTGATGTTGCGCAGGGCGCCAATCCCCGCGACATCAAGATCAAGCTGGCCGAAGAGATCGTGGCCCGCTTCCACGGGGAAGAAGCCGCCCAGACCGCCCACCGTTCCGCGGGCAACCGCATGAAGGATGGCGAGCTGCCGGAAGACCTGCCGGAAGTCGAGCTGGAAACCGATGCGGCGCTGCCGGTCGCTGCCGTCCTCAACAAGGCTGGACTGGTGAAGAACGCAGCAGCAGCCCGCGACCTGCTGGCGGCGGGTAGCGTCAAGGTGGATGGCGAGGTGGTCGATCGCGGCTTCCTGTTCGAGATCGGCCGTACCTATATATGTCAGGCCGGCAAGAAGGCTTTCGCCCGCATCAGCGTCCGTCAGCAATAAATTTGAAATAACCTGTTGACCTGCCCCA
>NZ_BAAJNP010000012.1:0-4431 GCF_054558395.1 Pseudomonas sp. No.117
GGCCTCGTCGAGCCGTCCGCCGTCGTAGCTGTATTGCACCATCAGCTGCTCGCCCAGGTTGACTGCCAGGGTCAGCGGATAGTGGGTCTGCTCGCGGCTTTCCAGCTCACCAAAGCGCAGATCGTCCGAGGCGCCCTGCTCCAGGGCCTCGGACAGCGGATAGTTCTCGAAGACCAGCAGGCTGTCGAAAAAAGGCTCTCCGCCCTGTCCGGCCCAGCGTTGGATCTCGTAGAGCGGGGTGTGCTCATGC
Organism: Pseudomonas sp. No.117; assembly: GCF_054558395.1. NCBI lineage: Bacteria > Pseudomonadati > Pseudomonadota > Gammaproteobacteria > Pseudomonadales > Pseudomonadaceae > Pseudomonas > Pseudomonas sp. No.117. The sequence continues at coordinate 251 of NZ_BAAJNP010000012.1, forward strand.
TCCCGCAGGGCCAGGTTGAGCGCCTGTACCTCATTGAGCCAGCTCGCCACGGTCTGGTCGGCGCACGGCCGCCCGATGACGGGCAGGGTATTGATGAACAAGCCGATCTGGTGCTCGATGTCGGGCAACTCGAGCGAGCGCCCCGAGACGGTCGCCCCGAAGCACACCGCCTCCTGCCCGGTGTAGCGCCGCAACAGCAACAACCAGGCTGCCTGCATCAGGGTGTTCAGGGTCACCCGCTGGTGCCGGGCGAACCGTTCCAGCCGATGGGTATGGTCGGCACTGAACAGCTGGCAATAGCGGCCGAGCCCTGCGCCGGACACCGCCTGGTCGCCGAGGGCCTGCACCAGGCGCGTCGGCGCGTCCAGTACGGCGGTCCGCTCCTGCCAGAAGCGCTGCGTGGCCGCGGCATCCTGCTGTTCGAGCCACGCGATGTAATCCCGATAGCCGCCCGCCAGGGTGGCGGGCCGGTGCCCGGCATAACGCTCCAGCACCTCGCCGAACAACCGCGATGCGCTCCAGCCGTCCATCAGCAGGTGATGATGGGTGAAGATCAGGCGCTGGCGCCGCGCCGCGGTGCGAATGACCGCGATACGCAGCAGTGGCTCCTTCGCCAGCTCGAAGCCGCGCTGGCGATCGGCTTCGGCGTAGGCCGCCAAGGCCCTCGCCTGGTCGGGTCGTTCACGCCAGTCCTGGATATCGTAGGGCAGCAGCGCCTGCTTGCGAATGAGCAGCAGCGCGTCATGCGGGCCGTCGATCACGCGGGCCCGCAGGAGCTCGTGGGCCGCCAGAGTCTCGAGCCAGGCGCGCTGGAAGCGGGCGTTGTCCAGGCCCTCGACATCGACGCACAACTGGTTGACGTAGTCGCCGCGCTGCCCGTCGTACAGCGAATGGAACAGCATGCCCTGCTGCATCGGTGACAGGGGATAGAGATCGGCCACGTCGGCCAGCGGCAACGCCAGGGCATCCAGTTCAGGCTGCTCCAGCCGGGCCAGGGGAAAGTCGGACGGTGTGGCACCCTGCAGAGTCGCCTCGCAGCAGTGATCGATCAGCGCCTGCAACTCCCGGCCATAGGCGTCGGCGAGGGCCTGTATCCGCGCCTCATCGAAGACCTCCCGACTGAAGGTCCAATCCAGGGTCAAGACGGAATCGTAGACGCGGCCGTCGATGCTCAGCAGGGCGCCGAGCGGAGCCTCTTCGCCCAGCGCGGCACCGCCGCCTTCGCGGGCCGGGACGAACAGCCCCTCGTGATCGGCGAAGCTGGCGTCGAACTGCCCCAGGTAGTTGAAGATGACATCACCCTGGGGAACCGCCGCCAGACGCTGGCGCGTCTCGGCATCGCCCAGGTAGCGGAGCAGGCCATAACCGATGCCCTTGCGTGGCAGCCGCCGCAATTGTTCCTTGATCGCCTTGATCGATTGCGCCCTGCCCGTTTCAGGCGTCAGCAACACCGGATAGAGGCTGGTGAACCAGCCTACCGTCCGGGTCAGGTCCAGGTCGTCGAACAGTTCTTCCCGGCCATGCCCTTCCAGCCGTACCAGGAGCTGCTCGTGACCGCTCCAGGCACAGAGGACGCGTGCCAGGGCGGTCAGCAGCAGGTCGTTAATTTCGGTGCGATAGGCGCCCGGCGCGTCCTGCAACAGACGTCGGGTCTGTTCGGACGACAGCCGCGTACTGACCTGCTGCGCATTCTTCTGGCGCTGGCTGCCCAGGGGCCTATCGCAGGGCAGACGCTGCGCGGCGCACTGGCGACCGGCTTCCCAGAACGGCAGCTCACGTTGCACCTCGGCACTGCGGGCGTATTCGATCAGGCGCTGCGCCCAGGCCTGGAACGCGCTGCTCTTCGCAGGCAGCTGCGGACGCTGGCCGGCGACGAGGGCCGCGTAACTGGCCTGCAGATCTTCCAGCAGGATACGCCAGGACACGCCATCCACCACCAGGTGGTGAATCACCAGCAACAGCCGCTGACTGCCATCCGGGAATTCCGCCAGCAAGGCGCGCAGCAGCGGGCCGGCGCCCAGATCGAGGCTGCGCTGCAGCTCGTCGGCCACGCATTCGAATGCCGCCGGATCGGCGAAGCCGAGCACGCGCAACTGATCCTCCGGAGCCGGCGGAGCGACGCTCGCCTGCCAGCCTTGATCGTCCAGGACGAAGCGGGTACGCAGAGCGTCGTGGTGTTCGCTGAGAGTCTGCAGCGCCTCGCCCAGGATCCGAGGGTCAAGGCGGCTACGCGTTTCGAGCAACACCGACTGGTTCCAATGATGCCGCGCGGGGATTTCCTGCTCGAAGAACCAGTGCTGGATCGGCGTTAGGGGGACACTGCCGACGACCGGTCCCCGCTCGTCGGTGTCCTGGGCGTGCAAGCTGGCCACCGCAGCCACGCCCTGGATGGTCTGGTGGCGGAACAGGTCCTTGGCGGTGAAGCGGATTCCGGCCTGACGCGCGCGTGCCACCACCTGCAGGGAGATGATCGAATCGCCACCCAGTTCGAAGAAGTTGTCGCCACGCCCTACCCGTTCGAGCTTGAGTACCTCCGCCCAGATCGTCGCGAGTCGCTGCTCCACCGTCGTCGTGGGGGCCACGTATTCCCGCGAGTCATCGGCCATCGTGGGGACCGGCAGGGCCCGGCGATCCAGCTTGCCGTTCGGCGTCAGGGGCAGGGCCGCGAGAAACACCCAAATCGCCGGGACCATGTAGTCCGGCAACCGTGTCGCAAGGGCCGCCTTCAGCGAAGCGCGTACGTCATCCTCGGCAGCCTTGGAGAGCGGCCAGTCGGCCGCCGGTACGACATAGGCCACGAGGTGTTGGCCGTGGAGAGAGTCAGTCACCGTGACGGTGGCTTCGCGTAGCGTGGGGTGCTCGCGCAACCTGGCCTCGATCTCGCCCAGTTCGATGCGAAAACCCCGAACCTTTACCTGCTGATCGATTCGCCCCAGGTATTCGAGGACCCCATCGGGTCGGCGGCGAGCCAGATCGCCTGTCCGATAGAGTCGGGCACCGCCCTCCGGCGCATAGGGGTCTGGTAGGAAGCGTTCTGCCGTCAGGGCGGGCCTCCCCAGGTAACCACGGGCCAAGCCGGCGCCGGCCAGGCAGAGTTCGCCGGAGATACCGATGCCCACGGCACTCCCCTCGGCGTCGACCAGATGAACGGCGCTGTTCGCCAGCGGCAGGCCGATGTTGGCGGTCCCGCCCGGACGCCGCAGGGCGTGGGTGGAATAGGTGGTGTCTTCGGATGGACCATAGAGGTCGTGCACGCGCTTGATGTGCGGCAACTCGTACAGGCGCTCGACCAACGCCTGGGGCAAGGGTTCGCCTGCCAGGTTGACGATTCGCACCGACGACGGGAGCAGTTCCGCGTCCACCAGCGCGCGGATCGCCGAGGGCACCGTATTGATCAGGCTGACCTGATTCCGCGCCGGCAACCGTTGCAGTTCCAGGGCATTGTCCGCGAGGATCACCCGGCCACCACAGGCCAGGGTGACGAAGAGCTCCCAGACCGAAAGATCGAAGCAGATGGAGGTGGCCGCCAGTACCCCATCCAGGTCGTGGGAATCGTACGCTGTTCGGGTCCAACCGATCAGCGCCGCGACGTTGCGATGGCTGATCAGTACCCCCTTGGGCCTGCCGGTGGAACCGGAGGTGTAGATGCTGTAGGCGAGATTGTCGAGGCCGGCGAGCCTTGCCGGATTCCGCTCGGGATAGTCCGCGAGGGAGAGTTCATCCACCACGACGGCTCGCGCCCGGGCAGTCGCCGGCAAGCGGGCCAGCAGCGAACGCTGCGTCAGGACCAGGCGCGCCTGGCTGTCTTCGAGCATGTAGGCCTGCCGCTCCTCCGGATAGGCAGGGTCCAGGGGTACGTAGCCGCCACCGGCCTTGAGGATCGCCAGCAGCCCAACGACCATCTCCACGTCACGTTCCAGGGCGATACCCACCAGTATCTCGGGCCCGACGCCCTGCTCGCGCAAGAAATGCGCCAGCCGATTGGCACGTTCGTTCAGTTCCTCATAGCGGTACTCGCGCTCGCCCACTACCAGAGCTGCCGCGGCCGGCTGGACGAGCACCTGCGCCTCGATCAACTCATGGATACAGCCTTGCGGGTAAGGCGCCTGGGTCTGGTTCCAGAGGTGAAGCACCTGGTGTCGCTCGCCCTCATCGAGCAGCGGCAGCTCGCCGAGTCGGCG
>NZ_BAAJNP010000013.1:0-3376 GCF_054558395.1 Pseudomonas sp. No.117
TCTGGTCTTTGATCAGAACTGTTCTTTAAAAAATTGGGAAAGTGATAGAAGTAGACTGCATTGATTGTTTTCACTGGCAATCAGTGTCGTCAAGGTAAAATCTTGCGAACTCAAGCGCAAGTTTTCGGCGAAATGTCGTCTTCACTCATCTAACGCCTGCAGATCGGTAGCGTCCTTGGACGTCAGCGAGATTGCTTGGGGTTATATGGTCAAGTGAAGAAGCGCATACGGTGGATGCCTTGGCAGTCAGAGGCGATGAAAGACGTGATAGCCTGCGATAAGCTTCGGTGAGGTGGCAAATGACCTGTGACCCGGAGATCTCTGAATGGGGGAACCCACCTAGGATAACCTAGGTATCTTAACCTGAATCCATAGGGTTAAGAGGCGAACCAGGGGAACTGAAACATCTAAGTACCCTGAGGAATAGAAATCAACCGAGATTCCCTTAGTAGTGGCGAGCGAACGGGGACCAGCCCTTAAGTTGATTTGAGAGTAGCGGAACGCTCTGGAAAGTGCGGCCATAGTGGGTGATAGCCCTGTACGCGAAACGCTCTTATCAATGAAATCGAGTAGGACGGGGCACGAGAAACCCTGTCTGAATATGGGGGGACCATCCTCCAAGGCTAAATACTCCTGACTGACCGATAGTGAACCAGTACCGTGAGGGAAAGGCGAAAAGAACCCCGGAGAGGGGAGTGAAATAGAACCTGAAACCGTATGCGTACAAGCAGTGGGAGCCCACTTTGTTGGGTGACTGCGTACCTTTTGTATAATGGGTCAGCGACTTATTTTCAGTGGCGAGCTTAACCGAATAGGGGAGGCGTAGCGAAAGCGAGTCTTAATAGGGCGTCTAGTCGCTGGGAATAGACCCGAAACCGGGCGATCTATCCATGAGCAGGTTGAAGGTTAGGTAACACTGACTGGAGGACCGAACCCACTTCCGTTGAAAAGGCAGGGGATGACTTGTGGATCGGAGTGAAAGGCTAATCAAGCTCGGAGATAGCTGGTTCTCCTCGAAAGCTATTTAGGTAGCGCCTCATGTATCACTCTGGGGGGTAGAGCACTGTTTCGGCTAGGGGGTCATCCCGACTTACCAAACCGATGCAAACTCCGAATACCCAGAAGTGCCGAGCATGGGAGACACACGGCGGGTGCTAACGTCCGTCGTGAAAAGGGAAACAACCCAGACCGTCAGCTAAGGTCCCAAAGTCCTGGTTAAGTGGTAAACGATGTGGGAAGGCTTAGACAGCTAGGAGGTTGGCTTAGAAGCAGCCACCCTTTAAAGAAAGCGTAATAGCTCACTAGTCGAGTCGGCCTGCGCGGAAGATGTAACGGGGCTCAAACCAGGCACCGAAGCTACGGGTATCACCTTTGGTGATGCGGTAGAGGAGCGTTCTGTAAGCCTGTGAAGGTGAGTTGAGAAGCTTGCTGGAGGTATCAGAAGTGCGAATGCTGACATGAGTAACGACAATGCGAGTGAAAAACTCGCACGCCGAAAGACCAAGGGTTCCTGCGCAACGTTAATCGACGCAGGGTGAGTCGGTCCCTAAGGCGAGGCTGAAAGGCGTAGTCGATGGGAAACGGGTTAATATTCCCGTACTTCTAGTTACTGCGATGGGGGGACGGAGAAGGCTAGGCCAGCTTGGCGATGGTTGTCCAAGTTTAAGGTGGTAGGCTGATCGTTTAGGTAAATCCGGACGGTCAAGGCCGAGAGCTGATGACGATCCTTCTTTTAGAAGGAGAAGTGGTTGATGCCATGCTTCCAGGAAAAGCCTCTAAGCTTCAGGTAACTAGGAACCGTACCCCAAACCGACACAGGTGGTCGGGTAGAGAATACCAAGGCGCTTGAGAGAACTCGGGTGAAGGAACTAGGCAAAATGGCACCGTAACTTCGGGAGAAGGTGCGCCGGTGAGGGTGAAGGGTTTACCCCGTAAGCTCATGCCGGTCGAAGATACCAGGCCGCTGCGACTGTTTATTAAAAACACAGCACTCTGCAAACACGAAAGTGGACGTATAGGGTGTGACGCCTGCCCGGTGCCGGAAGGTTAATTGATGGGGTTAGCGCAAGCGAAGCTCTTGATCGAAGCCCCGGTAAACGGCGGCCGTAACTATAACGGTCCTAAGGTAGCGAAATTCCTTGTCGGGTAAGTTCCGACCTGCACGAATGGCGTAACGATGGCGGCGCTGTCTCCACCCGAGACTCAGTGAAATTGAAATCGCTGTGAAGATGCAGTGTATCCGCGGCTAGACGGAAAGACCCCGTGAACCTTTACTGTAGCTTTGCACTGGACTTTGAGCTTGCTTGTGTAGGATAGGTGGGAGGCTTTGAAGTGGGGACGCCAGTTCCCATGGAGCCATCCTTGAAATACCACCCTGGCAACCTTGAGGTTCTAACTCTGGTCCGTCATCCGGATCGAGGACAGTGTATGGTGGGCAGTTTGACTGGGGCGGTCTCCTCCTAAAGAGTAACGGAGGAGTACGAAGGTGCGCTCAGACCGGTCGGAAATCGGTCGCAGAGTATAAAGGCAAAAGCGCGCTTGACTGCGAGACAGACACGTCGAGCAGGTACGAAAGTAGGTCTTAGTGATCCGGTGGTTCTGTATGGAAGGGCCATCGCTCAACGGATAAAAGGTACTCCGGGGATAACAGGCTGATACCGCCCAAGAGTTCATATCGACGGCGGTGTTTGGCACCTCGATGTCGGCTCATCACATCCTGGGGCTGAAGCCGGTCCCAAGGGTATGGCTGTTCGCCATTTAAAGTGGTACGCGAGCTGGGTTTAGAACGTCGTGAGACAGTTCGGTCCCTATCTGCCGTGGACGTTTGAGATTTGAGAGGGGCTGCTCCTAGTACGAGAGGACCGGAGTGGACGAACCTCTGGTGTTCCGGTTGTCACGCCAGTGGCATCGCCGGGTAGCTATGTTCGGAAGAGATAACCGCTGAAAGCATCTAAGCGGGAAACTTGCCTCAAGATGAGATCTCACTGGAGCCTTGAGCTTCCTAAAGGGCCGTCGAAGACTACGACGTTGATAGGTCGGGTGTGTAAGCGCTGTGAGGCGTTGAGCTAACCGATACTAATTGCCCGTGAGGCTTGACCATATAACACCCAAACAATCTGACCGCGTGTCAGAGCGTGAGGAAGACGACGCCGAAAACAGGCGCGTGGGTTCGCAAGACCCGAGACGAATTGTCCACTTCTGTCACCGACCCAATTGGGCCAGCCAGGCATGCACCAACGTCTGGCCAGCCAACCGAATTGCTTGACGAACATAGAGCATTGGAACCACCTGATCCCTTCCCGAACTCAGAAGTGAAACGATGCATCGCCGATGGTAGTGTGGGGTTTCCCCATGTGAGAGTAGGTCATCGTCAAGC
>NZ_BAAJNP010000014.1:0-2227 GCF_054558395.1 Pseudomonas sp. No.117
TGCCGACTCGGCGAACTGCCCCTGCTCGACGAGGCCGATCGGATGCACCTGCGCCACCTGGAAGGCTCCCCGTCAGGGGCGGCCCCGGCGTGCCTGCATCGCTTGCTGGACGCCCAGGCATGCCAGTGCCCGGAGGCTCCCGCGGTGCGCTACGGAGAGCGAACGCTGAGTTATGGCGAACTGCAGCGGCAGGCCAATCGGCTGGCACGTCGCCTACGCGAGCTCGGCGTCGGTCCGGACGTGCCGGTGGGTATTTTCATGACGCGCAGCCCGGATCTGGTCGTCGCGCTACTGGCCGTGCTCAAGGCAGGCGGTGCCTATGTTCCGCTGGACCCGGACTATCCGCGCGAGCGCCTGGCCTATCTGATCGACGACAGCCGCAGCGCGCTGCTGCTGATCCAGGCCGAGCTGCGGGCGCGCCTACCTGCTGGAGTCCGAACACCGGTATTGAGCGTCGACGAACTGGCCGAATCGTCGCACCAGGGGCTCCTCGACGAGTGCGACGCCAGCGACGCCGTCCAGCCGCAGAACCTGGCCTACATCATCTACACCTCCGGTTCCACCGGCCGGCCCAAGGGGGTCGGCATCTCGCACCAAGCGCTGGTCAATCACATGCTCTGGATGCTCAAGCGCTTCGACGTGCAGCCTTCCGAGCGAGTGCTGCAACGGACGTCAGTGAGTTTCGATGCCGCCGTCTGGGAGTTCTGGCTGCCCTTGCTGGCCGGTGCCCAGTTGCACCTCGCCCCGGTGGAGCTGGGGCGTGACCTCAGTGCCCTGTGGCCGCTGGTCGAGCGGGAGCGCATCTCGGTGTTGCAGCTACCCCCCTCGTTGCTCCAGGCGCTGTTGCCGTTGGCGAGTACCGAGCAATTGCGCGGTCTGCGCCTGCTCTGCTGCGGTGGAGAGGCCCTGGCTGCCGGGCTGGTGCGGGTGCTTCGAGACAAGTGGGGCGGAGAATTGCTCAACCTGTATGGGCCTACGGAAGCCACCATCGATACCTGCTGCCACTCGGTGCCCGCTGCGGCTACCGGTCCCACCATCGCTCTAGGTAAGCCCATCGATGGACTGCGTATCCGCCTACTCGACCCTTCCGGTGGTCGGACTCCCTGGGGGGGGCGTGGCGAATTGGCGATAGCCGGTGCCGGGCTGGCCCGGGGTTACCTGCGACGGCCAGGTCTCACCGCGGAGCGCTTCGTTCCCGATCCCGAGAGCCATGGCGAGCGGTTGTATCGCAGTGGTGATCTCGCCCGAATCGATGGCGAAGGGCAGGTGGATTACCTGGGGCGGATCGATCAGCAGGTGAAGCTGCGGGGCTATCGGATCGAGTTGGGCGAGATCGAAGCCCGCTTGCTGCAGCAGGCCGTGGTGCGGCAAGCCGTGGTGGTCGCCCGGGAAGGTGCCAGCGGGCTGCAACTGGTGGGTTACGTGGTACCCAGTGATCCCGAGCGGCCGGCGCCGGATACCCTGGGCGACACCCTGAAAGCGGCGCTCAGAACGGCGCTGCCGGAATTCATGGTGCCTGCGGCCTGGGTGGTGCTGGAAACCTTGCCCTTGACACCCAATGGCAAGCTGGATCGTCGCGCCTTGCCGCCACCGGATCTAGAGCGTGGACGCCAGGCGTTCCAGGCGCCCGGCACGGCGCTCGAGCGAACCTTGGCGGCGGTGTGGTCCGAGGTACTGCAGCTCGAGCGAGTAGGCCTGGGCGATGACTTCTTCGCGCTGGGTGGACACTCCTTGCTGGCGACCCAGATCCTGACACGGCTTCGTGAACGACTGGACGTCGAGGTGGCGCTCCGGGATCTGTTCGAATTCCCGACCCTGGGTGAGTTGGCGCGTCAACTGGACGGCCGCAGTGGCAAGGGCGCCGAGGTACAGGACAAGTTGGCTAAATCCTTGGTGGCGCTCAAACGTCTTACTACGGAGGAAATCGACGCGCTGACGTCTTGAGGAGAGAACCGGGTGCAAGAGCTGCTGAATTCCGTCCGATCGCTGACCCAGAAAGAACGCAGGGCCCTGGCGGCGCTGCTCAAGCAGCAGGGGGTGAATCTCTACGAGGTGACCCCCATCCTGCCACGCCTCCCTGAGGATGCCCTGCTGCTTTCCTACGCCCAGCAACGGCAGTGGTTCCTCTGGCAGCTCGAACCGCAGAGCGCGGCTTACCACATCCCGGCGGTGCTGCGCCTGCAGGGTACGTTGGACAAGGCCGCGTTGCAGCGCAGCTTCGTCGCCT
>NZ_BAAJNP010000015.1:0-1790 GCF_054558395.1 Pseudomonas sp. No.117
ACGGTGGAGCGCCTGGCGCGCCACTGGCGCACGCTGCTGGAGGGGATCTGCCAGGACCCGACGCGCCGACTCGGCGAGCTGCCCCTGCTCGACGAGGCCGAACGCGACGCCCTGCTGCAGCGCTGGGACCAGCGCGACCAGCCCCATGCCGCCCGGCCATTCATCCACGAGGCGATCGCCGAGCAGGCCCGGCAGGCCCCGGCGGCCATCGCCGTGCTCTTTGGCGACCACCAACTGAGCTACGCCGAGTTGGACGCCCAGGCCAACCGCTTGGCGCAGCACCTGCGTACCCTGGGCGTCGGACCGGAAGTCCGGGTGGCCATCGCCATGCGCCGTTCGGCGGAGATCATGGTGGCCTTCCTCGCAGTGCTCAAGGCGGGGGGCGCCTATGTCCCGCTGGACCTCGCCTATCCCGCCGAGCGCCTGAGGTACATGTTGGAAGACTGTCAGGCCGCCCTGGTACTGACCCAGGCCGACGTGAGCGAACGCCTGCCGCTACCCGCCGGCGTGAGTGGCCTGGCGGTGGATCGCCCGGAGGCCTGGCAGCACCTGCCCAGCCAGCCGCCTGCGGTGGACCTGGCGGACAGCAACCTGGCCTATGTGATCTACACCTCCGGCTCCACCGGCCAGCCCAAGGGCGTGGCCGTGGCCCATGGCCCGCTGGCCGCGCACATCCGCGCCACCGGTGAACGCTACGAGACCTGCGCCGAGGATTGCGAACTGCACTTCATGTCGTTCGCCTTCGACGGTGCCCACGAAGGCTGGATGCACCCCCTGATCAACGGCGCCCGCGTCCTGATCCGCGACGACGACCTCTGGCTGCCGGAGGAGACCTATGAGCGGCTGCATCGCCATGGCGTCACCCTGGCGGTCTTCCCGCCGGTGTACCTGCAGCAACTGGCCGAGCACGCCGCGCGTGTCGGCAACCCTCCACCGGTGCGGGTCTACTGCTTCGGTGGCGATGCGGTGCCCGAAGCCAGCTACGCCCAGGCGTGGGAGAGCCTGCAGCCGAAGTACCTGTTCAACGGCTACGGTCCGACGGAAACCGTGGTAACGCCACTGCTGTGGAAAGCCGGGCGTGGGGAGCCCTGTGGCGCTGCCTATGCACCGATTGGCACCCTGCTGGGGCGGCGCCGGGGCGAGGTGCTGGACGCCGAACTGAACCTCTTGCCGCTGGGGCTGGCCGGTGAACTCTACCTGGGCGGCGAAGGGGTCGCCCGGGGCTACCTGGATCGTCCCGGCTTGACCGCGGAACGCTTCGTCCCCGATCCCCATGGCGATGGCGAGCGGCTGTACCGCAGCGGCGACCTGGTGCGAACCCGTGCCGACGGCCTGGTGGACTACCTGGGGCGGATCGACCAGCAGGTGAAGATCCGTGGCTATCGCATCGAACTGGGCGAAATCGAGGCGCGGTTGCGCGAACGGCCCGAGGTTCGCGAGGCGGTGGTAGTGGCCCGTGAGGGTGCCAGCGGCAAGCAACTGGTGGGCTACGTGATCCCCGCGACGACCACGACGGATAGCGGTGCCCTGCGCGCCATCCTCAAGCAGTCGCTCAAGGACCACCTGCCGGACTTCATGATCCCCAGTGCCTGGGTGGTGCTGGAGCGCCTGCCGCTGACGCCGAACGGCAAGCTGGACCGTAAGGGCCTGCCGGCGCAGGACCTTGACGCGGGCCGGCAGCGCCACGAGGCGCCACAGGGCGAGCTGGAATGCATCCTGGCGGCGATTTGGCGCGAGGTGCTGGGAGTGGAGCGGGTAGCGCGCAGCGACAACTTCTTCGAGTTGGGGGG
>NZ_BAAJNP010000017.1:0-944 GCF_054558395.1 Pseudomonas sp. No.117
TGATCGAGCGGCACGAGGTCTTGCGCACCACCTTCCGCCAGCAGGGTGACGAGCCCCACCAGGAGATCCACGCCAGCCAGGCCCTGGCCTGGCGCGAGGCACGCCTGGCCGAGGGTGACGAGACTGAGCTACAAGCGCAGATCGACGCCGAGATCGCCACGCCCTTCGACCTGCAAGAGGGACCGCTGCTGCGGGTGCTGTTGCTGGAAGGCGCCGGCGAGGAGCGGATACTGGTGCTGACCCTGCACCATATCGTCGCCGATGGCTGGTCCACGCCAATCATGGTGGAAGAACTGCTGCAGCTCTATCGCGGCTTCCAGTCGGGTGATGAGGTCGAGCTACCCGCCTTGCCGATCCAGTACGCTGACTATGCCCTCTGGCAGCGCAGCTGGATGGAGGCGGGCGAGCGGGAGCGGCAACTGGCCTATTGGCAGGCCCAACTGGGCGGCGAGCAACCGGTGCTGGAATTGCCGACGGACCACCCACGCCCAGCGGTGCAGCAATTGGCCGGTGACAGCCTGAGGATCGTACTGGATGCAAGCCTGGGCCGGTCGCTACGGGCGTTGGCGCAGGAGCAGGGCGTCACCCTGTTCATGCTCCTGCTGGCCAGCTTCCAGACCCTGCTGCATCGCTACAGCGGCCAACCGGACATCCGGGTCGGCGTGCCGATCGCCAACCGCACCCGGGTGGAAACGGAGCGGCTGATCGGCTTCTTCGTCAACACCCAGGTGCTCAAGGCCGACTTCGCAGCGGAGCTGACCTTTCTCGACCTGTTGCAGCAGGTGAAACACACCGCCTTGGCGGCCCAAGCCCACCAGGACCTGCCGTTCGAGCAACTGGTGGAGGCCCTGCAACCGCAGCGCAGCCTGAGCCACAGCCCGCTGTTCCAGGTGATGTTCAACCACCAGCGTGCCACCCGGGAGACGGCGCTGGAGCTGCCGGGC
>NZ_BAAJNP010000018.1:0-556 GCF_054558395.1 Pseudomonas sp. No.117
GCGCTCAACCCAACCTTGTATCTCTCCGGGGTAATGGGATTAGCTACCTCATGACCCGGAGCCGGCTAAGCACCTACCCAACCTGAGCACTCGATGCTGTGTCGTAGAGTGTGCCCGCCGGCTCCCTTTCTCCACATCCTGAATGGTATCCAAGCCCCTCCTCGGGAGTGAGGCTGTATGCACAAGGCAAGGAGCGAGAAATGGCGATCATCGGTATCGACATCAGCAAGCAGAAATTCGATTGTCTGTGGCTGCGTGACGTCCACAGCCTGAAAGTCAAAACCAAGGTCTTCACCAACCGGCCGACGGGATTCGCCGAGCTTGTCGACTGGTGTTGTGCCCAGACGGGTGAGGCGGTGGAGCAACTGCAGGTCTTTCTCGAGGCCACCAGCGTCTATCACGAGCCGCTCGCCCACTACCTACATGATCGAGGTGTCCAGGTATTCGTCCTCAATCCCGCCTGGGTACGCAGTTACGCGCGTAGCCTGGGCATACAGGGCAAGACCGACAAGCAGGACAGCCTGGTCCTGGCGCGCTATGGCGCAACCCAACCCGT
>NZ_BAAJNP010000019.1:0-541 GCF_054558395.1 Pseudomonas sp. No.117
CGGCTGGACCTCGATGCGCTCCTTGATCTCCCAGATGGCGTTGGCGATGTCGCCGATCACCTCGACCTGGGGGAAGTACACCGGATCGACTTCGGCGGAACGGAAGTTGATGTGGATGACCTCGGTACCGCCGCGGGTCATGAAGAACGGCGGCTTCTCGATCACATCGTGGCCGATGTTGACGATGAGGTCGGCCGACTCCAGGGCGCGGTGGACGAAGTCACCGGCGGAGAGGGCGGCGTTGCCCAGGAAGCGCGGATGACGCTCGTCGACCACGCCCTTGCCGAGCTGGGTGGTGACGAAGGGGATGCCGGTCTTCTCGATCAGCTGGCGCAGGACGCGCGCGGTCATCTTGCGGTTGGTGCCGGCGCCCAGCACCAGCACCGGGCTGCGAGCGTTCTCCAGCTTGGAGACGGCGGCGGCGATGGCCTTGGCTTCGGCCACCGGGCGGCGGCTCAGGCTCGGCGGGACGGGCAGGCTCTCGGTGTGCTCGTCGGCGATGTCTTCCGGCAATTCCAGGTGCACGGAGCCGGGCTTTTCC
>NZ_BAAJNP010000020.1:0-541 GCF_054558395.1 Pseudomonas sp. No.117
TGGCTGGACCTCGATGCGTTCCTTGATCTCCCAGATGGCGTTGGCGATGTCGCCGATCACCTCGACCTGGGGGAAGTACACCGGATCGACTTCGGCGGAACGGAAGTTGATATGGATGACCTCGGTACCGCCGCGGGTCATGAAGAACGGCGGCTTCTCGATCACATCGTGGCCAATGTTGACGATGAGGTCGGCCGACTCCAGGGCGCGGTGGACGAAGTCACCGGCGGAGAGGGCGGCGTTGCCCAGGAAGCGCGGATGGCGCTCGTCGACCACGCCCTTGCCGAGCTGGGTGGTGACGAAGGGGATGCCGGTCTTCTCGATCAGCTGGCGCAGGACGCGGGCGGTCATCTTGCGGTTGGTGCCGGCGCCCAGCACCAGCACCGGGCTGCGGGCGTTCTCCAGCTTGGAGACGGCGGCGGCGATGGCCTTGGCCTCGGCCACCGGGCGACGGCTCAGGCTCGGCGGGACCGGCAGGCTCTCGGTGTGCTCGTCGGCGATGTCTTCCGGTAGCTCCAGGTGCACGGAGCCGGGCTTTTCT
>NZ_BAAJNP010000021.1:0-464 GCF_054558395.1 Pseudomonas sp. No.117
TCCTCGGCGAGGCGGAAGGCCTCGCGGATGCGCGACGGGATGTTGTCGGCGGAGGCGAACTGGTGGGTGTACTTGGTGAGCGGCGCCATCATGCGGCACACGTCGAGAATCTGGAACCGGCCCTGCTTGGATTTCTTGATCGGCTTCTGGCCGGTCAGCATCAGCATGGGCATGCCGCCGAGGTAGGCGTAGGCGCCGGCGGTGACCAGGTTGGTGGCACCGGGGCCAAGGGTGGACAGGCAGACACCGGTCTTGCCGGTGAAGCGGCCGTAGGTGGCGGCCATGAAGCCGGCGGACTGCTCGTGGCGAGTCAGGATCAGCTTGATCTGCGAGGAGCGGCGCAGGGATTCGAGCAGGTCCAGGTTCTCTTCGCCGGGGATGCCGAAGATGTATTCCACACCCTCGTTTTCCAGGCAGCGAACGACCAGGTCGGAGGCCTTCATCATGAGTCTTATATTCCTTGT
>NZ_BAAJNP010000022.1:0-455 GCF_054558395.1 Pseudomonas sp. No.117
ACCTGGGACTTCGACCGCCTGCTGACCATCCGCGAAGCCAACGAGGCCCACGTCGCCGAAGGCGCCACCGACGACCGCTTCCCGGTCTACCCCCAGCGCCTGGTGGCCGACCTGCGCAACGTGCTGCCCTCCGACGGCATCGTCGCCCTGGACAACGGCATCTACAAGATCTGGTTCGCCCGTAACTACAAGGCCTACATGCCCAACACGGTGCTGCTGGACAACGCCCTGGCCACCATGGGCGCCGGCCTGCCCTCGGCCATGGCCGCGCGCCTGGTCCATCCCACAACCCCCATCGTGGCGGTGTGCGGCGACGGCGGCTTCATGATGAACAGCCAGGAGCTGGAAACCGCGGTGCGCCTGAAGATGAACCTGGTGGTCATCATCCTGCGCGACGACGGCTACGGCATGATCCGCTGGAAGCAGGCGCAGATGGGCTTCGAGGACTTCGGCCT
>NZ_BAAJNP010000023.1:0-388 GCF_054558395.1 Pseudomonas sp. No.117
GGTCTTGCCCGATTGCCAAGGGCGCGGCACCAGGCCGACGAAGGCGGTGCACTGTCGGGCACTGCCGAAGTCACGGCTGTGCAGCAGGGCCAGCAGATGCCGTGACAACACCTCGCCGATTCCGCTGATGCTCTGCAGCAATGTGCGGTCGCGCTTGAGCTCGTCGTGCCGGTCAATGTGGTCGTCGATGTCCTGACGCACGCGCTCGGCCTCCTGTTGCAACGCCTTCACTAGGTTGTCGATGGAAGCCAGCACGCCCAGGCTGCCGCTGACCGCGGCCTTTTCGCGGCGATTGAGCTCACGCTGCAGATCCTCTTGCAGGGCTTCATGGCGAGCAATAAGAGCCTTGAGTTCGCGGACCTCGCGTCGCTCCGGCGTCCAGGGCCGG
>NZ_BAAJNP010000024.1:0-388 GCF_054558395.1 Pseudomonas sp. No.117
GCGGCCCTGGACGCCGGAGCGACGCGAGGTCCGCGAACTCAAGGCTCTTATTGCCCGCCATGAAGCCCTGCAAGAGGATCTGCAGTGTGAGCTCAATCGCCGCGAAAAGGCCGCGGTCAGCGGCAGCCTGGGCGTGCTGGCTTCCATCGACAACCTGGTGAAGGCGTTGCAACAGGAGGCCGAGCGCGTGCGTCAGGACATCGACAACCACATTGACCGACACGATGAGCTCAAGCGCGACCGCACCTTGCTGCAGAGCATCGGCGGAATCGGCGAGGTGCTGTCACGGCATCTGCTGGCCCTGCTGCACAGCCGTGACTTCGGCAGTGCCCGATAGTGCACCGCCTTCGTCGGCCTGGTGCCGCGCCCTTGGCAATCGGGCAAGACT
>NZ_BAAJNP010000025.1:0-356 GCF_054558395.1 Pseudomonas sp. No.117
CCATTCCCTGCTCGCCACCCAGGTGACGGCGCGGGTACAGGCGCAGTTGAACCTCAAGGCGCCGCTGATGCTGCTGTTCCAGGCCGAGACCCTGGGCGACTACGCGCAGGCGCTTACTCACGACCAGACGGCCGTAGCCGCTGATTTCAGCGAGCTGCAGGACCTCATGACCGAACTCGAGGCGGTTTGACATGACATTTGATACCCAGGCAGACATGGCCCTTCGTTTCGCCGGCCTTCCCCCGGCACAACGTGCACTGTTCTATAAACGACTCGCCGCCAAGGGGATGAGTTTTCTACAATTCCCGATTCGCCGTCTGGCGCGCCTGCCCGAGGAGGCTCTGCCGCTTTCCTAC
>NZ_BAAJNP010000026.1:0-303 GCF_054558395.1 Pseudomonas sp. No.117
AGTCAGCTTTTGTGCTCTTCCCTCTTCACCAAGTGAAGGAGGAAGTCAAAGGCTCACTTCTGAGCTTTTCAAGCAATTGTGTTGGCAGACGCGGGTGGAGATGGTGGAGCCAAGGAGGATCGAACTCCTGACCTCCTGCGTGCAAAGCAGGCGCTCTCCCAGCTGAGCTATGGCCCCATCGATTGGTGGGTCTGGGCAGATTCGAACTGCCGACCTCACCCTTATCAGGGGTGCGCTCTAACCAACTGAGCTACAGACCCAATCGTCTTACCTTGAGTCTATCTAACTCAATTGCTCTTCTAT
>NZ_BAAJNP010000027.1:0-281 GCF_054558395.1 Pseudomonas sp. No.117
CATCAGAGTTTGGGCTACACCAGACGGTGCATCAAACGCTCATGTCTGAGCTTTACGACGATTTGATAGTGGTGGAGCCAAGGAGGATCGAACTCCTGACCTCCTGCGTGCAAAGCAGGCGCTCTCCCAGCTGAGCTATGGCCCCGTAGCAGATCAAGCAACCTGTTCCGACCGCGGCGCACACCACAACAATTGGTGGGTCTGGGCAGATTCGAACTGCCGACCTCACCCTTATCAGGGGTGCGCTCTAACCAACTGAGCTACAGACCCAATCGTCTAAC